>CAYZTB010000006.1:0-90276 GCA_964481195.1 uncultured Bacteroidia bacterium | reverse complement strand
ACATGCTGAATGGAGGAACTTGTATGTCCTTGAGAAAATTTTTGTCGTGCATTTTAGCTTCGGTAATCTTTACAAACTTGGCTACTGATTGCACCGCATCTATGAGCATGTGCACTTTTAATCCTCCTTTCTTCTTGCCATCGTTTTGGGGATTGCGTCCTACGCCTTTCAATATATCGCTGAACAACCGGATGGTGGTAGAATCAACGATAAATAATTGTTTTACGGTCAGCCCCAAAGTTCGGCTGTCCGACAAAAAACTGCTATATCGTTTCGTTAAGTCATAATACAATGTTTCAAAAAATGAACTGCTGCGGTTTCTTAATCCATCTCCTGCTGTGCTTTTGGCTGGCGCTTTATCTAATCCTAAATGATTTAATTTGCCGCTCATTGCCCTTAGTCCCTCGCAGATTTCACCCATAGAATCGCATCGGCTCAATATTCCGAACAACATCGTAGTGAGGTGAGTCCAACTCTTAAACGCCTTGTAATAATAGTCGCTGTTGCTTTCTTTTACCATTTTATAGAAGTCTGCCTTGTCTATCAATTTCAGCAGTTGACTGAAAATCGGCTGACCGACAAATTTTATTTCCGTATTTTTGTACATTGTCGTTAGTTTTTATTGTTTTGCAACAACAAATTTACGGCAATAGGTGGGTAGCTTTCGGGCTACCTGCTTTTTTTCAAATGATTAGTCGGTTAGTAGTGATTTAAATACTATATTTAAAATAATAAAACAAGTGCTATTTTATAAATAGTATATGATACATCCTACAAATATTTCTGAAAATAATAGGCATTGTTCCAACCCGTGGCTAAAGCTATTGCACCATAACCAGTAGGGCACTGTACTAAACCACCAAAACCCGGGTTTGCTACAAGATTAATTTGAGAATATGCCAAGTTAAAAAAAGCCAAACTCAAATAAATAACTACATAACAAATCAGACCAGAAAAATGCAATTTCATTATTGAATGATTAAAACAAGTATGTTTTTAAGTTACATGAGAGAATTGTGGAAAAAATTAAAATGCAAAGTGACTAAGCCGTTATCCCTCTAATAATTCCTTCTTTAGAATCCTGAATAAACTTTACTATTAAATCTTTTTCGGGAGAAGCAGGTGCTTCCTGATTTACAATATTTAATGCGTTGGATACATTGTGCCCGCGCACATAAATGGTGCGGTAAATATCTTCTATTTGTAAGACTGCTTCGTTAGAAAATCCTCTGCGCCTTAACCCTACCGAGTTTACACCAATGTATGAAAGTGGTTCGCGGGCTGCTTTTACGTAGGGCGGTACATTTTTGCGTACCAACGATCCTCCAGTAACAAATGCATGAGTGCCAATATGAACAAACTGCTGCACTGCCACTAAGCCTTCTAAAATTGCCCAATCATCAATGGTAATATGTCCAGCCAGGTTTACGCTGTTAGCTAATATTACATTATCCCCTACCAAACAATCGTGCGCAACATGCACATAAGCCATAAGCAGGCAATTGCTTCCAACAGCAGTTTTCATTCGGTCTTTTGTACCTCTGTTAATTGTTACAAATTCACGAATGGTGGTGTTATCTCCTATTTCTACTGTGGATCCCTCGCCAGAAAATTTAAGATCTTGAGGTATCGCTGCTATAACAGCTCCGGGAAATATTTTGCAATTCTTTCCAATGCGCGCCCCTTCCATAATGGTTACATGAGGGCCAATCCAAGTTCCTTCGCCAATTTCTACATTTCCATAAATAACAGCAAAGGGAGAAACAGTAACGTCTTTTCCCAGCCTTGCACTTTTATCTACAGATGAATTACGAGAAATCATAAGCGAATATACGAATGAGATACAAATATACGAATGCTACAAACGAAAGAAATTATATGAATAAAAAGCAACTACAAATCTTCTAGAAAACATAATTGGAATAGAACAAAAATACTCCCTATAACAAAGCCACTAATCCCGCGAATTACCACCAATTAATTTGTGTTAATTCGTGTTATTAGTGTCCGAATTGCTTTTGAGATAAATGTGGTATTATCGACATTATTCACGCTCAATTATGGTTTCTTGATTATCTGCGCCAACATATCTGCTTGCATAACCACTTTATCATTTACATAAGCAGTTCCTCGCATACGACACAAACCTCTTCGAATGGGCTCAAGAAGGTCTAACACAAAAATGATAGTATCGCCAGGCAATACCATGTTTTTGAATTTAGCATCTTCAATCTTTAAAAAGTATGTGAGATAATTTTCGGGATCTGGAACAGTTTTTAACACTAGCACTCCCCCAACTTGCGCCATCGCTTCTACTTGCAACACACCCGGCATAACAGGGTTTCCAGGAAAGTGCCCTCTAAAATAATCTTCGGTTGGAAGCACGTGTTTTACGCCAACTACATGTGTTGGGGTAAGTTCCAAAATTTTGTCAATCAATAAAAAAGGATCTCGGTGCGGTAATAATTTTTTTATGGCTTCAATATCTAAAAGCACTTTATTTACATCATACTTTTTACTTTCTTTAGCTTTTTTAGCTTCTATCTCTGCTCTTGCTTTTTCTTTATCGGCTTTTTCTTTTTTTATTCTTTCTTTAAATATTTTAGCAAAAGATACATTGCCGGAATGTCCCGGACGAGCAGCCAATATGTGAGCTTTTACTGGCATACCAATTAGCGCAAGGTCTCCTACAATATCTAGCAATTTATGTCTTGCAGGCTCATTGTAATAATGTAGCTGCGTGTTATTTAAAACACCTCTTCCTTTAATCTCTACGTTTGGTTTATTAAACACTTTTCTTAAGTGCGCAAGATCTTCTTCCGGAACCGGTTTATCCACCAGCACAATGGCATTGTCTAAATCTCCGCCCTTAATCAAATTATTTTTCAATAGCATTTCCAATTCATGCAGGAAAACAAACGTTCTGCACATAGCAATTTCTTGCTTAAACTCTCCTGCTTTATAAATGTGTGCGTGCTGCGTTCCAAGCACTTCGGAATTGTAATCAACCATTACCGTAAGCCTGAATTCCTCCTGAGGAACTGCAAGCATTTCTACATGCTTTACATTATCTTCGAAGGAAAGGTTTGACTTCAACTCAAAATATACTCGATCTGCCTCCTGCTCTACTGTTCCAGCTTTTTCAAGTGCTTCAACAAAAGGCATTGAGCTACCGTTCATAATGGGCATTTCTGGCCCTGTGACTTCAATCAAACAATTGTCTATTTCCATTCCTACCAAAGCAGCTAACACATGCTCAGTAGTATGAACTTTTGCTCCGTTTTGCTCAAGCGTTGTGCCATGATCGGTCGAAACTACATTATCTGCATCTGCTTCAATGATTGGCTTGTTAGGTAAATCTACTCGCTGAAATTTATACCAATGATTTTCAGGGGCTGGCTTAAACGTTAGGGAAACTTTTGCTCCGGTGTGTAGTCCAACACCAGAAACAGTAACAGGAGATTTAATTGTTCTTTGCTTCATAATGAGATACTAATAATGCGAATGATACAAATGAATACAAATAATACTAATGATACAAATAATACTAATGATACTAATAATACTAATAATACTAATGATACTAATGATACTAATAATACTAATAATGCGAATGATACAAATAATACTAATAATACTAATAATACTAATAAATACAAATAATACTAATGATACAAATAATACTAATAAATACTAATAATACTAATAAATACAAATAATACTAATGATACAAATAATACTAATAAATACTAATAATACTAATGATACAAATAATGCGAATTAACTTAAACACAAAAAAAAAAGAACAAAACTATGCAAACTTCTTTCGCACATCTGTTTCGATTTGAATAATACGAACTGGTCTAACATATTTTGACCTAAAATTTACTAGCAAACACAACCTCTTATCTGCACTTTGAAGGTAACGTTGAGATTGATAATAATCATCCTTCGTAATCACGTCTTTTGTTTTTGCTTCCAACACTATCTTATCGTCTATAAGAAAATCCACTCTGTTTCCAGATTTCCCAACAACAAATTCACGTACGTAGGGAATATTAACTTCTTTTAACTTTGCTTCAATCGCATCGCAATATTGTTTCTCGCGCGAGTACCGCCCAACTTTATTATGAACGTCATAGCAAATCCCAACAATAGAATACGAAAGCTCGGGATAAATTAACTTCCCATCTTTTTCGCCCAACTCATTCACATCATTTATTTCATTTCCCTCATTCGTATCATTAGTATTATTCGCATCAATTCGCATATTGGTATTTGATACTTCTTTATGTATTTCTGAAATTGTTTTATTTAAATTTTTAAAATGCACGTACGCTCTTTTGTATTCACCTATTCCAAATGCGGGCGAACCTTGCACCGTTGTGTTTTCTTCTTTTATGCTGTTACCAATGCCTGATTGAGCAGCTATTTTAGTTCCATCGGCAATGGTGATGTGTCCTACAATTCCAACCTGTCCACCGATGATACAATTTTTCCCAACTTTCGTTGAACCGGCAACTCCTGTTTGTGAAACGATAATGGTATTCTCACCTATTTCTGCATTATGTCCTATCTGAATTAAATTATCAAGCTTAGCTCCCTTACGAATGATAGTGGAGCCGAGTGTAGCGCGGTCAATAGTGGTGTTGGATCCAATTTCAACATTATCTTCAATAATAACATTACCAAGATGCTGCAATTTGTAATTACGATCGTTGTTTGGCGCAAATCCAAAACCATCGCTGCCAATTACTACTCCGGCATGAATAGTACAATTGTTTCCAACAACACATTCATGATATATTTTTGCCCCAGCATATAATACAGTGTTATCTCCTATCACACAATTGTCTCCGATAAAAGCATTGGGAAAAAGTTTAACATTATTTCCAATCTTCGCATTGTCTCCAACGTAAACAAAAGGAGCCACATAAACATCTTTTCCAAGCACTGCAGATTTAGAAATAACTGAAGGCTGTTCAATTCCTACTTTATTGTTTTTTGCCTTTTGGTACATTTCCAATAATTTGCCAAAAGCAACTCTAGAATCTTCAACGCGAATGAGCGTACATGATTTTTTTACAGGCTTTTCAAGTACAAAGTTTTTATTAATAATTACAATGGAAGCATCGGACGTATACAAATAATGTGCATAAGCTTGATTACTAAGAAAAGCTAATGAACCAGTTTTACCTTCTTCAATTTTACATAAGGCACTAACCGAAACATCGGAATTGCCTTCAACAATTCCACTTAAAAGGCCTGCTATTTGACTTGCTTTAAACTCCATTTCCTACTTAGAATTGAGCAAATTTAGAGAAATAAGGATGGTTATGACAATTTAAAGACTAATTTATTAAATACCTGATGTTCAATTTCAGCCTATCTCTTTAGGGAAACACAAAAAATATTTTTTTACCGACTTTTGAAGCGATGTAATATATGCTTGATCTGAAGACTCTGTAATATCAGCAATCTTTCCATTTTTATGAAGGATATTTATACGGATTTTATCTGGTCGATAGGCATCGATGGTCACCTCGTTAGAGAACACAAAATATTCAGCCTCCTGATTTTTAAACTTATATTGCTTTTTAGCTTTTTTTCGAAGCAAATTTACCTGTGCATTTGAAAAGGGCTCATTTTGAATTAACACTTTATAAAGCTTTCTGTTCACTAAGTTTTTACACAATGTAGACAACGTAAAATCCGGATGATTTGCCCAAACTTTTACAGAAGCAAAAATATCGTAATCGTCTAAATTGCTAAATACATCCAACAGGCTACTATCTCTAGAAAATGAATTCATATCATGTTTGTGATACAAAAACTCCCGCAACGCAGGAGTACAAAATAATGAAGAGTCGTTTTTGTCGGCAATTTCCTTAGCACGCTTTAAAATATTAACCAACAAATATTCGGCACTAAGCACCGTTTTATGAAGGTAAACCTGCCAATACATTATTCTTCGGGCAATAATAAAATTCTCGATCGAAAAAATACCTTTTGCTTCCACCACTAACTTATCTTTTATTACATGAAGCATTTTAATAATTCGTTCAGAACTAATTACACCTTCAGAAACTCCGGTAAAAAAACTATCTCTATTTAAATAGTCTAGCCTATCCATATCTAACTGACTTGAAACTAAAAGGTGTAAGAATTTCTTTTTATATGTGTTTTTAAATATTTTAATTGCAATAAAAAGCTTACCCTTGAACTCCTTGTTTAGCTTTTCAAGAAACATGGTAGAAATATCTTCATGCGATATGCCGTGAACAATACTATTTTCCAGTGCATGTGAATAAGGTCCGTGACCTATATCGTGAAGGAGAACCGCTATCAGCACACCTCGCTCCTCCTCTTTAGTAATGCTAACATCTTTTGACCTAAGCGCTTCAACAGCCTTCATGGTTAGATGCATGGCACCCATAGCATGCTGGAAACGTGTATGCAAAGCACCGGGGTATACTAAACTCGTTAGTCCTAGTTGCTTTATTCTTTGCAACCTCAAAAAGTAAGGGTGATTAATTATCTGATGCACCAACGGATCTGGAACAATGATGTTTCCGTAGATGGGATCGTTAAAGAGGATTTGTTTTTTTAGAGGCATTCTAATATTAATATTGCGTTGCAAAGATATAAGAATGTGGAATGGGCAAAGAAGTGATTGCAATTATCACAATTTACTTTCTAACTATTTATTTTCCAAATAAACCAAACAATTTGTCGTTGTCTTAATTCATTAATCCACAAGAAATACTAAATTGCAACATAATGAATAAAGTAAACATACTTTGGGCCGATGATGAAATTGATTTACTCAAGCCCCACATCCTTTTTTTAAACGAGAAAGGCTATGAAGTGAAAACTGCAAAAAGCGGTGATGAGGCTATTGCTCTCATTAAAGAAGCAACGTATGAAGTAGTTTTTCTGGATGAGAATATGCCTGGATTAAGTGGTATTGAAACACTTACACGCATTAAAGACCTTCAGCCGGACTTACCTGTTATCATGATTACCAAGAGCGAAGAGGAACAAATAATGGAAGATGCAATTGGCTCAAAGATTTCCGACTATCTTATTAAGCCAGTTAACCCCAATCAGATTTTACTCTCACTCAAAAAAACATTAGAGAAAAAGAGATTGGTCTCCGAAAAAACTACTTCTACCTATCAACAGGAATTTAGGCAGATAGGCATGTCGTTAAGTGATGACCTAAACGCAGATACTTGGCAAGATGTATATAAAAAGCTAGTGTTCTGGGAATTGGAACTTGATAAATCTGAAGATGAAAGCATGTCCGATATGCTTGCCATGCAAAAGCAAGAAGCAAATGCATCCTTTAGCAAATTCATTGAAGCAAACTATATTAAATGGCTGCATGCTCCAACCGGTGAAGCTCCATTAATGTCTCATACTATCTTGAAGAATAAGCTCAATCCTATCCTAGAAAAAAACGACCATGTGTTTTTGCTTGTCATTGATAATTTGCGTTTTGATCAATGGAAAATGATTCAACCAAAAATTTCTGAACTCTTTAAAGTGGAAGAAGAATCGCTTTACTACAGCATTTTACCTACCGTTACACAATTTGCTCGAAATGCGTTGTTTGCCGGATTAATGCCTAGTGAAATTGAAAAGGTACATCCAGATCTTTGGAGAAACGAGGATGATGAGGGCAGTAAAAATCAATTTGAACCTGAATTGCTTGCCGCGCAGCTAAAACGATGGGGCAAAGACATAAAACATTCCTATCATAAAATTCTCAACCACAGCGAAGGAAAAAAGCTTTCTGACAACATTAGCAACCTGATGCAAAATAAATTGAATGTAATCGTTTACAATTTTGTTGATATGTTATCACACGCAAGAACAGAAATGGAAGTAATACGAGAGTTGGCAGATGATGAATCCGCCTATCGTTCATTAACAGTTTCTTGGTTTGAGCACTCCCCACTTCACGATATCATTAAACACATTGCTGAAAAAAAAGGAAAGCTTATTATAACAACCGATCACGGAAGTATTAGAGTAACAGAACCTTCAAAAGTTGTTGGAGACAGAAACACTTCTACCAATTTGCGTTTTAAGCAGGGCAAAAGTTTGAGTTACGAAAAACGTGATGTATTGGAAGTAAAAAATCCCGATGACGCTTTTTTACCACGCATTAATGTTAGCACATCTTATATTTTTGCAAAGCAGGATAAGTTTTTTGCCTACCCAAACAACTTTAATCATTACGTTCATTATTACAGAAATACCATTCAACATGGAGGTATTTCACTTGAAGAAATGATGATTCCTTTTGTGTTTTTATCGCCAAAGTGAAAACAATTACCATATCAAACATTGCCGAGTTGCCCATTGCAGCTAAAACAATTTTAGAACAAGCAAATGGACGAAAGATTTTTTGCTTTTATGGAGACTTGGGTGCTGGCAAAACCACACTGATCAAAGAAATTTGCAAGCAACTTGGAGTGGAAGATTCGGGCAGCAGCCCAACCTTTTCTATAGTGAATGAATATGCTTACCACGCTCCTGCATCTGGCAAAAAATTGATCTATCACTTTGACCTGTACCGATTAAAGTCCGAGTCAGAAATTTTTGACATAGGCTACGAAGAATATCTTTATAGCGGAAACTATTGCTTCATTGAATGGCCAGAGAAAATGGAACATCTATTACCTAATGATGTTGTTAAAGCAAGAATTACTTTAAATGCAAATAGCAGAGTAATCGCTATTGAGTGACTACTACCTGATATTTCAATTATTCCAATTGCCTTTTATTTTGTAAATTCGTTCAGCTTACCTTAAAATTCTATGGCACAAAGAAACGCTCCTATTAAAAACATCCCATTAAGTGCATTTCAACCTCAAGAAGAAATGCTAGAAGTTGGAACTCGAAAAGGAAGTTTATACATTGGAATTCCAAAAGAAATATCCTTTCAAGAAACCAGAGTAACACTAGTACCTGATGCAGTGGCAGTGCTTGTAAATAATGGTCACCGTGTGGTTATTGAAACTGATGCAGGAAAGAAATCTAATTTTCTGGACACGGACTATAGCGAAGCAGGGGCACAAATTGCACAAACTGCAGAAGAAGTTTATAAAGCTGATATTATTTTAAAAGTTGCTCCACCTTCCCTTAAGGAAATTGAAATGATGAAGCAAAAGCAAATATTATTTTCTACGCTACAGCTTTCCGTTCAATCTGATACTTACGTACGCGCCTTAATGAATAAACGAGTTACTGCCGTAGCCTACTCCTGGATTCAAGATAAAGAAGGAATTTTTCCTGTCATAAGAGCCATGGGCGAAATTGCTGGAGGAGCATCCATTTTAATTGCTGCTGAGTATTTAAGCAACGTAAACAATGGCTTGGGATTAATATTAGGAGGTATATCTGGAATCTCACCAACCGAAGTTGTTATACTTGGCGCAGGAACGGTAGGTGAATTTGCTGCTCGAGCAGCAATTGGCTTGGGCGCAACCGTAAAAGTATTTGACAACTCATTATATAAATTAAGAAGGCTACAAACCGCTATCGGAACTCGAATTTTCACTTCTGTCATTCATCCAACAGTGCTACAAAAACATTTACGCACTGCCGATGTAGCAATTGGCGCTATCAGAGCAACTAAGGGCAGAACCCCTTGTGTAGTTTCAGAGGAAATGGTAAAAGAAATGAAGCCAGGATCTGTTATAGTAGATGTGGCAATAGATGACGGAGGGTGTTTTGAAACTTCTCAAGTTACTAACCACACGCAACCTATTTTCAGAAAACACGGTGTAATTCATTACTGCGTACCTAACATTCCATCGCGCGTATCCAGAACTGCTTCCTATGCTTTTAGTACAGTATTTGGTCCTTTGTTGTTAAACATTGCAGAATCTGGAAGCGTAGACAGAATGTTAAAAGAAGATGCTGGATTTAGAAAAGGCATATACATATACAATGGAATGCTTACCAACAAACACCTTGGAGATTTTTTCAAAATCCCATCAAAGGATATCAACTTGTTGTTAGCTGCATTTTAACAATCAAGAATGACAAAATCAAAACGTATTCTTTTATTCTCAGTAGGAATTATTGTAGGCTCTGTTATGGTTTACTTCACATTGATTAAAGATCGGGACAGAACGTATTGGTTACCAGAAAACAGAGTAAAAAATAATATTCTAAATTCTAAAATAATTTATTCGCCTCACGCAAAATGCATGATGGCATGTAGGGAAATAGACGAAGCAAGCATACTGAACGTTCTAAAAAATGGGGATGTAAATTTTTCTGAAAGTAATATCCGGGATACGCCATGCCCTTCTTATGCCATTGATGGCACCATCACAGGCAATAAAAAAATTAGAATCGTAGTAACAACGATAGATAGCATTTCAGAAATAGAAACTGCGATTGATCTTAACGAAAAAAAAGATACCTGCCTCTGCAAGTAATACCATTACTCTTTAAAAAATAGCCCGAAATATTATGGTTACCGATAGCTATCGGCAGCCAGTCGACATATTCCTTTGTAATTGGAATAATAGATATGTCGCATCGGCATAATTCACAGATCATAATTCAAAGGCTCTTCAATTTTGACAAACTGACCCAGCCACTCTTCAGCAACTTTAGGATTTGTAAACACTTTGGTAGGGCGAACTGGCTTCTTAAATTTAAGGTAATAATTGGCAAAAAGCCTTTCAGAAATTGATCGTACTATAATAGCAATGCTATTCAGGGACATAAAAAAATAGTTTTCTGAAAAATTGAAATATTTAATGGCAAGTGATAAAATATAAGGTACAGGATTGCTATCCAACCCTACGCTGGCGCTCCTTCTTTATTAATCCCAGTTCCCTGCCAGTTTGCCCTTTCACTGAAGTATTTTCCTGAGCTCGTCTAATCAAATAAGGTAACACATCGCGAATGGGGCCATAAGGCACATATTTGGAAACGTTATAACCAGCAGAAGCTAAATTGAAAGAAATGTGATCACTCATTCCAAGTAACTGTGAAAAATAAATACGAGAATGGTTTTTAGGAAGTGCGGCTTCTTCCATTTTTTTAACAACCAACATGGTGCTTTTTTCATTGTGTGAAGCACAACAAAATGCAACCCTATCCAAATGACTCATGCAAAACTCCAACGCACTATCATAATTCAAATCCGTAGCATCTTTTGTTTTATTTATAGGCGAATCATATCCTTTTTCAATTGCTCGCGCTCTTTCCTTTTCCATATAAGCACCCCTAACTAATTTAGCACCAAGAAAATAATTTTCTTTTTCGGCTAGAGCATAACACTCCTTTAAATAAGATACTCTATCTGTTCTATACAACTGAAAAGTGTTATATACAATAGGCTTTTCTCTGTTGTAGATATTCATCATATCTTTTACTAGCTCATCTACTACTTTTTGTATCCAAGATTCTTCAGCATCCACAAAAACAGGCACTCCCGCTTCAAAAGAAGCTTTGCAAATTCTATTAAATCTTTCTTGCGCACGAGTAAATTCTTTTAGCTCAAGCTCGCTAAGCCCATTAGCATACTTAGAATTGTTACTTCCTTGCATAACAACCTGCCCATTATCTAACAAATGAGTTGATATTTTTTCAAGCAAAGCAAACCTTGCTACACCAGTAGGTTTAAAAACTGAAAACCCAATATTTGTATTTTTAGATGCTTCCTGAATGATGTCTATTATTTCTTTGGCACAGTTATCAAAATCCGTTTCCGAATGTTTACCCTCGGCAGAATAGTCTAACACTGACTTAAGATTGCTTTTGGCCAATTCCGCCATCTTCTCCCTTGATTCTTTAACAGTTTCCCCCCCACAAAAATGCTTGAAAATGGTAGGTTTTATAAGCCATTTAATTGGAATATATAAAGCAAGCGCTATTTCTGTAAGCCACTTTCCTACAATAACCATAGATGGATTACCTATTATTCTGAATAACCAATAGGAACTTCGCAGATCAGAATCGCTTTTAGAAGCGAAAGCTATTCGTGTGTTTTCAAAGGAAACTGGCATAGTAATAAAGATTGCAAATTTAGAAAGGCTTTTGAAATAGCTATTTGTTATGTAAATAATATTTATACATTTGCATATCGATTAATAAGAAATGAAAGTTACACAAACATATTTTTGGTTTTATCCTACACCTTCACTGGAGGGATAAATCTATATTTATCTAGGCTTTAAAGAAGCCCCTCCCGTTAAAACGAGAGGGGTTTTTTTTTGGATTTTTTTATCGAAAATTAGTTATAAGCAATAGCAGAAATAAAATGAAAACAATTAAAATCGCAATTCAAGGGGTCAGGGGATCATTTCATGAGCTTGCTGCTCAAAAGTACTTTGGCAATAACATAGCATGTGTTGAATGCTATTCATTCAAAGACGTATTTGATAACGTAATGAACAACACTGCAGACTTTGGCATTACGGCTATTGAAAATACCGTTGCAGGAACTATTTTGCCTAACTATGCTATGTTGCGAGAATCCAATACAAATATTATTGGAGAAGTGTATTTACATATACAGCAAAACCTACTTGCTTTAAATGGCCAAACAATAGAAAATATTAAGGAGGTTCACTCCCACCCTATGGCTATTTTGCAGTGCCAACACTTTTTCGATAAGTACCCCAACATTAAATTAGTAGAAGCAGAAGATACTGCTGCTGTAGCGCGTAGAATTTCAGAAAAACAACTAAAAAACATTGGAGCAATAGCCGGATTACACGTTGCTGATATATATAATCTTACAATATTAGCTGAAGCTATTGAAACACACAAGAAAAACTATACACGTTTTTTGGCTCTTTCAACATCTGCAAAAAAAGAAACTGCTGAAGTAAATAAATCGTCTTTGTACTTTACTATTAAACACGAAAAAGGAAACTTAGCAAATGTATTAACGCTACTTGCTAAATACGATATTAATTTAACTAAAATTCAATCACTACCCATTGTAGGTAGAGAATGGGAGTATTACATACACGTAGATATGGAATTTGAAAACTACAGCAATTACCAAAATGCTTTAAATGCAATAAAACCATCATTAAGTGAAATTAAAATTCTGGGAGAATATATTAAAGGAGAAAAAATTATTGAACTCTCTTCTGCTCTGTTAAGCGCAGAATAAAATTGCCAACATGATAATTAAACAAGCAAAAAGATTAAACAATGTGCAGGAGTATTACTTCTCACAAAAGTTGCAGCAAATCCGTGATTTAAATGCAAAAGGCAATAATATTATTAACCTCGGAATTGGAAGCCCCGATATGTACCCATCCGAAAACACAGTGAATGCCCTTATTAGTGCTGCAAAGAATCCCAAAAATCATGGATACCAGTCTTACAGAGGTACCATAGAGTTACGAAATGCAATTTCAAATTTTTACAATGAAACGTATAGCGTAAAACTAAATAGCGAAGAAGAAATATTGCCGTTGCTTGGATCTAAAGAAGGCATCACTCATATATCATTGGCTTTTTTAAATGCTGGAGATAAAGTTCTAATTCCTGATCCAGGATACCCAACTTATACATCAGTTTCTAAAATGGCAGGAGCAGAAATGATTCTCTTCAATTTGAAAGAAAAAAATAATTGGATGCCCGATTTAAAGGAACTCGAACTTAAGGTGTCTAAGAATAAATCAAAAATAAAAATCATTTGGCTGAACTATCCCAACATGCCAACGGGTGCTGAAGCAACTGACGAATGCTTTAACACGCTAATTGCTTTTGCTAAAAAACACAAAGTTCTTATTTGTCACGATAATCCTTACAGTCTGGTGCTAAACGTTGATAAACCAAAGAGCATATTAAGTTATGCTGGAGCAAAAGATGTTGCTATCGAACTAAATTCACTTAGTAAATCTCACAACATGGCTGGATGGAGAGTTGGATGGATAGCTGGAAAGAAAGAATATATAAACACTATTCTTAAAGTAAAAAGCAATGTAGACTCTGGCATGTTTCTTCCAATACAAGCAGCAGCTGCTGAAGCTTTACAAAACTTATCTTCTTGGCACAGCAAAAGAAATGAAGAGTATAAAAGAAGAAGGGAAAAGGCTTGGGAGCTTTTAGATATATTAAAGTGCGATTACTCCACCCAGCAAGTAGGTTTGTTTGTTTGGGCTAAAATTAATAATTCAAAAATTAATTCCGAAGCATTTGTAGAGAGTCTATTATTAAATGCACAAGTCTTTATAACACCCGGATTTATTTTTGGGAAAAATGGAGAAGGATATGTGAGAGTATCACTTTGCACAGACCTTGCCGCTTTTGACAAAGCGATAAGACGAGTAAAAAAATATGTACAAAAAAGTAAGTCCAAATTTCAGAAACTAAAAGAAGTTGAATTAACCTAATTGCAAAATGACTATTACAATAATTGGACTTGGACTTATTGGAGGATCGATGGCGCTGGATTTAAAAGCGCGTAAATACTGCACTCATGTAATTGGCGTTGATAGCAACGAAGAACATTGCAAATCTGCATTAGAAAGAGGCATTGCAGATGAGATTAAAGAACTGAAGGACTCCTTAGATTCAGAACTTATTATTTTGGCAACACCAGTATCTGTATCTTCAAAATTGCTGCCTCAGATATTAGATTTAATTGGAGATAACAACATTGTGATGGACACTGGTTCCACTAAAAATACTATTTGTAAAGCAATTAAAAAGCACCCTCGTAGAAAACAGTTTGTAGGCACACATCCTATTGCAGGTACAGAAAACTCAGGTCCAAAAGCAGCCATTCATAATTTATTTGACAATAAACCATGTATTCTTTGTGTTGACGATAGCGCACTCTGGGTGGTGGAACGTGTATCAGAGTTATATGAAACTTTGAATGCCAAACTACTTTTTATGAAAGCCGATGAGCACGATAAGCACGTTGCTTACGTATCACATATCTCTCATATTTCCTCATTTGCTCTAGCCACTACAGTATTGGAAATGGAAAAAAATACTTCTACCATTTTTGATCTCGCAGGATCTGGTTTTGAGTCTACCGTACGTTTAGCCAAAAGCTCCCCAGCTATGTGGGCACCCATCTTTGATCAAAACTCAAAGTATGTTTCAAAAGCATTAGGTACTTACATCAAACATTTAACAAAATTTAAAAAAGATATAGATAAAAAAAACACAAAAGGAACTCATCAAGCAATGGTGCAAGCAAACGCAATAAGAAAAATATTAAAATAAAAAAAAATGGAAGCAACTAGTAAAATCAGAAATGTACTTGGTCTCACTTTATCAAGTCCGCTTGTAATAGCAGGACCTTGTAGTGCAGAATCGGAAGAACAAGTATTAACCACAGCAAGAGAAATTGCAGCCACTAAACGTGTAAGCATTTTAAGAGCAGGAATTTGGAAACCTCGCACTCGCCCAGGTCAATTTGAAGGAATAGGATCTATTGGGTTAGAGTGGTTAAAAAAAGCAAAAGCTGAAACCGGACTTCCAACAGCAGTAGAAGTAGCTAATGTAAAACACGTTTATGAAGCACTACGCATGGGTGTAGATTTTTTATGGATTGGAGCAAGAACTACTGTTAACCCATTTAGCGTACAAGAAATTGCAGATGCGTTAAGGGGCGTAGATGTTCCCGTACTTGTTAAAAATCCTGTTAATGCTGATTTAGAGCTTTGGATTGGCGCCATAGAGCGAATTCAAAAAGCTGGCATCACAAAAATTGCTGCTATTCATAGAGGATTCTCTTCAAACGATAAATCTCAATACAGAAACAAACCCATGTGGGAGTTGCCCATTGAATTAAAAAGAAGAATGCCAGGCATTCCAATGATTTGCGACCCAAGCCATATTTGCGGAAATACAGAGTTGATTTTTCCTGTTTCGCAAACTGCTATTGACCTAGACTACGAAGGACTAATGATTGAAACACACAACAACCCTACTGTTGCACTAAGCGATGCAAAACAACAAATAACACCAGCGCAATTAGATGATATTATTGATAGAATTGTAGTACGACTATCCTCTGTGGAAGACAGGAAATTCATAAGCACATTAGAAGATTGCAGGGACCGAATTGATGAGCTGGATAATAATCTGATAGCATTACTAGCAAACAGAATGGAAGTTGCCAGAACTATTGGAGAATACAAAAAACAAAATGGAGTAACGATTTTACAAAATGTGCGCTGGAACGAAATCATTGAGAAAAGAACTAAACAAGGGAGCGAAAAACAACTGACCGAAGAATTTATAAAGAAGATTTTTGACAGTATTCACCAAGAATCTATTCACCATCAAAAACAAGTGATGTCCAAAGGGAAATCCTAAATTTGTGATGATGAAAACCATTAATGCAGGAACCTATATTGTTTACATTGGAAACGATGCATCACAAGAACTAGATAAATATCTATCTAACTATTCAAACATCTATATTTTAGTTGATGAAAATTCCAAAAGATACTGTCTGCAAGCATTACGAAAAGCAATAATTGCCCCCTCAATCTTTTCAATTATTCAAGTTAAAAGTGGAGAAAAAAACAAAACACTTTCTACTTGTGAGAAAATATGGAAAACTCTTTCAAAAGACAATGCAGATAGAAATACACTGATAATTAATTTAGGAGGTGGTGTAATAACTGACCTAGGAGCATTTGCTGCGGCAACCTATAAAAGAGGTGTTGACTTTATCAATATCCCCACTACTCTACTTTCTCAGGTGGATGCTTCAGTTGGAGGTAAGACAGGGATAGATTTCTTGAATTTCAAAAATCAAATAGGCACGTTCACTTTCCCTAAAGCTGTCTTTGTGATGCCTAATTTCCTTAAAACTCTTCCACAAAGAGAACTACTCTCAGGTTTTTCTGAAATAATTAAGCATGGACTAATATCAGATAAAAAATATTGGGAGTTAATATTATCGAATAAAGCTTCTGACTTATTTTCTAAAAAAAATGTACAAGCTGCTTTACTAGAAGATATAATTACGAAATCAATATCCATAAAAAATAAAATTGTATTAGAAGACCCTCGAGAAAAAAACATTCGCAAAGCCTTGAACTTTGGACATACCATTGGCCATGCTGTTGAATCTACTTCTTTAAAAACCAAAAAGAAATTATTGCATGGGGAAGCAATTGCCATTGGCATGATTTGCGAGTCCTATTTATCCAGAAAATGTTGTGGCTTATCTACAGAAGAGTTAGAATCTATTTCAGCTTATATTAAAACTACCTTTAAACCAAATCCTATAACTACAAATTTGAAATCGCTTTTAAATTTCATGAAACAGGATAAAAAGAATATAAATGCAGAAATAAATTTCACATTAATAAGTAAAATTGGGAAAGCAAATATCAATAATACTTGCTCAGCAGATTTGATTGAAGAATCAATAAACTATTATAATGAAATTTGCAACTGATTTGAAACTGTATTTAAACAAGAGAAAAAAGTTAGTAGATTCGCAATAAGTAATATAACAACGATTCGTGGTATATAAAATCACAAAATCAGACAAAAAGCTTAAAGGTACTGTGTATCTCACTTCTTCAAAAAGTGTGAGCAACAGAGTGCTATTAATCCAAGCATTGAGTAGTCAACATTTTCGCGCTCACAACTTAGCCGATTCAATGGATACTCAGATTCTAGCTGAAATATTAAAAAACGAAACTTCCGGAGACCACGCCAGCACTTTTAAAAAGTTAGAGGTTGAGGTTAGCTACTATACCGGCCACGGAGGCACTACTATTCGATTTCTTACTGCTTTTTTTGCATCTCGAGAAGGAACTCGAATTCTAACAGGCTCGGATAGAATGAATGAACGTCCAATAAAACCATTGGTTGATGCTTTAATTCAGTTAGGCGCAAAAATTACTTATTTAAATAAGGAGGGCTTTACCCCAATTAAAATAGAAGGAGCTAAATTAAATGGTGGCGATATCGAAATGGATGCTGGAGTAAGTAGTCAATTCATCACAGCACTTTTACTAATTGCACCGACACTTGAAAATGGATTAAATATTCATTTAAAAGGAAAAACTGCTTCTCGCTCGTATATATTAATGACCATGAAAGTGCTTGAACACTTTGGCATTACTTATACCTGGGTAAATAACATTATTGCTGTGCCTAAACAAGAATATCAGGGATGGGACTACCACATTGAGTCAGACTGGAGTTCCGCCTCCTATTGGTACGAAATAGCCGCACTATCCGAAGAAGTTGATTTAAAAATAAAAGGGCTGAGAAGAAAATCTATTCAAGGAGATTCGGTTGTAGCAAATTTGTTTGAGTTCTTTGGTGTTCGAACAGTATTTACAGAAGAGGGTATAACGCTTTCTAAAACGAACTACAAGCCCGAAGCATTTGATTTTGACTTTACAGAATATCCAGACATAGCGCAAACAGTTGCTGTTGTTGCTTCCGGGTTAAAAATACCTATGCAACTTAATGGACTCCATACTTTATATATGAAGGAGACTGACCGAGTAAAAGCCCTTAAAACAGAATTGAAAAAAATCGGAATTACAGCAGACGATAGTGTAAAAAATAGTCTTGCTATTTCATTTAGTGAAATCAAAAAAGACTCAAGCAATATTTTTGAACCAGACCTTCAATTTAGCACCTACCACGATCATCGAATGGCAATGGCATTTGCTCCACTTGCTTTGTTATACCCCGAAGTGAAAATCGAAAGTCCAACTGTGGTAAAAAAATCATACCCAGATTACTGGAATGATTTAAAAGCCATGGGCTTTGAAATAAAAGAAGAGAATCAATAGATTACTACATCGTAAGGCAATCTCATTTGCACCCCTTTATACTTCATTGTATTTCTTAGTCGTTGGTAATTGTCGTATGATGCACCAAACTCTTTCTTAAGCTTGCTCTCCACAACCGATTCTTGGTCGAAAAGATTATTCATCAATTTCTCTAAAGGATCTTTTTGGACTGGCAATTCCAACAAATTATAATCTTGAATATTTGCTTTTTTAGCTGCAAGAGCAATAGCATCTTTTAGCCCACCAAACTCATCTACCAGACCGATTTTTTTAGCGTCTAAACCACACCAAACTCTTCCTTGTCCAATACTATCTATTGCTGCAACAGACATACCTCTTCCTGCTGCAACTTTTCCAATAAAACCTTGGTACACATTCTCAATCCATTTTTGAATAACCTCGCCTTCTTCTTTTGCAACAGGTCGATATATTGACATTATATCTGAATGCTTGTTAGTATTTACAGTATCAACTGTGATGCCTAATTTATTTTCAAATAGCTTTTGCATGTTTGGGAAAACACCAAACACACCGATTGATCCTGTAATAGTATTTTGATGAGCAAACACAGCATCTGCTGCACAAGCAATATAATATCCACCCGAAGCAGCAACATCTCCCATAGAAACTACCACAGGTTTAACTTTTTTACACAACACCATTTCTCTCCAAATTACATCCGAAGCAAGCGCACTTCCACCTGGCGAATTAACTCTCAACACAAGCGCCTTTACATTACTGTCTAATCGTGCAGAACGAATTGCTTTAGAAATGCCTTCGGAACCTATGGTTTGCTCATCCCCTTCCCCACTCTCAATACTTCCTGATGCATATACCACTGCAATTTTTGTTTTAGAAAATTTAGATTCATTTTTATTTGGCGCATGTTTATACTTGTGCATGTCCACATAATTAATTTTTTCGGCAGATTTAGCTTCTGTCAAATCTTTAAGAATATCCAACATCTCATCTTTATATACTATTTGATCCACTAATTTATATTGAAGTGAGCTCTCAGCGTCAGTAATAAGCATTTTATCAGCATAGTTATTTAACTCATCAACAGAGATGCCCCTTTGCCTAGAGATGCCTTCTAAAATATAATCCCAAACTCCATTAACATAAGTACTGGTTTGCTCCCTACTTTCATTACTCATCTTTTCTAAAAAGAAAGGTTCTGTAGCACTTTTAAATTTTCCATGTCTAAAAATCTGCATTTCAATATCCAGCTTACTAAGCATGTTCTTAAAAAACATCACCTCTCTGCTTAACCCTTTAAAATCAACAGAGCCTTCCGGATTTAAATATATTTTATCAGAAACAGTAGCTAAATAATACGCGCCCTGAGCGTAACCTTCGCTATAAGAAACAATAAATTTTTTAGACAATTTAAAATCCAAAAGTGCATTTCTGATTTCTTCTAATGTAGCTATGCCGGCAGGGATTGAAGAAATATCCAAGTAAATACCTTTTATATGATCATCGTTTTTGGCTTTTTCAATATTTGAAATAATATCATTCAAGCCAATAGGCGTTTTTTCAAAATTACCAGCAAAAGAAAAATTCGAAAAAGGATTATTCGAAGATCGTTCAGGAATTTCGCCTCCAAATTTCACATGCAACACTGAGTTCTCTTTTACCTTAATAGTTTTATCTTTTTTTTCTGATATGCTAGAAACGGAGGATGCTATAACTCCAATTACTATAAGAAAAATAAAAATGGTGGTAACAAAAACACCAACCAAAGTTCCTAAAAAAGATCCCCAAAATGATTTCATTTGATTTAATTATTAGATGAATATTATTTGTAGCAAACTTACAGAAAAAAGCAAACAAATATTTATACTATATCAGAAACTCAATTTAGTATTTTTACCTAATAAATATGAATAAGGCATACTTACTCTTAGGAAGCAACAAAGGAGATCGGAAACTTTTCTTAGATCAGGCAAAAAACTACCTACTAGCAGAAACTGGCGAAATATTAAATACCTCATCCATTTATAGTACAGCACCTTGGGGAAAAAAAGATCAAGCTAATTTTTTAAATCAAGTTATAGAATTGGATACGTTATTAAATGCCGAAACTCTATTAGCAAAAATATTGAACATAGAAAAGAAACTCGGGAGAACAAGAACCAAAAAATGGGACTCGCGAACAATAGATATTGACATTCTCTTTTTTAACTCTGAAATTCTAAATTCCGAATCTCTAACTGTACCTCACCCATTTTTACACGAACGAAAATTCGCATTAATCCCACTTGCTCAAATAGCAGAAAATTTCATTCATCCCACGATTGAAAAATCAATCAAAAACTTGCTATTAGCGTGTAAAGATGAATTGGAAGTTAACATTTTGCCAGAACAATGAATTTTAGCATATATTTAAACAACTTGTTCGTTTTTAATAATATTTTGATGATTTTATTTACACTAGAAAGTGATAAATAAAGTTGGATTATGCAAAAAATAATTACTTTTGCATCAATTCAAAACAGAAATCAATCCCCTGAAACAAAACCCTTTAATTAATTAAATATGAAAAATCAAATCCAAAATGTTGCTTTATCACTCCTAGCCGTAGCAGGCCTTTCTTCGTGTGCTGGCCTGGGATCTATGATGAAAAAGTATGACAAGATGGTTAAATATGAAGTTAAGCCTAGTCCACTTGAAATGCATGGCGATACCGTTGTTGCTAATGTTAGCGGCAAGTATGATCCTAAATATTTTGCTAAAAAAGTTTCAATTACAATTACCCCTGTATTAAAGTATAATGGAGGCGAAAAAGCCCTTAAGCCAGTTGAAGTACAAGGAGAAAAAGTAAAAGTTGGAAGTGGCAAAGTGGTAGTTTTTAAAGAAGGTGGAAATTTTTCTTATTCTGACAAAACCGCCTATATTCCTGAAATGAAGAACTGCGAACTTGTTCTAAAAATTCAAGGAAAAAAAGGTAGCAAAACTAAAGACTTCCCAGATAAAAAAATTGCGGATGGTACTATCATTACTCCTCTATTAGTTAAGAATGATGAGAAGCCTCTAGTAGGTGATCATAACTTTAAAAAGTCATACCCTGTTACTCAAGTTTCAGAAATATTCTTTTTAGTAAACACATCAAACGTACGTCCTTCTGAAGCTAGTAACGAAAGCATGAAGGCTTCTAAAAAATTCTTTGAAGAAAAGCGCATAGCTAAAAGATTTCAATTTAAGAGTGCAAGCATCTCTGCGTATGCTTCGCCAGATGGAGAGTTATCCTTGAATGAAGACCTTGCTACTAACAGAGCTAAAAACTCGGTTAATTATTTTTCAAGCATGGCTAAAAATAAGCAAAAAGATAAAAATCAATTAATCCCTGGTGCTGAAGTTACTACGTTTTATACTACCGCTACAACTGCGGAAGATTGGGATGGCTTTAAAAAGCTTATGCAAGTTTCTAGCATAAAAGACAAAGAACTAATTCTACGTGTTCTTGAAATGTATCCTGATGGTGTAAAACGTGAATCGGAAATAAAAAATCTATCTGCTACGTATAAAGAAGTAGCTGAAACAATTCTTCCTAAATTACGCAGAAGTGTTACTACATGGAATTGCGAGCAACTTAGCAGACCAGATGCTGAAATTTCTAAGTTAGCCGGTACATACCCAGATAGCTTAGCTAACGATGAGATTTTATATGCTGCTACACTTACAAATGATGTAAATACTAAACTTAATATTTACAAAAACGCAGATCGCTTATATGGTGCTACAGATTGGAGATGTTCTAACGGAATTGGTTATGCTAATATCCTATTAAACAAACCATCAGAAGCTCAAACTGCTTTAGATAAAGCAAAAGGTTTATCACCAGCTCCTGAGGTAATGAACAACCTTGGTATATTAGTAAATTGGAAAGGAGATAGAAAAGCAGCTATGGAGTTTTACGACAAAGCTGGTTCAAGCGCAGAAGTTAGCCATAACAAAGGTAACATCAATATTCGTGATGGTAAGTACCCTGATGCTGTTACAAACTACGGATCTGAAAATTCATTCAACGCTGCATTGGCAAAAGTTCTTGCAGGTAATGGAGATGGCGCACTAACAACAATTGATGCAAGTCCTGAAAAAGAAGACGCTCTTTCTTACTACTTGAAAGCTATTGTTGGAGCTAGAAAAGATGACGCTACTATGTTAAATAATAATTTAAAGATTGCAATCAGCAAAGATGCTTCTTTCAAGAGCAAAGCAAAAGAAGATTTAGAATTCTTTAAATTCAGAGACAATGCTGATTTCAAAGGATTAGTTGGATAATTAATTCAAATAAAAAACTTACTAAACCCGTACATTTTTGTACGGGTTTTTTTATTGTAACAAAATTAGATTTTAACGAGGTTTTCTAAAAAACTCCCAGAGTACTACTCCTGCACTAACCGAAATATTTAAAGAATGTTTAGTGCCCCCCTGAGGTATTTCAATACAGCCATCACATAAATCAATTACCTCTTGCTGTACACCATTAACTTCGTGTCCAAACACCAAAGCAATTTTATCACCATTTAATAAAGTGCTAGGCATATTATCTAGTATCATACTACCTTCTGCTTGCTCAACAGCAAAAACTTTATAACCAGAATTTTTTAGCTCTAAAACAGACTCCAAAGTGGTTTTAAAATAGCTCCATGTTACAGTATCTGTTGCGCCCAAAGCAGTTTTAAGGATTTCTTTATGCGGAGGATATCCGGTGATACCACATAAGTGAATAGCTTCTACAGGAAACCCATCAGCAGTTCGAAATATAGAACCTACATTATAAGCACTTCTAACATTATCTAATACAATAATAATAGGCAATTTCTTGCTTTTTTGAAATTCATAAAGGGATAGTCTACTCAACTCATCATTTTTTAATTTTCGCATAAATATATTTATAATAAAAGCCAAGATACAAATATGATGTTTACAAAAAATGAAATCTGCAACCAAATACCATTCACCTTTTCGTCATTCATTAGTATATTAGTAACCTGATGACTGTTATAAAAAACAAGCCCTCCAAAGCAAAAAGTGAGTCCGACTCTGAAACTCCTTTAATGCGACAGTATA
The DNA here is from genome assembly GCA_964481195.1 of uncultured Bacteroidia bacterium. GTDB lineage: Bacteria > Bacteroidota > Bacteroidia > Palsa-948 > Palsa-948 > Palsa-948. The sequence goes on along the minus strand of CAYZTB010000006.1, from coordinate 66,409 downwards.
CTGCTATAAAAGCTAAATATCCTGACGCACTTCTTCTGTTCAGGATAGGCGATTTTTATGAAACCTTTGGAGAAGATGCTATTAAAACAGCTTCTACACTTGGCATAACATTAACAAAACGCAAGAACGGAGCAGCTTCGGATATTGAGCTTGCTGGGTTCCCATATCATTCGCTGGACACTTATCTACCAAAGCTTGTTAGAGGTGGACACCGCGTAGCTATTTGCGATCAATTGGAAGATCCAAAGCTCACTAAAACAATTGTAAAACGCGGAGTTACAGAGTTAGTTACACCCGGAGTTTCATACAATGATAAAATTCTAGATCATAAAGCAAATAACTTCCTAGCTGCTGTTCATTTTGATAATAAAAATGCCGGTGTGTCATTCCTTGACATTTCAACGGGGGAGTTTTTTGTTGCCGAAGGCACTATCGAATATATAGATAAACTCTTACAAAATTTCAAACCCAGCGAAATACTTTTTCAGAAAAATAAGAAGAATCAATTCATAGACCATTTTGGTGACAAATTTTACTCTTACGGATTAGACGAATGGATATTTAAAGCAGACTTTTCTAACGAAGTACTACTTAAACAATTTGACACCAATTCTTTAAAAGGTTTTGGGATTGACAACTTAAACCTCGGCATCATATCGGCTGGCGCAGCCTTGCATTACTTAGCTGCTACACAGCATGACAGAGTGCAGCATATTCAATCTATATCTAGAATTGAAGAAGATCATTACGTATGGTTAGATAAGTTCACTATACGCAACCTAGAGCTATTCTGGTCGCCCAACGAAAATGCTAAAACACTTATCGATATTATTGACAACACCATCTCTCCCATGGGCTCCAGGATGATGAAGCGATGGCTAGCGATGCCTTTAAAAGATAAAGCCCCTATTGAAGAGAGGCTAAACACTGTTGACCTTTTCTTAAAAAACACTTCGCTTGCTGAAAAGATTGGCGAGAAAGTCCAGTTAGTTGGAGACTTGGAACGATTAATATCTAAAGTAGCTACTGGACGCGTATCACCAAGAGAAGTAGCACATTTAAAAAGAGGACTAAGTGCTGTAGAAGAAATTAAGTTGCTGTGCCAGTCTGCACCAGATAAGAATACTGCCTTAAAAAAGATCAGCGAGCAATTAAATCCCTGCCTTCTCATTCGCGCTCGCATCGAAAAAGAAATTGTTCCCGACCCACCTCCCATGCTTCACAAGGGAACTGTGATTGCCGAAGGAGTAAACACAGAACTAGATGAGCTTAGAAAAATAATGGCTTCTGGAAAAAACTATTTACTTGAAATTCAGCATAGAGAAAGTGAACGTACAGGAATAGGTTCCTTGAAAGTAAGCTTTAATAATGTATTTGGCTATTATTTGGAAGTTACTAATTCACATAAGGACAAAGCTCCAACAGATTGGATTCGAAAACAAACACTATCTAACTGCGAACGTTATATAACCGAGGAGTTAAAACAATACGAAGAAAAAATATTAGGCGCAGAAGGCAAAATACAAACACTTGAGGCAAAGCTCTTCAACGACCTCGTATTATCTTTAACAGACTACATCCCTCCTATTCAGTTAAATGCAAGTCTAATTGCAAGACTGGATTGCTTGTTGTCCTTTGCGCAAACTGCAAGTAAAAATAATTATGTACGACCACATATTAACGAAAGCAAAATACTAGATATTAAAAACGGCAGGCATCCTGTTATTGAAAAGCAATTGCCAATAGGTATTGAATATATAACCAACGATGTTTATCTTGACAACGAAAAGCAACAGATTATCATGATAACCGGACCTAACATGTCAGGTAAATCTGCCTTGCTACGACAAACGGCCTTAATAACTATTATGGCACAAATAGGAGGCTTTGTACCGGCACAACAGGCAGAAATTGGGTTGGTAGATAAAATTTTTACGCGCGTAGGCGCATCCGATAATATATCTCATGGCGAATCTACTTTTATGGTAGAAATGAATGAGACTGCCAGCATTTTGAATAATTTATCGGATAGAAGTCTTATTCTATTGGATGAAATTGGAAGAGGCACCAGTACCTACGATGGCATTTCTATTGCTTGGGCCATTGCCGAGTACTTGCATAATAGTCCTACTAAGCCCAAAACACTTTTTGCTACCCATTATCACGAGCTGAATGAAATGGAAAACACGATGCCTCGCATTAAAAATTTTAATGTGTCCGTAAAAGAAATTGACAATAAAATAATTTTTATGCGCAAGTTGGTTCCAGGTGGCAGCGAACACAGCTTTGGAATTCATGTTGCTAAAATGGCAGGAGTTCCAAAAAAAGTAGTTGACAGAGCAAATGAAATATTGGCAACGTTGGAAAACAAAAACCAATCACAACCCTTACAAAAACAAACAAAAGTAGCGAGTGGAAGCCAAGCTACTCGCTCAAGCTCTCCCCCTTTGGGGGAGTCAGAGGGAGCAATGCAGCTCTCCTTCTTCCAATTAGACGACCCTGTATTATCTCAGATAAAAGATGATATTCTTAAAACGGACATTAATACCCTTACCCCAGTTGAGGCGTTAATGAAATTGAATGAGATTAAAAAACTGATTGGAGGTTAATTACCTCAACTCAAAATTCTTACCTAAATACACCTTTCTAACTTGCTCATCATCAGCAAGTTCCTGAGCAGTTCCTGATTTAAGAATACTGCCTTCAAAAAGTAAATAAGCGCGATCAGTAATAGTGAGCGTTTCGTGAACGTTATGATCCGTTATTAGAATTCCAATATTTTTTTCTTTTAGCTTGCGAATTATTTGCTGAATATCCTCAACCGCAATTGGATCGATCCCAGCAAAAGGTTCGTCTAACAAAATAAAACCCGGGTCGGTTGCTAAACAACGAGCAATTTCTGTTCTTCTTCTCTCTCCACCCGAAAGAACATCGCCATTGCTCTTTCTAATTTTATTTAGCCCAAACTCATCAAGTAAACTTTCCAATTTTGCACTTTGTTCTTGCTTATTCAACTTTGTCATTTCAAGGATTGCTTTGATGTTATCTTCAACAGAAAGTTTTCTAAATACCGAAGCTTCTTGTGGTAAATAACCAATTCCTAATTGAGCGCGCTTATACATGGGCTCAGCAGTTATGTCTTTATCTTCTAAAAAAATAGAACCTTCATTTGGTTTTATCAATCCAACAGTCATGTAAAAAGTAGTGGTCTTCCCTGCTCCATTTGGACCAAGCAAACCAACAATCTCACCTTGTTTCACTTCAACAGAAACTTTATTTACTACAATGCGAGACTTGTATTTCTTAATTAAATTATCTGTTCTTAATATCATATGCTTATAATATATGCTATACGAAAATACAAATTTACACTTGCCTTATACAACTAAAAAGTCACTTGCATACTCCAACGGATTCCAAACTTAGGGATACTACCGCCTCCCTTAGCTTTATACGCTAATTCGTAGGCAGAATCAATGTATGAAAGCCTCCACAAGGCATCGATTCTAAAAACCTTAAATATATTTTCAATCCCGGCACTCACTTCATAGTATGGTCCTTTGTTGATATTACTTAAAGTGGCAGGAAATATTAACAGATTTTCATTTTTCTTTTCTACACTGCCAATTAATGCTTTTGCTGTAATCACTTCACGCCATTTAAGCTTACGCATGATAGGAATATGATTCAGAAAAAATCCATCAAAATGGTGAAATGCTTGCACTGTCAAATATTGATCGCTACCAAATTCAAAAAAATTCATCATATTAAATGCGTAGGGATCATAAATAACCGTTTGATTTCCTCCATGTAATTCTAAAAGCGGGAAAGGAACTTTACCAAATACTTTTCCAGCCTCGATAATATAGTCTGTATATCCTAATAAAGGCATAATTCGAAAACGGTCGCTTAAATTAAATGTCACTTTATGATACTCATAATCGCTTCCTAAAATACCTTTGCCACCGTAAGCATAGTAAAGTGAAAGCACTGGATATCTGGTACCAGTACTTGTTCTTGTAAACGTGTAAGAAATATATTTCTCATCAAACGCAAATCGAAGAAATGCTCGAACTTCGGATGAAATAATATTTCCTAAAGAGACAGTATCTAAGTTATTATCTAAGTAGTCATATCGCTGTATTCCTTTAGGAGACATTATTCTGTTTACCAAAAACAGCTTTGTGTTAAATCCTTGGAAAGGCTCGTATTCATATCCAACTTTTGCTTGTTGAACACTGGTCATGTTATTTAAAGGTGTTCTACGAAAAGCAGTAGCCAAGATATTATCATTGCTAAATGCATTAGCACTTTGCCCTAATATTTCAAGATCATCTTTATAATCGAGATAAACTATCTGTCTGGGATTTTTAGTTATAAATGATTTAAACGCAAGATTATATTTAAATTTTTCATCGGTTAAACCATAAGCACCATAGCCACTAAACTCCATGTTTTTGCTAAACTTATCGGATGTTCTAAATCCTGCTCGCAAACGATGTCCTTCAACTTGATTAAAGCTATATGTTTTATAGTACGGACCTAATTCGAAAATCCCAACCTCTTTGTATCCTGTAACAAATATATATATCCAATTATACCACGCTTTGTAAATGGGCATAGTCTTGATAGAATCCACCATTTTATAAATCTGTTTTTCATTTCTTGAAAGCGTATCATGCCTTGCGCTTGCCCAGTATTTTTCATCTTTTACTGATGCGCTGTCCTCTACAGATAAATTATCCATTCGATTAAAGAACTCGGCATCTCTTGGTTTATTTAAAACAAAGTTTTTATATGAAGTAGTTTTTCTTCCATAAAATCCAACTTGTTTGGGCTTTTTTCTATTATCGTCAATTTTAAAATCAACTACTAACCTATCTCGGCTTAACATCCAATTACCTAATGCAGTATCCTTTTCGTTGGGGACAAAAGAGTACTCTTGTATCACATTTAGAGCTTTTACAAAATTTAAATTTACTTCAGAAGGAATACTCATCTCTAACCTCTTCACCGCAAAAGTGGTATCTGCCACCCACATGTTTCCAGAAAAAGCAAATTCCTGTTTGCGCCTAGGTTTGAATTGCAAATGATAACAACGACTATTTCCAACAAATACACTGTCAATCAAATAAAATTTATAATAATTAAGTGCATTGTCTGATATAGGACTGGGAAATTGTTTACCAAATACTAAAATATTATTATCGTAAATATTTACATTCTGATACATTTCTCCCATAAATTGAGAAACGCTTTTGTCTTGCATACCAGATACTTTGCTAGCCTTGATAATTTCTTTTTTAAATCTAGGGCTTGTTCTGAAGTAATATTGAGAAATAGATTCAGATAACAGCAAGGGCAGATAAGGTTTTTCTGTTACACTCGTACTGTCAATGTAGTCAAATACAAATTTGATTGGCTTTAATAGTTTCTTCTCTTTCCATTGAGGCGGAATATTATTCATATCAAATTCAATCTTATTATACACTTCATATTCAAATGCTGAAAGCTTTTCCTTGTCGTTATTATCCTTATTTTTTATCACCTTTCTAAGAATACGATGCGCAGGATTTTCTCCCGGAAGAATTACTACCTCACCTAAGGTATATTGATCAACTTCTATGTAGATATTAATAGTTGAAGTAACCAGTTTCTTAACAGCAATTTTTTTTGTTTTATAACCAATATAAGAAACACTGATACTATCGCTAGGAATTAACGTTGTTAAAACAAAATTACCATCTACATCCGTAGTAGTGAAGGGCTTACCACTTGAATATTTAATATTTACAAAAGGCAAAGGTTCTCGTGTAACAGCATCGTACACTCTACCAATAATTTTTGTCTCCTGTGAAAAAAGAAAAGGAGGAGCAAGTAGCAGTAAGCCAGTAAAGAAAATTAAGAGATTATATTTTATATTTTCAATTTTCACGATACTACTAATTAGCTGGTTGTGTTTTACCCGCATATTTCGAAACAAATATACTGAGCTCAAACAATATATATAATGGGGCAGAAACAATGAGCAGCGTTGGAATATCGGATGAGGGAGTAATAATAGCAGCAACTATTAATATAATCACAATAGCATATTTTCTATTCTTACGCATAAATTGATGCCCTAACAAACCAATCTTTGTCAAAAAGTAAACGATGATAGGAAGTTCAAAAACTATGCCCATAATGAACGTTAAGACTGTAACCGTAGAAATATACGAGCTCATAGAAATTGCGTTCCTGACTAAGGGAGTTACCTGATAGTTACCGAGAAAATTTATGGTGAGCGGAACAACACAATAATAACTAAATAGAATTCCCATAATAAAAAGTAGAGAGGCAAAAAACACTACTCCAGTAGTATACTTCCTCTCCTTTTCATGTAGTGCAGGACTAACAAAACGCCAGAACTCCCATAATACATACGGAGCACCTGCAACTACTCCACCTATTACAGAAACCCAAATATGTGTTGTAAACTGGCCAGACAAATCAATATTTATTAACTCAAAAGAGATGGATTGCATGCATAACGCATTGTCTAACCCAAGCATAATAGAAAGTTTACATAAGGCTCGATAGGTTAAAAAATCTGCGCGCATAGGCCCAAATATTACAGTGCCAAAAACAAACTCATTGTAATAAAAGAAAACCAAAGCAAGTATCATCACAACGATTGCTGAACGCACCAAATGCCACCTCAACGATTCAAGGTGCTGTAGGAAAGGCATTTCTGATTTTTTATCTTCTGACATAAGGAAAACCGCTCCAATTTAATAGCAGCAAAGATAAAAAAAGCAACGCCCATACCCTGATAAATTAGATAGTAGAATGGTGGTGTAACAAGATATAGAAATATAAGGAGTTACGTAAAATACAGCCTAATGAGGCATATCACATTCATTTTTTTTATTCTTCATTCGAAAGGCAATAATAACTCCTGCAAAGGCATACCAATCTTTAGTAAATGAATTACCTCGTTGCCTTCCTGTGTTACTACCACCTTCTTGGGTAAGGCTTTTATCGGATAGCGCACCAGCCAAGGCACCCTTTTCGGCTGTTAACAATGACTTATCTACATAACGCCCACTTACATCATCTAGATAATCAGTATATGTTTTACGAATACCCCACTCAAAGTTTATGCTTACTTTTTTAGCAGTATTAACTTTAGCCCCTACACCAAACGGGATAGAAAATTGTGTTAGCGAATACGTTTTATTAGACGAAAAAGCAGTGCCTTGCCCTTCTGTACCAAGCGGCTGTAAAGCGTGCCATTTGTTATCGTAAAATCCTGTTGGGTTAAAATGGTAAACGGCTACTCCTCCAAAAACATAAGGTGTAACAATCGCCAATTTTTTACTTCCTGTTGAAAAAGGTAAAAAATTAAATTCCCCTTCAATGGCAAACTCCATAATTTTTGACTTGAAAGACAAATTTCTGTTTCGATGTGCATCGTTTCGCGAATAAGAATCATCGCCTTCAATAATTCCAAAAGAAGCTACTGCTTTAGTAGCCAAGCGTGGATTAAGATTAATGCGATACAACAAACCTACTGCAGGCCTAGTAAATCTATTAAAATGTCCTGATGGATTTAAATCTCCAGTATAATAACTTCCGCCTAAAAATACTCCAACTTCAGAAGTTTTAGCACTAATTTTTAGTGGGTGGGGTACATACATTTCACCTCCTTGAGCAAACAAGAAAGATGAACAAAAGCTAAAAGAAATGAAAATAAAACTTAATAAAAACTTTTTCATATTATTTTGCATTCCTTAATTAACGCATACATCAATAAAATATTACTCAAAATTAATTTCTTTTATCTAGTCCCCAATTAAGTTTTTGTCTCAATTTGAGTAAAAAATCGTGGTTTTCAAGAGTGACGAGCGAAAAATAAAAATTAGCTTTTTTAATAGAAATTTTAACCGGTGATTGTACATTTTCGGAGTGAGAATCTAACGATATTAAAAAGCCAAAATCCTGCCCTTCCACATCTAAAGTAACAGTATCGTTAGAAGAAATAATTACAGGTCTTATATTTAAATTATGAGGCGCAATAGGAGTTACCACAAAGTTTTCCGAATCGGGCATAACAATGGGCCCACCACAACTTAAAGAGTATGCTGTTGAACCGGTAGGCGTTGCAACTATTAATCCATCGGCCCAATAAGAATTTAAAAATTTATTATTTACAGCGGCTTGTATGGTAATCATGGAAGAACTATCTGTTTTCTGAACTGTTATTTCATTCAACGCATATTTGCAATCTTTAAAATAATCACCTTGTATATCTAATTCCAATAGCGCTCTTTTTTCTAGTGAATATTTACTACTCAACAAAGAGTCTATTGCTGAACTAATTTCTTCATTAGATATACCTGACAAAAAACCTAGTCGACCAGTATTAATTCCCATTACTGGTATTCCAGAGTCTCGAACTAAAGTAACTGTCTCCAAAAAAGTACCATCACCACCTATGCTAATTAGAAAATCTATTTTTCCTTTTATGTCATCGTACCTTGAGAATACACCTTTTATTTTTGACTTATCAGCACATTGATTTAAGAGAGGCTCAAAAAGAAAAATATCAATATTTGAATTAATTAATTTCTTCAAAAGTGTATTTAATGCCTCCGCAGATGATTCCGCTTTCACTTTATGTCTAGGAAATAAACTCGCACCTAAAGCATATCCGTAAATACCAATTTTCATGGGTTGAAGTTAGCAGTAATTCTTTAAACTGTAATAGGTAAAAGTGGCTAAATTCCTGCGCTAAAGCTAACAAAAAAGCCATGTTCAAGCCTCTTGTTAAAAGAATACTCACATCTAATTACAATATCATAGTAAGTAACATACTCTAGGCCTGCTCCATAACCATATAAAAGTGAATTTGCCAATGGATTTACTAGAGAGTATTGGTAATCTTGCACATAACCTACATCTCCAAAAATTCCTGCATAAAGTGAAAAATGAAATGTGTTAAATTTTTCAAACGGAATAAAAGGAACTTTCTTTATCTTGGGTTTTATTATCTCATACTTCAACCCAAGCTTGGCCACACCATAACTTTGTCCGTCAATTACATAATATTCATAACCCCTAACATATTCCCCCCACCCAAGACCACGCTGAATGTAGTAAGGTTGATTTTTAGTGGGCGAATATTTCACGCGCAATCCTCCTGACTGATAAAGCCTATTTGAGATTCTTATGTATTCCTTAGCTGATATCAATAAGTTTAATGCATTCGTTTTTTCACTAGTTAGTAAACCCAGACCAATTTTTGTTGCCTCAAACTCTAGATAATATCCTTTTAAAGGAAAGATTCTTGAGTTTCTTTGGTCGAATCTTAAAAAATAATCCAACAACAAAAACTTTATTTCTGTATCGTTTTTGTAAAAATAATTTATTGTGTAATCGTTTATCGTATCATTAATTTTCGCCTGAACATACTTAGCTTCAATCAGATGATTGGTTCTAGCACCTGCTCTGTAATTGTAATGCATCTTGCTTGTAAATTCCTGTCTAATTTTTTGATTGGGGTCTTTAAAAAATAATTGATGGTTATCAAATGACATATAGGCTACTTCTCTATTTCTTGAATAGGAAAACGAAATCCCCGCACCGCTTGTATTACTTTTTGCAATGTAGGGTATCTTATAGGTAAGCCCATATTTTTCTGTATATCCAAACTGAAAATAGAAACTTAAATCTTCCTTTCTTCCCCTAAAGTTTGTACGATTTAAATAAAAACCATAATTAGCTCTTTCTAAGTTTTTAGTCTGCCACCAAATGTTAAAATTTCGCTCCTGCACTTCAAAAATAGGTGCTGGCCAAGTATACCATCTTTCGGCAACTGTGATAATAAAATTAATTTTAAAAGGCGCATATGAAACCGTATCAATGGTTACAAAATTGAACAAGGAGGTGTTGAGTAGGTTTTCCCGAGAAGTTTTAATTTTATTTTTCAAATCTAAAACTTGAATTGAATCCTCAGGTTGAAATAAAAGCTCCCGTAAAATGATATGTCGCTTAGTTACTTTGTTCCCAAGAATTAAAATATTATTTACAATTACATATTTATAATTTAGTGGCGGAGAATGTTCTGAGTCAGTTCCTAGCTTTTCACCATAAAGCAATGTGGAGTCAGCAGTTTGACTACACAGTTCTCCTGTCTGTAAAAAAGAACAGAAAAAAATAAAATATAAAGGAGTTGTAAATAGTACTCTAAGAAGAAACATTAATGCAAGGTCAAATATTCAGGTAGTGCATAAATTCGTCATAGCGATTTTTAATATCACCTCCCATATCTGATTGACGAAAAGAAGCTTTTACCGTATAGTTATATCTAGAAAACGTTTGCAATATTGGAGCAAGCTCATCTTTATTCAACTTTAAAGTCACTTCCATTTTTGTACTATCCGGATAAGAATTCACATACATATTAAGAATCTTCGCATCGTTCCCTTCAACAATTTGAGCAATCTGAGAAAGAGAATAATCACGAACATTTATTTCTAGAATAATGATCCCACCCGGTTCATTAACAAAAGGCATTTGAGCAATTTTACGGATGATGGATTCAGCAGTAATGACTCCTACGTAGTTGTTTTTGTCGTCTAATACAGCTACCGCACTTACGTTATGAGTAGAAATAACCTTTAACACATCAAAGATGTGGTAGTTTTCAGGGACGTATGCCTTAATTAAAGAAACATCAAGTTTATCCAATGTTTTATTACCGGCATTCAAATCAAGCATATCAGTATAGGAAACTAAACCGAGAAACTCTCGCTTATTTACAACCGGCAAGTGGGATATGCGGAAATCTTCCATCCAGTCCAGAACTTTTTTGCCTGAATCCGTTGGTTTAAGTGAGGGTACTTCTTCTGTTATCAATTCGTATGCTAGCATTAATGTGCCTTTTCAAAGTTAAACGTAAGTGATGGCTGTATGTTTCAATAATAACTTAATTATAAACACACTTCTGTTACAAATGTACATTTTTTATATTTAAAGCTTAAAAATGCATTTTTTATATATTCCCGATTAGAAGCTTAAAACCATTTCTAATTCATATTTATTCGATATTCGCAGCAATTGTTATGACAAAATTATCAGTAAATATTAATAAGATTGCTACACTTCGAAATGCAAGGGGCGGAAATATGCCGAACTTGCTTATAGCAGCTACAGATATTGAACGTTTTGGAGCAGAAGGAATTACTGTTCACCCTAGGCCAGATGAAAGACATGTTCGATACAAAGATGCAGTTGATTTAAAAAAAATTGTCAGCACAGAATATAATATTGAAGGCTATCCATCAAAAGAATGGATGGACCTAGTTCTAAAAGTAAAACCAGATCAAGCTACATTAGTTCCCGACCCACCAGATGCTATTACTTCAAATGCTGGGTGGGATACCGTCAAGCATGAAATGTTTTTAAAAGAAGTTGTTTCTGAATTAAAAAATGCCGGCATACGTACATCTATCTTTATTGAGAATAACTCTAAACATATTGAACACGCAGCACTTGTAGGCGCTGACAGAATTGAGCTCTATACGGAATCGTACGCAAAATTATTTTCCGAAAATAAATCACAAGCAACAAAACCATTTATTGAGTCTGCGTTGCTTGCAAATAAAGTAGGCCTTGGAATAAATGCTGGGCATGATTTAAACCTCGAAAACTTAAGTTACTTCAAAAAAAATATTCCAAATCTATTAGAAGTTTCTATTGGACATGCCTTAATTTCAGATGCACTATATTTTGGGCTGGAAAATACCGTGCAACTTTATTTGCGACAATTAAAATGAATCGATTATTAATTTTTCACTATTCTACTGCCCTTTGCTTTTTACTTTCTACTCAAGCCGCAGTAGCTTCCGATAATTCCCCGCTAGGCTCTCGTTCTTGGGGAATGGGAAATGCCTCTGTATCTTTGTCAGACGTTTGGTCCACACAAAACAACCAAGCGGGATTAGGGTTTCTAAAAAGAACTGAAATAGGAACGTATTATCAAAATCAATTTTATACAAAAGAACTAGGCACCAGTGCATTTTCTTTTGCTACTCCAACCAAACACGGAACATTTGGAGTATGCCTATCAAATTTTGGATTTTTACTATTTAATCAAACTAAGATCGGGTTTGCTTTTGGAAAATCATTTGGGGAAAAGATTGCAGCAGGTATCATGCTTGACTATTTGGAGACAAGCATTGCAGAGTATGGAAAACGAAGCTCATTAGTTGCCGAAGCAGGAATACAAACAAAACCAACCAAAGACCTTACAATTGGCATCCACCTATTTAATATTTCACGAACAAAACAAGCAAATTACAATAACGAGCGTATGGCAACCATCTTACGCTTAGGTACTGATTATAAATTTTCTAAAAAAGTGCTTCTTGCTATTGAAATTGAAAAAGATGTAGAAAAAAAAGCAATTTCAAAAATAGGTTTAGAATACCAGCCTATTAACAATTTTTTTCTACGTCTGGGAGTCTCCTCTAATCCTGCATTAAGCAACTTTGGAATTGGCTTCAAATTAAAACAAATCCAATTAGACCTATCCTCCTCTTATCATTCCACTTTAGGAATTAGCTCTCAAATAGGACTGAAATATGAATTTAATAATGCTAAACCTTAACGTGTGAATTACTTATCAGTAGAAAATATTTCCAAAGCATATGGAGCAAAAACATTATTTAACAAGATAAGTTTTGGACTAAACCAAGGTCAGCGCATTGGCCTTATAGCTAAGAACGGCACAGGAAAGTCTTCGCTTTTAAAAATTATTATTGGAGAAGAAATTCCAGACGAAGGCAAAGTGACTTTTAGAAGCGATATCATGGTTACTTACTTAAGTCAAAACCCAGTTTTTGACGATAACGATACGGTTGAAGAAGCGATATACAAAACGGACAATCCTATTTTAAATGCGGTGCGTGAATATGATTTTGCTTTAGAAGACTTTGAAGCTGAAGTGAATGATAAAACTTCGAATCGATTAGAAAAAGCTACCGAGGCCATGAATCATCTGGAAGCATGGCAAGTAGAATCCAAAGTAAAAGAAGTTTTGCAACGACTAAAAATTGCTTTTCTACACACTAAAATTGGCGTGTTATCGGGCGGACAAAAAAAGCGAGTTGCGTTGGCAAAAGTCCTTATAGACGAACCACAATTGTTGATGCTGGATGAGCCTACAAATCATTTAGATGTTGAAATGATTGAGTGGCTAGAGAACTACCTCATCAGCAAAGACCTCACAATGCTACTTGTAACACACGATCGTTATTTTTTGGATAGCGTGTGTAACGAAATCATTGAGATTGATAATAAAAAATTGTTTTCTTACGAAGGAAATTTTCAATATTATATAGAAAAAAAGGCGGAGCGCGAATCAGCAGAAGGCAGCGAAATTGATAAGGCAAAAAATTTATATAAACGAGAATTGGAGTGGGTACGAAAAATGCCTAGAGCACGGGGAACAAAATCCAAATCACGTGTAGAAGCATTTTACGATGTTAAAGACAAAGCCTTTAGCAAGCAAGTAGAAAAAAAACTGGAGCTAAGTGTAAAAATGAATAGGCTTGGAAAAAAAATATTGGAAGTAAACAAAATAAAAAAAGCCTTTGGCGAAACAAAAATCATAAACGAATTCTCATACATATTTAAGAAAGGCGAAAAAATTGGCGTGGTAGGTAAAAATGGAACTGGAAAATCTACTTTCCTCAACATGATAATGGAATTAGAAAAGCCTGATGCAGGGACTATTACCAGTGGAGAAACAATTGTTTACGGCTATTATTCACAAGAAGGGATAAAATTAAAAGAAGACAAACGTGTTATTGATGTAGTAAAAGACATTGCAGAATACATTCCTTTAGCTGATGGCTCAAAGCTGAGTGCCACCCAACTACTTACCCGTTTTTTGTTTCCATCGGAGGTTCAATATAGCATGGTTTCTAAATTAAGTGGAGGAGAAAAACGCAGACTATTCCTAATGACCATCTTAATTAAAAACCCAAACTTTTTAATATTAGACGAACCAACAAACGATTTAGATATTGTAACACTTAGTGTGCTAGAAGATTTTTTAACAAATTTCCAAGGATGTGTGATGATCGTTACACACGATAGATATTTTATGGATAAGTTAGTGGATCATCTATTTGTGTTTGAAGGAGAAGGGGTTGTGCGAGACTTTCCAGGTAATTACTCGGAATATAGAGAGCGGAAAGACTTAGAAGAAAGAACTAAAAATAGCGCCCCTACAAGTTCTATAAATAAAATCGAGGAAACTGACAAAACAGGAAAGTCTTCACCACAAACAGAAAGCACAAAAAAGAAACTTTCCTTCAAAGAAAAGCAAGAATATGAAAAACTTGAAAAAGAAATTTCAAAATTAGAAGCCGAAAAAGAAAAGCTTACCAAGGAATTAAATAACGGAATCGAAGATCATAAAAAAATGATGGAGTGTTCTGAGCGTATTGGAGTAATAATTTCATCTCTTGAAACAAAAAGCATGCGCTGGCTTGAACTCAGTGAACTTAACTAAAGACCAAAGTATTAGCATTAAATGCTAAAATATAACGTCATATTATTTTTTTGTTTGCAATTTGCAACCTCGTCCTCCTACGCTCAAGATACTATCCCTAGTGAACTAGAGCAAAAATTTGAAAATCTGGCTGAAAATTTTGAGAACGAAGAAGAAGACTACACATCACTTTTAGAAAATTTAGAATTCTTTCGGCAAAACCAAATTAACCTTAATAACACTTCAGCATCTGAATTAAGAGAATTAGGTCTTTTAGATGATATTCAAATAAACAACCTTCTCGCACACATAGAGAAAAATGGAAAGTTATTGTCAATATACGAGCTTCAAACAATAGATGGTTTTGCACTACAAACGATCAGCTCATTACTCCCTTATGTTATAGTGACGGACCATACTCAAACTAATAATATTTCATTAAAAAAGGTTCTCAAAGAAGGAAGCCATGAAATTACTTTCAGGAGTCAACAAGTGCTAGAATCTCAGAAAGGCTTTACTCCTATTGATTCTCTTTCCTTAAATAACAGCCCAAATGCTAGATATTTAGGGAGCCCTCTAAAAATCTACACTCGGTACAGATTTCTTTATAGAAATACATTGAGCATTGGAGTTACAGCAGAAAAAGATGCGGGCGAGGAATTTCTTTATAAAAAGAAAAAACATAGTAATTACCTATACGATTCTCTTTTAAATGAAAAACCAAAAAATGGATTTGACTTTTATTCCGCTCATTTGTTTGTAAAAAATATTCGAGCCATAAAAGCACTGGCAATAGGAGATTATGGGTTAAGTTTTGGACAAGGCCTGACATTATGGAGCGGTCTTGCGTACGGAAAAACCACAGATGCTATAGCAATTAAAAAAAATGCGAACGGTATTCGACCTTATAACTCTGTAGATGAAAATCGGTTTATGCGAGGAACAGCACTAACAACTGGTAATAAATTTATTCAAGCAACCGCCTTTTTCTCTAAAAAGAAAATTGATGGAAATATTATTGAAACAGATAGTGTAAATTATAATGAACAATTTGGAATTTCTTCCTTACAGCAATCAGGCATCCATAGCACACCATCAGAAATATTAAATAAAGACGCAGTTACACAAACCAATGCTGGCGGTAACGTTACATTAAGTAAAAGAAACTATTCCATAGGGCTTACAGGCATGCATACAATCTTAACTCCGGAACTCAAGCGCTCCTTAAGCACTTACAATCAATTTGAATTTAATGGAAAACAACTCTCAAACGCAGGGTTAGATTATTCTATACTATTACGAAACTTCAATTTTTTTGGAGAAATAGCAATATCCTCCTCATTGCAGCAAAATGGCATTGCCTATGTTAATGGATTTATCGCATCTGTAGATCCCAGATTATCATTTTCTTTATTACATCGCAACTATAACCAAAACTACCAAAGCTTGATTTCAAATGCCTTTTCTGAAAACACAAAATCAGCAAATGAGAGCGGAATATATTTGGGGATTACTACAAAAGCAACTAACACAATTACGTTAAATGCCTATGCAGATCAATACAAATTTCCATGGTTAAAATATCAAGCAGGAGCTCCTTCAACTGGAAATGATTTCTTAATACAAATAAATTATACTCCATCAAAAAAACTGGAAACGTATGGCAGGATTAGAAGTAGAAATAAATTTTCTGACGCAAACCAGGTAAATGGAATAGACATTCTTGCTCCAACTCGTCAAACAAATTACAGGTGGAACATCTCTTATTTTGTTTCCAGCTGTCTTAAATTCGGGAACAGAATTGAGCTTGTAGAATTCACTAAAGACAATAGTAAAGAAAATGGATTTCTACTCTATCAAGATATTCAATATAAAAAAATGGGTAGCAAATTATCTTTAAATATGCGTTACGCTCTTTTTGACACTAAAAATTATAACACTAGGATTTATGCATACGAAAGCGATATTCCAGGCACGTATTCGATCCCATCCTATTATTACAAGGGCAGTAGATTTTTTGTAACTATAAATTACGACATAACAAGAAAAATTGAGATTTGGCTTAGATGGTCTCAAACATATTATGCAAACAAAAACACAATTAGCGAAGGAACACTAAATGAAATTAACGGTCCAGAAAAAAATGAAATTAAAGTTCAAATTAGAATGAAGCTTTAGTTGTTTGAAAAAATAAGCAAAACAATACTTTTATTTTATCATATTTTTTATCTTCGCTGCGTGAAAGTAATTTTTTTAGATATAGAAGGCGTGCTTGTGCTTGACAAAAGCAACGAGCCACACGAGGACTACGCACACCCTTTTGACAAGGAATGTGTTGCTATATTAAACGAACTTTTAGATGAAACAGGTGCCGAGATTGTTATAACTTCTTCTTGGAAAAAAATGCTTGACCTGAAGAGGCTTACGTTTATCTTTAATTGGAATGGCGTTACTTGCAGTCCGCATGATATTACTTTCGATTTCAATAATCGTGAAAAAGAGATTACCGATTATGTACAACGAATGAAAATAAACGACTTTGTGATTTTGGATGATATGGACCTTACTGTTTTTCCAAAGAATTTCGTAAAATGCAATTCCACCCTAGGCTTAAAAGAGTCAGACAAGAAAGAACAAGCATTGAATGCCTTGAAAAGTAAATTTTCAAAGATTAGCTAGCACCTCATTTTATATACGCTTTCATCCATTTAATATTATTCTGCAAGAAATACAATCCTGCAGAACTTAATATAGAAATAAATGGCCATACAGGAACTCTTAACCTAGCATCCGTAACAGGAGGCACTGTAAAGTTTGAAAAGTATATAATTAACATACCTAGAAAAAGGAACATACCTAAAGAATAACTACTGGAAAATATTTCGGACGAAACAGCAGCTTCACTTTTCATAATGAAAGCTACCAAACTTTTCGTAAAACAATAAACTGCTAGAAAAAAGAAAAGATATACCAAGATCAAAAAAATAATTTGCATTACTATTAAAATTCTTACAAAAAAGGAAGATGCTCCAAAAACAGAAAACTGTCTCCCCATGTTAAATCCATTACTGTTTCCCAGTTGCATATCTATAGGTGAGCGCAATGGCTTAGCAAAAAAATAAAAAATATTTTTAAGATGCTCCTTTAAGAATAATGATTTGTTACTGCTAATTACTTCTGTAGACTTATTAAATGCAAATTCTGAAAACTCAATAGGCTTTAAAAGTTCTACTCCTACCGTATTGCCATTTATTGATCTAAAATCATCAATAACCTTTTCTCGGAATGCAGATCCATAGTCAAAAAAAATCACATTTTTTTTAATTGACAGAATATTTGATGCTGTAAAATTCAATAATACATCTCCGTTCATACGCGTAAAAAAAAATTTACCAAATTCTTGTTTATTCCTAATAAGCCATGGAGCTATGATTACAGAAACAGAAACAATGAAATAAACAAGGCGTGTAAACTTATTTACCACTCCCCTATCGCTTAAAAAAAGTATCATAATCACAAAGACAGGAGCCAAGTAAAGAGCAACAGGGCGTATCAAAGCACTTACACCAAGCAGGAAGGCAGAAAATATGATAAGTTTAATTTTATTTTCTTTTGCAAATCTGGCAAAGAAATAACAAGCTAAAATAAGCGTAAACGAAAAAAACGTTTCTGCCATTATTGTATTTGAATATAAAATAGATGGCACATCCAAAGCAACTAGAAGTGCAGAGACTGACGCTATTTTATCATTTGACGTAACTATATGTGCTAATTGATAGGTATAGTAGCATGTCAAGACAGATAAAACAATTTGCACAAAAATGATAGTATAATTACTTGTCTGCAGAATTTGAAAAAGAGCTAAAAAAATTGGATACCCTGGCGTTCTGAAATAATCCAGTGTATAAGGCGGAGTAATTGCTTGACTAAATACCCCGTGCTCCAGGAGGTTTTTCCCTAAATACCAATACCCGTATGAATCAAACATCCATATAGATTCAGCATTTGCAAAAAGAATTACAAGCGACCAAGTTAATCGCAAAATAAAGGCAAGTAGAAGAATTCTAAATAATGACATTCATAAAAAAAAGAAACTACCAATTTACAGAAAGCACATATCCGCTATGTTTGCGAATATTTAATACGGAATTATCTTCAAAAATTAAATATTGCCCTTTAATACCTACCAGCTTTCCAGCAAGTAAGTTTTGCTTTTCAAAATCAATACTTTTTACTTTTTTAGGATACAATTGAACCGGATAATTAATCTTGGTAACTGTATCTTCTTCAAAAAAATACCGTTTAAACTCTTGTGGTAAATGCTGTTCCGCATTCCATTTTTCTTCAATTAAATCAATTCCTTCGAGCACTTCACCTTTTAACATACGTTGCCAATTCGTTTTATCGGTATAATATTTTTTCAACTCAACTTCAATAGCACCAGCCAAATACCGATAAGGAACTTTAGCTAAACAAATTGCTGCAGAAGCACCCTGATCAATCCAACGAGTGGGAATCTGTGTAGAGCGCGTTATACCAACTTTTACGGAACTAGAGAGCGCCAAATAAACAAAATGCTCTTGCAGGTGATGAGCTTTCTCCCACGCTAAATCTCTACCCTTTCCTTCGTGCGCTCTGCAAAGCTCTGGCCTTAAAATACACTCAGCTGCTTCGGGAGAAGAAACAAAACAGGAATAACAAAAGCCCTGGGCAAAAGACTTGTTGGTTTTGCTACCACAAGAGATGCAATAAATTTCATTTTCAAAATTTAATGAAATATGCTTACCAACTAATTCAGTCATTGGCACTAGTTCTTTTTCTACAGGAAGATGATAGGAGACGACATCACCCAATTTTGCTTTCATCTTTAATACCCTACCCGTAACTCTCATATAGCGAAAATATAACATTTGTTATCTCTATTTAACAAAAAGCCGTATTCTAATTATACACAAAAAAATACTTTTTGACTGAAAAGAAATAGCCAGAGCTTTGTATCTTCGTTACCTATGGCGCTATTCAACTCTTTTGCTTCTTGGATCATGACTAAACGCATGCATCAGATTGAGTTGTTCATGAAATATCCTCAAGAAGTGCAATATGAGTGGTTTAGAAAATTAATAGAATCTGCAAAAAACACAGAATGGGGAAAAAAATATGACTATGCAAGCATAAAAAGCCCTGAAGAATTTTCGAACCGAGTACCGCTCCAAGATTACGAAAGCACAAAACCCTTCATTGAACGAATACGGAGGGGCGAAAAAAACATACTTTGGCACAGCGATACAAAATGGTTTGCAAAATCGTCAGGCACTACAAATGATAAAAGCAAGTTTATACCTATCAGTATTGAATCGCTCGAGGAATGCCATTACAAAGGAGGAAAAGACATGGTTTCGATATACTGCAACAACTTTCCTAATACTGAATTATTTACAGGCAAAAATCTGGCATTAGGAGGCAGCCACACTACGGACATATTTGACAATCACGAATCATATCACGGAGATGTTTCTGCCATCATTATTCAAAATTTACCTTTATGGGCTGAGTTTTTCCGCTCCCCAGATCTTTCCATTGCTCTTTTAAACAATTTTGAAGAAAAATTGGAAAAGATGGCCGTAGCAACTATGTCAGAAAATGTAACAAGCCTAGCGGGTGTCCCATCCTGGATGCACGTATTACTAAAACGCATTTTAGAAATATCAGGAAAATCATCAATCATAGAAGTATGGCCAAATCTGGAAGTATATTTTCATGGAGGTGTAAACTTTGATCCTTATAAAGAAAACTTTAGACAACTTTTTGGAAGCGACAAAATAAACTACCTGGAACTATATAATGCTTCAGAAGGTTTTTTTGGCTTACAAGATCAAAAAAATTCTGATGAATTACTATTGATGTTAGATTATGGCATTTACTATGAATTTATTCCAGTTGATGGTGCGAATACTCCAGATCAAATAGCAATACAATTACATCAAGTTAAAATCAATCAAAACTATGCTGTAGTTATTTCCACTAATGGCGGTTTATGGCGATATCAGCTAGGGGATACCATTCGGTTTACGACAACAAACCCCTATCGTTTTCAAATTACCGGAAGAACTAAACATTTCTTAAATGCATTTGGCGAAGAAGTTATTATAGAAAACACAGAACAAGCAATAAAAATTGCCTGCCATAAGTCTAACTCCTTTATTAAAGAATATTCTGTTGCCCCTGTATTTTTTAGTGAAAAAGAAAGTGGCGCTCATGAATGGATAATAGAATTTGAAAAGCGCCCAGATGATATAGGCTATTTTGCAGAAATTCTTGATAATGCCTTAAAATCACTTAACTCGGATTACGAAGCAAAGCGTTTTAATAACTTTGTGATGCGCGCTCCTATTATCAATGAAGTAAACCCTGGCACTTTTTATAATTGGTTACGCAATAAAAACAAACTGGGCGGACAAAATAAAATACCAAGACTATCTAGTAATAGGAAAATTTTAGAAGAAATTCTTGCTACGAATAAGCAAAGCTCAAAAACATTTAGTTAAAGAAAAAAATATGAAAATAAAAATCGCTATTATGTTTTTTCCTTTCTTGTTTGCTTCCTATTTTCAAGAATCAAATTTTAGATTGATTAAATCTATCCCAACCAAAACCGCTATCGTTACTACTGACAATCTAGGAAACATATACATTACAAAAGGCAACTCACTTGAAAAGTATAATTCGAAAGGAGAGTTTTTAAAAAATTTAAGCGATAAAAATTTAGGTAATTTATCGTTTGTAGATACCCGCGATCCATTGAAAATACTATTGTATTACAAATCATTTCAACGAATTATCTTTATAGATAACATGCTTTCCCCTTCCGGCAATTCTATTTCTCTCGATGAGCTTGGCTTAAATCAGACCTCCTTAGTTTGCACATCCCATAACAGTGGGTTCTGGATTTATAATCAGCAAAATTTAGAGCTAATACGCTTTGACCAAAATCTACAAATCACTCAACAGACCGGAAGTGTTATTCAAATTACTGGCGAAGCGATTAACCCTAATTTTATGACTGAGTGTAACAACAAATTATATATAAACGACCCTCAGAAAGGAATTCTTGTATTTGATATATTCGGCACTTACAGTCGAAAAATACCAATACTTGGTGTGCAATCCTTCCAAGTTGCAGATGAACAAATCATCTACCTAAAAAACGATATTCTTAAAAGTCACAATTTAATTACCCAAGAAGAAAGCGAAATTCAGCTACCAACTAGCGGTGTTTTAATTGCCCGAACAGAGAAAGAAAAGCTATATTTGCTGAAGCCAAATAATTTAGATATTTACGAGGCAATTAAGTAAAAAACACAGAAATTTTGAAGCACAAAAAACATGAAGAAAACCTCTATAAAAGTAGCCGAAAATATGCACATCGCAGTATCTGGAAATATTGGCTCTGGCAAAACTACATTAGCCACTTTGCTTGCAAAGCAATATAAATGGACTCCCCAATACGAAGATGCAGATAACAATCCTTATTTAAACGATTTCTATGAGGACATGCAACGTTGGTCTTTCAATTTACAAGTGTTTTTCTTGAATAGCCGTTTTCAACAAGTAATTGAAATTAGAAAAAACAAAAAGACTGTCATTCAAGATCGAACAATTTATGAAGATGCGAATATATTCGCCCCCAACTTGCATTCCATGGGGCTTATGACTACTAGAGATTTTGAAAATTACATTGGCTTATTTGGCTTGATGCAATCCTTTGTTCAACCTCCTGATTTATTAATTTATTTACGTGCTTCAATTCCAACCTTAGTTGAGCAAATTCAAAAAAGAGGCAGAGAATATGAAAAAGCTATTCGTCTAGACTATCTACAAAGGCTAAATGAACGATACGAAGCTTGGATTACAAAATATACCGAAACACATAAAAAAAGTCGTTTACTTATCATTGATATTGATGACAATAAATTCTCTGAAAAGAAAGATGACCTAGCAAAAATAATTCGAAAGGTAGATATGGAAATAAATGCTCTCTCAAAAAGATAGCCTTCACTCCCCATAGCATTTTTGTCTTATAATAATCATATAAATAACATTTAAAAATCCTATTCAAAACTAGGAATTGCATGACTTATTTCTATTTAGCTTTTATAACAGCATCTTTTATATTCTCGTTTCTGATCAATTCTCTTTTTCTTAGATTTTCTAAAACACTAGGCATTCGAGATAACAAAGAAACTGTAATTCGATGGGCGAGCACCTCTAAACCTGCTTTTGGAGGCATTTCATTTTATATCATCTTTTTAATTTCTTTTGCATCCTACTCCATTTTCTTTGACCCTCAAGAGATTTTACTAAACAAAAAAATTGTCGGTCTGCTGGCTACGGTTACTATAGCATTTATGATGGGCCTGGCAGACGATGCCTATAACACTCGCCCTTTTTTAAAATTGTTTGTTCAAATTTTATGCGGAGTAATATTATGCTACTCGGGAATTCACATTGCATTATTTGCTAACCAAACGCTAAACTATACAATAACCATCTTTTGGGTTGTTGCTGTAATGAATTCTGTGAACATGTTAGATAACATGGATTCTATTGCAGCAATTGTTTCAATATTAATTTTTGCTACTGCCGCAATGTTAATACTTGTTTCCAACAATTCCGAAAACAACTTTTTCTATTTAATTCTAATAGGGCTCATTGGTTCTCTTTCGGGTTTTTTAATATTTAATTGGCATCCTTCAAAATTATATATGGGTGATACCGGAAGCCAGGTTATTGGTTTGCTTTTAGGAATAATTGGCATTATATATTTCTGGAATGATGCTGCATCCACCACCGAAACCATCTCCATATCCAGGCAATTTTCCATTACTATCACTGCTTTTATTTTGCCTATTTCAGATACAACTATCGTTATAATAAATAGATTATTAAACAAGCAATCTCCTTTCATAGGAGGCAAAGATCATACTACTCATAATTTATTTTACAGAGGCATTACTGAAAAAAGAATTGCATTGCTATTTGCAGTTGTTGGAGCAACTTCTATAGCCATCATTTATTACATCCAAACAGCTGTTACCGATTGGGGCTTAAAAGAATTTCTATTCTCCATGACATTTCCTGCTTTAATTTTTACCGGGTTATTTACCATTACAAAAGTAAAAGGCAACTTAGTGAAAATAAATTCCAGAAATAGTATTTCCAATCCCATTAAACCAGCAATAAAAGAATCTCTAATTCAAGATGAAAAAGGTATTGCGTAATTTTAGAGAACTTTTCAATCGACACCAGAGAACTTTAAAAATAGCATCTCTTGCACTTTTATTATTTATCCCCATTGAGCTATTTGTTTTTTCCACAAAGTCTGCAAGTGAAGATGAGCTTTATTGGAAATCATTTTTGGCGCATAATCAAATCTCCTCCGTTCCTATTCCACGCGGTTTAAATTTTGCAGGGGAAAAAGTTCCGATTTATGATTTTACAGTGATTGAAAGCATGGAAAGAGAGCTATTGGTAAACACCTATTTCCATTCGCAAAGCTTACTCATGCACAAGCGCGCAAACAGATGGCTTCCTACAATTAGCAGAGTATTAAAAAAATATGGAGTGCCGGATGATTTTAAGTACATTGCTTTGATTGAGAGCAATCTTTCAAATGTTGTTTCTCCAAAAGGAGCAACTGGCTTTTGGCAAATTTTAGAAAGCACTGCCAAAGAATATGGATTAGAAATAAATGATGAAGTTGATGAAAGATACCATGTTGAAAAAGCAACTGAGGCCGCTAGCAAATATATACTCAATGCATACAAAACTCTAGGCAGTTGGACATTAGCCGCTGCATCTTATAATATCGGTATTGATGGGCTAAAAAAACAACTTGAAAAACAAAAATCAACCTCGTACTATGACTTGTCTTTAAATGACGAAACAGCCAGGTACGTTTTCAGAATTTTAGCTGTGAAGGAAATAATTACTAATCCTAAAAACTACGGTTTTATTCTTCGTAAAAAAGATTTATATCCAGCCATTAACACAAAAAAGATTCATATTGATTCTAGCATTACCGACTTTGGGGATTTTGCTCAAAAAAATAACATTAGTTATAAAATATTAAAATACTTTAACCCCTGGCTAAAACGTCCAATTCTTACTAATAAAAACAAAAAAACATATTTCATTGACATACCTGAAGCAGGGTTTAATGATACCTATGCTGCATTCCTCACTACGACAGATAGCACCAGTGATTATTCACACCCTACCCCTATTCTTGATTCATTAAAGGCAAAATGAAAGTTCTTAAAGAAAATGAATTAAGTGTTATAGATGAAACGGATTCTCTTGAGGTTATAGGAGCGCGCGTTCATAATCTAAAAAACATAGACGTTTCTATTCCTAGAAATAAATTAGTCGTTATTACAGGATTAAGCGGTAGTGGAAAATCCTCGTTAGCATTTGACACAATTTATGCCGAAGGCCAGCGCAGATACATTGAAACATTTTCGGCATATGCCAGGCAGTTTTTGGGGGGAATGGAAAGACCCGATGTAGATAAAATCACTGGCTTATCACCAGTAATTTCTATAGAACAAAAAACAGTTAGTAGAAATCCTCGCTCTACCGTTGGCACCATCACTGAGATTTACGATTTTCTACGATTGCTTTATGCTCGCGTTTCCGATGCCTACTCCTACGAAACAGGCGAAAAAATGATTCGCTACACTACCGATCAGATAAATAATTTAATTCAGCAGAAATACGTAAATGAAAAAATTTATATCCTCTCTCCTCTTGTGCGATCACGGAAGGGACATTACCGGGAGCTATTTGAGCAACTTAGAAAAAATGGTTTTACCAAAGTACGGATAGATGGAACTATACAAGCTCTAAAACACGGATTAGCTATCGATAGATATAAAATTCACAATATCGAAATCGTAATTGATCTCCTTGAAATAAAAACAGAAAACGCAACAAGATTAACTGACTCCAACATACTTGCAATGAAGCATGGTAAAGGTACCTTAATGGTGCTTAAAGAAAAGAGTAATCTGGCAGTCTACTTTAGTAAAAATTTAATGTGTCCTACTTCTGGCATTTCATATGATGAACCACAGCCAAATACTTTTTCATTTAATTCACCTGCAGGTGCCTGTCCAAAATGTAACGGACTAGGCCATATAAGTGAAATTGATGTAAATAAGATTATTCCTGACTTTGGAAAGAGCATTTTCAAAGGCGGAATTATTCCAATTGGCGAGCATAAACCTATTTGGATATTCAGGCAAATAGAAGCCATCGCTCTGAAGTATCACTTTTCGTTAAAAGATCCCATAAAAAAAATACCAGAACATGCACTAAACATTATCCTGTATGGTGCTGACGAAGTTTTTAAAGTACAGACAGATCCAAACAGCAAAGCATACAGCTATTCCCTTTCATTTGAGGGAATTGTAAATTTTTTATCAAAACAAAGTGATGATGCTGTTTCACCATCTATGAGTAAGTGGGTAGAAGAGTTCATGAACGAAAAAATTTGCCCAGAATGTAACGGAACACGCTTAAAAAAAGAAGCGAATAACTTTAAAATTAATAACAAAAGCATTTCCGACTTAGCATTTTTAGATATCAGCGAGCTTAATATATGGTTTCGAACCATTGAACAGCATTTAGGAGAAACTAAAAATATAATTGCCAAAGAAATACTTAAAGAAATAAAAAAGAGAATATTGTTTTTGCTGGATGTAGGTTTAGACTACATCACATTAGACAGAAGCGCTCAAACGCTATCGGGTGGAGAAGCGCAACGCATTAGACTGGCCACTCAAATTGGATCTCAACTAGTGAATGTGCTATATATTTTAGATGAACCAAGCATCGGACTACATCAACGAGATAATTCCCGATTAATAAAAGCACTCCAAAACCTCAGAGATATAGGCAACTCCGTAATTGTAGTTGAGCACGATAAAGAAATGATATTAGCTGCAGATCATGTAATAGATGTAGGTCCTGCAGCTGGTATACATGGCGGCAAAATAGTTATGCAAGGCAGCCCTGAAATGTTCCTTAATCCTAAACTAACTAAAACCACATTTTCGCTTACTGCAAATTATTTAAATGGCGAACTGAGCATTGCTATACCTCTAAACAGAAGAAAAGGAAATGGCGAATTCCTTTCAATTAAAGGTGCATCGGGTAATAATTTAAAAAATGTAGATGTGAGTTTTCCACTTGGAAAATTTATTTGCATTACTGGAGTGTCTGGTAGCGGGAAATCATCACTCATTAACGAAACTCTTTACCCCATACTCAGCAATCATTTTTATCGATCTCACAAAAAACCTTTAGCATACAAAACAATCGATGGCCTAGGGAATATTGACAAGGTAATTGAAGTAGATCAGTCTCCAATTGGACGTACTCCCCGCTCCAACCCTGCCACATACACGGGTGTATTTTCTGAAATACGAAATCTATTCGCCTTACTTCCCGAATCTAAAATTCGAGGGTATAAAGCTGGTAGGTTTTCATTTAATGTGAAGGGCGGTAGGTGCGAAACATGCCAAGGTGCAGGAGTAAGAACTATTGAAATGAATTTTTTACCCGATGTTTATGTTTCTTGCGAAACCTGTGGAGGAAAAAGATACAATCGCGAAACATTAGAAGTTAGGTTTAAAGGGAAATCCATTAGCGATGTACTAAACATGAGCATTGAAGAAGCTGCATTGTTTTTTGAAAGCATTCCTAATATCATTCTCAAAGTGCGCGCTTTAAAAAATGTAGGATTAAACTATATTACTCTTGGGCAATCATCCGTTACACTATCGGGTGGCGAGGCGCAACGCGTAAAACTAGCAACAGAGCTTGCTAAGCGGGATACAGGTAAAACTCTTTACATCTTAGATGAACCAACTACAGGTTTACATTTTGAAGACATTCGCATTTTACTAGATGTGCTAAACAAACTTACTGATAGCGGCAACACCGTATTAGTAATTGAACACAACATGGATGTGATTAAAGTGGCAGACCACATAATTGATGTTGGTCCCGAAGGCGGACAAAAAGGAGGACACATTCTGTTTGAAGGCACTCCAGAAGAAATGACAAATAATAAATCATCACATACGGCAGCATTTTTAAAAAAAGAACTCACTATTTCTGGCATAAAACAGAATTAAATTATTAAAAACATTGTTTTACATTTGTGTTAAGCAGCTGCTAGATATATTTTTAATTTACTAAAATAAAAAAATGGAAAATAACAACGATGAACGAATAAGAAAAGCATTAGCCACTAAAGACTGGCAAGAAATAAAAGCTAAAGATTCCTGGCAGATTTTTAAAATCATGTCCGAGTTTGTTGAAGGCTTTGAAAAAATGGCTCAAATTGGGCCTTGCGTTTCTGTTTTTGGCTCTGCAAGAACCAAGCCCGAAAACAAATACTATCAGCTGGCTGAAGAAATATCTTACAAGCTTACTAAATCAGGATATGGAGTTATTTCTGGAGGTGGCCCTGGAATAATGGAGGCTGCAAACAAGGGCGCACAGAAAGGTGGAGGAAAATCCGTAGGATTAAACATAGAACTCCCTTTTGAGCAGAATCCAAATCCTTATATTGACCGCGATAAACTAATTAGCTTCAAGTACTTTTTTGTTAGAAAAGTTGTATTCTTAAAATACTCTCAGGGTTTTGTCGCTATGCCGGGAGGTTTTGGAACGCTCGATGAACTCATGGAAGCATTGACGCTAATTCAAACAACTAAAATCGCCTCTTTCCCTATCATTTTAGTTGGGACTGATTACTGGAAAGGCATTGTAGATTGGATAAAGGGAACTATGCTTTCTGAAGGAAACATTAGCCCCGAAGACGTGAATTTATTTCACATTGTAGACTCCCCCAATGAAGTGGTAAATATTATAAATGACTTTTATTCAAAATATAATTTGAAACCAAACTTCTAATTTTACTGTTTAGACAAGCACCTAAATGAAAAAAATATTAAATAGAAGATTTGTATTATTTTTTTTACTTGGCAGTGTTGGCATATTTTTTTCATCTTTCCTACCTCCCACCTATCAAATTGCAAGACTCAAATACAATGGAGGAGGCGACTGGTATGCAAGTCCGACTTCCCTACCCAACCTTATACGTTTTTGTAATAGCAACTTAGGCACAAACATCAAAGAAGAAGAATCTGTTATTGAAGTTG
The DNA here is from genome assembly GCA_964481195.1 of uncultured Bacteroidia bacterium. Lineage (GTDB taxonomy): Bacteria > Bacteroidota > Bacteroidia > Palsa-948 > Palsa-948 > Palsa-948. The sequence goes on along the minus strand of CAYZTB010000006.1, from coordinate 37,633 downwards.
GAAGCAAGGATATTTTTAATTTTCCTTTTGTTCATCTAACAGGACATGGAAACGTAATCTTTAACAGATCTGAAGCAGAAAATCTAAGAAATTACTTAATAGGAGGTGGATTTTTGAACATCAACGATAGCTATGGCATGAATTTATTCGTTCGAAAAGAGATGAAAAAAGTATTTCCTGAACTTGACTTTGTGGAGCTCCCATTTTCTCATCCTATTTACCATCAGAAATATGACTTTCCCAATGGACTTCCTAAAATTCACGAGCACGACAACAAAGCTCCGCAAGGGTTTGGGTTAATTTATGATGGACGGCTTATTTGCTTTTTCAATACTGAATCTGACATAGGAGATGGATGGGAAGATCCTGAAGTACATAATGACCCTGAGGCCACTAGACAAAAAGCATTAAAAATGGGCGCCAATATTATTCAATTTGTTTTCTTGGGAGAAAACCGCGGTAAATAGTTGAGTAATTTGTGTTTACCATTGGTATAATTATTGAAAAAACAATTGTAAAGTAATTTAAAATGAAAAAATTATTTTCTTTATTATTTGTAGCAACCGTATTGAGTAGCTGCACCTCCTCCATTCAGTTACAAGTATTAAAACCAGCCGATGTAACACTGCCGGGTGAGATTGAAAAATTCACATTAGCAAATCGCACTAAACCAAGCAAAAAAAATCAAGCTTGGAATATTATTGAAGGCGTATTAACAGGTGAGGGGATATTTGCTGATCGAGAAGGCGCTGACCATACACTTTCCGGGCTTATGGAAATAATGACACGCACCCCTCGTTTTTTTATTAATCAAGCATCGATAGAATTTAAAGGAACAGGCACTGAACAATTCGCACCACCTTTAAACTGGGCTGAAGTAGAAAATTTATGCAAACAAAATAACTCCGAAGCATTAATAGTGCTTGAAGCGTTTGACTCTGACTCACGAATTACGAATGATTCAAAACCAATAAAAATAAAAGACAAAGAAGGAGTTGAATCTACTATTATAGAATATTACAGCCATGCAAGGATGGAGGTTAAGTCGGGATGGAGAGTATATTTTCCAAAAGATAAAAGAATTGTTGATGAATATCGTTTTTCAGATTTTATGACTTTTGATTCAAAAGGGTCAAGTCCTGAACAAGCATTAGCAAACTTACCCAACAAAAGAGATTGTATTAAACGAACAGGTTATCATGCAGGCACTACCTATGGACTTAGAATATCTCCGCAATGGATTACCGTTACTCGTTCATTTTATACACGAGGAAGCGACTATATGAAAATGGCTGGGAAGAAAGCCAGAAAAGTAAATGACTGGAAAGGAGCCATGGCAATTTGGAAAAAGGAATCTTCCAACAACGATAAAAAAGTTGCATGGCATGCTATGTATAATATGGCAGTGGGTTGTGAACGCGAAGGAAATCTTGATGCAGCACTTGAATGGGCCAATCAGGCCTACAACCGTGGTCATAAGTCCACAGCTGCTACATATGTCAATATACTAAACAGGAGAATTTCGGAAAAGAAAAGATTGGACTCGCAAATGAATAACAAAGAGTAGCCTTCACTAATAAGAGGCTTGAGAGTGAAAAAAAGAAGGTAGTAAGATTAAAAAAACTAAAGTTCCTTCAAAAAATATACAGAAGCAAGTATTTCATAATACATAAGCTTATCATTATCAAGAAATTTAACTTTCTTTCTAAATGCAATAAGCATTTTTTCCAGTGCAGGGGAAGATTTGGTAGGTTTTCTGAATTCAATTGCCTGTGCTGAAGTGAATAATTCAATAGCTAAAATACGCTCTACATTATTCATAACTTGAAAACATTTAGTAGCAGCGTTGGCACCCATACTTACATGATCTTCCTGTCCGTTTGAAGAAACAATAGAATCAACTGAGGCAGGCGTGCACAATTGTTTATTTTGAGAAGCGATACTTGCAGCTGTATATTGAGGAATCATAAACCCTGAGTTTAAGCCGGGGTTACTAACTAAAAAAGACGGCAAACCTCTTTCTCCAGATATTAATTGATATGTTCTGCGCTCTGAAATACTACCTAACTCTGACAAAGCAATAGCTAAAAAATCCAAAGCGATGGCAAGTGGTTGTCCGTGAAAATTGCCACCTGAAATAATCTCATTTTCATCAGGAAAAACGGTTGGATTATCTGTGACAGAATTTATTTCAGTCAAAAATACTTTTTCGCAGTATGCTATCGCATCGCGGGAGGCACCATGCACCTGAGGAATACAACGAAAAGAATATGGATCTTGAACATGTTCTTTTTTTCTTGCAATTAACTGACTTCCTTTTAAAAGGTTCTTGATTTTTTTTGCCACAAAAACCTGTCCAGTATGTGCTCTAATGGCATGAATATTATCCTTAAATGGCTCAATTCTTCCATCAAAAGCATCAACAGAAAGAGCACCAACAGTATCTGCACAATTGCTTAAACGATTCGCATTTAATAATATCCAAACACCATAGGCACTCATGAATTGGGTGCCATTTAATAGTGCTAAGGCCTCTTTAGATTTAAATTTAAGAGGGGTTATCTTTAACTTTTTATTCAGATTAGAAGTACTAATTTTTTTCCCTTTAAAATTAACTTCCCCTAAACCAACTAAGGGCAAAGAGAGATGAGCCAACGGAGCCAAATCTCCTGAAGCACCTAATGAGCCTTGTTGATATATTACAGGTAAAATATCGTTGTTAAAAAAATAAATTAATCTTTCTACTACTTGAAGTGATACTGCGCTGTAACCGTAACTTAAGCCTTGAATTTTCAAAAGCAACATCAGCTTTACAATTTCCTGAGGCACTTCCTCACCTAGTCCACACGCATGCGATACCACTATGTTTTCTTGCAACTTCTCCAAATCTGCACTAGAAATAGATTTATTATACAAGGAACCAAAACCTGTGTTGATTCCATAAATAGCTTCTTGATTATTTTTTAATCTATCATCAAGATACGCTCTGCATTTTACAATTTTCTTTTTTGCGTTATCAGATAATGAAATTTTTTGCTTTTCAGAAAATATTTTCTGAATAGTTGAAAAATCTATTTGGGAATTAATTTTATAAGTCATTTTTTTAGTTCACCGCAGATTACACAGATAAACACTGGTTAAATCAGCTAAGTATTTTTATTATTTCAGCTACGTTGGATTTTCTTTGCTCCCCGGTTGACATATTTTTTAGAGCCAGCTCTCCGGATTTCATTTCATCGCCACCAACAACAATAACAAAAGGAATCTGCTTTTTATTTGCATAATCAAATTGCTTAGATATTTTTTTTGTCACATCAGGATATATTTCTGTATTAATTCCTGCAGTTCTTAGAAGAGAAGCAACTCCAATGCAATAACTTCTTTCCTCATCCCCAAAATGCGCAAACATTACTTTAGTAGTTGACGATGCTAAACCTAAATTCTCAAATAAGTTCAGTTCATTCATAACATCAAAAATGCGATCAATGCCAAATGAGATTCCTACTCCTGAAACATTGGGCAAGCCAAATATTCCGGTTAAATCATCATAACGTCCGCCACCACATATACTACCTATCTGAACATCGTTGGCTTTTACTTCAAAAATAGCTCCTGTATAATAGTTTAAACCACGGGCTAGTGTAATGTCAAGTTCTAAATTTGTAATTGGCAATTTACCGCTGGAAATAGAGTTGAAAACAAATTCAATTTCTTCAATACCTTTTTTACCAACTTCCGTTCCACCAATAATTTGTTTTAATAAATCTATTTTCTCCTTTTGATTTCCTGTAAAGGAAATAACCGGTTGTAGTTTTTGAATAGCAGAATCAGAAACTCCTTTTTCTTTTAACTCTTTATTCACACCCTCTACTCCAACTTTATCAAGCTTATCAATCGCAACGGTGATGTCAACTATTTTGTCTTTTTCACCAATCACTTCAGCAAGACCAGAAAGCACTTTTCGATTATTTATTTTAATAGTTACCGAAATCCCCAACTTAGAATAAACATCATTAATAATTTGCACCAACTCCACTTCATTCAAAAGAGAATCGCTTCCAATCACATCTGCATCACACTGAAAAAACTCACGGTAACGTCCTTTCTGAGGCCTATCTGCTCTCCAAACAGGTTGTATTTGATAGCGCTTAAATGGAAAAGTAATTTCGTTTTGATGTTGAACTACATAACGGGCAAAGGGAACGGTAAGGTCATAACGCAAGGCCTTCTCACTAATTTGACTGGCAAGTTTATTTGACTGAACAAAATCACTTAATAAAGCAAATGGAGAATTATCCCTAAGAAATTTATTTTTTACATTATCAATATCCACACTCTTAATCTGAACATTATCTGCATATTCACCTGAATTTAAAATTTTAAAAATCAACTTATCCCCTTCATCCCCATATTTTCCTGTCAACGTTTCAATATTCTCCATAGCAGGAGTTTCGATAGGCTGATAGCCATACCTTTCAAAAACTTCGCGAATTGTTTTAAAAATAAAATTTCTCCTTACCATTTCGGTAGGAGAAAAGTCTCGTGTGCCTTTAGGGATGCTTGGTTTCAAACTGTAAGTTTTTTATATCTAACTCGCCTAGGCGCTGCATCACCAAGTCGCATTTTTCTATTCTCTTCATACTCTGAATATCCGCCTTCAAACCAGTAAATAGTAGAATCGCCTTCAAAAGCTAAAATATGTGTACATACTCTATCTAAAAACCAACGATCGTGCGATATAATTACTGCACAACCTGCAAAGTTTTCTAACCCTTCTTCCAAGGCACGCAATGTATTTACATCCAAATCATTTGTAGGTTCATCCAACAGCAACACGTTTCCTTCTGACTTCAATGCAATGGCTAAATGCAAACGGTTTCTTTCACCACCTGACAATACACCACATTTTTTGCTTTGATCCGTTCCACCAAAATTAAATCTCGAAATATATGCTCGGGAATTCATTGGCTTACCGCCTAATAAAATATTATCTAATCCACCGCTAATAACTTCGTACAACGTTTTGTTGGGGTCAATATCCGAATGTGCCTGATCCACGTAACCAATCTTTACCGTTTCGCCAATTGTAAATTCTCCTTTATCAGGCTTTTCCTGCTTCATAATCATTTTGAAGATGGTAGTTTTACCGGCTCCGTTTGGCCCAATAATTCCAACAATACCTGCAGGAGGTAATTTGAAATTCAAATTTTCATATAACAACTTGTCGCCAAAAGCTTTAGAAACATTTACAGCTTCTATTACTTCTTTTCCTAAGCGAGGGCCGTTAGGAATAAAAATTTCCAAATTTTCCTCTTTAGAAGAAATATCTTCCGAAGCCATTTTCTCGTAGTTCTGTAAACGGGCTTTTTGTTGAGCTTGTCTGCCCTTAGAGCCTTTTTGCACCCATTCCAGCTCACGCTTTAAATACTTCTGGCGCTTGCTCTCTGTTTTTTCTTCCTGCGCTAAGCGCTTTGCTTTTTGATCTAACCAAGAAGAATAATTTCCTTTCCAAGGAATTCCAGAGCCTCTATCTAGTTCTAAAATCCAACCTGCTACATTATCCAAGAAATACCTATCGTGCGTTACAGCAATTACAGTTCCTTTATAATTTTTTAAATGAAGCTCCAACCATTCTACCGATTCAGCATCCAAATGGTTTGTAGGTTCATCCAATAATAAAACTTCTGGCTCTTGAATAAGTAATCTACATAGCGCTACTCTTCTTCGTTCTCCACCCGAAAGATTTTTAATTGGCGTATCACTTTCTGGACAACGCAGTGCTTCCATAGCTTGCTCTAAGCGATTATCCAAATTCCATAAATCATGTTTATCGATAAGATCATTTAAGCGAGCCTGCTTATCAATGAGTTTCTGCATTGCATCAGGTTCAGCATATTTAGGGTCGGCAAAAAGATTGTTTACTTCTTCATATTCCTTTAAAATATCGGCATGTTCTTTAGCTCCTTCTCGAACAGTTTCTAATACCGTTTTATTGTCATCCAAAACAGGTTCTTGATCTAACATGCCAATATTGTACCCTGGAGATTTATGGATTTCTCCTTGATAATTAGTATCTATTCCAGCAATAATTTTTAATAAAGTTGATTTACCTGAACCATTCAATCCAAGCACTCCAATTTTAGCTCCATAATAAAATGAAAGATAAATATCTTTTAATATCGCTTTTTGGTTGGTTGGAATCGTCTTGCTGACGTTTACCATCGAAAATATAACCTGTCTGCCTTCGCTCATATCGTTTAGTCTTTAGTAGTTAGTCCGTAGTGTTTAGTAGTTAGTCCGTAGTCTTTAGTTTTCTAGTTTAGCTATACTCGTTGACTTGCTACTCAAGACTAGAGACCAACGACTAGTGACTGTTTCCGCGAATATACAAATTGCACATTTTGAGAAGGCAATATTTTTAGATACATTTGTTGAATGAAAAAAGGGTGCATTTCCTTGTTTTTACTCGCCTCTGTTACTCTCAATTTAAATGCTCAGGGCAGCTGGACTAAAAAGGCTGACTATGGAGGATTAGCACGGTCTGGATCTGTAGCATTTTCAATAAACAACTTTGGGTACATCGGCACCGGGGAAGATGTAAATGGCAAGAAAAAAGACTTTTGGCAATGGGATCAAGCAGCAGATAGTTGGACACAAAAAGCAGATTTTTCTGGAACCGCCAGAAGTGGAGCTATTGGGTTTTCTATTGGCACAAAAGGATATATTGGAATTGGGGAAGATGTAAATGGCATGCAAAAAGATTTTTGGGAATGGGATCAAGCATCCAATACATGGATGGCAAAATCATATTTTTCCGGAACTGCCAGAAGAGATGCTGTATCTTTTGTACTAGGCACAAAAGCATATGTTTCTACCGGCTATTCACCATTACCACATCAGGATTTATGGGAGTGGGATTTAACCACAAACTCTTGGGCTGCAAAAACAATTATGCCCGGAAATGTTAGGTATGGAGCTTCTGCATTTTCTATCTCAGGAAAGGGATATGTTGCAGGAGGAAAAACTTCGACCAGTACTTTTAAGGATTTTTGGGAATATAACCCAAGCAGCCTTTCATGGACTCAACGCGCTAACCTGCCAAATGAAAATTCTTTCGGAGTAGGTTTTTCCATTAATGGAAAAGGATACGTTGGTATAGGACTAAATACTGCAGGCACTCAACAACAAGCATTTTGGGAATGGAATCCAAGTACAAATACATGGATAGTTATTTCAAATTTTACAGGCACAGCAAGAAACAATTCTGCAGGATTTACCATAGGGAATTTAGGATACCTAGGAACCGGATATGCAAGTGGCCATCAAAAAGATTTTTGGGAATTTGACCCATCAATAAGTGGGCTTGCAGAAAACGAATTAAGTAATTCAATATTACTTTTTCCGAATCCATCTACAGGAAATATAAATCTCAAATTAACAGACATAGAACAATCTTTTATGAAAAGCATGGAAATATACTCACAAGAAGGAAAAGTAATTTCTCAATACAATAATTACTTATCTAAATTAGATATTAGTCACTTAGCTTGCGGCACCTACGTGCTTCAATTCAAAACCGACAAGGGAATTCTATATAAAAAAATTCAACGAATTGAATAAATCTTTTCCTAAGTTTGCTTAATGAAAACCCAACTTGCTTCGGTAATATTTATTTTCTTATCCTTTTTTAGCTACACAAATACTTTTGCAGGCTCTAGCGATAAAGATTCCGTTTCAAAAGCAAATCAACTTTTTGAATCCAGAGCATTTAGGCAAGCGCTTCCTGTATATAGGTATTTGCTTGAAAATAGTTCTGATAAGAAAAACTTAAACTTATATGGATATCGCTTAGGAATTTGCAGTCTTTTTAAAACAGATCAACACGAACAAGCGCTTACTCTTTTAATAGAAGCAAAAGAAGAAAATAAAAAAGCAGCAGACATTTCCTTTTACTTAGGGAGAGCTTACATGCTCAATTATAAATTTGACGATGCGATTGTGCAATTTACTTCATACTTAATAAAAGATAAGTCATCCAAAGAATTAAAAGAGCTAGCAAACAAATACATAGAAAATTGCCAAAACGGAATAGAATTAATGAACAACCCAGTAAAAGTTAATATTTCAAACTTAGGAGAGCCAATAAATTCTTCGGCATCTGAATATGTTCCCGTTATTTCTGCCGATGAATCAATTTTAATTTTTACTTACCGAGGCGAAAAATCAACTGGTGGCATTCAACCTTTTGACATTAACGATCCCGACAATTCCTATACGGAAGATGTATTTATGTCGGCAAAAGCAGGTGGTGAATGGATAGAACCTTTTGGCGCAGGCTCCAACATTAATAGCATTGACCACGATGCATGCATTGCACTGTCAGTAGATGGTCAAAAACTTTTTGTGTTTAAAAATAATGGGAATGATAATGGAGATATTTACATGAGCTCAATGACTGGAAACAACTGGAGCATACCTGAGCGCCTAAGAGGAAATGTTAACACAAATGCCTGGGAAGGTAGTTGTTCTATTGGAGCAAACGAGCGTATATTATATTTCTCTAGCGAAAGACCCGGTGGATATGGAGGTAGAGATTTATACAAAGCTACATTACAACACGATGGCTCTTGGGGGGAAATTAAAAACTTAGGCCCCAAAATTAATACTCCTCTAGATGATGATGCCCCTTTCATTCACCCAGATGGCACCACACTTCTTTTTAGCTCGAAAGGTCATAAAAGCATGGGAGGATATGATATTTTCAAAACATTCAGAATTGACACTTCTTGGACAACTCCAGAAAATATGGGATATCCCATCAACACTCCTGGCGATGATATATATTATGTTTTATCGGCCGATGGGCAGCGAGGATATTACTCATCCGAAAAAGCAGGAGGTTTTGGACAACAAGACATATATACTGTGGGTCCTGGATTGCCGGGATGGAAGCCAGCTTTAGTTTTATTAAAAGGAACGATAATGCTTAATGACAATCCAATCCAAGCAGACGTTGAAGTATTATTAGCAAATAATAATGAAAACATTGGGATTTATAAAGCAAATGCTTCTACCGGAAAATATTTAATTAGTTTACCTGCAGGAACAGATTATAAAGTTACTTACCGGAAGTTTGGTTATACCGATCAAATAAAAAACATAGCAAACACTAGTTCAGATTCATACTCGGAAGTTAACTACGACATTAATTATTACGACCCATTGACTTTAACACAAATTGATGTTGTAGGAAATAAAATTGCTGAAGGAGAACGTAAAGGAAGAAAAGATTTTTTATTTAAGTCCATCCCATTCGACTCTCTTGTCTTATTTAAATTGGAAGGTAAAGGAAGCGATAGCATTCAAACCCCCGTTGTACTAATTGATCAAACAACTCATATATTAGAAACATACAATGAAAAATATTTTTGTCTTCGAAACAGGCCTGTTAGCGCTATATCTAAAACGATTGCTCCAGAAGAAAAAATTGCAGAAACCTCTGAAATACCCTTTGGAAAAGCAGAAAATTATTCTGAGTTAGTAAAAATGCTTGGAAATTTCAAAGCAGATGGCTTAGAATATAAAATTCAAATTGGCGCCTATCGAAGCCCAGAAAATTTTATTTATAGTCCACTTAATAGCTTAGGAAAAGTTTCAAGAAAAAATTACGAAGATCAAATCACAAGATTTTCAGTGGGCTCATTTAAATCATTGCAAGAGGCAGACCAGTTACTTGGGCAAATATTTACGAAAGGATTTTCCGATGCATTTGTTACTGCCTTTTACAAAGGCAATCGAATTCTACTTCGCGATATAGCTACTCTACCTAAATAGATCTATCAACCGTACTGCTGTTCCGATTGCCTTATCAATAGCTTTCTGTATTTAGTGAAAATGGTAGACTTAGAAACAAAACCAATGTATTTATTTGCTTCTGTAACAGGAAGGTTCCAAGCATTAAACGCATCAAACTTTTTCATAACATCATACATCTCTTCATTTACATCTAAAATATTGGGTGGCTGAGTCATTAAACTTTTTACTAAAACAGAATCATACTTTTCCTGATGAAACATAACTTCTCGTATGTTATCTAGTAAAACCAATCCAACCATATGACCATCTTCATCCAATACCGGAAACACATTACGCTTTGAGTGCTCAATTTTATCAACAAGTTGCCGCAAGGTATCTGTAGGTAATACAGATACGAAATCCGTTTCAACAATTGTTTTAAGCTTTATACGATTCATTACAATCTTGTCGCGATCTTTATTGTGTAAGCCTTTGTCGGCCAATTGCTTTGAGTAAATAGAAAAAGGCTCAAAATACCTAGCTATAAAATAGGACATGGAACTCACAATCATTAATGGCACAAACAAGGCATATCCACCTGTGATTTCTGCAATTAAGAAAATTGCAGTTAATGGCGCGTGTACAACTCCACTTAAAGCACCAGCCATTGCAGCAACAATAAAATTTGAAACATCGAGGTGGATAAATCCTAATAAATTAATTGTATATGCAAAAGCAAAACCGGTTACAGCGCCAATAAATAAAGATGGAGCAAATATTCCTCCGTTTCCTCCAGCACCTATTGTGATAGATGTAGCAAAAATTTTTACCAAAACTACAATCACAGCAATCAAAACTAAAAACCAAGGGTTATGAGTATAATCAGTAAACAAACTGTTTTCTAATAAAGTTGAATATTCGCCTGCTAAAAGCTTTTCTATGGAATAATATCCTTCTCCATATAGTGGTGGCAATAAAAAAATCATTAAACCCAATCCCAATCCTCCAATAATCGCCTTTCGGTATGGATTTCTTTTAGAGCTAAAAAATTTTTCTGATTTTAAAGCTACACGTGTTACGTAAACAGAAACTAAACCCATTAATATACCCAGAACCAAATAAAGAGGGATGGCACTCATAGTCCAACCTTTGGTAATTAAAAAAAACAACTGTCCTTTATATAAAACGTTTGCCAGAACAGATGCTGTAGCTGACGAAATTAAAATTGGAATAAAGGCGGGGATAGAAAACTCATACAAAATAACTTCAACTGCAAAAAGCACCCCCGCTATTGGGCTATTAAAAATTGCAGAAATTCCTGCCGCAACGCCACACGCTAACATGAGTGTTCGCTCACGATAATTCATTTTCAAATCCCTAGCTGTATTGGAGCCTAGCGCTGCTCCTGTAACCACAATGGGAGCCTCCAGACCAGCAGAGCCACCAAAACCTATGGTTAGGGCGCTGGAAATCATATGTGAGTACGTTTTGTCACGATCAATATTACTTGAACGTTTCGCAATAGAAATAAGAATACTGCCTACCCCTCTACCAATTTTGCCGTTCCTGAAACGCTGAACATAAAAAACCGTAAGCAATATTCCAACTAAGGGGAAAAGAAAAAGTAAAAAGTTGAAAGAAGGGTTTTCAAGAATATTATGTAATTGACTTTGTATAGTGTGAACTAACCACTTTAGCACTATGGAAGCAAGACCTGCAACAACCCCAACAATAATACTTACAATAATTAAAAAAGTGCGATTACTGATATGGCGAGCACGCCAAGCATTGATAAAATCCAATAATTCCTGAAACTTCACAAAACAAAAATATCAAATCCACACGAACTAAAGGAAAATATAATTTCAAGCTCAATTATCAGGGCGGGAATACAAAAAGTAAACCTGCCAACATTCATCAAAACCAAACAAGAGAAGAAGAATGCGACAGGTTTATATGTCCCAAAAGACAGCACAAATATTAGAATAGATTTTCATACAGCAACATATGGTTAAACATTTTAACCATATTTTAATTATTAATTAATCATAAGCGACTTTTTCTGATTATAAAACATTATTTTTACCTACATGGAAAATCCGATAATTAAAATTCTGGTTGTAGAAGATGAGCCAAAAGTCGCATCTTTCATTAAAGCAGGTTTGCAAGAAAATGGCTTTACAGTTGAAGTAGCCTTTGATGGGAATATTGGTAAAAAAATATTTGATAGCGGTGAATTTGATCTTGTAATAGTTGACATAAACCTGCCTTTAAAAAATGGCATTGAGCTTTGCAAAGAAATAAGAAACTCAAACCAAAAGATTCCAGTTTTGATGCTTACAGCTCTAGGCACTACAGAAGATAAACTATCAGGTTTTGAGTCAGGGGCAGATGACTATTTAGTAAAACCATTTGAATTCAGAGAGCTTTTAGCGAGAATAAAATCATTGCTAAAGAGAAACTCTTCAAATACTACAACAGGAAATATATTAAAATTTCTTGATCTTGAAATGAATTTAGAGAATTTTGAAGTATATAGAGGAGGAAAAAAAATCGTGTTAACGCAAAAAGAATTTTCACTTCTCGAATATTTATTACGAAACAAAGGTCGGGTACTTTCCCGGTCTTCTATTGCTGAAAAAGTATGGGATATCACATTTGATACTGGCACAAATGTAATAGATGTGTATGTTAACTTTCTTAGAAAAAAAATAGACAAAGACTACCCCATTAAATTAATTCATACTCAAACTGGATTTGGATATATTCTAAAAGAGGGAAAGTGAAAAACTTTAACATTCGCACACGCCTTACCTTTCAGTTTTCAATTATTGTCTCTTTTATCCTTGTCTTATTTTCTATTAATATATATTATTTCTCTGCTAGTTACCGAGCAGCAGACTTTTATTCAAGATTAGAAAACAAAGCACAAAATACTGCCAAACTACTCATTGAAGTAAAGGAAATTAATTATGAAACACTTAAAATCATTGACAGAAATACTAATCTTTCCCTTAATGAGGAAAAAGTTGTTATTTACAATTACAAAGGAGATCAAATATACAATAGCGTAGATGACGATTCTAGGTATGTAGTTCCCAAGCAACTACTTGATGATATTCGACTAGAAAGAAATATCAATTTTACAGAGGGCGATTATGAATTTGTTGGCCTATTATACACCGATAGGTTTGATCGGTTTGTAGTAATTGCATCCGCCTTAGATAAATATGGCAGAGGTAAATTAAATAATCTCAAGTGGATATTAATATTTGGATCACTTATAAGTATTGGTCTTACTATTATAGCTGGACGAATATTTGCTAATCGCGCTTTAGAACCAATGTCAAACGTTGTAAAGCAAGTAGATCAAATTACCATTTCAAGTTTAAATTTAAGAGTAAACGAAGGAAATGGAAGTGATGAAATAGCTCAATTAGCTGTAACATTCAATAAAATGTTAGAAAGACTAGAGTCTGCATTTGAAATGCAACGAAGCTTTGTATCAAACGCATCGCACGAATTAAGAACCCCTTTAACCTCCATTACCGGACAAATTGAAGTTTCATTAATGAAAGTTAGATCTAATGAAGAATACAACGCTATATTAAATTCAGTATTGGAAGACATAAAAAACTTAAATGAACTTTCAAACGGCTTATTGGATTTAGCAAAAGCCAGCTCGGATGTATCAGCAATTTCCATGCTGCCTATTCGACTTGATGAGATATTATGGGAAACCAGAATGGAAATACTTGAACGTAAAAAAAAATATAAAATAAATATAAAATTTTCTGAACCTGTAGAGGATGAAAATATATTGACGATTTTAGGAAATGAACATTTAATTAAAACTGCTATTGCCAACTTAATGGATAATGCCTGCAAATATTCCCCAAACTACACTGCAGATGTTAATTTATCTAGCAACGACAAATCCCTGATATTGTCTTTTACAGATAATGGAATTGGCATAGATAATGAAGATTTAAAATCAATCTTTCAACCATTTTTTAGAGCTAAAAATGCAAAAAATATTTACGGCAATGGGCTAGGGCTTTCACTTACCAAAAAAATTATTCAAATACATAAAGGAGAAATATCGATTCAATCTCAAATAAATATTGGCACTTCAGTTACTATCAGACTCCCCTTCTTTTCTTAATCTTTAATTCACTTTTAATTCTTTGTTAATCTCGATTTAATCAAGATGATAGAGATTTGCTTCATGAACAAATAAATATTACAAATGAAAATAAATCAAATTAACAAAGAAGACATTGCTGCTCTAACCTTCAACAACATAGAAGTATTGACAAGCAACGAGCAAAAATTTGAACGAAGTAATTTACTTAAACAAGGCGCTATTCTAGGAAATGCGTACAAACACAAATTGAAAATTCTTTTTAGAACTTCAGAAGGGACCTGGGCAGTATACACTACGATTTGGATGGCAACAGAATATCATGTTCAATTAAAAGGAGGGATTATGATACCTGTGAATGCAATACAAAACATCATACTTACTTCTATTTAAGTTTAATTCATATTTAACCTCCAATTAATATCCTTTTAATTCCGATAGACGAATTTTGAATTAGAAAAAGCACCAATTAATACTAAAACAAATACTATGAAAACTAAAAGCACAAAAGAAAACATAATTGCAGTTAGCGCAATTATACTGTTAGTTATGTCGGTGATAGGTACCGGTGTATACTACAACTCAAACAATTTTTTAAATAAATCATTGCATGATGAAAAACTAAAATCAGAATTAATCTTGTCAGAAAAACTTTCACTTCAAAAAGAAATTGAAAAATTCCAATCAGACATAAATTCATTAAAAGGAAAAAATGAAGAATTAGACAAGCTCCTATATGTTACTAGCTCAAAGCTTACAGAAAAAGAAAATCGAATAGAAAACCTCAATAAAGATAATAGTAGCTTACAGAATATCCGTAAACAATTAAAGGAATTAAATCGACTAAAGTTAGAATTTGAAGAGAAGTACTTGGGAATGGAACGTACCGTAGCAAATTTAAATAAAGAAAAAGAAAACTTAAATCTACTTCTAGTATCTGCACAACAAGAAAACAAACAACTAGCTACCAACTTAGAGATACTAAGCTCAATGACAGCAGACAATTATTTGATTGAGCCTACCATGCGAAAAGGGAAGTTAACCGCACAAGCTAGGAGAACAAAAAAGATCTCTGTAAACTTTAAGGTTCCTGAAAATATGGTCGAAAGCATTTCATTAAAAATAACCAAACCAGATGGCAAGCAAATTAGCGGTAACGAGAGCGGATTATCTTACACAGCTAGCAATGATGATGAAAATTATTTTGCAAGTCTTTCAAAAACAGAAATTAAAGTAAACAAGAAAATTGAAATGACCTATGAGCCTAAGGAAAAACTCAAGGCAGGTATATACAAGATTGAAATGTACAATGCAAACATATACATTGGCGCTTGTAATGTAAAATTGCGATAAAGTATAATGTCCTGTAGCTAGCTTAATAATAATATACTACCCCTACATTTTATTATTTGCAATAAGCACGGTGTATTACATTTTAGAAAAATATATAAAAGCACAATACATTTTTGTAATCCTTACATTCATATTAATGTTAACCTCAGTTAAACAAACCTATAAATTTGCAAAATCAACAACAAAGATATTAAAACAAAACCTAGGGGGAGATTTACTGTTTGGATTACATCCTGGTTGGAGTAACTTCATAAAAATGAGTCAATGGGCAGCAGAACATGTCCCAAAAGATAAAAAAATAGCAAGCAGAAAACAAGACATGTCATTTGTTTATACGGGTAGAGAATTTTATCCGATTTACTCCGTCCCTAAAATATCTAAAGACACCTTATTGAGTTACGCTAAACAAGATACAGGCTTATACTTTTTTGCCATAAAAGAAATAAAAAATAAAACCAAAAAAATTGATAGGCTTTATGAGCAAACTAGATTTTACATCAGAGCTATCATAAATTTTGAAACTCCTTGGATTGCCACCAATGAACAATTAGAAACCTTCATTATATATTCATTTCCTAAATCATATACTAAACACATCAATTCCGTATTTTTATATAATAAAACAGAAACTAAAACTGATATTGAAGGGTTGTTTGCAGAAATGAAAAAGAAATATTCAAATTACTACATTTACGACCCAGACCTCTTACTTAAAATGCTATACAAAAATAATGTTGAATATGCTATTGTGACTAACATCATGTATAAAAACGATAAAGGTGTGTCTGTAAATGCAATGGGAAGCGTAAATAATTACATACATTATATTGAACTTAAATATCCAATTGCTTCCGTAATAAACACGATTGGAAAGGATAGCGAAAGTTCTTATTTACTTCAAATCCATTTTGACAAGCTGAATAAAGCTGTTGTTAAACTCTAGGAATACCACTAACTTCCTCTTGGAAATAAGTTTCGCTTAACGCTTAAGGATTTATTCATTTTTTAAAAAAAATATTTTATCTTTGACTGAAATGAGCAATAAAAAAATTGCCAAATCAAGACCAAATTAACCATTTAATGATATTTATGCAACCCGAAAACAAAAACATTGAAAAAAAAATCAAACTTAGAAAACTTCACCTAGATGATTACCAAAAAGTAGCAGAACTTCAATTACGTTGCTTTACATTAATGAAACCTTGGTCTATAGAACAATTTAGCAGTATTTTAAAATTATTTCCCGAAGGACAAATTTGCATTGAATATAAAAAAAACATAATTGCCTCTTCTTGTAGCCTCATTTTAGATTTCAGCAAATATTCAGAAACCTCCACTTGGGTTGAATTAACAAGTAACGGCTTTTTTATTAACCACGATCCTCTTGGAGATACTTTATATGGAGCAGAGATTATGGTTGATCCAGAGTATAGGAATATGAAACTTTCTAGAAGGCTGTATCAAGCCAGGAAAGATCTTGTGAAAAATAAAAATCTTAAAAGAATTACAATTGGAGGAAGAATTCCAAATTATGCTAAGTATAAAAGCAAAATAAAAGTTGAGGAATACGTTGAAAAAGTAATGGACCGAAAAATCTTTGACCCGGTGCTCACCTCTCAACATTCAAACGGGTTTGCACTAAAAAGAATATTACCAAATTATCTGCCAAACGACACCGAATCTGGAGGCTATGCAACGTTTTTAGAATGGATTAATGTTGCGTATAATGAAAAAACAGGTAAGAAAAAAAGAGATACTCCTTACGTACGAATTTCTGCTGTTCAGTACCAAATGCGTATGATTAAGAACTTTCAAGAATTTGCAAATCAATGCGAGTACTTTGTAGATGTAGCTTCTGACTATCGAAGCGATTTTGTATTATTTCCAGAACTTATCACTATGCAATTACTTACTTTTTTGCCAAAGAAAAGACCAGGCACCGCAGTTAGACAGTTAACAGCATTTACAGATCAGTATCTTGAATTGTTTACTAAACTAGCCATCAAATACAACACAAATATTATTGGCGGGTCACATTTAACAGAAGAAAAAGGAAATCTATATAACATATCTTTTTTATTCAGACGCGATGGCACTATTGGAAAACAATACAAAATTCACATCACTCCACATGAAAAAAAATGGTGGGGAGTAAAACCAGGAAACAAAGTCGAAGTATTTGATACCGATTGCGGCAAAATTTCAATATTGATTTGCTACGATGTAGAGTTTCCAGAATTAAGCAGGATTTCTACAAACAAGGGAGCTGAAATAATGTTTGTGCCTTATAATACAGAAGACAGACGCGGATATTTAAGAGTTCGTTATTGCGCTCAAGCCAGAACTATAGAAAATCAGATTTACGTAGCAATTGCAGGATGTGTAGGCAATCTTCCGCAGGTTGATAATTTAGATATTCACTTTGGTCAATCTGCCATCTTTACTCCATCCGATACAGAATTCCACAGAGAAGGTATTGCAACAGAGGCAACCCCAAATACCGAAACTATGATCACACAAGATTTAGACCTTGATTTGCTAAAAAGAAATAGGGAAATGGGAAGTGTTCAAACTTGGAAAGACAGAAGAAAAGACCTATACTCCTTAACTTATAAAGAAGACAATCAAGATATCACCCTATAAATCTTCGCAACTTGAGCCAAAACTAAGCTACCTTACATTTTTTTGGTAATGTTCTTGCTTCGTTGGTATTATTACATGTTGCGAACTTGCACTTAATCACAATAAAAAAATGCCATTATTACTATATATTTGCAAGAAATATAAAAGCCATATATGGAAAGTTTTATTTTGGTGATTTTTGTTGTTGGTTACCTCTTTATCGCTTTTGAACATTCTGTTCAGATTAATAAAGCTGCCTCTGCTTTAATTACTGGAGTATTGTGCTGGACTGTTTACATTTTATATAGTTCTGACAACCACTTTGTAGGCGAACAACTTGCAGAACATCTTGGCGATGCAGCAGGAATTCTCTTTTTCCTACTAGGAGCAATGACGATTGTAGAATTAATTGACGCTCACGATGGGTTTACAATTATAACTTCCAGAATTACAGCTACAAATAAAAGATCTTTATTATGGATTATTTCTATTCTAACATTTTTCTTATCGGCAGTATTGGACAATCTTACTACATCAATAGTAATGGTTTCCTTATTAAGAAAGTTAATTACAGATAGAAACGATAGAATGGTTTTTTTAGGATTTGTAATTATTGCCGCTAATGCCGGTGGCGCTTGGTCTCCCATAGGAGATGTTACCACTACCATGCTTTGGATTGGAGGGCAAGTAACTTCTAAAAATATTATAATAAAATTATTTACCCCAAGCTTAGCATGCCTGATTGTTCCTCTTCTAATTGCATCCTTTAAAATGAAAGGGAAATTAAATCCAGTAAATAAAGCTTCTGACAATACAGGAACGACTAATTTTGAACGTAATTTTATCTTTTGGAGTGGTATTTCAATATTAATTTTAGTTCCGGCATTTAAAACAGCCACGCATCTCCCTCCTTATATGGGCATCTTACTTGGACTTGGAATTCTTTGGGTTATTACAGAAATAACACATAAATCCAAAAATGACGAAGAAAAAAGTGAATACTCCGTAGTACATGCCTTACGCAAAGCAGATACACCAAGTGTGTTATTTTTTTTAGGGATTCTTCTGGCAATTGGTAGTCTGCAAGCAACTGGACAATTAGGTTCACTTGCTCAGCTTTTAGATGAAAAAATTGGAGATATAAATCAAATAGTGCTGTCCATAGGATTACTTTCTTCCATTGTAGATAATGTTCCAATGGTAGCAGGGGCAATTGGCATGTATGACCTACAAACCTATCCATCCGATCATTATTTCTGGGAATTTTTAGCCTACTGCGCAGGCACAGGAGGAAGCGCTTTAATAATCGGCTCTGCTGCAGGAGTTGCTGTAATGGGATTGGAAAAAATAGATTTTTTCTGGTATCTAAAAAATATTTCCCTGCTTGCACTAATTGGGTATTTTGTTGGGGCATTTGTTTACATCCTCCAACATCAACTGTTTCACATTTAATTACTGTCAAATTAAAAATTGAATAAAAAATTCGATAGAATTTAGAAATACCTGAATTATAAATAATAATTAATGAATACTCCGCATCCTAAGAAATTAAATGAGCTTTCAGCAACTGCAATTTGCGGAAATGATATCACTTCCTCCTGCCTATATGTTTCTGCTTTATCAATTATCTATGCGGGGCAATATGCCTGGATAACACTCCTACTCGTTTCGGTAGTCTTATTCTTATATCGAAAAATATATGGAGAAGCTGTTGGCGCCTTACCCTTAAATGGTGGCGCATACAATATTCTACTAAATACTACAAGTAAAACTAATGCTTCCGTTGCTGCTTGTCTTACTATTTTATCCTACATGGCTACTGCAGTAATATCAGCTAGTGAGGCAATGCACTATTTACATGGAATCATTTCCTGCGTCCCCGTCTTCATAGCAACTATTGTTGTTCTTACAATCTTTTTAATGCTTACGATTAAAGGTATTAGCGAATCATCCAAAGTAGCAGTTGGAATATTTATTTTTCATCTAGTGTCGCTTGCTATATTAATTTTTTCGGCAATTGGATATGTATTCATGAATGGCACAGCTGTTTTGATAGAGAATTTTCACCTGCCTGTTCATGGAAGTATTACCGCTGCACTTTTTTTTGGGTTTAGTGCGGCCATGCTTGGAATAAGTGGATTTGAAAGTTCTGCAAACTTTGTTGAAGAACAAGAAATTGGAGTATTTCCCAAAACATTACGCAATATGTGGATAGCAGTTACAGTGATCAATCCCTTGATTGCTATTTTAGCAATTGCAGTGATTCCAATTGCTGAAATTGGAGAACACAAAGAATCGCTTTTATCTTTTTTAGGAAAACAAACTGGCGGAAACTGGTTGGCATGGGTAATTTCTATCGATGCAGTTTTAGTACTTTCAGGTGCAGTACTAACATCTTTTGTAGGTGTTGGAGGGTTAATGAAACGAATGACTCTAGACCGTGTCTTACCTCAATTGCTTTTAAAAGAAAATTCTAATGGCAGCTCATCCAGAATACTCCTTATTTTCTACATCCTATGCATATCAGTTTTAGTATTTACAGCCGGAAAACTTGAGGTTATGGCTGGAGTATACACAATTTCGTTTCTTGCAGTAATGGTTTATTTCGCTATTGGAAATTTATTATTGAAAATAAAACGTAGCCGCTTACCTCGGCCTGAACATGCTTCTGTTTTTTTTGTAATTATTGGATTACTGGGTGTAATTATTGGACTCTACGGAAATATACGCATGCATCCTGACTACCTTGTTGTTTTTTTACAGTATTTCATTCCTTCTATTTTGTTAGTTTATTCGCTAATGCACAGGAATGAAATCTTGCAATTTACGTTAACAATTATTAAAAGCGGTATTGATGAAATGCGAAGAATTTCATTATTCAGTCATTTAAAAATAAAAAATATATTGTTAAAATTAAACTCGCAAGAATTTGTATTCTTTTCTAAGGTGGATGATATTTCAATATTAAATAAAGTAATGATTTATGTTCAGGAGAATGAAATTACTAGTAAAATGAGGATTGTTACTGTACTTAAGGATGGTTACCTTGTTCCTGATGAATTTATTAAAGATTTTGAAGTGTTAGACAGGATGTATCCCGAAATTAAAATTGATTTCCTCACTATTCCAGGCAAGTTTACTCCCGCATTGATTGACCAATTAAGTAAAGAGTGGAATATTCCTAAAAACTTTATGTTTATCAGTGCCCCAAGCAATAAGTTCCCTTATAAAGTTTCAGACCTAGGAGGTGTTAGATTAATTATGTAATAACAAATAAAACTACCTTGCAATATGAAAACAACAATTCAATCAGTAAACTTTAAAGCCAGCTCATCATTAAAAGAATTTACAAATAAAAAAATAAAGAAATTATTTATACAAAATGAAAGCATTATACGAGCAGATGTAACCCTTTATGAAGGCGAAAAGAAAAGTACAAAAAATCAGTATTGTGAAATTCGTTTAGTCATTAAAGGAAATGATCACTTTATTAAAAAAAATTCTGAATCGCTTGAAAAGTCTATCTCAACTTCTGTGGATGGCCTACTAAAAATCATGAGAAGAAAAAAAGTGCAGAAAATTACTGCAAGAAAAAGCAAGAAGGCTATTTGATACCATTGAACATTTTACCATTCATTGTTTAATTTTGCTTATTCTCTACTTTACACAAATCATAAATGAACGAAGTAAATAACATAATAATTACACTCAGCTCTCTGACTATTCTATCCTATTTATTTAATATGATAGCAAAGTCAATAAAAATACCTTCAGTAATTTTATTGCTTTCAACGGGTGTAGGCATAAAGATACTTGGAGACCGATTGGGAATCCAAATAGAAGGCACTAGATTTTTTCTAGACCTATTTGGAGTCATTGGCTTAATCATGATAGTTCTAGAAGGCTCTTTAGATTTAGAAGTAACTAAAAGCAAATTGCCATTAATAGGCAAGTCGCTTCTATCATCAATACTCATATTAGCAGGAACGAGTGGGCTCATATACTCTATTTTGCATTATCACCTTGGCATGAGCATACAAAATGCGATGGTGTATTCGATTCCCATGGGTGTTATTAGTAGCGCAATTGCAATTCCTTCAGTAAAGGGTTTAAGCGAACATAAAAAAGAGTTCATTATCTACGAATCTACCTTTTCAGATATTATAGGAATTATGGTTTTTAATTTTGCCATTCTGGATAATGTAATGTCTTCGGAATCTTTTGTAGATTTTTTCCTAAACCTATTTTACATCATTATTATTTCAATAGTGAGCTCTGCATTTTTAGTGCTTATGCTTAACAGCTTAAAGACACATATTAAATCATTCTTGATTTTTGCTATTCTAATACTCATCTACGCCATTGGAAAAGTGTTTCACCTCCCCTCCCTGCTTTTAATCCTTGTGTTTGGCATGATGCTAAACAATAATAAATATTTCATAAAAGGGAAGTTTGCCGAAATCTTACATCTTGAAAAAATGTCTTCGGTTACTGCGGAGTTAAAATTACTTACTGCCGAATCGGCTTTCCTGATTCGCACCTTCTTTTTTATTTTATTTGGATATACCATGAATATTTTTTCACTCATTGAACCTGAAGTAATAATAACCGGATCAGCAATTATTGCATGTATTCTTTTTGTTAGATTTATCTTTCTTCGTTTTATTTCTAAAACCCATGTGATCCCAGAGCTGTTTATTGCTCCTAGAGGGCTAGTAACCGTAGTATTATTTTACAGCATTCCTGTTGGCTTACAATCAACCGTATTTAATGATGGGATTATTTACTATGTAATTATTGTTTCTAGCTTAATCATGATGATTGGGCTTATGTTTACTAAAACAGAATTCTCTGAAGCTAGCAGGATAATTTTAGGGGAAGAAAAGAATGAAAATCCTTATGAAGAAATAAAATAGTATACCTGTTTCAATTATTATTAGACACGTCAAAGCCTAAAGCATAACCTACTCTAGAAAATAAATAGGATGCTTTTCATTATATTTTCTCAAATATAAAAATATCGATTCTCTTTTTTTTCTGTTCTTAAGAGCATTAAATTCCTGATAAATTAATTCATCTCTAGAAAGGAGTGCTTCCATATTTCCTGTGGAGAAAGGAAGGATTTTTCCTGACTCATAGTCTATTACAAATTGCTCTGTGGAATAAGTAAACCTATCTTGTGATCCAAAAGGTTGATTATTATAAAAAGGGTCTGCAGCGCTAATGCGAACTTTAACAGTAGCGACAAAGTGACAAATACTTCCGATAATATTAACCCTATTGAAATCTGTACCGTGATTCACAAAGATTGTTCCATTGGAGCAATAGCCCCAAATTTGATTTGATGTATACGTATTCTCTTTACCAAAGCCATCTATATATTTAAAATCTGGCTTATTTAAAACGCTACTAATAAAATCACGATTATTTTTATTGTAGTCTGAAATAATTTTAGAGGTAGGAATTGGATTGTTATTTTTAAAATCTAAATAGGTAAAATAAACCCCCTCTCTAAATTGAAAATCCCTATCATATTGTATGGTTTTTTGCTGCCCAAATGCATTAACATATATTGCTACAAAAAAAAGAATAGTAAAAAACTGCTTATGGAGGTATGATTTGTTCATTTTTCTAGATACGAAGTTAATAAACTATGTTAAGCATATAAATCAAAAACTGTTCCGATTAATTATTAATATCATTATCTTTGAATTTCATAGCTTTCATTAAATGAATAGATTGTTAATTATCCTTCCCTTTGTTTTCTTTTCTATTTTACATCAGGCTTGCCATGCCCAAAAAAATGTAAAAATGAATTTTGGAGCTGCCTTAATTGCTGCAGATGGTTCAAATAAAGAAAAAAATATTAAAATGCTTGTCAAAGGTTCTGTACGCGAAATAAAAATATTCACAGAACAACATGACGGCTCCTTCTACTATTCAGCAGATGATATTGCCTCCATAAGCCTACAAGCAAAATTTTTAACGGTGTTAGCAGATCAAACTTTTGTAAATCGCATTGAAACTAAAAGCCCTTACTCCAAACTACAAACACTCAGCGACACCATGCTGATTCACACCCGAGTGATACCTGTACACAATGGTAGCGGTCCATTAGCTCAACCCTATAAAGGCGATGGCGTTGTGATGGGAATCATTGACACCGGTATTGATTATACACATCCAGACTTTAAAGATAGCACCGGAAAAACTAGAATTAAATTTTTATGGGATCAAGTATTAAATGACTCCGTGCCACCTCTTCCTTTTAATTATGGCCAAGAATGGAACAACACCGATATTGATAACGGCAAAGCTACTGCCCACTTAACAACTGCGCTTACCAATTATGGGCATGGAACTCACGTTTCTTCCATTGCAGCCGGCAATGGCCTTGCTATGAACAAATACAAAGGTGTTGCACCCAATGCTGATATCATATTTGTAGCGCTGGATTTTAATGCTGCAAATGGTATTGCCGATGCGACTAAATATATTTACGACAAAGCTGCTCTACTTGGAAAACCATGCGTTATTAATGTTAGTATTGGAGATTACTACGGTTCACACGATGGCTTAAATCTGGAAGCACAAATAATAAAAAATCAAATTATTGCACAACCAAGCAGAAGCTTTGTAGCAGCAGCTGGCAATGCCGGAGATTTAGCTATTCATGCAGGACATAACGTAACCAGTGATACTACATTTTCGTGGCTATCTGGCTCTGCATACATTGGCATGTACGCCTCTACCTCAGACTTTAGTAATATTCAATTTTCCATTGGCGCAGACAAAGTAACCCCTACTTACTCCTTTAGAGGAAATACTGCTTTCTCTGGGATTGCTCCACACATAGGAGTATTAGGATATGATACTATTTATAATGGTACAAACAAAATGTGCACAATGATAACTTACGGAGATCTATATATGGGCGTGAACTCCATGGAATTCTCAATAACACCTGATACTACAACATATTTTTGGAGACTTATGACTACAGGATCCGGCAAGTTTGATGCTTGGTCATTTGATTTAGAAACTGCAAATCTGGCTGACTCATTAATCTATTCTCCCTTAAAAAAATATAAACAACCAGACTTAAAATCAAATATGGCAAGTAGTTTCCAATGTTTAGGTGAGGTCATTACTGTTGGAAATTACACCAACAGAAATCAATATTTTGATTATGACACTATTTTACAATTTGATAACACTAGAGTACCAGGTAATTTATTCTCTTCATCTAGCAAAGGGCCAACCCGGGATGGAAGAATTAAACCAGACATAACCTCTCCAGGCGACTGGACCTTAGGAGCAATTCCCTTATCAATGTCAGCTCAAAGTATTTCTCTGGGCAACACTACTAATTTGGCTCAAGGTGGCTTTCATAAGCTGGATGGTGGCACATCAAACGCATCACCTTCAGTTGCTGGTATTGCCGCTTTATATTTACAAATGCAACCATTTGCTAATTGGCAAACAGTAAAAAATACGATTACAAATTGCGCTCGGCTGGATGTGTTTACCAGCACTAATTTACCTGACAATAATTGGGGCTATGGAAAGGCAGATGCATTTAACACACTTACCGGATGTGCTACTTCTAATAATGATATATATAATACTGATAATAAGGATATTATAATATATCCAAATCCATCATTTGGAAGGCTAGTTATTGCCAATATCCCCTCAGGAATTAATGAATTAATAATTTACAGTTTACTAGGAAAAAAAATATTCCAATCGAACATAAGTTCAGAAAATATATCTCTTGAACTTAATGCTCCAAATGGAATCTATTATTGCACTTTTAAAAAAGAAGGAAGTGTAGTTACAACCAAAAAAATGATTGTTGCTAAGTAGCACGCTGCCTTACTGCTTCGTACACAATTACCGCACAGCTAGCCGACACATTTAGCGAATCTGTTTTACCTAACATGGGAATTTTAATTTGTTCGTCTGATGCTTTAAGCCATGCATCCGACAGCCCATCCGCCTCCGTGCCTAAAACAATGGCAGAGGGCAAACTAAAATCAGCTTTCGTATAGTTTTTATGAGCAGTTAAAGCTGCAGCATAGGTTTTGATTTTCTTTTCTTTTAAAAATGCGATTACCACGTCTATACTTTCCCCAACTACCTGCTTAGAAAAAATGCAGCCTATACTTGAACGAATCACATTGGGATTATAAATATCAGTCTTAGGATTACAAACTATCAGCGCCTCAACACCCGAAGCATCTGCCGTACGTAGTATCGCACCAAGGTTGCCAGGCTTTTCAACAGATTCTAAAACGATTATTAAAGGATTATCAGAAAGCTTTAAATTCTTTAACCGCAAATGCTTAGGCTTAACAAGAGCTAAGAGTCCATCTGAGTTTTCGCGATACGTAATTTTATGAAACACCTCTTTACTTATCCATACTAAATGAGAAGCTGAAGAAACCAATTCCTTACTTTTTTTACCGGATATTTCATCGCAAACAAATAGGGTTTTAATATCAAATCCATTTTCCCTAGCCATCAGTATCTCTCTAAGCCCCTCAACAACCATCAAATCTTGCTGTTTTCTTTCAGAAGCCTTCTCTTTAAGCTTAAGAACATTTTTTATACGAGGATTAGAGGTGCTAATAATCTTTTCTTCCATTATATGTTTTTTGAAATACGATAGCGAATATACGAATGGAATGCGATTCGTATATTCGTTTTCAAATTACAACTACCTCTTTGATACTAACTTCTTATGAGTACCGTAAAGAACTATTTGTCTTTAATTAAATTTAGCCACACTATTTTTGCAATGCCATTTGCATTAATAGGTTTTTTCCTAGGGTATCGTTTTAATTTGTCTTCATTCTATGAGAGTGAAACAACCATAAACTGGTTTTTATTTGCCAAAGTAATAGTTTGTATGGTCTTTGCAAGAAATGCAGCCATGGCATTTAATAGGTTGGCTGACTATAAATTTGATAAAGAAAATGCTAGAACAAAAATTCGGGAAATCCCGAGTGGGCTAATCACTCAAAACAATGCCTTGCTTTTTATCATTTTAAATTGTCTGCTGTTTATTGTAACAACATTTTTCATTAATGCTATTTGCTTTTACTTATCGCCAGTTGCCCTTGCTGTAGTATTAGGCTATAGCTACACCAAACGATTTACTCCGCTTTGCCACCTAGTCCTTGGCCTTGGGTTATCGCTAGCGCCTATTGGAGCCTATTTGGCTGTTACTGGTAAATTTAATTTACTACCCCTGTTCTATTCATTGGTAGTTTTATTTTGGGTAAGCGGCTTTGATATTATCTATGCATTGCAAGATGAAGAGTTTGATAAAGTAAATAAGTTAAAATCGATTCCTGTGTTGCTTGGAAAAAAGAATGCACTTGTACTTTCCAGAGCACTGCATATTATTTCCGCCTCAGTAATTCTGTTTGCAGGAATGCTTACTAATTTTGGTTTATGGTATTGGATAGGCTCAACAATATTCATCGCGTTACTAATCTACCAACACACCCTTGTAAAACACAATAACTTAGACAAGGTAAATCTGGCATTTTTTACCACAAACGGTTTCGCGAGTGTTTTGTTTGGAATATTTTTTTTACTTGAATTATTTGCCGGATAATCTAATCATCATAGTGCGTCCCCTTGTCAGCACGCTTTTTTCTCATCCTCATATTCAAAGCTTCAACTAGCAACGAGAAAGCCATAGAGATATAGATATATTGCTTAGGAACATGATAATGAAAAGCATCCATTATCAATACCATTCCAATCATTAATAAAAAGGCAAGAGCTAATACTTTAATCGTAGGATGGTTATTAATGAAATCACTTACACGCTCAGAAAAAATCAGCATAATTATCATAGCAATGATAACGGCAATCACCATTATCAAAACATTACTAACTAAACCTACGGCAGTTAGGATTGAATCAAAAGAAAAGATGATATCAATAAATACTATTTGCATTACAACTGCATTTACTGCCATGGTTTTTACATTTACCTCTTGCTCTCCATGACCTTCTATCTTATGGTGTATTTCGATGGTAGTTTTTCCTAATAAAAATACTCCGCCTGCAAATAAAATTAAATCTCTACCTGTTGCACCAAAATCACCTATATAAAATAATGGATCTTTAAGTCCTGTTACCCAGGCAATACTAAACAACAGCCCTATCCTCATTATAAGCGCTAAGCTTAAACCTATAAAGCGCGCCTTCCGCTGAGATTCCCTATCGGGTAGCTTACTAGCAATAATGGCAATAAATATAATATTGTCTATTCCTAAAACTATCTCCATTATAGTTAAGGTAAGCATGCTTAGTGCCGCTTCCAATGAAAATAGGTCTTGAAAATTTTGAAGCAAATCCATAATTAATTATCTAATCGCAAAAATACATAGAAATGAATCGAATCAACTAAAATTATTCTCATTCATTATCAACTAGTTAGGCTAATGTTTGAAAATATATAGTATTATGTGATACAAGGTACTAGTTTAAATACATATCTTTGTATTGTCAAGTAAGATGTTAAACCAAATACTATATAAAATATGAATAGCGAAAACACACAAGCACAAATGCGCAAAGGGATTTTGGAGTTTTGTATCCTTTCCATTTTAACCAAGGGCGATGCGTACCCTACCGAGATCATCGAGAAGATGAAGGGCGCAAAGTTAGTGGTGGTGGAAGGAACATTATATCCGCTTCTTACGCGCCTTAAAAACCTGGGGCTACTCACCTATCGATGGGAGGAATCTACTACAGGCCCACCACGCAAATACTACAAACTAACTCCAGTAGGAAGACAATTCCTAAAAGAATTGGAAGGAACCTGGGAAGATCTAGTAAAAGCGGTAAACAAAATCACTAACTAATTAAAACAATCAAACACCATGAATAAGACAGTAAACATAAATCTAAGCGGCATCATCTTCCATATCGAAGAAGAAGCATACGGTAAACTTTACAATTACCTAAGCACCATTAAAGGATACTTTTCCGAATCTGAAGGGAGAGATGAAATAATGGCAGACATCGAGAACAGAATTGCTGAAATGCTTTCGGAGCGTATCACGGACAAAAAACAAGTGGTTATTATGACCGATGTTGCACATGTTATTGAAGTAATGGGAAAACCCGAAGAGTTTGTTGAGACCGCTCCGGAAGGCGAAAAAACTCAAAACGAACAAACTACCTATAGAACTACTAATAAAAAAAGAAGAGTATTTAGAGATTCAGATAATAAAATTCTAGGTGGCGTTTGCTCAGGAATTGCGAACTACTTCAACATTGATCCTTTATGGTTACGTCTTGCTCTAGTAGTTTCATTCTTCGCTTTAGGAACGGGGTTCTTACTTTACATTGTTTTATGGATTGTAATACCAGAAGCTAAAACTTCGGCCGAAAAACTGGAAATGAGAGGCGAAGATGTAAACTTTTCAAACATTGGAAAAAAAGTTGAAGAGGAAATGAACTCATTTGGAAAAAGAGCAGGCAAATGGGGTGAGGAAGTAAAAAATAGTGCTTCCGAAACTAGCAGCAAAGCAAGAGATTTCATCGACCAGCTGCTACATTTCATTGGCGCAATATTAGGAGGTTTCTTTAGAGTGTTTATTAAAATAGTAGGTGTCTTCTTTGTAATTATTGGCTTAGTATTTCTGGTAGCTATGGCTAGTTC
The DNA here is from genome assembly GCA_964481195.1 of uncultured Bacteroidia bacterium. GTDB lineage: Bacteria > Bacteroidota > Bacteroidia > Palsa-948 > Palsa-948 > Palsa-948. Next base: position 8,027 of record CAYZTB010000006.1, on the reverse strand, counting down.
CATGTTTGGAGAAACTGGAATTATTCACTTGGATGGCGATACCTATTCAATTCAAGATGGTTATCATATGTTTTTTAATAACGAAAGCCAGAATTTGTTAGCTAGCATCACACTACTTCTTGTTGTAGGAGTGCCTTTAATTATGTTAATCTACGGAGGTATAAAAATGCTGCTGGGAATTAGAAAGTCAACTAAATATGTAGGTCTTAGCGCTTTCATTCTTTGGATAATAGGGATCGTGTTAGCTCTGATTCTTGGCAATCAAGTGGCAGCAGAATTTTCTGATGAGGCAACTAGCAAAACAGTGGTAGAATTACAACAGCCAAAATCTGGCACCTTATATTTAGATGTAAAAGATTATAAAGATGAACAGTATGGTCAAAGTAGAAAAAAAGGTCATTTCCGTTTTAGAGCAAAAAAACACAATCTTATTACGGTCGATGATGAAAATATAAACTTTGGATTTCCTGACCTTAACATAGTAAGAGGAGAATCAGAAAATTTTGAGCTTGTTATTTTTAGCGAATCAAAAGGAAGCGGCAGGAAAGAAGCCTTGGAATTGGCAAAAAAAATATCGTATGAAATCAATCAAAAGGATTCATTGGTTGAACTTAACTCCTTCTACTCTGTTGTAAAAACAGAAAAATGGAGAGGCCAATCCGTTCATGTTGAATTGCGTGTACCTAAAGGCAAATCGGTCTTTATTGGACGAAGCATGAAAAATATTTTATACGATGTAAATAATGAATCTGATACTTGGGATGGTGATATGGTAAACAGGCTATGGATTATGGGCGACAACGAATTAAGATGTGTTGACTGCGATGGTTTGGATAAACCAAAAAAGAAAAAAGGGAAAAAGGATTTAGAATCACGAATAGAGAAAGAAATAAATGAAGCATTGGAAGAAAAAACAGATCAGGTAAAAAAGAAAATAGTAACCGAAACTACCATCTCTGTTCAAGATGTTGATAGCAAAAAATAAAAATCAGAAAATAAAAACAAATACCATGAAAACAATTAATTTAATTTACAACTTATATGTAAAACAAATAAAAAAGATTCTTATAACCGGAGGACTAGTTGCCGTCCTTTTAATGGGATGGTTTATCGGCAGCTTATATGCTTCAGAAAACACTGAACATCAACCAACAAAACTCACCCATATTGCATTTAATGGAGAAACACTTCCTACCATAATCTTAAAAGAATTATTAGTAACAGCCAAATCTGAATTCACCAATTTTAATTAAAAACTATACATTATGGAAACAAAAGCAGAAAAATCAAAAGAAGCAAGAAAAGCAGGTGGACTCATGTTCACAGGCAGTATGTTCATAGGCATGGCTGCTGGGTGGTACTTTGACCATATGGTGATAGGCATGTTTGCAGGAATGGGAATAGGATTTATACTTATGGCAGTAGTTATTGCGTCCGAGGCAAGCAAACGACAATAATAGCATAAATAAAAGTTAATATACGTTAAACCAATAGTTAATTTTGATGTCTAAACTGAAATTCTAATTACTATTGTAGTCTATGAAAAACATTTTCTTATCCTTTTCGATAATATTTATTTCTACTTTCTTATTCGGACAAGAACGAAACTGGCAAGGAGGAGGAAATATGAAGGGAATGATGGAAAAAATGAAAGCCGGCAGGCTCTATGGAAAAGTAGTTGATAGCACCTCGAACAAAGGAGTAGAATTTGCTTCGGTTCAATTAATTGGCAGCGAGTTTGATACTTTAACCAAGACCATGAAGAAAAATGTGATCATGGGAGGTCAGCTTACTTTAGAAAATGGAGATTTTTCAATTGATAAAATAAACGTAATGGGCAAATACCGCCTAAAAGTCAAAGCTTTAGGTTACGAAGAAGTAGAATTTCCAGTTTCTTTTGATTTAGATATGGACAAAATGAAAAGTGGCGGAGCAATGAGCATGTTAAATGCAGTAGACAGAGATCTTGGCAACATTAAAATATCGATGAATGCCACTAAACTAAAAGATGTAGAAATTATTGGCACAGCTCCAGCATTTGAATTAAAACTAGATAAAAAGATATTTAACGTTGAGAAAAATTTTGGAACTGCAGGAGGTACTGGCGAAGATGTATTAAAACAAGTTCCCTCAGTAAGTGTGGATATGGATGGAAAAGTTACCCTAAGAAATGCCACACCTCAAATATTTGTAGATGGAAAGCCCACTACCCTAACCATAGACCAAATACCTGCTGAAGCAATCGAAAGCGTAGAAGTAATTACAAACCCATCTGCAAAGTACGAAGCATCGGGCGGACAAGGAGGCATTTTAAATATTGTACTAAAAAAAGAAAAACGCATTGGATATAATGGAAATGTAAGAGCAGGAATTGATCAACGAGGAAAAGGAAACATTGGGGGCGACTTTAATATTCGCGAAGGAAAGCTAAATGCTTTTTTAAGCGGCAATGTAAATCAACGCTACTCTATTACAAAAGGAAATACGGATCGATTTAATTACTTCGGAAATCCATTAACTAACATCTATCAGGACAACTACTCCGTAAGAGATGGATTATTTTTACATAGTCGTGGTGGCGTAGATTGGTTCATGAATAATCGCAACACGCTAACATTCTCTGGCAATATAGTATCCGGCAGGTTTGACCCAGTTGATGATTTAAAAGCTCAGACAGACACCTTACTACCCTCCTCAATTAACACCACTACCTACCACCGAATTTCTGAGACCGGAAGAAAGTTTACAAACAACGGTGGCACTATTCAGTATAAACATATTTATCCAAAAGCAGGGCGTGAACTTACTGCTGACATTAACTACAACAAAAGTAGTTTCACCAATTGGGGGGACTACTCTACTAAATATTACAATGCTTCCGGAAATCAATTTGGCTCAACCATATTACAGAATATGGCAGGCAGCGGTTATACCGAAATTTACAGCGCACAAACAGATTATGTTCATCCAATAAATGATAAAACAAAATGGGAAACAGGTGTACGAGGTTCTTATAGAAACTTCTTGACTAAAAATGACAATTTCCTAAAAAATGATAGCACGGGAGAATTTGAAATAATAAAAAATCAAAGTACAAACTACAAATTTAATGACCAGGTATATGCAGCCTATTTAATTTTTAGCAAGCAAATAAATAAATTTAGTTTTCAAACTGGCTTAAGAAGTGAAAGCTCGTTATACATTGGTGAATTAATTGACTCCAATAAAACATTTAAGAATTCATTTCCTGCCAGCTTCTTCCCAAGCGCATCAAGCACATACGAGTTCAATGAAAAAAATAACATTCAACTATCCTATTCACGAAGAATAAATAGACCAACCTTTTTTCAGCTTATTCCATTTACCGATTATTCTGATTCCCTAAATTTAAAAAGAGGAAATCCAGCACTTAAACCAGAGTTTACTCACTCATTGGAATTATCTTATTTAAAAATATTTAATAAACAAAACAACGTTTTAGTAAGTGGTTTCTTCAAAACATCCAGCAACTTAATTACAGATTACCAATTTAATGAATATGATACGCTATTAGGGAAAAATGTAATCATGAGTACTTTTGAAAATGCCAATGCAAGCTACGTTTATGGAGGGGAATTTACTAGCAAACACTCGATAAAAAAATGGTTAGAGTTTACAGTAAACGTAAATGCATATTACTCAGTACTTGATGCAAAGAATATAGAAGCAAACTTAACCAACGAGCAATTTAGCTGGTTTACAAAATGGAATTTTACAATTAAGTTCCCAAAAAATTTAACACTACAAATCACTGCTGATTATAAATCAAAGACTGCCGTTCCAGTAAATACAGGGTATAGCGGACATGGTTGGTCAGGAGGAAATACTGCAAATTCCCAAGGGTTTAACGAAGCAAAATATGAAGTGAGCGCAGCTCTTAAATATGAATTTCTAAAAAACAAAGCGGCAAGTTTAAACTTAAGAGTTAACGATATCTTTGCAAGTGACATTAGCGCAACAACTACTGAATCAGCCTATTTTTATCAAACTTCATCAAGAATAAGAGATCCTCAAATTTTCCGATTAACTTTCTCTTACCGGTTCGGAAAATTTGACACCTCGCTCTTTAAGCGTAAGAATACCAAAATGAATATGGAAGGAATGGAGTTAGGAATGTAATCCTAACTCTTTTTTACTAACCTTAATTTCCTTTGCTAATTTAAGATGCTTCTTCTGCTGGCTTCTCTGAAAGCACTTTAATAAGATCAAGCACTTCAGCTTTAACTTCTTCAGGAAGTCCTTTTTCATCTATCCACTCGTGACGCTTATAGCCGGTGCGCATGTTATAAACGATAAGGATGTAATCGTTTAGTTTTTTTCCAGCAGTAAAAAAATCAGAATGATTTGCTTCAATATTCTTTTCTGCTTGTACAAATTCATCGTAGTTCATAGCTTTATGCTTTTATTGCGTTTGGGGTTTGATTTTATAAATGTATAACTTCTCCGTATGCCTGCGCTGTAGCTTCCATAATTGCTTCAGACATGGTTGGGTGTGGGTGTATGCTTTTTAATATTTCGTGACCAGTAGTTTCAAGTTTACGCGCAACAACAATTTCTGCAATCATTTCGGTAACATTGGCGCCAATCATATGCGCACCTAACAACTCACCGTATTTTGCATCAAAAATCATCTTCACAAATCCATCTTTTTGTCCTCCTGCGCTCGCTTTTCCGGATGCAGAAAAAGGAAACTTTCCAATCTTAACATCCAATCCTTTTTCTTTTGCTTGCTTCTCTGTAATTCCTACCGATGCAATTTCTGGAGAAGTATACGTACAACCTGGAACGTTATTGTAATTAATTGGCTCTGGGTTATGACCAGCTATTTTTTCTACACAAATAATTCCTTCAGCGCTAGCTACGTGAGCAAGGGCTTGTCCGGGCACACAATCACCAATTGCATAATATCCAGGGATATTCGTTTGGTAGAAAGGGTTAACCACAATTTTGCCTTTATCTGTTACAATACCAACTTCTTCTAGCCCTAAGTTTTCTAAATTAGTTTGAATTCCAACTGCTGAAAGAACAATGTCGCAATCTATTACCTCTTCGCCAACTTTAGATTTAATTTTCACTTTACAACCCGTTCCTTTGGTATCTACAGATAATACTTCCGAGGAAGTCATAACGGTCATTCCTATTTTTTTGAATGAGCGCTCTAATTGCTTAGATACTTCCTCATCTTCTACAGGAACAACATTCGGCATAAACTCAACCAAAGTAACTTTTGTGCCCATGGTTGCATAAAAGTACGCAAACTCACTGCCAATTGCACCTGAACCTACCACCACCATGCTCTTAGGCATTTTAGGAAGCACCATTGCATCGCGGTAGCCAATAATTTTTTTTCCGTCCTGAGGAAGATTAGGAAGCGCTCTTGAGCGAGCACCTACAGCAATAATTATATTTTTAGCATCTAATGTAGATTTCTTTCCTTCGTCATCCACTTCAACTTTTTTTCCTGCTTTAACTTTTCCAAATCCTTTGATTACATCAATTTTATTTTTCTTCATCAAAAACTGTACGCCTTTACTCATACCATCCGCAACATCGCGAGAGCGCTTTACTACAGCAGGAAAATCAGCCTCTCCTCCATCAACCTTAATTCCGTAATCTCCGGCATGCTTTAAATATTCAAATACTTGTGCAGACTTTAACAATGCTTTGGTAGGAATACAACCCCAGTTTAAACAAATGCCGCCCAATTCAGAACGTTCAATAATGGCTGTTTTCAACCCTAGTTGCGATGCACGAATTGCTGCAACATATCCTCCAGGACCAGAACCTATAACTATTAAATCGTAACTCATCTTTATATCTTATTTTAAATTGAAATCGGCTTTTTCTTCATTGCGAATGTAGAAAAAATCAGTACTCTGCTATCATGAATAACTCACAAATCATTCGTAGTTTTGCACCATTAGTAAACAAATGTTCATGAAATATATCTTCTCCTATACCGACCCACAAAAGCACCTGCTAGACATAACGTTTATAGCAGCAGTTAAAGGAGAAGAAACCCTAGTACGGTTGCCTGCTTGGAGGCCGGGCAGGTATGAACTAACCGATTTTGCTAAATATGTTAAAGGCTTTACACCTAAGGACGAGAAAGGAAATAACCTAAGCTTTCACAAAACAAGCAAAGACTGCTGGGCAGTAAAAACTAATGGCGTTAAAGAATTACACCTTACCTACACCTTCTACGCAAACATTTTAAATGCCGGTTCTACTTATTTGGATGAGGAACAACTGTATGTAAACCCGGTAAATTGCTGCGTATATATTCCCGAGAGAATAAATGAAAGCTGTACCATTGAATTAAAAGTTCCCAATAATTATCAGGTAGCCTGTTCACTTCCTACAGCTACTCCACACAAAAAGAGAGAAGACACATCGTATAAACATGCATTAACTGCAGCTGATTATCATGAATTGGCCGACTCCCCTTTCATAGCTAGCGCATCTATAAAACACAATGTATTTTTTTTAGATGGGGTAGAATTTAACCTTTGGTTTCAAGGCGAATGCAAACCTAATTGGCCAAAAATAATTAACGACTTTTTCATCTTTATAAACGAGCAGTTTGTGAGTATGAAAGGTCCTATTCCTACCAAGGAATATCATTTTATCTTTCAAATACTTCCTACCCGCATCCATCATGGCGTAGAGCATTTAGCATCTACCGTTATTGCACTTGGCCCATCTTACGACTTAATGCAAGGCGATTTGTTTCTAGAATTTTTAAGTGTGAGCTCGCACGAGTTATATCATGCTTGGAATGTAAAAGCTATTCGTCCAATTGAGATGTACCCGTACGATTACACCAAACAAAATTATTCCAGACTAGGCTATGTGTGCGAAGGAGTAACAACCTATTACGGAGATTTTTTTCTGTACCGATCCAGCATCTATACCGATGATGAATACTTTAAGTCCATGCAAAGACATTTGCATGCTCATTTCGATAATTTTGGAAGGTACAATTTAAGCGTTGCCGACTCCTCTTTTGACACTTGGCTGGATGGTTATGGAGAGATTATGCCGCACCGAAAAACTTCTATTTATAGCGAAGGTTGTATGCTTGCTTGGATGACAGATTTAATGGTTCGCAGGTACACAAAAAACGAACGCTCTTTGGACGATGTTATGCAGCATCTTTACAAAGAATTTGCACAAAAAAATAAGGGCTATTCCGAAGCCGATTATCAAGCAACTATTGAGCTTGTTGCGGGGCATTCTTTTAAGGAGTTTTTTGATAATTATGTGAACAAAGCAAGTTCTTACGAAAATGCTTTAAATCAATCTATTGAATATATTGGTTTACAGCTAGTTACTGGTCATTCTAAAAAGCATTATGAAAGGTATTACGGCATCAAAATAGTGGAGACAAACCAAGTCTCAAGAGTGGTTGCCTTATACCCTAACTCCATTGCCGAAAAAGCGGGCGTACAACTAGGCGATGATATCGTTTCCATTAACGGAATTACCATCAAAAATAATTTGGCAGAATGGTCTAATTATTTTAGCAATTCCGAGGTAGATTTTATTGCCAATAATAACGGAAAAACCAGAGCCATACATTTGCCAATTTCTGCCGAAGAATATTACAAAACACATTACATTCAAAAATCTGCAAATGCTACCGAAGAGCAAAAAATAAATTTCGGCATTTGGAGCAAAAGGAAGTGGTAATGAATTAGTCTAATAGACATTAACTTAGGTTTAATAAATCTTGCGTGTATGTTTTAACTAAACAAGTTAGAAACTAATACAGGCTCGATAGACATACACTCTAATAACTGCCAATGCAACAAATCCGGGGCAACAGGATTAAATCTTCACTTTGCACCAAGGTGCCCTCTTTTAAATAAACTTTTTCCACTTTCCCATTGCTAGAAGCAGTTACTGTAGTTTCCATTTTTATTGCTTCAATAATAAATAGGGTTCACTCAAACCTGTTATTTTGTTGAAAAGTGTAGCTAAACAGA
>CAYZTB010000005.1:0-93797 GCA_964481195.1 uncultured Bacteroidia bacterium | reverse complement strand
GTAAAATCTTTTCAATATCCAGCTTTTAATATCTTTGACTTATGAAAGAGGTCTAATAATTAATTGTATTATTTTGATCCTACACCAAAATCCTTCTCATTTATCTTTTTTCCATTTTGATCGTAAAAAATCCACTTTCCCACTTCTAAGCCATCTTTGTAAAAGCCCTCATAATATACTTGTCCGTTTTCAAAATATACAAATGCCTTTCCATCACGTAAGCCATTTTTAAAAAAACCTTCGCTTTGTTTAATTCCATTTTCAAAAAAGCTAGTCCATTGCCCTTCTCTTTTTCCATTAATATAAAAGCCTCTTATTTTTATTATGCCACTTGGGTATTTGTCTTCATAATTCCCATTCATTACAGGAGGATTTTTTTCAATTACGCCTGTTAAATTTTTAAGAGATGTGTCAATGCTAATTTGATTTTCTTCGGATGATTTATTTTCATTAGTGCTTGATGAGCAAGAAATGAAAATGTTAACGAGTAATAGAAAAAAGAAAGTTGTGTAAATAGTTTTCATAGTATTATTTTTTTCTTTCAATGGTGTAAATTACTAATTGTTCTAAAGCTTTTTTCGCTTCGCTATCATTAAATGAAGCGAGTAGTTGTAGGGCTTTATCTTTATGTTCGTGCATTTTTTGTGTAGCATATTCTATGCCGCCACTTTTTAGTACAAAATCTGTAACCATCGTTATTTTTTCTTCGTCCTTGTTATCGTTTTTAATTGTGTTTGTTATTCTACGTTTATCAAAATAGGAAGCATTTTTTAAAGCATAAATCAAAGGTAGGGTGAATTTTTTTTCTTTGATGTCGTTCCCCGTTGGTTTTCCGATATCATCGCCTGTGCCAAAGTCAAAAAGATCATCTTTAATTTGAAAGGCTATACCCGTTTGTTCGCCAAACAAGCGCATTTGCTCTACCGTTTTTTCATCACTGCCTACAGAGGCGGCACCGCAGGAGCAGCAGGAGGCAATGAGCACGGCAGTTTTTTGTCTGATAATTTCAAAATACACTTCTTCATCTACGTCTAGCTTTCTGGCTTTTTCGATTTGTAATAGCTCTCCTTCGCTCATTTCTTTTACTGCGTTAGAAACAATTCCCAAAAGCGTAAAATCTTTATTGTCGACAGAAAGTAAGAGTCCGCGTGATAAAAGATAATCTCCAACCAGCACGGCAATCTTATTTTTCCACAGCGCATTTATAGAGAAAAAACCCCTTCGCATGTGTGCATCGTCCACCACATCATCGTGAACAAGAGTAGCCGTATGTAGTAATTCTATCAGCGATGCAGCGCGGTAGGTAGAATCATTCATGGTGCCACATGTTTTGGCAGCCAAAAAAACAAACATAGGACGAAGCTGTTTGCCTTTTCGCTTAACTATAAAATGCATGATTTTATCTAGCAAAGGCACATGACTCCGCATCGATTCGCGAAATCGAAACTCAAATTCTTCCATCTCCTTTTTGACGGGAGCTTTTATATCTTCAACCGAAATCATAATGGCGATAAAGGTAAAAACTTAGTTAATAGGTAATAGTTATTAGTTCCTGGTTTTTAGTTCGCAGTTCCTAGTTCCTAGTTCTTGGTTTTTAGTTTTTGGTTTCTGGTTGTTAGTTTTTTTTCACGCCTTATTCCCAATCTCCAATTCCTAACTCCTAATCCTTAACTCTTAATCCTTAACTCTTAATTCCTAACTCTTACCTCTTATTCTTACCTCTTACCACTTACCTCTTACCACTTAACTCTTACCTCTCACCTTTCACCTCTCACCTCTTACCTCTCACCTCTTACCTCTCACCTCTCACCTCTCACCTCTTACCTCTTACCTCTCACCTCTTACCTCTCACCTCTCACCTCTTACCTCTTACCTCTTATTCCCTAATCCCTTATTAGCCAACTGCCCACACGCAGCATCAATATCTTTCCCTCTACTTCTGCGAACATTTACAATTACTCCTTTACTTTCTAAATAGCCTACAAATTTATTGAGTCTGTCCGGAGTGGTTTGCTTGAATTCAGAATCGCCAATGGAATTATATTCAATGATATTTACTTTGCTAGGAACTACTCTGCTGAATTGTTCGAGCTCCATGGCATCTTGAATGCTGTCGTTAAAATCTTTGAATACAATATATTCATACGTTACCCGAGTCTCCGTCTTTTCATAAAAGTATCGAAGCGCTTCTGCTAATGCTTCTAATGAATTCTGTTCATTGATGGGCATTATCTTGTTTCTCTTTTCGTCATTTGCAGCATGCAGAGAGAGGGCAAAGTTGAATTTAACTTGGTCATCACCTAACTTCTTAATCATTTTGGCAATTCCTGCAGTAGATACTGTTATACGTTGTGGCGACATTCCTAAACCTTCTGGTGAGGTTATTTTCTCAATGGACTCCAATACGTTTTTGTAATTCAATAGTGGCTCACCCATTCCCATATACACAATATTGGAAAGTGGAATACCATATTCATCTTCTGCTTGTTTTTTTAGAATCGCTACTTGATCGTAAATCTCATCTGCATTTAAATTCCTTAGTCGTTCCAATTTTCCGGTTGCACAGAATGTACAAGTAAGACTGCAGCCAACTTGTGAAGAAATACATGCTGTCATACGACTATTAGTAGGAATTAAAACACCTTCAACAATGTTTCCATCGAATAGCTTAAACGCATTTTTTATTGTGCGGTCTTTGCTTACTTGTGATTGACTTATTTCAACTGCATTAATTAAAAAATTTTGATTTAGAATTTCTCTGGTGGCTTTTGGGAGGTTGGTCATTTCCTCAAATGTACGTGCCGACTTTTGCCAAAGCCATTCATACACCTGCTTAGCGCGAAATGCTTTATCTCCTTGTTCTGTAAAGAAGGTGGCAATATCCTCCTTCGTGAGCTCTCGAATATCTTTCTTTTCCATTACTCTACGAATTTACAATAAGTAATACCATTACTCTTTAAAAATTAGTCCAAAATATTCTGGTATAATACCAATCGACATATTCCATTGTAATTGGACTAAAAGATATGTCGCATCGGTATAACCCATTTGTATATTTGCAACATGAGAAAGATAATGGCAGATTATGTGCTCTCTGTTTCCTCAGCTCCAATTAAAAATGGAATAGTAACTGTTGACGATACAGGAACTGTAGTTGATGTTTCATCTGGAAGCGAGCAGCAAGTGGATGTAGAAAAATATGAAGGAGTAATTGTGCCAGGGTTCGTTAACGCGCATTGCCATTTGGAGTTGTCGCATATGAAAGGACAGATAAACGAGAAAAAAGGTTTACCAGGGTTTATTTCTGAAATAGTTGTTAAGCGAAATGAATTTGCAGAATCTGACATAAAAGCTGCGATAGAAAAAGCAGATGAAGAAATGTTTCGAAATGGCATTGTTGCGGTTGGCGATATTTCAAATACAGACCACAGCTTTGAGCAGAAAAAAAAGAGTAAGATTGCTTACCATACTTTTTTGGAAATATTTGACCTTATTCCTGAGCAAGCCTCAGCAAAAATTATGGAGGCAAATGCTCTCGTATCTAAATTAGGTAACTTAAAATACAGTCTTGTGCCACATGCTCCTTATTCTGTTTCAAGTAAGTTGATAGAGGAAATAGATTGTATCAAACAAGATGTTATTTCTATTCATAATCAGGAAAGTGCTACGGAAATTGAATTGTTTGAATCTGCAACAGGCCCGTTGGCAGAAATTATGGAAAAGAGTGGAGTAGATGTAAGGGTATTATCAAAAGCTAAAAGTCCTTTATTGTATGTGCTAGGAAGAGTTTTGGAGTCGAAATTAGTATTGCTTGTACACAATACATTTACAACAAAAGCAGACTTACAACTTATCAAAAGCTATTTATTGGGGGCTGAATACGAAGTAGCATTTTGCTTTTGTCCAAGGGCCAATACATACATTGAAAATAGAATACCAACCATTCCAATTTTTATAGAATCCGGAATGAAGATTGCTGTTGGTACTGATAGTTATGCTTCCAATTGGAGCTTATCAATTTTGGAAGAGCTTAAAACTATTTCGAAACAATATCCTGAAATATCATTTGAAACATTACTTAAATGGGCAACCATTAATGGCGCTGAGGTATTAGGTATGGGTAAAACGATTGGCACTATAGAAGTGGGTAAAACTCCGGGACTGAACTTAATCAAAGGCCTAGGTTCAGAGAAATTTGAACTTAACGAAAGGGCAGAAGTGCAGCGATTGGTTTAATAGATTTATTCTATAATGAGCGCCACTTGCAAGTAGTTATTTACAGCGCCAAGCAACTTTGTTTTCACATAAAAAGAATCGGAGAACATTTTGAATGCAAAAAATTCGTGATTCGGAACATTAAACTCGTCAAATAACAAAATATCACCTTTGCTTAGGTAAGGTGCTAGGCTGGTAAGTGCATATAGCGTAGAAGAAAATAAATCTGCATCAAGATGAATAACTTTTCTTTTCCCGTTATTTAAAGCATAACTTTTTAGAAATTCGGGAAGCGAATCCTGAAAAAGACCTTTGATAAATTTTGCACGATTGTCTTCTACTGTTGGAATTTGCGCTGCCATTTCTCCCTTATCATATGTCCCCCAATGCTCTGGAAGTCCTTCAAATGTGTCAAAGCCAAAGAATTTGCTTTCGGCATGCTGACAATTCTTTATCCACCACTTAAAAGAAAATGCACCTGATATTCCAAATTCTAAATAGTCAATAGCTTCGTTATTTAATTTTTGTTTATCAATTATGTGTTGGTAAAGTGAAAAGCGCTTACCGTGATCTCTCTTCAAAGTATAAAAATCATTGAAAATATTTTTCTTGTCTTGAGTTGCTAGCCACTTAGAAAATGCCAGGGTATTGGAAATCAACAAAAATGGATGCCGCAACCAGCCCAATAATATATGAGGTCTGCTAAGAATGACAAATCCTTTTAAATATCCTAACAGTTTAATAATTGGTCTTATCATTAGTTATAAATCTGAAAGCAAAGGTATGTCAAAATGCAAGAAGGAGCAGCAGTAAAAGAAATAGAAAATACCAGCTAGGCTACTTTGCTCTGACCGCCAAGAAGGTTAAGCTCTTCGGACGGCTTTAATTTATTGCCCGATGTAATTACAGGGCGATATTTAATTAAAGCCTCAGCTAGAATAAAATCTCTGGGAGTAGTAATTTTGATATTATCTGGATTGCCGTCAACTAAATGAATTCTTTCGCCTATGCCTTCTACAACTGAAGCATCATCAGTAAAATGAATTTTGTACTCTGCGGTAGCATATGCTTTTTTCAAAATAGCAGACTGAAAACACTGCGGTGTTTGAATGATGCAATAGCGGGTTCTATCTAAGGCAATACTTTTTGAAGAGTCAATTTGGCGAATAGAATCTGTAAGAGGAATGGCAGGAACCGCATTGCCATACATTCCCGCAGCTTTAAACGTAGTAATAATAGTTTTAGAACTTACCAGCGGGCGAGCCGCATCGTGTATAGCAACAATACTTTCTTCTGTAACTAACAAAAGACCGTTCTTTACTGATTCAAAACGATTTTCTCCCCCTTCAGCAATTTTTACATCGGTGTTGAAATTATGTTCTTTGCAAAGTAATTGCCAAAAAGATATTTGTTCTTTATTTAAAACTAAAATTATTTCAATGTTGATTCCTGCCTCAGCAAACTTAGTGATGGTGTGCATGATAACAGGCTTGCCATCCAGCTTCATAAATTGTTTTGGAACAGGGGTGTTTGCTCGTGTGCCATTTCCTCCGGCAACAATGATGGCGTATTTTTTAATGGGGGCGTCTGTCATTTCTCTGCTATCAACTTCTAAGCCGCAAAACTAAATAAAGTTTTTTTTAAAATACAATTTTGGAGGAGATTCTTTTAGGAAACTTTTGGACAGAATTTGTTGAGGAGCTTTGTGAGTTGGCTTTTCCAAAGTATAAAGCTTTGGAAAAGCACTCAAGTAGATTTTATAGGATCAACATTGCATCGCCATAGGAGAAGAACTTGTACTTTTCTTTTATGGCTTCTTTGTAGGCTTTCATAATAAGGTCATAACCGCCAAAAGCACAAACCATGATCAATAAGGATGATTCTGGAGTGTGGAAATTGGTAACCATGCTATCGGCAATGCTAAAGTTGTAAGGAGGAAAAATGAATTTGTTGGTCCAGCCTTTATAAAGTTTTAAGCGCTTTGTGGTAGAAACCGGAGTTTCTACAGCACGCATTGCGGTGGTGCCTATCACGCATATTTTTTTTCCTTTGTCTTTAGCTTCGTTCACAGTGTCAACAGCAGTTTGATTGATTTCCATTTCTTCGGAATCCATTTTATGCTTTGTCAAATCTTCCACTTCAATAGGGCGGAAAGTTCCAAGTCCTACGTGAAGGGTAATGTCTGCAAAATTTATTCCCTTTATCTGAAGTTTTCGTACAAGCTCACGACTAAAATGCAAACCTGCAGTTGGGGCAGCAACAGCACCTTCTTTTTTTGCAAATACTGTTTGGTAGCGCTCTGCATCACTTTCTTCAACTTTACGCTTAATGTATTTAGGAAGCGGGGTTTGTCCAAGGCTAGTTAAAAGGGCTTTGAACTCTTCGTACGGGCCATCGAACAAAAAACGTAATGTTCTGCCGCGCGAGGTAGTGTTGTCTATAACCTCTGCTACTAATGAGTTTTCATTATCACCAAAATAAAGCTTATTGCCAATACGTATTTTTCTTGCTGGATCAACCAACACATCCCATAAACGACTTTCACGATTAAGCTCTCGAAGTAAAAAAACTTCAATACGCGCACCGGTTTTTTCTTTGTTGCCGTACATACGAGCAGGAAACACCTGCGTATCGTTTACCACCATTGCATCGCCTGGACTGAAGTAGTTGATAATGTCCTTGAAATGCTTGTGCTCTATTTTTTTTGTCTTCCTGTCAATAACCATTAGGCGCGAACCATCTCTGTTTTTTGCTGGATATTCTGCTAAAAGGTCTTTTGGTAAATTGAATTTGAATTGGGATAGTTTCATAATTATTAGTTTATTAGTTCTTAGTATTTAATCATTAATTCATATTACCTATTACCTATTACCTAACATCTAATTCTTATTGCTAGCTAATATTGCTGAAATTCTTACGCTTTCAAAAAAGAGCGCGAATGTACTCCGCCAAGGTGCCCTTGTCAAGGGTTTTTAGATATATATTTTGAGGAAAACTTACTTTTTCTTCTTCGCTTTTTCTTTCTTCTTTGGAGGAGCCTTTTTCTTGGCTTTTAGGGTCTTCTTCGGGATTGCTTTTTTCTTTGGCGTAGAAGATTTCTTTTTAGCTGCGGGCCTTTTCCGTTTTGGAGCAGGATCTTTCGATGCATTTTTCCTTGCAGCTGCCTTTTTAGCCGCTAATTTAACAGGCATACGTTTTTTGGGAACCGCAGGAACCACAGCATCCATCCACGTTTTTAACTGTTGAGCATCTTTCAATTTATATGGGCCTATGCGAGTGCGGCAGAGGCTTACAAGTAACCCTCCACAACCTAATTGCCTACCTAAATCATGAGCCAGCGAACGGATATAGGTTCCTTTACCACATACCACTTTGAATTCTATCATGGGTAGCAAAACATCCACTATTTCAAATTTGGAAATATGTATGAGGTTGGGTTTTAAATCCGGCTGACCGCCACTGCGAGCAATGTGGTAAGCTCGGTCGCCATGAACCTTTTTGGCTGAAAAATCAGGTGGATACTGCCAAATAGAACCAACAAATTTTTTTGCAGCTTCTAAAATTTTTTCTTTGGTAATATCGACAATGGAATAACGCTCGTTGATTTGAGTTTCCATATCGTACGATGGAGTAGTGGCTCCCAACATAATAGTGCCAGTGTATTCTTTTTCCAAGCCTTGAAAGGAGTCGATGGTCTTTGTTTTACGCCCAATGCAAATTATTAGAAGTCCTGTAGCAAGTGGGTCTAACGTTCCAGCATGACCAATTTTTACAAATGGAATTTGATGTTGGTGGCGCACATCGCTACGCATTTTGTTTACTACATCAAAGGAAGTCCAAGTTTTTGGCTTGTTGACTAGGATAACTTGTCCGTTAAAAAAATCGTCTTGAGTTATTTTGCTCATGGAGGCAAAAAATTAGTTTTTAGTTTATGAGTTCTTAGAAGTAAATCCTAAAATCAAAAAACAATAATTCTATGGATTTAATTCAATTCCCAAATATAGACTTAAACAAAGAAAGAGGATTCCAAGAACAATACGATAATATCCAAAATGTTTGAACCCAAATTTTTGAACGAAGAGAATGAAGCCTTTTACAGCAATAAGTGCAAAGATAAAAGCTACTGCTCCGCCAAATGCCATCAACTTAATGCTTTCAGGATTGATAAGGTCTTTAGATTCCCATAAATCCTTTCCTGTTGCAGCCATCATGGTAGGGATAGCAAGCAGAAACGAAAACTCTGTTGCGAGCTTCCTGTCAAAGCCTGCATATACACCTCCGAAAATTGTAGCTGCTGCACGCGATACGCCCGGTATCATGGAGATGCATTGGAATAAACCGATTTTTACTGCACCTACATACGATATGCTTTCTGCATTTTCAAATTCAGATTTTTTGTTTGCAGTCCACTTGTCAAGAAGAATTAAAATTATACCACCTATAATTAGAGATATGCTTACAACAAATGGATTGAACAAATACGATTTGATTACTTTGTAAGCGAGGATTCCAATTACTCCTGTTGGAATAAATGCTGCTATTAGCTTAAGGTAAATTTCGGTGCTTACAAAAAATCGCTTAATGTATAATAGCCCAACTGCTATAATAGCCCCTAGTTGAATTACAATCTCAAAAGTTTTAGCAAATTCCTTATCCTCCACACCCATAAGTGCATCGGCAAGAATCATATGGCCGGTAGATGAGACTGGAAGAAACTCTGTGATTCCTTCAATGATTGCCAGAATGAGAGCTTGTAAGTATGTCATAAAGTAATTTGAAAATTAGTAGAATTACCAATTTTCAAATTAATTATTCTTTAGGTTTTTTGATGATTGCTAAAAGCACAACAACATAGCCTGCAACAATTACTAGAGGTGATAAAGTAAGACGTTGAAAGCTAAAGATATCTTCCGAGAATTTATTTGGATCATCCGATCCTCCTCCAATCATTAATATCATACCTAGGGTAATAATTCCAATTCCTATTAACATCATTTTGTAGTTATCTGCACCAAAAGAAAATGTTGCTTTCTCGCCTTGCTGATTAAAAAAAGGCTTTGAAGAGATGGTGATAGGCCTAGGTTTTTCTTTGCTCATGGTTCGTAGATATGTATAGGTGCGAATTTACGAATTATGAATTACGAAAGAAGAAAACAAAGGGCAATTAACAATTTTTAATAATGCAGGTCATCGGAGTTAATTCGCAAATATTTGCGTACCGCCCAAAAGGTAGAAAAGCCGGAAATAAAGATTCCTAATGCCATAACAATTCCAAATAAATACAGCGTCATTTTAAAATCGGTAATAGTTTGCAAGTCAGGAATTTTTTTCTCAGCAGTATAAATAATACTCCATAGCATGAAGTTGGCTATGATTCCTGCAACTAGCCCATGCTGAATTCCTGTCATCAAAAATGGTTTTCGAATAAAACCCGAAGTAGCTCCTACCAGCTGCATGGTTTTAATTAAGTACCGTTTTGAATAAATCGCCAAACGAATGGTGTTGTTTATAAGTGCTAAAGCTATCAGAAGCAAAACACCAATAAAAACCACCAGTATCAACGCAATACGATTTATGTTTTTATTTACCATATCCACCAGCGATTCTTGGTAGTCGAACTCCTTTACGATGCTAAAATTGGTAACCTGTTTTTTAATCCATGCGATACTATCTGTATTTGCATACTCGGCTTTTAGTAAAACTTCTACCGAAGCAGGGAGGGGGTTGTAGCCAATAAATTGTACAAACTCTTCGCCAACTTCTTTTTGATAAAGCGCAGCAGCAGAATCTTTTGATAGGTATTCGTTTGAGCGAACGTATTGGCTAGCGCTAAGAAAATGTTGTAAATCTTCCACCTCTTTTTCCTTCACATCTTCCTTTAGATAAATATGAAACCCAATATTTTCTTTTAGATGCTTGGAGATTTTTGTGGCACTGATGAGTAAAACTCCTAACAATCCTAGTAAAAAAAGTACAAGAGAAACGCTCATTACCGTGGTAACGGAAGAGGATTGTATTCTTCTTCTGGACTTTTCTTCTAACATAGCGCAAAACTAGATGTAAATCACCTAAAAGTGAACAGCATAATTTTTGAGTTATCACAACTGTAATGTTAATTGGGCAGCGGGTAAGTTTGAATGTTCTTTGTATACTTTGTGCTGTATTTGCTTTGTGCGCTTTGTGGTAAAAGGCTGTTTGCCTGATATCAATTGTTAGAATCAGATGGCAGGCGAGTTAAAAAAATACAGCAACCACAAAGAACACAAAGAAACATCACGCTCCGAATGAATCCCTTCGGGACAAAGTCCGCTAAGAGATTGTAGCCTTGATATTAACCCAGTACTGTTAATTGCATTTGCTCTAAAAACAATTAAGTTTTCTATTAACTTCGTGCCCTATGGCGTACCCGTTTAATGATATTGAAAAAAAGTGGCAAAAACACTGGGCAGATAACAAAACATTTCGTGCGGAAAATAATTCAAGCAAGCCTAAATATTATGCGTTGGATATGTTTCCATATCCTTCGGGAGCTGGATTGCACGTAGGTCACCCGCTTGGCTATATTGCCTCTGATATTGTCTCCCGATACAAGCGATTAAAAGGATTTAATGTGCTGCATCCCATGGGATACGATTCTTTTGGATTGCCTGCCGAGCAATACGCCATTCAAACCGGACAGCATCCTGAAAAAACTACCAAGGAAAACATAGCTCGCTACCGAGATCAGATGGATAAAATTGGTTTTTCATTTGATTGGGAGCGTGAAGTACGTACTTCTGATCCTAGCTATTATAAGTGGACGCAATGGATTTTTATCAAGCTTTTTAATTCCTGGTACAATCCTGAAACAAATAAAGCAGAATCTATAGACTTCTTAATTCAAAAATTTAAAGACCAAAATTCGGTTGTTAATATTAACGATGCGGATAAGGCTTGGAACGATTGTTCTGAAAAAGAAAAAAGTGATGTTTTGATGAGCTTCCGCCTTGGGTATTTGAGTGAGGCTTGGGTAAACTGGTGCCCTCAGTTAGGGACAGTTTTAGCAAACGAGGAAGTGAAAGATGGTGTTAGTGAACGTGGCGGTTATCCAGTTGAAAGAAAATTGATGCCGCAGTGGAGTTTGAGAATTACAGCCTATGCAAACAGACTATTAACTGATTTAGATACACTCGACTGGACAGAATCCATCAAAGAAGCGCAGCGCAATTGGATTGGAAAAAGCGAAGGGAGTAGTTTGAAATTTAAAGTTGATGGCAGCAAAGCGGAGATAGAAGTATTTACTACTAGACCCGACACCATTTTTGGAGTTACGTTTTTAACCTTAGCTCCCGAAAGTGAATTGGTTTCTGAGCTAACAACTTCAGAAAATAAAAAAGCTGTTGAAGAATATATTCATTACGCAAAAAATCGCAGTGAGCGCGAACGACAAGCTGATGTAAAAAAGATTACCGGACAGTTTACGGGCGCCTATGCTTTGCACCCATTTGCGAATAATAAAATCCCTATCTGGATTGGAGATTATGTGTTAGCAGGATATGGAACTGGAGCGGTGATGGCAGTACCTGCACATGATTCTCGCGATTATGCTTTTGCAAAACATTTTGACCTACCCATCATACAAGTTGTTCAACCATCTGCAGGTTCCTCACCCGATGGGGGAGGTCAGGAGGGGGCTTCCTCTTCCTATGATGCGAAGGAGGGTAAGTTAGTTAACTCCGATTTTTTAAATGGATTAGATGTAAAAGAGGCTGTAAAAAAATCTATCGCAGTAATTGAAGAAAAAAAATTAGGGAAAGGAAAAACACAGTTCCGTTTGCGCGATGCAATTTTTGGCAGACAGCGCTATTGGGGCGAACCTATTCCGATTTATTACGAGAACGGTATTGCAAAAGTCATTGAAGAAAAACATTTGCCGCTCGAACTTCCACAGGTTGATAAATACCTTCCTACCGAAGATGGAGAACCACCTTTGGCACGTGCGAAAAATTGGTTTTATTGTCCAGATGTAGGAGTAACTTCTCCTTCCCTTGGGACAGGGGACATGGGTGGGGCCCTAGAAACCACCACCATGCCGGGTTGGGCAGGAAGCTCTTGGTATTATTTGCGCTACATGGATCCCAAAAATCCAAATGAGCTGGCATCTAAAGAAGCAATAAATTACTGGAAAGATGTTGATTTATACATTGGCGGCAGCGAACATGCAACAGGGCATTTGATCTACGTACGCTTCTGGACAAAGTTTTTATTTGATTTAGGAATAATTCCAATCATTGAGCCTGCAAAAAAGTTGATTAATCAGGGGATGATACAAGGGTTGTCCATGTTTGCTGATAGCAGTTCAAGTTCAAAGAATAGTACAAATGAGAAAAAAAAATCAGAAGGATTAGTTCCAGTAGTTTTATTTAATAGAGGATCGAAAGAGAAATGGTCTTATGACCTTGTCATAAATATCCGTATACCGGTGGATTACGTAATTTTTCAAGATGGAAAGTACTATTTAACCCAAAGTCACTTAGAGAAATTGAAAACAACGCATTCCGTATTTAGTAATGCTACTTTAGAGGAAGGTTTTGACAAGATTGAGCTTACTCCTGAAGTAGAGAAGATGTCCAAATCAAAATACAATGTTGTTACTCCCGATGATATTTGCCAAAACTTTGGTGCCGACACACTTCGTTTATACGAAATGTTCCTCGGTCCGCTGGAGCAAAGTAAACCTTGGAGTACCCATGGAATTTCCGGTGTTCATGGTTTTTTAAATAGGCTTTGGAGGCTTTGCCACAAAGGAGAAGAGTTTGATCAGTTTTCTATTTCGGAGGAAGCGCCCAACAAAGCAGAATTAAAAACACTACACAAGACTATCAAAAAAATTCAGCAGGATATAGAAAGTTATTCTTTTAACACATCGGTAAGTGCGTTTATGATTTGCGCCAATGAGCTTACAGAATTAAAATGTAATAAGCGTGCAATTCTGGATCCCATTGTTGTTTTACTTTCTTCTTTTGCTCCACATATTGCAGAAGAATTATGGGAGAAACTTGGACACAAAAAGAGCGTAACATTTGCTTCTTTCCCGGAATTTAACGAGGCATTAATGACCGATGATTCTTTTGCTTATCCCATTTCTTTCAACGGAAAAATGCGATTTAATTTAGAGCTTTCTTTGTCGCTTTCTGCTGAAGAAATTGAAAAAGAGGTGCTTGCTAATGAGCAGTCTATTAAGTTTTTAGATGGCAAAAAACCTAAGAAAGTGATAGTAGTGCCTAAAAGAATTGTAAATATTGTGGTTTAACCCAAAAAGTTCAATTGAACTTTTTGCCCGCAGGGCAGACGATTGAAAATGAAAGATTTACCCTTTGCTTTATAAGAAAGGAAATCTTTCATTTTCAATGTCTGGGTTAACCCTGACCAAATCGTTGTTTTTCAACGATTTGCGTCAAATATGTGGAAATTTTATCAACTCAATTGCAAAATCAGGGTTTAGTGAACCTTGGCATGTCTTTTGTCGTATAATAAGCAATGAAGAACGTCAATTTAAAATTTGGGTTTTTAATTCTTTTGTCCTCACTTTTAATGGGCGCAGGACAAGGCATTACTTCATTAAAATCTATTTATCCCGAGCCTAATTCCCGCGAACTAAGAGTGCAGACAAATGAGGCATTTAAGCGTGGTGAAAAGCTTACTTACCGCATGCATTATGGTATTATTAATGCCGGTGAAGTGGTTATGCAAATAATGGATGAGAATAAACTTATTGGCGGACGAAACACTTTTCACATAGTTGGTGTTGGCGAAACAAATAGCTCCTTTGATCTTTTTTATAAAGTTCGCGATCGATACGAATCTTATGTTGATGAAAAAGCAATTGTGCCTTGGCTATTTTTAAGAAGAGTGCAGGAGGGAGGTTACAAGCTAAGCCAAAATCAGATTTTCAATCACTTTAAAAACACAGTGGATAGCGATGGAAAGATTCTTCCTGTTCCCGACAATGTGCAAGAGATGACATCTGCTTTTTATTTCGCGCGCACCATTGATTTTTCAAATGCTAAAGAAGGCGACATTTTTGAGTTTCCTTGTTTTGTGGATGATGAAGTTTGGCCATTAAAAATTAAATACCTTGGAAAAGAAACTATCAAGGCAGACATTGGTAGGATTCGATGCATAAAATTTTGTCCTGTTGTGCAGAAGGGAAGAATATTTAAGAAAGAAGAAGATATGATTGCTTGGATATCGGACGATAAAAACAGAATTCCTGTTCGTGCTCAAGCAAAAGTTTTAGTAGGTTCCATAAAAATGGATTTAACTGCATATTCTGGCCTTGCTTCGCCTCTCGCTTTAGTGGAGAAGAAGTAATATTTCCTAAATTTGTTATCATTAAATAACAGATTATGGAATTAACTCCTGATATTATCGAGCGTGTAAAAAAACTGGACGAAAAGTACCAGCAAATGGGACAAAGTTTGCCAAACTATTTGGATGGTTTACTTATTTCAAACTACCTAACCTACTGGGATTATACGCATGTAGATAAGCTACTCACTCTTCAAAATCCTAAAACAGATTTTCCGGATGAATTAATTTTTATCATCTACCACCAGATTACTGAATTGTATTTTAAACTTTCCTTGCATGAGTTTGAGCAGATTGCACACAACGGTAAAAAAATTATGCCTAACGGTGAGGATGTAGGTTGGAACGATAAAATGGATGTGAAGTTTTTTACTACTCGCATTACTAGAATCAATCGTTATTTTGAAGCGCTTACTAAATCGTTCGATATTATGATTGATGGTATGGAGCAAAAGCAATTTTTAAGTTATCGCATGGCTTTATTACCTGCCAGCGGATTTCAATCAGCTCAATACCGAATGGTAGAAATTTCTTCGGCTGAGTTTATACAATTAGTTGATAAAGAAGTAAGAGAAAAATTCAGAGGAAAAAATGCGAGCATCGAAGAGATGTACGAGCATATTTATTGGAAGCAAGGAGCAACCGAACTAGAGACAGGCAAGAAAACACTTACGCTAAAACAATTTGAAAAAAAATATTCAAAGCAGTTTATTCAATTAGCGAACAACTACAAAGACAAAAATCTTTGGGCTAAATACAAATCGCTTTCGGAGGAAGACCAAAAAAATCCAGATTTAATAAACGCTTTTCGTCAGCTGGATGTGAACGTGAACATAAATTGGCCCTTGGTGCACTATAAATCAGCAGCACGTT
Organism: uncultured Bacteroidia bacterium; assembly: GCA_964481195.1. GTDB lineage: Bacteria > Bacteroidota > Bacteroidia > Palsa-948 > Palsa-948 > Palsa-948. Next base: position 78,359 of record CAYZTB010000005.1, on the reverse strand, counting down.
ATTTGCAAAGCAGCGATTCGGATATTCCTGCAACTGGAGGAACTAACTGGCAAAAATATTTGCCTCCGCGTTTTCAAAAAAGAATTTTTTACCCAAGTCTTTGGAACCAAGATGAAATAGAAAACTGGGGCAAACAATGGGTGGAAGATGCAACCATGAAACGCGAAAAGAAATAATTCATGCTGCGTAAGCTATTCAATTTACTAGCTAAAATTACAATTATTGCGTATCTAATTAGGATATCCAAGCATATATCCTTGCCGGGTTTTGAAAAGATTCCCATTTTTGACGTAGCACGTTTTTTTTGGCAAGGAATTACCAGAGGATCTTTGCCCATGCGAGCTTCGGCCGTATCGTTTAGTTTTTTTCTTGCTCTTTTCCCCACCATTATCTTTTTATTTACTCTCATATCGTATATTCCAATAGATAATTTTCAAGAGCAACTGATGGGGTTATTAAGAAGTTTTATGCCACATAATGCCTATCAGGCAACAGAAGAAACTATTTTAGATATAGTTACAAACCAACGTGGCGGACTTTTGTCTATTGGATTTATTACTGCTTTATATTTTTCTACGAACGGGTTTGATGCTTTAATCACAGCCTTTAACAACACCTATCACGATTTTGAAACTCGCAGCGCATTTCAGCAACGAATTGTTTCCTTAGTATTGGTTGGGATTTTTACCGTTCTGTTGACTACCGCAGTATTATTAATAATTTTAAGTCAATATGCATTAACAAATTTGCGTACAGATGGCGGAGCGGTATACTACCTCATTCATTGGGGTAGAGTGATTATGTTGTTTGGGCTTTTTTATTCCCTTATTTCATTTACTTTTTATTTGGGCCCATCGCGTAAACTAAGTTGGAAGTTTGCCTCGGCTGGATCTATGCTTGCAACTATTTTGTCTGTGTTAATGTCTGCTGGATTTGCATATTACGTAAACAATTTTGGAAATTACAATAAGCTGTATGGTTCTATTGGAACGCTACTAGTTGTCTTATTGTGGATTTATTTTAACTCCTTAGTTGTTTTAGTAGGCTTTGATTTAAATGCCAGCATTCGCCAAGCGAAAAGAAATAAAGACTCAAAGCTTAAGCCACAGGCGAGTTAACAGCATGAAGCAAGTCAGTTTTTTTCAACTTATTAAAAGTTTTATATATCCTACCAAAGTACAGGTTTGTAGCAGCACAATAAGTGGTAGTTTGGAAGTGGTATTTTCAAATGGGAAACACATGCTGGACACTACCCATGTAAATTATTCTTTTGGCGGACTTCATTTGGTTTTTCAAAGGGCATTTGAAGTATTTAAAATTAAAGAGCGTGAAATAAATAATGCACTTATTCTGGGATTTGGCACTGGTAGTGTTGCAAGCATTTTGGAAAATGAATATAAAAAGGAAGTTGCAATTACAGCAGTCGAAAAAGATGAGAAAGTAATTGAATTAGCAAGAAAATATTTTTCTATCGACAGTTATAAGAATTTAACTGTTCACGGTAAAGATGCGGCAGATTATATATTATCAGCAACAATAAATTCAACAACAACTCCTAAGTTTGATTTAATTGTAGTAGATGTTTTTGTTGATCTACTTGTTCCGGCTAGTTGTATGGAAGAAGAGTTTGTTAAAGGACTTAACGCTGCTTTCGGAAAACGGAATTTTGTTTTTTAATTATATTGCTAAAGATGCAAGTACTAGGAATGCAGGAAATGACTTGTTCGATAAATTATCAAAATATATTACTGAACCTCAATGGCTGAGGCTGTATGCAAAAAGTACCGAGAACTGGATGTTTATTTGCGATAAACCCAAAAAGTTCAATTGAACTTTTTGCCCGTTGGGTCTGACGACTCTGACGAGTGTCAGACTCCGCCCGAGCAGACGATTGAAAATGAAAGATTTACGTTTTGCTTTTGAAGAAAGAGTATCTCTCATTTTCAATGTCTGGGTTAACCCTGACCAAATTATTGTCCTACAATAGTTTGGTCAGATTTCTTCGCGATATTCTTTTTGAGCTGCAAAGTCTAGGTAAAACAAAAAAGTCCTGACGATTATCGCCAGGACTTTTTTCGAATATCAAAATCTAATTAAGACTTTTTGTGCATTGCAACACACTTCTTGTCTGTGCAAGACGAAGCTTCCCAGCCCATTTTGCCGCTCATCATATTGTTTTTGCAAGCAGCTCTAGCAGCGTTGAAAGACTCCATCCAAGGACCCATTTCAGTAGCACCTTTGTCGGCAGCTCCTTGTAGTTCAGCAAGAGTAGAATTAATTTGCTCGTCAGTAGCTTTTCCGTTAGCAACGTTAGCTTTTAAAGTATCAAGCTTTGTTTGTAGTTCATTCCACATTGGCATTTCAGCATCCCATTTAGATTTCATGTCTTGAAATGCTTTCATGTCATTCATGCATGGCATCATCAAAGAATCTTTTTTGCCTTGCATATGCTCGCAACATTCCATAGCAGCTCCGTTAGAGCAAGCAGATTCGCACATAGTTAATGCTTGAGTTAATGAATCGCCCCAAGCCATTGCAGAAGAACCCATTGCAGTCCAAGCAGAATCAAATGCAGCAACTTTTGCTTTAGATTCAGCAGATGGTCCAGGTGCAGAACAAGATGCAAGCATCATAAATCCGGCACAGGCAGAAAGAATAAATAATTTAGTTTTCATTTTTTAAAAGTTTAAAAAGTTTGTTTGGTTTATATAATATTGCGAAAGTAAAAAAAATCATTAGCAATCCAAGTATGTTTTCTTAAAATTCTGCGATTGTGCTATGTATAATGCTTACACATTCGAGCAGTTGCTTTTCAGAAATAAGTAGTGGAGGAGCAAGACGAATAATATCGCCATGCGTAGGTTTAGCCAGCAAGCCCTTTTCTTTAAGGTTTTCGCAAAGCTCCCAAGCTGTTTTTTTGTCTCGCTCTTTAATAACGATTGCTGCAAAAAGTCCTTTTCCGCGAACCTTCAAAACAACTTCAGGGCTTTCCAGCTGAATTTTTTTTAATTCATCTAACAGCAATTTGCCCAATTTTTGAGAGTTTTCGTACATATTTTCATCTTCCAGCACTTGGATGGAAGCGATAGCTACTTTAGATGCAAGAGGATTTCCGCCATAAGTTGAGCCATGTTCGCCTGGCTTTATACAAAGCATTATTTCATCATCTGCTAAAACTGCCGAAACAGGAAGAGTGCCACCCGATAATGCTTTTCCTAATATTAATACATCCGGACGAAAGTTTTCGTGGTCGCAGCAAAGGCGCCTGCCAGTTCTTCCAAGCCCGGTTTGAATTTCATCTGCAATAAAAAGCACATTAGCCTTTTTACATAGCTCAAAACATTTTTTTAAATAACCATCATCCGGAATCATCACCCCGCGCTCACCTTGCACTGGCTCCACTAAAAAGCCTGCCACGTTTTTATCTTTCAACGCTTCTTCAAGTGCTTGAGTATCATTATAAGGAATGGTAATAAATCCAGGAGTAAATGGACCGTAATTTTGCTTTGCTGTTAGATCGGATGAAAAAGATACAATAGAAATTGTTCTGCCATGAAAGTTTCCTTCGCATACAATAATTTTAGCTTCGTTGACAGGGATGCCTTTTTTTTCATATCCCCATTTGCGACAAAGCTTCAGCGCAGTTTCTACCCCTTCGGCACCGGTATTCATAGGTAATACCTTATTATATCCAAAATAATTGGTGATAAACTTTTCGTATTCCCCTAACGAGGAATTATAAAAAGCCCTGGAAGTAAGCGTAAGTTTTTTAGCCTGTTCTGTTAAGGCCTGAATAATTTTAGGATGACAATGCCCTTGGTTAACGGCTGAATAAGCCGAAAGAAAATCAAAATATTTTTTTCCGTCAATGTCCCAAACAAACACACCTTCGGCACGATCAATTACTACCGGAATGGGATGATAATTGTGGGCACCGTAGCGCTCCTCCAGCTCCATCATTTTTTGTGCTTTGGATTCTTCTGTCATTGTTTTCATTGGCAAAGCAAAGGTATGAATTTTTACCTGTTACATTTGCAGCATGAAAGCGGTACAGACTTTTGAAAATGTAGAGATTGTAGATATCAGTTCTGAAGGCAAGGGTATTGGTAAGGTAAACGGGATAGTTTGTTTTATAGAATTTGCAATTCCAGGCGATGTGGTTGATGTGCAGATCACTAAAAAGAAAAGTAATTATAGAGAAGGGAAAATAATTCGTCATCATACGTTATCTGCAAAACGTACAATCCCAGTATGTTCTCATTTTGGAGTTTGTGGAGGTTGTAGGTGGCAAAATATGAGTTACGACTCTCAACTTTTTTTTAAACAGAAATACGTGACCGATGCCATTGAACGAATAGGACATATTCCACTTTCGGTAGCAAGCGGAAGCACGCTTGAGTTGCTGCCTATTATTCCTTCGAAAGAGCAATTTCATTATCGAAATAAACTAGAGTACACTTTTTCAAACAAAAGATGGCTAACGCAAGAGGATTTCAAAATATTAAACATTGGCGAAGATCTTGGGAGTGCTGCTTATGCTTTAGGTTTCCATATTCCTAAATTATTTGATAAGGTGCTGGACATCAATGAATGTTATTTACAGAAAGAGCCCTCCAATAAAATTAGGTTGGAGGTTAGAAAATATGCGGTAGAAAACAAACTCACTTTTTTTGATATCCGAAAGCAAAACGGGTTCCTGCGTAATCTTATTCTGCGCAGCACCAGTACGGGAGAGTGGATGGTGGTAGTTTGTTTTTTTTATGAAGACGTTGAGGCCAGAGAAAATCTATTAGCACACCTTGCTAAAACATTTCCGGAAATAACTTCATTGCTTTATGTGATTAATGCTAAAAAGAACGATAGTATTTTTGATCAAGAGGTAAAGCTTTATAAAGGCTCAGATTTTATAAGCGAGGAGATGGAGGGCTTAAAGTTCCGCATTAGTGCCAAATCTTTTTTTCAGACTAATTCTAGTCAGGCACTTGAGTTATATAAGGTAGCGATAGATTTTGCAGCTTTCAAAGGAAACGAAGTGGTTTATGATCTTTATACTGGCACAGGCACTATCGCGAATTTCATAGCCAAAAAAGCAAGTAAGATTATTGGTATAGAATACATTGAAGCAGCCATTGAAGACGCTAAAATTAACTCTCAAATCAATGGAATTTCAAATACAAAATTCTTTGCTGGAGATATTAAAGACATATTGACAAACGAATTCATTGCAACGCACGGAACGCCCAACGTAATTATTACTGATCCTCCTCGCGCAGGGATGCATGAAGATGTTGTAAAGAAAATTGTGGAGTTAGCGCCACAAACAATAGTGTATGTAAGTTGCAACCCCGCAACACAGGCAAGGGACATAGCTTGGATGAGCGAAAAGTATCGCGTTGAAAAAATTCAGCCGGTTGATATGTTTCCGCACACCGCACATGTAGAAAGTGTTGTAAAACTCGTTTTGAAATAATTTGGGGTGCTTTTAAAAATTATTTTACCCCCATTTTTTCATAGCAGAAACTGAGTTTAAAAAAGTCCACAATATTTTTTGTACTAAAAAATTGTTTTCCTTTGCAACCGATTTTCAAGTTTTTGCATCTTTATAAGTATGGTTGTTAATTAAATGCAGTTTGAATTTCAGTTTTCATTATGGCAAAAAATCTAGTAATAGTCGAGTCACCAGCCAAAGCCAAAACCATTGGAAAGTTTTTGGGCGATGACTATATTGTAAAATCCAGTATAGGCCACATACGCGATCTTCCTAAAAAGAACATGGGCGTTGATGTAGAAAACAACTTTGAGCCAGCCTATGAAATATCTCCCGAAAAAAAGCAGGTAGTTAGTGAGCTAAAAAAATTAGCAAAAGCATCTGAAATAGTATGGCTAGCAACGGACGAAGACCGAGAAGGCGAAGCCATTGCTTGGCACTTGTTGGAAGCGTTGGGTCTAGATGAAAAGAAAACAAGACGTATTGTGTATCACGAGATTACAAAGACTGCCATTCAGGAAGCGTTTGGAAACCCTCGCACCATAGATAGGAATTTAGTAGATGCCCAGCAGGCACGTAGGGTGTTGGATAGATTAGTTGGATACGAACTGTCGCCAATTCTTTGGAAAAAAGTTAAGCCATCACTTTCGGCAGGCAGAGTACAATCCGTATCGGTAAGATTGCTAGTGGAACGCGAAAGAGAGATTAACGTATTTGAAGTTTCTTCCTATTATAAGGTAACAGGCTTGTTTACTGTAAAAGACGAAAAAGGAAAGGATACGATACTGAAGGCAGATTTATCAGATAAGTTAAAATCTGAAAAAGAAGCAAATGATTTGTTGGAGAAGCTAAACGGGGCAATCTTCTCAATAAAAAATATTGAAAAGAAGCCATCTAAACGTACTCCCGCAGCTCCATTTACTACCTCTACATTACAGCAAGAAGCAAGTAGGAAACTTGGATTTTCGGTATCGCAAACTATGCGTGTTGCACAAACTTTATACGAGGCAGGTAAGATTACTTACATGCGTACTGATTCCGTGAATCTTTCGGGATTTGCATTGAACGCAGCAAGAAATGAAATTCAGCGCTTGTTTGGTGATGGATATTGGAAAAAAAGACAATACACTACCAAATCTGCAAATGCTCAAGAGGCACACGAAGCAATTCGACCAACTTTTTTGAATGCAAAAACAATTGAAGCGGAAGATGATCGTGAAAGAAAATTATATGAGCTAATTTGGAAAAGAACGGTTGCCTCCCAAATGGCAGATGCTGAACTCGAGAAAACTACCATTACTATTTCTCAAAATAAAACAGAAAATATTTTTCTTGCTTTAGGAGAAATTATTTTATTTGATGGATTTTTGAAAGTGTACATGGAAAGCACAGATGAGGAAGAAGAAAAAGAAGAAGGTATTCTTCCGGCAGTTACCGTAGGACAGGACGTGGGCATGCAAGAGATTTCTGCCACCCAACGTTTTACATTGCCTCCTGCACGTTTCACGGAAGCTAGCTTGGTAAAAAAATTAGAATCTCTTGGAATAGGCAGGCCTTCTACCTATGCTCCTACTATATCTACTATTATAAAACGTTTGTATGTTGATAAGGAATTGAGAGAAGGAAGAGAAAGAAATTACAACGTTATCTTGTTAAAAGAGACAAAGATCACTTCCGAAATAAAAACAGAAATTACAGGAGCTGAAAAGGGAAAGTTATACCCAACAGATATTGGAATTGTGGTAAATGATTTTCTAGAAAAATATTTTCCTCAAATAATGGACTACCATTTTACAGCAAAGGTAGAGGAGGAGTTTGATATTATTGCTGAAGGGAAATTATCTTGGAAGGATATGCTCAGAGAGTTTTATACTCCTTTTCATAAAACTGTAGAAACTACTACACAAGATTCGGAGCGTGCCTCTGGTGAACGGGTACTTGGGAAAGACCCTAAAAGCGGAAGAGATATTTTGGTTCGTGTTGGAAGGTTTGGTCCCATGGCACAAATTGGCAGACAGGACGAAGAAGAGAAGCAGAAATTTGCTTCACTCAGAAAAGGACAACGCATTGATACCATTTCTTTAGAAGAAGCATTAGATTTATTTAAACTTCCTCGAACACTTGGAAAATATCAAGGAGAGGATTTGATAATTAGCATAGGAAGGTTTGGTCCATACATCAAGCATAAAGAAGCATTCACTTCACTTCCCAAAACTGAAGACCCATATAATATTACGCTTGAACGGGCTACAGAAATTATGGATGGGCCTCGTTTGCCAAGAACAATAGGGCAGTATGAAGGACAGGATATAATGGCAGCTAAGGGTTTTTTTGGAAATTATATCAAACACGGAAACACCAATGCTTCCATGCCTAAAGTATTTGATCCTTTTACGATAACGCTTGAAGAGGCGATTCCAATATTAGCAGCAAAAATTCAAAAAGATAAAGAAAAGCACATTAAATCCTGGGAAGGGGAACGAAGAGTGAAAGTGGTTTTTAATCGTTGGGGCAAGCCTTCTATTCAGTCGGGTAAAAAATATTTCAGCATACCAGCCGGCAAAGATCCGCAAGAGCTAGAGCTTGAAGAGTGTTTGCAAATTGCAGGATTTAAGAAAGCCAGCAAAGGGAAGAAGTCTAAAACTGCAAAATCAAAAAAGGCAGAACCCAAAGCGACTATATCTGAAATGAAAGCTCCTGCGCCCAAAGTAAAAACTGCAGCGAAAACCAAAACGCCTAAATTGAAAATAATTAAGGCTAAGAAGAAGTATGCTAAGAAGAAGTAATTCTTTTACACTTCATTTTACAAGTTTATTTCTTAAGTACTCAAAACTCTGTTGATAACTGAGATTTTAGGGCTCTGTTATCAGAGTGTTTCACTTTATTTTTGTGTACACATTAACCAACAGTAAATCTGTAATTGCTTAGTTATTTGTAATCTATGGAAGACATATCCCAATTTTTTTCACCCATTGAGTTAGAAGGAGAAGTAAAATTTCCGGAAAATACACTGGGGGCAGCCATTCGTAAATATCTTTCAGGCAAACAATTCCCGGAGTTGAAGGGCGTGCACTTGGCTATCGTTGGGGTGGAAGAAGACAGGCGAGCAGTAAATAACGAAGGTGCCGGTGAAGCAGCCAATGCAGTGAGGCCGTACTTATATAATTTATTTAAAGGAAAATATAAAGCAAGAATAGTTGACCTAGGGAATATCAAGCAAGGGCATACTGTTAAAGATTCCTATTTTGCATTGACTAGTGTTTGCCATGAGTTAATAAAAAATAAAATACTTCCGATTGTTATTGGTGGCGGACAAGACCTGACTTTTCCAATTTACAAAGCATTTAATAAAATTGAACCGACTATTAATTTAGTTGATGTGGATGCAAAGTTTGATATAGGCGGACCGGATTCTGAATTCAATTCTTCGGCCTACGTGGGTAAAATAATTTTACATCAGCCAAACATATTATTTAACTATAGTAACATTGGTTATCAAACTTATTTTGTAGCACAAAAAGAAATTGAACTTTTTCATAAATTGTATTTTGATGCGTATAGATTAGGAGAAGTAAGAAGTAAGATGGAAGAGGTGGAGCCCATTGTGCGCAGTGCCGATATGTTATCGTTCGATATCTCTGCTATTCGAATGAGCGATGCTCCTGGAAATGGAAACGCAACACCCAACGGATTTTATGGCGAAGAAGCATGCCAGATTACACGTTACGCTGGACTTAGCGATAAACTAAGTGCAATCGGATTTTTTGAAATTAATCCTTCGAAAGATAAACATGGACAAACAGCGCACTTAGTAGCCCAAATGATTTGGTATTTTATTGAAGGATACTATAAGCGTTACCAGGATTTCCCTTTCAGAAAAAAATCGGATTATATAAAATATCGAGTTTCTATCAAAGATCACAAAAACGAAATTGTATTTTATAAATCCAAACGCTCTGATCGCTGGTGGATGGAAGTGCCTTATCCAACGCAGAAAAAGTTAAAATTTGAAAGACATTGCCTCGTTCCATGCTCCTATTCCGATTATGAAGCAGCAACCAGGGAAGAAGTGCCAGATCGTTGGTGGCAGTCCTATCAAAAGCTGATATAGGGTAATTATTTCTCTATTCCCCTGTAACTTTTTATATTTGTGTAGCGTCACAAGGTGATTCACCTTGTGTACTCAACTTTAATTCTCCATCATGAAGAAATATTTACTTGGTCTTTTCTTTTTAAGCACAATTTTTTCCAATGCTCAAAGCATTCAAAAGCAGGGAGATGGACATTTACCACTTGCCACATTGGATTCAACAAGGCTACCAATAGTTTTCATTAATACAAACTTTCAGGCAATTGTAGATGAGCCAAAGATTGATGCTAACATGGCAATCTTGGATAAAGGTTACAATCTGATGAATCATGTTACAGATGTCAGTTATAAGTACAACGGAAAAATTGGAATAGAGCAACGTGGTTCCATATCGCAGCAATGGTGGTGGACACAGAAAAGTTATGGTTTTGAAACTAGAAATCCATTAAACATTGATACCAACGTTAGCATTTTAGGTATGCCTAAAGAAAATGATTGGATTCTTTACGGTCCTTTTAACGAATCGACCTTGATGAAAAATGTTCTTACCTATCAATTAGTTCGTGAGTTAGGATATTGGGTTTCCAGAACTAAATATTGTGAAGTAATGCTTAAAACAGGATTCACTTGGAAATATAATGGGGTGTATGTAATGATGGAAAAAATTAAAAAAGACAAAAACCGTGTGGATATTTCAAAATTGGATTTCGATGACAATGCCGGAGATTCACTCACAGGAGGTTATATTATTGCTGTAGATCAAAATATAAACGCATCGGATAGTGGTTGGTTTTCAGCACATCCTCAAAGTGCAAATTTATTTCTAACGTATAAATATCCTAAAGGGGCTGATATTACTTTGCAGCAAAAAAAATATATTCAAGCATATGTAGATAGCTTTGAGAATGCGTTGTCAAGTACAAATTTTGCCGATCCAATAAACGGTTACAGAAAATACATGGAGTCTACAACCTTTATGGATTTCTTTTTTATTCAGGAGATGAGTAAAAATATTGACGCGTATAAACGTAGCTCATATTTAACAAAAGACAGAATCAACAAAGGAGGTAAATTGATGGCTAGCCCACACTGGGATTATAATTCAGCTTGGGAAGTAAAAGTTGGTGGCTGTGAACCCTTTGCGACAGATACGGGATGGACCTATCCTCTAACTTGCTGGGTAAATGCATCGTTTCCAGTCCCATTTTGGTGGAAACGATTATTGCAGGATACGGTTTATACGCGCGATATGAAATGCAGGTGGACACAGCTACGCTCAACAGTATTGAGTAACGCAAACATTTATCATATAATGGATAGCGTTGCCAATTATGTTTCTGTAGCTAGCGCAAGGCATTACTCACAATTTAATTTAACTCTTAACTATCAAACAGAAGTAAATAATTTAAAAACTTGGATTGGTAAACGTCTTGTTTGGATGGATGCAAATATGCCTGGGAATTGCTGGAATACAAGTGTTTATGAAGATTATAGTAACATGAATTTTGTACAAATCACACCTAATCCGTCTTCTGGAAAAGTGCTGTTAAATTCCCAAAATGAGAAAATATTTTCTGTAGAAGTATTTGATGTTTTTGGAAGAAAGGTGCAGCAAGTCTCTTCTCAAAATGAAATATCAGAATTAAATTTAACAAAACAGCCTGCTGGAGTTTATTTTCTTCAATTTAAATTTAAGAATGGAGTTGTTACATCTAAAATGGTTAAAAATTAAAGCATCTGATTTGTTTAAAAATGGGTTTTCTGTAATAAAGCTCAATTTTTTGTTTAAAATTCACTTCTTTGGTTGATTATTATTTTGAAATTTAAGGCAACCCTTTTGCAATAACTACGTCTTTAAAGTACAAATCAGATTTTTTAATCCCCAATAATATAAACAAAATGAAAAACCAAACAACAGCTAGATTATCTGTAATTTTTTTTATCACTGCTTTTTTTTGTTCACCATTTTTTTTTAATGAGTTGTTTGCTCAACAAACTATTAGCAAAAACTCTCCTGAAAAGGCAACAATAGTTACTGGTACCAGCGATGAAGAGCTTAGAAAAATGATGAAAAAAGACGGATTATCAGATCCGGAAATTGATAGAGTATTAGCAGATAGAAAATTATATCTTCAAAAGTATAAGTCAATTGTTTCTTCTACCCAATTCTCAAAAAAGAAAGATCCTAATCCTGTTCCTTTAGCATGTACTGATTTAGGCGTAGAAAATGGTTGGAGTCAATGGGTAGGAGCAATAGGTTCGAACAGTGGAGGAAATCCCGGCACATTACAACCAGCAGTACCTAATCCACCAGCACCTCGATTTAATATAACAACAGGAGCGGGAATAGATCCGTGTACGCCAGGAGCTGCAGCAGGAGCTCCAACAATACCTGTTGTTGCTCCAGGGTTTGGAAACTCTTCTATTCAATTAGGTCAACCACAAACTACTGGTTGCATGACAGAACAACTTACGTTTCCCTTCACTCCAACTGCACAGGATACAAATTTAGTTTATGCATTTGCAGCTGTACTTTATGATCCTTCCAGTGGACATGCATTTAATGAAAAGCCTTATGTAGAGTTTAAAATATTAGACCAAAATGGAGATACAGTTCCTTGCTCTTTTCAGCGTTATATTAGTGACCCAAATTTACCGGGATGGTATACAGCAGCTGCAGGATGCCTAGGTGGAAATAGTACTTTTTACAAGCCTTGGACAATTGTTGGCGTAAATCTATCTGCATATGTAGGACAGCAATTGACTTGTGTAATTGATAATCATGATTGTGTATTCTGTGGACACTATGCGCACTCTTATTGGGATGTGCAATGTGGCCCAGTGCCTTTAGCAGCGGGTTGTGTTGGAAACCAATCTTCTATTGTTGGACCAGCTTCGACTTCTACTGTACCCTATAATTATCAATGGTATCAAAATGGCACCTTAATGCCAGGTGCAACAAATCAAACATTATTAGTTACACCAACTCCCAATGATACTTTTGCTGTTCAAGTAATCCAGCCATCAGGTTGTAATTTCTTTTTGAAATATGCACCTGCGGTTGTACAACCCAACTTTACTTACACAGGCAATTGCGGCAACTATGTGTTTGTAGATAATAGCATTGTTACTCCATCAACTTCTTCAACTATAACTAATTGGAATTGGAGCTTTCCGGGTGGCAGTCCATCAACGGCAAATACCCAAACAGCCAATGTGACATACCCGCCTGGAAATTATACAGCATCTATTACAGTTACTTCATCTGAAGGATGTACGGCAACTATTTCTCAACCACTTACTGTAGGTGGGTTTCCAACAGCTGCAGTTGTTCCTACTATTCCTTGTTTAGGAGTTGCTACTACATTAACAGATGGATCTGTGGCTGTTCAAGGGGATCCCATTGCATCTTGGAATTGGAATATGCCTGGCGGAAATCCTGCTTCAGCTACCAGTCAAAATACCTCAACAACTTACAATATAGCGGGAACGCATACCGTCTCTTTGATTGTTACTTCTGTCGCTGGATGTATTGATACGATTATTCAGCAGGTATTGGTTTACAATCTTCCTATTGCTAATTTTTCTGCGCCAGATAGTGGCTGTTCTCCAGTGTGCGCTAACTATACTGATTTATCACAAGCTGTTGATGGAACAGTAAATTCTTGGTCTTGGTCTTTTCCTGGAGGAACACCATCTTCATCTTCATCTCAAAACCCAACTAATATTTGTTATTATACTCCTGGATCCTATAGCGTTTCACTTAGTGTGACTACAAACTTTGGCTGTAAGGCTTCCATTCAGCTTCCAATGGTTGAAGTATACCCATGGCCTAATGCAGATTTTTGTGTTACTCCAACTATAGCGCCAACTACTAACCCAGTATTTTATTTTTGTGACCTTTGGTCAACGGATGTAGTTCAGTGGACTTGGGATTTTGGCGATAACACGACTGATATCATTAATACAGATCCTTCACATTCGTATTCTGCAACTGCAACATCAAATGATTTTTATTCTTATAAAATTTGTATTAATGTTCAGAATCAATACGGATGTTGGGATACAACCTGTAAAATTGTGGAGCTTATTCCTGAGTTTACATTCTATATACCTAACACATTTACTCCTAATGGCGATTTTATTAATGAAATGTTTTTTGGGAAAAGTCGTGGTGTGAAAGAATATAACATCTGGCTTTTTGACAGATGGGGAAATCAAATTTGGGATTGTCATGTAGAAGATAAAAATACCAATTGGGATAATGATGCTACAAATCCTAAACAAGATGGACTTTCATCCTATTGCAAATGGGACGGAAAAGTTGTAAAAGGAGGAGTAGATATGGGAGGTGGTAGCAACCAACTTGCTCAAGAGGATGTTTATGTATGGAAAGTTAGACTGACTGATATATTTGATAAAAAACACCTTTATATAGGTCACGTTAACATTGTAAAGTAATTGTTTGACTATCAATAAAAAAACCCGTAAGTTCTCTTACGGGTTTTTTTTTGAAGTATTGTGTTTTATTTAATTTATTTTCAAGTATTTATGAATTTTCGTCTTTTTTTGTAATAATCATTGATTTTGGATAGGTAATAAGGCAACCTTTTGTAATATTAACGTCTTATGAGTACAGATGTGATGAGTGAAGATAAAAAAGATCCGTTTTTTGACATAATTGAAGGTTGTATTAAAGGGGAAAGAAAATACCAGCAATTAGTATATCAGAAATTGTATGGCAAAATGATGGGAGCTTGTTTGAGATACTCAGCTAATAATGAAGAAGCAAAAGATATATTACAAGATGGGTTTTTAAAAGTATTCACAAGTATTAAATCATATCAAGGAAAAGGATCATTTGAAGGTTGGGTAAGAAAAATTATTGTTAATACAGCACTAGATTATATAAGAAAGAATAAGCAATTTATTAATCATACAAGTTCGGATTTTATAGAAGATAAAGCAGACGAAACAACAGACGAAAGCGAATATTTACAGTTAAGCACTAAAGAAATCATGCAAGCAGTTCAACAATTACCAGAGGCCTACCGAACAGTTTTCAACTTATTTGTTGTTGACGGTTTTTCGCATCAGGAAATTGCAGATCAGTTAGGAATTAATATAGGCACTTCAAAATCTAATTTGTCTAAAGCAAAAGCACACTTAAAAAAAGATCTCGAAAAGATAGTAACAGCACATCAAAAATAAAATGAAAGGCCAGTTAGATAAACACATTAAAGAGTCGCTTGAAAACTTCGAGGTGGATTATAATGCAGCGGATTGGAAAGCGCTAGAACGTAAACTTGACACTGCTGCGGTTAGTAATCCTACATCAAAAATTACAAGAAATATTTTAATTGCTGCCTCAGTTATTTTAGCATCTGGGCTATTCTATTACTTTAGTACTGAAAGCAATTCGGTTAATGCACCAAAAGATGTTGTTGAGAAAACAAGTATGCCAGTTGTTTCTGAAGAAAACACACAAATTCAAAATGCTGATCCTTCTAATAGAAAAATAAATTTAAACAATCAGCATGCTGCAGTGAATTCTAATAAAGAGGAGACTAGAAAAGTAGAAAACAATAATGTGGTTTTGGGAAAATCTCCTGAAGTAGAAAATAATCAAAAGAAAAATGAAGTTTTAGTTTCAGATAACAAAAACACTCCTACTGTTCCTACTCAAACAACCACTGCGCAGAAACAAGAAACTATTCCGGTTGTCTTATCGGCTTCTTTCCAAACAAGCAAGCGTGCAATTTGCGAAGGAGAAGAAGTGCAGTTTTTGCCTGCAAAAAATGAGGCTGTTTGCTCCTACAAATGGTATTTTGGCGATGGTCAATCATCTACAGAAGCAAGCCCCAAACATATCTATAAAGAGGCAGGTTCCTTTACAGTAAAACTTCAAATCATTTCGGAAGTAGACAGAAAAAAAGCAGAGGAGAAAAACAATATTATTGTTTCTGCTGCTCCAGATCCAAGAATAAACACATTGGTTTCGGCAGAAAATGAGTTACTGGTTAATTTTGATTCTGACTATAGCGATGCTGCAGATTGGAAATGGGATTTTGGAGATAAGCAAACTTCTTTCATGCCAAGCCCTAGTCACTCGTATAAAAAGTATGGATCGTACAAAGTTACTTTATATGTAAAAAATCAAATTGGATGTGTGGGTGTTGTAGTAAAAGAAGTGAATCTGAAAAACGAATTAGACTTGTTAGCCCCTAATGCATTTAGCCCAGATGGAAACGGGATTAATGATACTTGGATGCCTATTACTCTTCAGTCGGGAGATTATGAATTTACAATTACTATCTCAGATGCACAAGGGAACATCGTATATAAAACATCAGATAAAAATCTAGTATGGGAAGGAAATAACACAAGAAAAGGAGAAACTTATTTATGGAAAGCAGTAGTAAAAAACAAAAATGGAAGAGATATTTACCAACAAGGCTTAATTACAATTACAGATTAAATTAAACAAAGATGAATACATTAAAAAACAAATTATCGTTTGCTTCAATTATTGTTGGAGCATTTACCGTAGCGATGTTAATTTCGACTACAACAAACGCTCAGACAAATCCATCAAATGAGCCTAAGCTTTTAGGGGACTACAGAATTTCTCCCCAATATTTTAATGAAGCAAAAGAGAGAGAGGTTATGAAAAAAGATGGAGTTCCATCTGTAGTTATTGATAAGTTAATAGCCAATAGAAAGCAATTTTTTAAAGACTTTAAAAATGTACACAAAGAAGATCTAAGTGTGCTAAAAGATAAGTCCGGCAACCCTCCATCTGTAATGGCTTGCGGTGATGTTGGATTTGAAAACGGATGGAGTACGTGGGCAGGTGCACCGGGTACTACAAATGGTACTACAGGTATTCCTACCATGAGTGCTTCTGTATCCCCTCCTGTAAATACAAACTCTACTACTACTTGTTTTACAATGACTTCAGGTACTGGAATAGATCCTTGTACTCCCGGAACTAATCCTATTGGAGGTGGCCCTGGTCCAACAATTCCATTAGTTGCTCCTGGTTTTGGTAACGCATCGTTGCAACTTGGATGTCCTCAAAAAACTGGATGTTGGGTAGAACAAATGACTTATAATTTTGTTCCTACTGTACAAGATACAAACTTTGTTTACGCTTATGCGGTTGTATTATTCGATCCAGGATCTTCGCATTCTCAAACCCAGCGCCCATTTGCAGAATTTTTAATTCTTGCTCCAAATGGAGACACAGTGGATTGTTCTTACCAAAAATATGTAGCCCCTGGAGGTTCTGGCCCACTCCCAGGATTTTTTACTGCTGCAGGAACAGGAGGATGTCTTGGAGGTACTAGTACGTCATACAAACCTTGGACTACAGTTGGAGTAAATCTTAAACAATATGTAGGACAAAATTTAACTATTATTATTACAAACGTGGATTGTGCACAATGTGGTCATTATGCTCACTCCTATTGGGATTTCAAGTGTGGTCCTGTACCTCTTTCTCTAGGCTGTATAGGTGGTACTTCCACAATGACAGGCCCTATCTCTGACCCCAATAATCCATTTACTTATCAATGGTATCATAATGGTGTAGTTGTACCGGGTCAAACTAACCAAACCTATGTTGTTAACCCAGTACAAGGAGATACGTTTCAGCTTCAAGTTATTCAACCATCAGGTTGTAATTTTTATCTTACTTATGCCCCAGGACTAGCATTGCCTAACTTTAATTTTACGGGTGTTTGTGGTAATTATATTTTTAAAGATAGCAGCTTTGTTTCACCTCAAGGATCTGCAAATATTACCGGATATAGTTGGTCGTTTCCTGGCGGTTCACCAGCAACAGCAACTACGCCTACTGTTAATGTAACATACCCTCCGGGTAATTATACTGCATCGTTAACTATCACAGCATCGAATGGGTGTTCAGCTAATGTTACCCATTCTGTCACAACGGGAGGATTTCCTACCGCAGCACTTACCCCATCAACGCCATGTTTAGGAAATGCTACATCATTAACAGATGGTTCTGTTGGATTGCAAGGAGATCCGATAACAGCTTGGAACTGGTCAATGCCGGGTGGTACTCCAACTTCTGCTACTTCTCAAAATACAGCTACCAGCTATTTAACAGCTGGTACTCATATGGTTACTTTAGTGGTAACATCTAAAAATGGTTGTATAGATACTGTAGTTCAACAGGTAGTTGTTTACAATCCTCCTCTTGCTAATTTCTCTGCTCCTGATAGTGGCTGCGGTGTAATTTGTAATGATTACACAGATTTATCTCAGCCAGTAGATGGCAATATTGTTAATTGGCAATGGACATTCCCTGGAGGCACACCTACTGGTTCTGCCGCTCAAAATCCTATTAATATTTGTTACTACACGCCAGGAAATTATAATGCAACTTTATTGGTTACAACTAACTATGGTTGTAAGGACACGCTTACTCTTCCTATGATTTCTACAGTACCAGGTCCTAAAGCAAATTTTTGTGTAACTCCGACTATGCAGCCTGTAACCAATCCGGTATTTAATTTTTGTGACCTGTGGACTTCAAATGTAATATCGTGGTCTTGGAATTTTGGAGATAATGATTCTGACTATGTAAACACAGACCCAATTCATAGTTACTCAGCAACAGCTACGCAAAATGACTTCTATGCTTTCAACGTGTGCTTAAGGGTAGAGGATCAGTATGGATGTTGGGATACTATTTGTAAAATAGTAGAGTTGATGCCTGAGTTTACATTTTATATTCCAAATACATTCACGCCTAATGGCGATTTTGTAAACGAGTTATTTTATGGTAAAGGAAGAGGCATTAAAGAATATAATATCTGGTTGTTCGATAGATGGGGAAATCAAATTTGGGATTGTCATCACGAAGATAAAAACACAAACTGGGATAACGATGCCACTAATCCAAAACAAGAAGGATTGCCTTCGTTTTGTAAGTGGGATGGCAAGGTTGTAAAAGGTGGTGTTGATATGGGCGGAGGTAGCAATCAACTAGCACAGGAAGACGTTTATGTTTGGAAAGTTAGATTAGTTGATATTTTTGATAAAAAACACATGTATATTGGGCATGTTAATGTGGTAAGGTAAAATTTATACAAAAAAATGAATAAGTATTACAGAAACTGGATTTTCTTTGTTTTTATTGTTGGTGTAACATTTTTTTGTACACAAACTTTATTTGCGCAATCTACTAACAAAGCTACTTCTAATAAAATTCAAATACAAAATGGTGAGAGTGCTCCTGGTACAAATCCAATCGTAAAAAAAAATATACCTGTAAGTCCGTTTGCAGCATGTAGTGATTTAGGCGGAGAAAATGGATGGAGTAGCTACACAGCAGCTACAGGGTTTCACCAGAAAGGAGGCTCACCTGATCCTACATTTTTTGCACCCGTTGCACCTGTTACACCTCGGTTTAATCTTACTAGTGGTGCCGGAGTAGATCCTTGCACTCAAGGAACAACAGGCCCACCAATACCTCTAGTTTGTCCTGGTTTTGGAAATGCATCAATTCAATTAGGGCAACCAAATACAAGTGGCTTAAACGGGGGATGTGCCAATAGTTTGCCATACCCACCTCCGGGCGTTGGTGCAGCTGGAAACGGATGTTCGGAGCAACTTCGATACCCGCTAACTGTTGGACCACAGGATACAAATTTTATTTATGCATATGCTTTAGTGCTTGAGAATCCACCTGGTGGGCATACGGCAGCAGAAGCGCCATTTTCAGAAATTTATATTTTAAAAGCCAATGGAGATACTGTTCCCTGTAGTCATAGAAAATACATTGCGGACTTAAATGGAGGAGTAGGAAATGGTTTTTTTCAAGCATCTTGTGCTGGTTCGCTAAATCCGGGATATCCTCCGGCTGGCATGATTGTTTCTTATAAGCCGTGGACTTTGGAAGGGGTAAATCTATCGGCTTTTGTTGGTCAAAATTTGACTGTTGTAATTACAAATTCAGATTGTGCGTTAGGCGGACACTACTGCTATTCATATTGGGATTTCTCATGTGGTTCACTTTCTACAAATCCTGCATCATACTGTGTAGGAAATTCTGTAACAATTACTGCACCTACCGATCCGATAATTAATTACACATATCAGTGGTCTCATAACGGACAACCATATACTGGTGCTCCAAATTCTACCTCACAAACTATTATTCCTTTCCCTCAGCCAGGCGATACTTTTGCTGTACTTGTTTCACAACCATCTGGCTGTCCGTTTTACATTACTTATGTTCCTACCCCGATGCAAGTAACATCAAATTTTAATTACACACCTTTAGGGACTTGTGGAAGTGGAGTTGTATCATTTACAGATTCAAGCTACACTCCCAATGGTACTCCAATTGTAGTATGGAATTGGAGTTTCCCTGGAGGATCACCAACAAGTTCAATATCGCAAAATCCATCTGGCATTATATATTCTCCAGGAACTTATTCGGTTTCTTTAATTGTTACATCCCAGCAAGGATGTATTGATACGGTTATAATACCAATTATAGTGTCAGCAGGAATTGACCCCGTTGCTGCTGCAATAACTGCACCTGTTTGTTTTAATAACCCAACTCTATTTACTGATCAATCTGTAGGGAATCCTACTGTTGCACAATGGAATTGGAATTTTGGCGATGGCAGCACTTCAACTTCGCAAAACCCATCACATACCTACGGAGCACCAGGAACTTATTCGGTAACTTTAATTATTACTAACACTTCGAGTTGTGTTGACACTGTAAATTTATTAGCTATAATTAATCCTTTACCCTTAGCATTATTTAGCTCCACGCCCGTATGCGTAGGCAATCAGTCTTGCTTTACGGATGCTTCCACTGTAACACCTGGCACCATCACAGGTTGGAGTTGGAATTTTGGAGATCCAACATCCGGTGCAGCAAATATATCTACAGCACAAAACCCATGTCATACATTTTCGGGCCCTGGCACATTCACCGTAATTTTAACAGCCACTACCGATAGCGGATGTCAAAGCACAACGATGTTGCCTGCCAATGTATATCCATTGCCAACAGCTGCTATCACACCAAAGAATGTTTGTTTAAATGCTTTAACACCATTTACTGATGCATCTACTTCTCCTGCAGGCAGTCCAATAAATGCTTGGAGCTGGAATTTTGGCGATGGATCACCCAATGATGTAAATCAAAATCCATCTCATACATACTCAACGCTAGGAACTTATACCATTACCTTAATTGTAACTACCGTACAGGGCTGTAAAGACACAACCACAAGCACAGCAGTAATATACAATCCACCCATTGCACTTTATTCGGATTCAGTAAAAGGATGCGCTCCTGTTTGTGCAACCTTTAATGATTTATCTACTTCGATAGATGGAACCATCGCGTCTTGGCAATGGTCATTCCCTGGAGGAAACCCAGCAATTTCAGGATTACAAAATCCAAAAGTTTGTTGGAACAAACCCGGAGTATATGGTGCTTCCTTAATTGTTACTTCAAGCTACGGATGTGTAGATTCCGTAGCTACCCCACTTTATATAACGGTATATGATTGGCCGGTTGCAAATTTCTGTGTAGCTCCTACTGTTGCTTCAATTACAGATCCTAATTTTGTTTTCTGCGATCTTTGGTCAAATAGTGTAACAAGTTGGATGTGGGATTTTGGTGATGGCTCTCCAAAAGATAGCATCAATACAGACCCAGCACACTCTTATTCTCTTTCTGTACTAAATAATGATTTTTATTATTTTACTATTTCATTGGCAGTACAAAATATTTATGGATGTTGGGATACCATAAGCAAGACAATAGAGATTTTACCAGAGTTTACATTTTACATTCCCAATACATTTACTCCCAACCAAGATGGTATGAATGAATTGTTTTTTGGTAAAGGTCGAGGTATTAAAGAATATGAAATATGGGTATTCGATCGTTGGGGCAATTTACTTTGGAACTGTGAACATACAGGAAAGAATACAGATTTTGACAGCCCCGGACAAGATGGATTAAGTTCATTTTGTAAATGGGATGGCAAAGTAGTAGGAGGCGGCATGGACATGAGCGGACAAAGCGGCCAACTAATGCAGGAAGACGTATATGTTTGGAAAGTAAGATTAATAGATGTGTTTAATAAACGACATGCATACATCGGACATGTTAATGTGGTAAGGTAATTATTGCGGATTACTTTTTTTGAGTACTATTTTTTTAAACAATAATTAATGAGAGTAATTAACCTCCATGGCAAGTCTTTTTTATTTATTGGAAGCTTCCTACTTTCTTTGGTGGGCATTAGTCAGGAACGATGGGATGCTACTAATCCTTTTGGGCATAAGGTATTTATAGAAAATAAAGGACAGTTTGATGGAAAAAGCAATACAGGCTCTTCGCAAATATTATTTTCTACTAATAGTTCGGGCGTTGAAGTGTTTTTTACCAGAGAAGAAATTACATACAGATATGATAAAGCCTCTGTAAGAAAAAAGGAAGATAACCAAGAAGAGAATGAGCAGGCTGAAACTAATTCTGAAGTATTTTTTTACAGCGCTCATTGGATAGGCGCAAATCCAGCTGTAAACATTATTGCAGAAGAAGAGGTTTCGCATTATTATTCCTATGCTGATTCGTTAGGAAATCCAATAAAAGCTAAAGGCTATAGTAAAATAATTTACAAAAATATTTACAAAAACATTGACGTAGAATATTTTTTTCCAAAAAATAAGGAGGGCATAAAGTATAATATAATTGTAAGGCCGGGAGCGGATATATCAAAAGTTAGATTACAATTACCCAATACCACAGGAATGGTTTTGAATTCAAATGGCGACATTATTTCAAAAAGTTTATTTGGCGATTTTGTTGATCATGCACCAATTACAACATATGAAAATGAAAAAACCATTCTAAAGTCAAATTATATTCTAAAAGGAAATGAATTATTTTTTTATGTTGATAGTTATAACAACAAGAAGACAATAGTAATTGACCCTTGGGTTACAAACCCAACTTTTGCTGGATACAATGTTGCTTATGATGTAAACTTTGATAAGAATGGAAATGTTTACGCTTATGGATCACACACGCCCTTTAAGCTTGCAAAATTTAGTCCTGCAGGTGCGCTATTATGGGTGTTTAATGCAGCAGGTTTAGGTCCACTGCAATATGGAGATTTTACAGTGGATGAAAATACAGGTACAAGTTATTTAGTTGAAGGGTACAATGCCGGTGTTGGATCTAGAGCATTAAAAGTGAATACACTCGGTATACAAACTGCAATATTTCCTGGTTCAACTACTTTTGTAGAAATGTGGCGTGCTGAATACAATAGTTGCACAAATAAAATTGTTATTGGGGGAGGAGGAACAAATACTTCCAATCAAACTTGTATGCTTGATACAAATTTATTAAGTATTTCTCCAGTTAATTCAATTGCTACAACAAATATTGGTTATCATGATATTGTATTATTGACAATCGATCCATTAGGAACTTTTGCATACATGTCAACTGCTCGTAGCTTGGTTCATGGCTTACAGTTTAGTAATGAAATGTTTAAAGTTCCTATACCTGCACTTGCTCCGTATACTTTTTTAGTTCCTACAGGATATTCTTTTTATGAGTGGAACAGCGTAACATATGTAGGAGGAGTTGCAAATCGTGCTAATGGGTACAACGGAATGACTTGCAGCTATTGTAATTTATATAGCTATGACGGTAACGTACTTAAGAAATGGAATAAAAATACCGGAGCATTTAAAAGCCAAGTAAATACGGGAGGTATTATGTTTTCCTCAGGTGGTTTATCCGTGGATAAATGCGACAAAGTGTATGTTGGTATAGGGAGTAATGTTCAGGTTTATGATTCTTCACTTGTGGCGTTAGCTAGCTATTCACTTTCAAACACTTGTGCAGATGTTAAGCTTGGCCCCAATAATAAATTGTATGCATGTGGAACTGCTTTTGTAACTGAAATTGATATACCTCCAATTACTGTTGTTCAAAATTTTACTGTTACTTCAACTCCTTCTAATACGGGTTGTGGTGGTACTTGCAATGGTACTGCTACTGCGAATATTATAGCTTGTTGTAATCAGGTTAACTATTTGTTAATGTGGTCTCCTGGTGGGCAAACCACTCAAACGATTACAGGTTTATGTCCAGGGAATTATACTGTGACAGCATCAACTAGTTGCAATGTTGCTTATACAGCAACAGTTGCTGTTACTGGAGGTGTTGGAGGATTGACACCTGCAGCTGCATTTGGATCTGGCCCAGTATGTATAGGAGCTACAACTTTTTTTATTGATTCAACTGTTGCTCAAATAGGCGACCCAATTGCTACTTGGAGCTGGAATTTTGGCGATGGAAGTGCGCTCGATACGCTACAGAATCCATCTCATATTTTTGCTTCACCTGGAACTTACTCTGTTACTTTAATAGTAACAACAATCACCGGATGTGCAGATACTATAAGCCAAACTGTTACAGTAAATCCAAGTCCGGTTGCTAATTTTTCTTCATCCATTGTTTGTTTCAATAATCCTACTGTATTTATGGATTTATCAACAGGTGCTCCAATCCAGTGGAGCTGGAATTTTGGCGATGGAAACACTTCTTCAATACAAAATCCAACACATACATATAATAATCCGGGTACTTTTTCTGTAAGTCTTACAGTGTCCAATGCTGAAGGATGTTCGGATTCCATTCAACTTCTTGCAATTGTAAATCCTTTGCCCACTGCATTGTTTACTTCTACGTCAGTTTGTTTTGGATCGCAGACATGTTTTACAGATAATTCAACAGTAAATCCAGGCAATATTATTTCTTGGAGTTGGAATTTTGGTGATCCTAGCACCGGAATTGCAAATACTTCTGCATTGCAAAGCCCATGTCATGCATTTAGTTTATCAGGAACTTTTTCTGTGATTTTAACAGTTACATCTGATAGTGGTTGTCAAAATGTTACTTCTATTCCTATTCAGGTATATCCAATTCCTGCTGCTGCAATTGTTTCTCAAAGCGGATGTTTGAATGCGCCAACTAATTTTACTGATGCTTCTACAACGCAAGCAGGAAATGCTATCAATGCTTGGAATTGGAATTTTGGCGATGGCTCACCCAACGATATAAATCAACATCCAACTCATACGTATGTATCTTCTGGCGCCTATACGGTCACACTTATTGTAACAACCATAAACGGCTGTAAGGATACTACAACAAGTGCAATTACAATATACCAGTCACCCATTGCATTATTTTCTGATTCAGTAAAAGGATGTGCTCCATCCTGCGCAACTTTTTCTGATTTGTCTACGTCAGTTGACGGTACTATAACAAGCTGGCAATGGTCATTCCCGGGAGGTAATCCAAGTTTTTCTACTTCTCAAAATCCTACAATTTGTTGGAGCAAGCCAGGAAGTTACAACGCCTCATTAATTGTTACTTCTACTTATGGTTGTGTAGATTCAATATCTGCTCCACTATACATTACTATTTATGACTGGCCCGATGCTCAATTTTGTGTGACTCCAAATTTTGCAAGTATCACAGACCCAACATTTAATTTTTGTGATTTATGGTCAACCAATGTTACAAATTGGATGTGGAATTTTGGCGATGGATCATCATTAGACAGTACGCATACGGATCCAATTCATAGTTATTCAGCAACCACCACTACGAATAATTTTTACTCTTATACGGTTACATTAACTGTTCAAAACATTTATGGTTGCTGGGATACAATTTCTAAAGTAATTGAGATCTTGCCAGAAGTTACTTTTTATATACCTAACACCTTTACACCCAATAAAGACGGAACTAATGATATGTTCTTTGGAAAGGGTAGAGGAATAAAAGAATACGATATTTGGATATTTGATAGATGGGGAAATATGATTTGGGATTGTCATCATACAGGAAAAAATACAGATTGGGACAGCCCTGGTCAAGATGGTTTATCTTCTTATTGTCAATGGGATGGCATAGTTAAACCTGGTGGGTCTGATATGAATGGACAAAGTGGAATTTTAATGCAAGAAGACGTATATGTTTGGAAAGTAAGCTTAGTAGATGTGTTTAGCCAACAGTTTATTTATGTTGGAAATGTAAATGTAGTTAGGTAGTTTGGATTCTCTATACTTTGCTCACCTTACAGAGATTGCTGTCCGAGGGTTATTTTTGAATGTATTTGGTTAATAACTATTCGAATGAATATTTGACTTTGGCATTCAGCTAATTACCTTTGAATAATTAAAAAGCTACGATCAATGAGTTTGCAAACAACACGTGTTAAGGCCGCAAAAAAGTATTTTAAAAATGTTTCCCGAACGGTGTTGCAGTCAACAAACCTAAAAAGTGTTTTGTTTAAAAAGATTAACAGGCATGAAGCAGCTATGCCAGCAAAAAAAAATATCAAAGTAGATTTTTCAGATACTCGCCTGTGTGAACGATTTACCAGACATTCGTCACATTACTCTTCCAGAAATTTTATTTGATTAAGAGCGAATGACTGCTCCAGCTTGATCCTGATAAACTTTTATTAGCTTCTGTATTACTTTATCTACCTCAGAATCGGTCAGCGTAGCGTTGTTGTTTTGAATGATGAAGCTTAGTGCGTATGATTTTTTGCCTTGTTCTATTTTATCCCCTTCGTACACATCAAATAGATTTACTTTTTTGAGTAGATTTTTTTCTGATTGGAAAGCTAATTTTTCCAGTTGATCATACTTTATGTTTTTATCAACTACCAAAGCTAAGTCTCTTCTTACGTCAGGAAATTTAGAAATTTCTTTATATTTTATTTTAGAATCTTTTGTTAGCTCAACAACAGCATCCCAGTTAAAATCTGCATAAAAAACTTCTTGCTTTACATCTAATGATTTTGAAAGTTGTTTTTTAACAAATCCGAACTCAACAACTTTTTTCTTTTTAACGTGGTAACTTAGTCCTGATGAAAAAAAATCGGAACTCATTTCGGAGATTTGGCTAACATTTACAGCCAATCTTTCCAAAATATTATCTACAAATGCCTTCAGTAAATAAAAATTTACCGGCTCTTGCTTGCCAGACCATCTTTCTGCCGATGCAGAGCCGTATAAAAATAGTGCCAAATGGTTTTCTTCAAAAAATCCATTGCTGGAAGATTTCTGATATATTTTTCCAAATTCAAAAAGCTTAAGGTCAGTATTTTTTCGGTTTTGATTATATGCGATTGCTTCTAATCCGCTAAAGAGAAGAGTGGTGCGTAAAACATTTAATTCCGGGCTAAGAGGATTAAGTAATTCAACTGTGTTTGCAGTATCTGTTTGAACAAGAGCAGTATATTTTGAATTGGTAAGTGAGTTCGACATTATTTCGGTAAACCCACTTGCGCATAGTTGATCTGAAATTGTATTTCTAATTTTTTCGGTATCTGGTTTTGAAATATATGATAATGAAGAGTGTACAGCTGTTGGAATTTCAATGTTGTTGCAACCGTAAACTCTTAATATCTCTTCAATAATATCTTCCTCAATGGAAATATCTGATTTACAGGTTGGAATAGATAGCAGTAATGTTTCCCCGCCTTCGGTAATAATGTTAATGTCTAATAATTCTAAAATTCGTTTTATCTTATTTCTGTTTATTTCTTGTCCGATGAGACGATTGCAATTGTAAAAAGAAAAAGTCACCTTTTTATTTTCTATAATATTTGGGTAAATATCTATCATTTCTGGTGCTAAGGTGCCTCCAGCAATTTCCTGAATAAGCAAAGCGGCACGCATTAGTGTATAGGTTGTAATAGTTGGATCCGTACCTCTTTCAAACCTAAAAGATGCATCTGTTTTTAACAAATGATGCTTGGAAGATCTTCGGATTGTTACAGAAGAGAAATAAGCGCTTTCTAAAAATATATTTTTTGTTACGCCACTTACTCCTGAATGTAAACCTCCAAATACGCCCGCAATACACATAGGCTCTTCTGCAGAGCAAATCATTAAATCTTCAGCACTTAACTTACGCTCAACCCCATCTAAAGAAATAAATTTAGTTCCTTCTTTTAGTTTTTTTACAATAACGTGATTTCCTGCAATTTTATCTGCATCAAAAGCATGTAGTGGTTGTCCAAGATCATGCAAAATAAAGTTTGTTGCATCTACAATGTTATTAATTGGTTTAAGCCCAATGGATAACAATCTTTTCTTTAACCAATCAGGAGATTCTTTAACAGTAATTCCCGTAATAGAAACTCCAGAATACCGAGGACAAGCCTCAGCATCTTCAACCGTAACTTGAATACTACCAGTTTTATTTCCAACCTTTAATTGCGCTACGGATGGAATATTTAGTGAATATTTATTTTCCTGTAATGTCCAGTTGAGCACAGTAAACAAATCTCTAGCAACTCCTCGGTGAGAGGCTGCATCACCACGATTTGGCGTTAGTCCAATTTCTATGGTATAATCTTCCTCAACTTTAAAATAACCTTTTGCAGAAGAACCAATTTTTGCATCAGGGCTAAGAACCATAATGCCTTCGTGAGATTCTCCTAAGCCCAGCTCATCTTCAGCGCAAATCATTCCTTCAGATACTGCACCTCTTATTTTTACTTTTTTAAGTGTAATTGGTTCGCCTTTTGAAGGATAGATTGTGCTACCTACTGTGGCAACCACAACTTTTTGTCCTACTGCAACATTAGCGGCACCACAAACAATATTTAATAACGTGCCAGTTCCGGTATCTACCGTTGTTAAGTTTAATCTATCTGCATCAGGATGTTTTTCTTTGCTTTTTACTTCACCTATAACACAACCAGCTAACCCGCCTTTTACAGATTCGTGCTTTTCTACACTTTCTACTTCTAGTCCGCAGTCAGTTAATAATACTGCTGTTTCTTCAGCAGAAATATCTAGTGGAAGATGATTTTTAAGCCAGTTAAATGAGATTTTCATATTGGGCAAAGGTAAAAAAGTACGCTCTTTGTATGTAAAGAGTAAGGAATTTTATTCCATAGTAACGTTCTTTGCCAGATTACTAGGCTGGTCAACCCTTCGACATGCTCAGGGTTGACAGACCCATCTTATTCAACTGTAACTGACTTGGCGAGGTTGCGAGGCTGGTCAACATTACAACCTCGCATTACTGCTATGTGATATGCTAAAAGTTGTAAAGGAACAACTGAAATTAGAGGCACAAGAATTTCGTCTGTCTCAGGGATTTCTATCACATAGTCTGCATATTGTTTTGCAGATTTATCTCTTTCAGTAACAATAGCAATTACTTTTCCTTTTCTGGCTTTTACTTCCTGAATATTGCTCATTACTTTTTCATACGATGCACCTTTGGTGGCAATTACCACTACGGGCATATTCTTATCAATAAGAGCAATGGGTCCATGTTTCATTTCAGCAGCAGGATACCCTTCGGCATGAATGTAAGAGATCTCTTTTAATTTTAATGCGCCCTCAAGTGCAACGGGGAAAGCATAACCTCTTCCTAAGTATAAAAAGTGATGTACGTTTTTAAATATTTTAGCAAGTTTCTTTATTTCATCATTCTTCTTAAGAACTTTTTCGATTTTAGAAGGTATTTCTTCCAGTTCATTTAAAAGTTCAAAATAGCGAGTTTGGGAAATAGTACCTTTCTTTTTGGCTAGGCGTAATGCCATTAATGTTAAAAGTGTTATTTGAGCTGTAAATGCTTTTGTAGAGGCAACTCCAATTTCTGGACCGGCATGTGTATACGAGCCAGCATGCGTTGTTCTTGGAATGGTAGATCCAACAACATTGCAGATTCCAATAATAGTTGCGCCTTTGGATTTTGCTAGCTCTATTGCTGCAAGCGTATCTGCCGTTTCGCCAGATTGTGATATGGCAATCACCACATCTTCTTCTCCAATAATTGGATTTCTGTAGCGAAACTCAGAGGCATATTCTACTTCTACGGGTATGCGAGCCAAATCTTCTATTAAATACTCTCCAACTAAACCTGCGTGCCAGGATGTTCCGCAAGCAACAATGATGATGCGCTTTGCGTTGATAATCTTCTGTTCGTATTCTTTTATTCCACCCAAAATAACTTTTCCTTCTTTGGCAACTAATCTTCCGCGCATACTGTCTTTCACAGAACGCGGCTGCTCATATATTTCTTTGAGCATAAAATGTGGAAAGCCTCCTTTCTCAAGGGCTTCTAATTTTAATTCCAACTCTTGTATGTAAGGAGTCTTCTTTTTATTCTTAATAGTTTTAATAGTTAGTTTGCCTTTTCTAGGAATAATAGCAACTTCTTCATCGCCCAAATAAACTACGTTTTTGGTGTACTCTACAATTGGAGTAGCATCTGATGCAACAAAAAATTCATCTTTCCCAATTCCAATAACTAAGGGACTTGATTTTTTAGCTGCTATTAATTCATCGGGATTATCTTTTGATAAAACCACTATGGCATAGGCTCCAATTACTTCATTTAATGCCTGACGTACTGCTTCTGCAAGAGGTACTTTCTCATTTTTTTGAATATCCTCAATCAGGTGAATCAGTACTTCAGTATCTGTATCGCTCTGAAACTTATGTCCTCTCTTTTGCATCTCCTTCTTAATAGGAGCATAATTTTCGATAATACCATTGTGGATAATTACCAGATTTTTTGTTTGTGAAAAATGTGGATGTGCGTTCACATCGTTGGGTGGGCCGTGTGTAGCCCAGCGAGTATGCCCAATACCTATGTTGCCAGTAATATCTTTTTTTGCAATAAACTTTTGTAAATCGGAAACCTTT
This sequence comes from uncultured Bacteroidia bacterium, assembly GCA_964481195.1. Taxonomy (GTDB): domain Bacteria; phylum Bacteroidota; class Bacteroidia; order Palsa-948; family Palsa-948; genus Palsa-948. Next base: position 48,003 of record CAYZTB010000005.1, on the reverse strand, counting down.
CCTTTACACTTATAAACATTTAGTTTTGAATTTAAGAGTGCAACGCCAGCGCTGTCATAACCCCTGTATTCTAACCGTTGCAAGCCCTTAATTAATATGGGGTATGCTTCCCTATTTCCGATGTATGCTACTATGCCGCACATAAATTTTTTTTCAGGTTTAAAGTTACAAGTTTCAGGTTAATTAGCCCAAAAACTAAACACGAATTTATGAAGAATATTGTGCTATAAGCAATATTTATAGGGTACCTAAAGTGAGTAAGGGAATTATTTCAACCCCAACTCTTTTTTCTGTAAATCATCTATGGCAGAAGGAGAGTCAAGCATCACATCGCGCCCTGAATTATTCTTAGGAAAGGCTATGTAATCTCGTATGTAATCTTCATTATTAATAACCATGGAGCTTAAGCGGTCAAAGCCAAAAGCTATACCTCCATGAGGAGGAGCTCCGTACTCAAAAGCATTAAGTATAAAACTGAATTTTTGCTCCGTTTCCTCCTTAGATAGCCCCAACACTTTAAACATTTGCTGCTGCATCTCTTTATTATGAATTCGGATGGAGCCTCCACCAACTTCAACACCATTAATTACTACATCATAGGCATTTGCTCGAGGAGAAATCTTGCCAGCTGGTAAGGAGTTAAACAAGCCAATATCGTCTTTATGTGGCGATGTAAATGGATGATGCATAGCGAACCATCGTTTTTCATCTTCGTTCCACTCAAGCAACGGAAAGTCAAGCACCCAAAGGCATTCAAATTTATTTTTATCGCGAAGCCCTAATTTATTTCCCATCTCAAGACGTAATTCACCTAGTGCTTTGCGAGTTTTTGTTTCTGCTCCTGCAAGAACCAAGATTAAATCTCCAGAAACTGCCGAAAATTTTTCTGCTATTATTTTTAGTGATGGCTCATCAAAAAATTTATCAAAGGATGATTTTAAAGTTCCATCCGAATTGTATTTAATGTACCCTAAACCGCCAGCTCCTATTTGAGGGCGTTTCACCCATTCAGTAAGTTCATCAAGCTGCTTGCGGGTATATTCAGAACAACCTTTAGCGCAAATGCCACCTATTAATTCAGCATCATCGTAAACCTTGAATTTTTTTCCTTTCACAACATCGTTCAACTCAGAAATTTTCATTTCAAAACGAATATCTGGCTTGTCAATGCCATAATATTTCATCGCATTGGCATAGGTCATCCTGGAAAATGTAGGAAGTTCTAATCCCCGTACTTTTTTAAATACATGCTTTACCATACCTTCAAACATGGACATGACATCTTCTTGCTCTACAAAACTCATTTCACAATCTATCTGCGTAAACTCTGGTTGTCTGTCTGCTCGTAAATCTTCATCTCTAAAACATCTAACAATTTGATAATATCTATCAAAGCCAGAAACCATTAGCAGCTGCTTAAAGGTTTGAGGAGATTGAGGTAGCGCATAAAATTCTCCAGGATTTAACCTGGAAGGGACAACAAAATCTCTTGCACCTTCAGGGGTAGATTTTATTAAAAAAGGTGTTTCAACATCTGCAAAGCCTTGTGCGTCAAAATATTCTCTTACGGCTTGGCCTACTTTATGGCGCTGCAATAAATTTTGCTTTACAGAATTTCTCCTTAAATCCAAATAGCGGTATTTCATTCGCAACTCGTCACCGCCATCGGTGTCATCTTCAATGGTAAAAGGTGGGGTTTCGGACTTATTTAGAATCTCTAAATTAGCTACAATAATTTCGATTTCTCCAGTGCTAATTTTTAAATTTTTGCTGCTTCGTTCAGCAACTTTTCCTCCAACTTTTAAAACAAACTCCCTGCCTAATTTCCTGGCTTGTTCGCAAAGCTCTTTGTTGGTTTCCATATTAAATACCAACTGAGTAATTCCATATCTATCACGTAAATCAATGAAAGTCATTCCACCTAGGTCGCGTGAGCGTGCCATCCATCCGCAAAGCGTAACAGAATTTCCAATATTTTTTGTGGTTAATTCACCACAGGTATGAGTCCGTAACATGATTTTTTTTGTTGAGCGAAGGTAAGAAAATGCTTTAGTGAGTTATAGACTTAGTGCAGAGAATTTTACTTTGGCGAATAAAGCATAATGATGTGAGGAATTCCATCTTCCAAATAGCCATCACCTTCCTTAATAAAGCCAAAACTCTTATAAAATTTCTTCAAATATTCTTGTGCGCCTATGCGAATGGGCTGTGCTCCAAATTTTTCTTTAATGTACTCCATTGATTTATTCATTAAAACCTTGCCAGTGCCATTCCTTCTAACATCGATGGATGTTAGAACCCGGCCTATGGATATTTCCTTATAAGAAACTCCGGGTAATACAATTCTAGTGTATGCAACTAATTTACCATTTAACCTGCCTTGCACATGAAGCGATTTTAGATCCTTCCCATCCACATCTTGATAGGGACAATTTTGCTCAATAATAAATACTGCTATTCTTAAGTGAAAAATCTCACATAGTTCTTCCTTTGTAAGATTGCTAAATTCTTTACAAGACCATTGAATTTCCATCATGCAAAAATACGCTTATGTGAATATTCATTGTCATTTTGGGTACATGATATTTGTACATTCGTATTGATATGGAGAATAATGAAGTTGTATTTTTTATGCAAGAAGCTTTGAAAGAGGCTCGAAAGGCTTTTGATGCAGATGAAGTGCCTGTTGGTGCTGTGGTAGTTTGTGCAGGAAAGATTATCGCGCGTGCTCATAACCTATCTGAAAGGCTAACTGACGCTACTGCTCACGCAGAGATGCAAGCTTTTACTTCAGCATCGTCCTATTTAGGAGGGAAGTATTTAAATGAATGTACTCTCTATGTTACTTTGGAGCCTTGCGCGATGTGTGCCGGTGCTGGATTTTGGACACAGTTGGGAAAGATAGTTTATGGTGCAAAGGATGATAAAAGAGGTTACTCTACACTAAATCCTAGTATTATTCATCCTAAAACTAAAATAATTTCGGGTGTTTTGGCAGAAGAGTGTGCAGCGCTAATGCAAGATTTTTTTCGATCTAAAAGAAAAAAGCAGTAGGTTTTTTCCTACTGCTTTTTTTTAACCACACAAAATTAATTTTAAAGTTGATTTCCGTCAGCATCTAATTCTACTACCTCATAGCCAAGGCCCTTAACTCGTTCAAAGAGTTTGGCTTTATCTCCTACAATTACAATTGACATATTATTGTATGGATAATGTTTTTTTGCCAAAGCATTTACCTCTTGAGTAGTTATTCCTTTTATTATTTCTTGTTGTTTGTCAACAAAGTCTTTAGAAAGGTTGTAATCTAAAATGCGCTCTATGAAACCTGCTTTTTGTCCTGCGGTTTCATATTTAAGCGCATCTTGTTGTCCAATAGAGTTCTTCATGAATGATAACTCATCGTCTTTAATGCCCGACTCGGCATAGGTTTTTATTTCCTTCATAAATTCTACTATAGAGCTATCTGTAGCTTCGCCTTTTATTCCTCCGCTTGCTGTAAATGGTCCTGCATATTTGCTGCTACGGAAACCACTACGTGCTCCATACGTCCAGCCCTTGGTCTCACGAAGGTTAATATTTATACGGCTATTGAAAGCCCCACCAAGTACAAAATTAGTTAATGATGTTTTGAAATATTCTCCAGTTGCATCATACGGCATGGTAGACATATACCCAATACGAACCTCAGATTGTGGCGCTTTATCTTTATTGATAAAATAAATTTTAGTTTTATTTATTGCAGGAGTAGGTGGTTGATTTGTCAATGTAACTTCTTTTGCAGGCCAAGTCTTCAAGAAATCTAACTTAGGAAGTATAGACTCTTTGCTAACATCGCCCACAATAACCACTTTGGAAATGGATGGGGAAAAATATGTTTTGTAGAAATTTTTAACGTCATCCAAAGTAATAGACTCAACAGATTTTTTGTTTCCTATTAATGGAGTGGAAAGAATATGTCCATTTCCATAAAGAAGCTTGCTATACACATTGCTGGCAATCACTCTAGGTTGAGTAGCTTGATTGTCAATCGTTTGAATTTGCTCTTCTTTTAGTCTGTCAAAATCAGCTTTTTCAAATTTTGGTTTGAAGAGCATCTCTTGCGCAATTTTAAGTGTAGCATCTAAGTTTTTGGTTAAGGAAGAGATATTCATAGTGATATCTTCTTCTCCTGTATAAATGCTAACACTGCTGCCAATGGAATTAAGCATTTCGCTAATTTGTTCGGCAGTATAATTTTCAGTGTCCTCATTCATCATGCTGGATGTTAAATTTGCTAACCCAGTTTTTGCTAAGGCATCCGTGCGATGACCGCCTTCTATGGTAATTGAAATATTCACAGTAGGAATTTCATCGCTCTTCATCCCAATTGCTTTCATTCCATTAGGGAAATTCTCTGTCCAATAGTCGGGAACCTTTACAACCGGGTTAGGTCCACCTGCAGGTTTTTTACTTCGGTCAAAAGTATCTTTAGCTTTGTTGTAAGAAAGGTTTTTGTACTCCGCACTTTCTTTTCCGTCTTCTGGATTTCGTTTTGGAATTTCAAAATTATTTGGCTTAGCAACTTCTGATGATTTTCCTTTAGCTACTACACTTAAATATACAGCATGTTTGTTTTTGATGTATTGGTTATAAACTCGCATCACATCTTCTTTTGAAACTTTCATATACCTGTCCCAATCAACTTTCATTTGATTAGGGTTGTTGGTATAAGTTTGATAAGCAGCCAAGCTTGACCCTTTCCCGCGTACGCTGCTTAAAGAATTTACAGTGTTAGATTCGTAGTTTGCCTTGTACTTTTTTAGGTCCTCATCTTTTACTCCTCTCTTTTCGAATTCAACAAACGATGCACGAACCAACGAGTCCATTTGAGGCAGCGTTTTTCCTGGCATGGCACGTACAGAAACGAATAGCATTCCGGCAACTTCAGCAGAGTAATTGCTAACACTTGCATCGTAAGCAACTTGTTTTTTTACAAAGTTTTGATAAAAAATTGAATTTTTATCTTCAGCAAGGATGGAGCATAATACATCTATTGCAGCTTCATCTTTATCGTAGGCTGGGACAGTAGGGTAGGTAATGCTTAGCATCGGAAAACGAATGTTGTCTTCGTACGAAATGTATCTGTCTTTGTCTAAAACAGGATTTTGCTTGGCAAGATTTTTTACTTCTGGACCCCTAGGAATAGGGCCAAAATATTTTTCTGCCAGCTTAACTACATCGGCTGGTTTTACATCTCCGGCAACAGTAAGTGTTGCATTGTTTGGTCCGTACCAACGCATGAAGAATCTTTTTAAATCTCCAACATCTACACGATCTAAATCTTCCAAATATCCAATGGTAGACCAAGAGTAGGGGTGGCCATAAGGGTATAAAGCCTCTAAGGTTTTTTCAAATACTAAACCATACGGACGGTTATCGTAATTCTGTCCTCTTTCATTTTTTACAGTTGCGCGTTGTACTTCAAATTTTGGTTGAGTAACGGCATCTAATAAAAAGCCCATGCGATCTGCTTCAAGCCAAAGCATTCTTTCTAAATAATTTGATGGTGCTGTTTCAAAATAATTTGTTCTATCAAAGTTTGTAGATCCGTTTAGTGTCCCACCGGCTTCAGAAACTGTTTTAAAATGTTCTTCGTCCGCAACGTTATCAGAGCCTTGAAACATCATGTGTTCAAAAAAGTGTGCAAACCCAGATCTTCCAACTTGTTCGCGGTTTGAACCTACGTGGTAAGTAACATCTGTATAAACGATAGGATCTGAGTGGTCTTCATGAATAACAATTGTTAGTCCGTTAGCCATTAGCCACTTCTCATATGGAATAAGAAGTTCTCCCGGCTTTTTTGTAATTTTTTCTATCATTTTAGATCCGCCAGGTGTAGTTTGCTGGGAGAAAGATAGGGTTGTAGCAAATGATAATGAAATTGCTGCAACCGTTGCTGTTAAGATTGACTTTGAATTCATGTGATTTATTTGTTTGGTTTTATTAATTTTTTAGTGAATGAGAAATTTTCTCCTTTCGCAGTAAGAGAGTAAATACCAGTACTTAAATTTAAGCTGCTAATAATAATGATAGAATTTCCTTTTTGAAACGAATAGTTATTGTTTAATATTATTTTACCATTCATATCTGTTAAAGTCATTAATATATTTTCTGGGGTTTTTAATGAAATTGAAACATTAAAATCTGTAGTAGATGGATTTGGAAATATTTCAATAGTTACAGGAGAGTTTATTATTGATTCATTCACCCCTAGCGCACCCGTAGATTTTAAAACAAACAGTCCATTTTGCATATCGCTTGCTAGCATGATTCCGCTAGGAAGATCAATATAAGCACCCCAGCAGCCAGAATAGTTTGGGTTAGGGCAGGTGGGGCAATTTAACGGAGCCGTATCAAAAAAACCTGTGCGAGTTACATTGGATGGATTACTGATGTCGAATACTTGTACCCCATCTTGATAATAGGCAACCACAACTCTAGAGTTACTTCCCTCCGGAATATATACATTGTGTGGGGTAGCAATAGTTGTAGGAGTTGAACGAAAGGTATCTACGATTGCAATGTTTCCAAAATTGGAAACATCCAGAGACTTCACAGCTAAATTTACCGGAACCTCATCTGCAAAAATTAATGTTTTTCTATCTGCAGTTAGGTAGCTGCTATGATTATATCCTTGACCAAAATTTGCATAATTAGTTAGGGAGCCAATTTCTGTAAACTTATTATTGGAGTTGAATTTATAAATATGTAATCCATCGTATCCGCAAGAGGCGTATACTGTATCGTTTTTAACAAACATATCATGTACGGTGCCAATGGATGGGTAATCTGAATTTAAGTCGCGTAAATATTTTGGGGCAACTGGATTGGTAAGGCTATATACGGCCATTGAAAATGCTACTGTTGTAGAATGTACATATCCGCAATACATTTTGTCTCCTTCTATATAAAGTGTGTGAGCTCGCGCAAAAAGTGTATCTGTGTCATACACTACATGAACTGAATCAGGAAGATAGCTAAGGTCAATTATTTGTAAAGAGTTTTGATTATAGGAATTAACCTGATCATCGCTCACGGTGTATAAATAATTTTGGTACGTTTTGTATTCGCGCCAAATGCAAGAATCTCTCCTACCTTTTACATAATCACTTAATACGGGGTTTACAGGGTTGCTCAGATTTAAAAAATAAGTACCATCGGAAGAACCTAAAATGGCGTACTCTATACTATCTGTAGGATTTACCCAACCCCAAACGCTATTGTAACGTATTCTGTAAATTGGTTCTGCAATAGTAACAACCGTATCCCACTTAGAAAGAAGGCTAATGCCTTGAGAAGCATATTGGGCGGAGCCGGATTTATTAAATAGAAAAAGGCTTAAAAATGAAATGAATGCTAAACGATATTTCATTGCTGGTTAACTAAAAGTGTTAAATAGTAAGAGGTTTCGAAAGTACAATAATATAAATAACAGACAAATTTATGAGTGTTAATTTATGTTATAAAATTTGAATTATATCAGAGATAAGTCGAAGTGATTTTACAGCGCCTTTAGTAGCTCTTTCATTATAACCGTCATCTTTGGCTCTGATTTTTCAGCGGTTCTTAAAATATCATTTAAAGTCACCTTTTTAATTTTACCCTCAACACCAAGATCAGTAATAATACTCATTGCAAAAACTGGAATTCCCATATGTACAGCAGCAATTACTTCAGATGTAGTGCTCATTCCTACGGTATCTCCGCCAATGGCACGCATGTATTTGTATTCGGCAGGAGTTTCAAGTGTTGGACCTGTTAACCCAATATATACGCCCTGTTGAACGGGTATTTTGTGTTTTGTAGCAATGTTAATTGCTTTTTGAATCAATGATTTATCATAGGCTTCACTCATATCCGGAAAGCGCACTCCAAGTTGTTCTTCATTTTTTCCAATTAAAGGGTTTGGCATTAAATTTATATGATCGGTAATTATCATCAAGTCGCCTATTTCGAAATCCGGATTAACCCCTCCACTTGCATTAGAAACCAACAGTGTTTGAATGCCCAGTTGCTTCATTACTCGAATTGGAAACACAACTTGCTCCATCGTATAGCCTTCGTAGAAATGAAACCTGCCTTGCATAGCCATCACCTTTTTCCCTCCTAAAATGCCAAATAATAATTTCCCAGAATGACCTTCTACCGTAGAAAGTGGCATGGAAGGAATTTCTTCGTAAGGAATAGTATGTTGAACTTCGATTTCTTTTGCAAGTGCTCCAAGCCCAGTTCCTAAAACAATTCCTACTTCTGGACTAAAGGTTACTTTATCCTTAATGAATGCTGCTGTTTTTTTGATTTGTTCTAAGGACATAGTCGATAATTAATTTTTCAAAATCTATTTTTTCTTTTTCATTAAAATCTGTTTCTATAGGAATGTAATAGATAGGTAATTTATTTAATATTTCTATTAAGCCTAATTTGTCTAGCCGCATTGCATCTTTCTCGGTTGTAATAATATACTTCTTGGAGCTAGTAATTGAGTTAAACTTTTCTATCAGCCCGTTAGCGTCAACAAGCGTATATTGGTGGTGATCGGGATAGGTTAGAGACACAATATTTATTTTTTTCTTTAGCAAATAATCTTCCAAAGGTCTTGGATTAGATATTCCAGTTAGCAAAATAGCAGTCTCATCTTTTTCTGCTTTTTCGTTTAGTAAAAGTGGCCTAGTGGCTGGGAAAACAACAATAGGATTACCGTAGCGAATGTGTGAATAGTAGATGTGTTGATGAGGGTCGGGATTTATTTTTTTAAGAATAATTCTTTTTTCCACAGGCGTTAAATTTGCAGGACACTTTGTGACTAAAATAATATCGGCCCTTTTTTTACCTGAACGCCATTCGCGCAGCGTACCAACAGGCAGTAAATAATCATCGTAAAACATTTTACCATAGTCGGATAATAAAATGCTTATGCCAGGTTTTATTCTTCTGTGTTGAAAAGCATCGTCCAGTAGAATTACCTCTAACTCCGGATGTGCTTGTAGGAGCTTTTGAATTCCATGTCTTCTGTTTTCATCGACCGAAATAATAGTATCAGGGAATTTTTTTTTGAACTGGAGAGGCTCATCGCCTATCTGATTAGAAGTAGAATTGGCATCAGCAATGATGAATCCGCTGGTCTGTCTTTTATATCCTCGGCTCAGCGTAGCAACTGTGTATTTGCTTTTAATTAATCGAACAAGGTATTCTGTCATAGGTGATTTTCCGGTACCTCCGGCAGAAAGATTTCCAATAGAAATCACTGAATTGCTAAATTCTTTTGAAGGTAGAATGCCGCTGTCATACAGCCAATTGCGAACAAAAACAGCCAACCCGTAAATAAATGCAAAAGGGAATAAAAAAAGTTTCAAGAATTCCATTTTATAAAAATACGAATAGTATCCCGAAGGGTGTTGCTATCAGTTTAATTATCATGATACTGGATGCTTTTAATATTGGCTTTGTTATGGACCCCCCCCCCCTTTAAAGAAAACTTGAAGCCTATATTTTAAGTGCTTAATAATAACTATTGTCGTAAGCCCGATTTGACTACCTTCGCGCCTCAAAATTTATAGGTATAATTTATATGCAAAAAATCAGAAACATCGCCATTATTGCACACGTTGACCATGGCAAAACAACTTTGGTTGATAAAATCTTACATCAGTGTCAGCTTTTTAGAGAAAACCAAGAAACCGGAGAGCTTATTCTAGATAACAACGATTTAGAAAGAGAGCGTGGAATCACTATTCTAGCAAAGAACGTTTCGGTAAAATACAAAGACACTAAGATTAATATTATTGACACTCCCGGTCACGCAGATTTTGGTGGAGAGGTGGAGCGTGTATTAAATATGGCTGATGGAGTATTGTTGTTAGTAGATGCTTTTGAAGGACCTATGCCTCAAACACGTTTCGTGCTACAAAAAGCATTATCACATGGACTTAAAGCAATTGTTGTAATCAATAAAGTTGATAAACCAAATTGCAGACCAGACGAAGTGCACGATGGTGTATTCGAACTTTTTTTTAACCTTGGCGCTACCGAAGAGCAACTTAATTTTCCTACTATCTATGGGTCTTCTAAGCAAGGGTGGATGAGTACGGATTGGAAAGATGCTACTACTGATATTCTCCCATTATTAGATGCAATTATTGAACACATTCCTTCTGCTCCATCTCGTGAAGGAACTCCGCAAATGCAAATTACCTCTTTGGATTATTCTTCCTTTATTGGTCGTATTGCTGTTGGTAGAGTTTTTAGAGGAGAAATAAAAGAGAATATGCCTTTCTCGTTAGTTAAACGAGATGGTAAAATTGTAAAGTCAAGAATTAGAGAAGTGTTTTCTTTTGATGGATTAGCAAAGAAAAAAGAAACCGTAGTTAAGTCAGGCGATATTTGTGCAGTAACCGGAATTGAAGGTTTTGATATTGGAGATACCATTGCAGATTTTGACAATCCAGAAGGCCTAAAGCCAATTGCAATTGATGAGCCTACTATGAGTATGTTGTTTACAATTAATACCTCTCCATTTTTTGGTAAAGACGGGAAATTTGTAACCTCCAGACATTTAAAAGAAAGGCTGGATAAAGAGTTAGAGAAAAATCTTGCATTACGTGTAGAGCCTACCAACTCGCCAGATGCATATATGGTATTTGGAAGAGGAATTCTTCATCTAGCAATTCTTATTGAAACCATGAGAAGAGAAGGATATGAATTGCAAATTGGTCAACCACAAGTAATCATAAAAGAAATTGATGGAGCTAAGAACGAACCTATTGAGGTGCTTACTGTTGATGTTCCGCAAGATTACTCAGGAAAAGTTATTGAGTTTGTATCGCAGCGCAAAGGCGAAATGCTTTCCATGGAGCCTAAAGGTGATTTAACAAGACTTGAGTTTGATATTCCTGCAAGAGGATTAATTGGCTTGAGAAATGCCGTTTTAACAGCAACAGCAGGACAGGCAATTATGGCTCACCGTTTTAAAGGTTTTGAGCCTTGGAAAGGAAATATTCCAGGTAGAATATCAGGTGTATTAATTTCAAAAGAAAAAGGTCCAGCTATTGCTTATTCGATCGATCGTTTACAAGACAGAGGAAAATATTTTGTAGAGCCAGGAGATGAAATTTATTCCGGTCAAGTTATTGGCGAACACATTCGACCAGATGATCTTACTATTAACATTTGCACAGAAAAAAAGCTAACTAATATGCGTGCAACAGGCAGTGAGGATAAAATGCGCATTGCTCCTAAAATTAAATTTTCGCTTGAGGAAGCCATGGAATATATTCAAAAGGACGAGCTGGTGGAAATCACGCCCAAGCATATTCGTATGAGAAAAATTGTTCTTGACGAGAACGAAAGAAAGCGTAACGATAAGAAGTAAAACCTTATTCCTTTCGTTTTAAAAAGGAAAATACTTTTTTGCTCAATGAAGATAAAAGTCATTACATCCTATTTGGAAAGTATTGCTCCATTATCACTGCAAGAAGATTATGATAATGCTGGTTTTATTACTGGAGGAGAAGATTCCGAACTTACAGGAGCTCTAATCAGCATTGACTGCACCGAAGCCGTTGTAGATGAAGCAATAGCTACTAATTGTAATCTTATTATTTCTCATCACCCCATTATTTTTTCCGGATTAAAAAAAATTACTGGCCTTACTTACGTAGAAAGGGTCATCCTGAAAGCAATAAAAAATAATATTTCCATTTATGCCATTCACACCAATTTGGATAATGTTCCTGTTGGCGTTAATAAAATGATTTGCGATAAGCTTGGATTATCAAATTGTAAAATACTTTCCGAGAAAAAAAATCACGCGCTATCTTCTTCAAAAAAGAAAGTGGGTTCAGGGATGGTTGGTGTTTTGCAAAAGCCAATGTCTGAAATTGATTTTTTAAATAAGGTTAAAAAAATAATGAAGGTTGGCTCTTTACGATACACTCCTTTGCTTGGAAAAAAAGTTGGCAAAGTTGCAGTTTGTGGCGGTTCTGGAAGTTTCCTTTTGGAAGATGCAATTGCCTCTGGAGCAGATGTTTTTGTGACTTCAGATTTCAAATATCATCAGTTCTTTGATGCTGATAATCAAATAGTTGTCATCGATATTGGGCACTATGAAAGTGAGCAATATACTAAAGAGCTAATACGTGATTTATTGAAGCAAAAATTTCCTATCTTCGTGCCCCGTTTGACGAAAATTAATACAAATCCGGTAAATTACTTGTAAATCTAAACTTCCGATCAATATTTATAAATATGGCAAAAACACTATCAGAAAGAGAGAAAATTGATTCGTCAGTAGAAAAAAAGCTAAGCGCTCTTTTCGAACTTCAATTTATTGATTCTAAAATCGACAAAATACGTACTGTTAGAGGAGAACTTCCTTTGGAAATTAAAGAGTTGGAAGAATCTGTTGAAGCGCTAGCTACCCGATTAGAAAAAATGAACGAAGATTATCGTGCCAGCGAAGAAGTAATCAATGAGAAAAAGAACTTGATGAAGGAAGCTGAAGTGATGATTAAAAAATACAAAACGCAGCAGAGCAAAGTTCGAAATAACCGCGAATACGAATCACTAACTAAAGAGATTGAATACCAAACATTGGAGATTCAACTTGCTGAACGAAAAATAAAAGATTTCAAAACTTCTTTGGCAACTAAAAAAGAACAGTTAAAAGAACTTGAAGAGGAGTTAAAAGAAAGAAAAAATCGTCTTAAAGAAAAGCAAGGTGAGTTAGATGAGATTATTGCTGAAACAGAAAAAGAAGAAACTGCTTTACTAAAGCGTTCTCAAACTGCTGAAGCATTAATCGAAGAACGTTTATTGAGTTCTTATAAAAGAATTAGATCCAATACCAGAAATGGCTTAGCTGTTGTTCCTGTAGAGCGTGATGCTTGCGGAGGATGTTTTTCTAAGATACCACCACAGCGCCAGTTAGATATTAAAACACATAAAAAACTATTAGTTTGCGAGCATTGCGGAAGAGTATTAGTGGCTCCAGACATTGCTGATAAAATGAAAGAAGAAGCTTAATTAAAGCTCACAAAATTTTAAAGCGCTGAATAATATCAGCGCTTTTTTTATGTGATATATTTCAGATTAATGGGTTGTCTAGTTCCCGAATTCGGATATAAACTTGATTCGCACCAGCCTAACATCTTCTTCATCGTATTCGTCTTCGCCAAGTTCTTTCATGGCAAGTTCAACAGAGTCAGATTCGGCACTCTTAAAATGCTCGTAAATATCATCTTGAACATCTTCGTCAATTACTTCGTCAATATAGTGCTCAATATTAACCCGGGTACCTGCCGAAACAATGCTTTCAAGCTCTCCGATAAGTACATTCATTGATAATCCTTTTGCATCTGCTATATCTTCCAAGCTTAACTTTCTGTCTATGGCTTGAATAAGGAAAACTTTAAGTCCAGATTTATTCACAGTAGATTTAACAACTAAATCTTGTGGACGTTCAATCTTATTTTCTTTTACATATTTAGCAATCAATTCAGCAAAAGGCTTTCCGTATCGCTGCGCTTTGCCCGGACCAACACCCGATACTTTTGCTACTTCATCTAATGTTGTAGGGTAGGTAGTTGCCATTTCTGATAAGCAAGTCTCTTGGAATATAATCCATGGCTGAAGCTTTTCTTTCTTGGATACTTGCTTAACAAGGTCTTTAAGCATTTTGTAAAGTGGTTGATCCAATGCAGCACCGCCTTGGCCTCCTGCAACTATTACATCATCCGCTTCGTTTTCCGACAAGTCAAAACTATGATCCTTGGTAAGCATAAAAGAAGTAGGTTTTTCTAAAAACTTCCTTCCTGCTTTAGTAACTTTTAAAAGCCCATAGTTGTCGATGTCTTTAGATAATAATCCTTCAACGTGTGCTTGTCGAATTACAGCGTTCCAAAATTTTTCGTTTTTACCATCTTCCAGTCCTTTGCCAAATATTTCAAGATCGTTGTGCTTATATTGCTTGATGAAGGAAGTTAATGTGCCTGTTAAAACCTGCACCACGTGCTTGGGTTTAAACTTTTCCTTCATCTCAATAATTGCTTCAAGCAACAACTCAACATCGTCTTTTCCTTCAAACTTTTTCTTAGGATTTGTACAGTTATCGCAGTTGCCACAATTTTCTTGTTCGTATTTTTCTCCAAAATAATGAAGCAGCGTTTTTCTTCTGCAAACAGATGATTCAGAATAGGTAACTACTTCCTGTATAAGTTGTTTGTTTATTTCCTGCTCAGCAACTGGCTTTCCTTTCAGAAATTTTTCAAGCTTTTGAATATCAGCCTCGCTATAAAAAGCAATGCAATGCCCCTCACCACCATCTCTTCCAGATCGACCAGTTTCCTGATAATAGCCTTCGAGCGATTTTGGAATATCGTAGTGCATCACAAAACGAACATCCGGTTTGTCAATGCCCATTCCAAAAGCAATCGTAGCTACAATTACTTCCACATCTTCCATTAAAAACTGATCCTGTGTTTTTGAACGAATATCTTTTTCTAACCCGGCATGATAGGGTACTGCACGAATTCCATTTACATTAAGGGTGCTGGCAAGTGCCTCGGTTTGTTTTCTGCTCAGGCAATAAATAATTCCTGATTTGCCTTGGTTTTTTCGAATGTATTGTATGATTTGCCTAGGAGCTTCAATTTTAGATCGTACTTCGTAATATAAATTCGGGCGATTAAAAGAAGCTTTGAATACGGTAGCTTCTGGAATGCAAAGATTTTTTAAAATATCTTGCTGCACCTTAGGAGTGGCAGTAGCTGTTAGTGCAATGATAGGCACTCTTCCAATTTCATCGATCAACTCTCTTATTCTGCGATATTCAGGACGGAAATCATGACCCCATTCCGAAATGCAATGTGCTTCGTCAATTGCAATAAAAGAGATTTTAATATTTTTAAAAAACTCTACGTTGGCCTCTTTTGCCAAGGATTCGGGAGCTACATATAAAATCTTGGTTTTTCCTGCTGTTAGCTCTTCCTTTACTTTTATTATCTCTGCTTTTGCTAAGGAAGAATTTAGAAAGTGTGCAATATTATCTTTTGTGCCAAATCCGCGGATAAGATCTACTTGATTTTTCATCAAGGCTATTAATGGCGATACTACAATGGCAGTTCCTTCACTTATTAATGCTGGTAGTTGGTAGCAGAGCGATTTGCCACCGCCAGTAGGCATAATAACGAATGTATCTTTGCCGTTTAAAACATTCTCCATGATCTGCTCTTGCTCGCCTTTGAATTTTGAAAATCCAAAGATTTTTTTGAGGTGACCTTTTAGAGAGAGTTGCTGCGTAGCGGATGCCATATTACACTAACGAATTTTGGATTACTTTTGTTTGGAAAGTAAATTTATTTTATTTTATTCTTTCTATAGTGAATATACAATAAATTTAAACACTCAAAAAAGAGTTTTGCAAAATATTTTGAAATTATTTCCCCATTCTTAGGATGAGCCATTCACTCGCTATTATTATTCCTGCTTATAATGAAGAAAAATCTATCTCTAATGTAGTAAATGATGTTTTAGCAACTTCTTTATACAAAGAATTTCAAGTCAGCGTAATTGTTGTTAATGATTGTTCTACTGATGCAACTGCTTTGATTATAAATAGTCTTAATTGTGTTTCACTTCATCTTCCAGTCAATTTAGGTATAGGTGGTGCCATGCAAACTGGTTTCAAATATGCTTTAGAGAATGACTTTGACTATGCGGTTCAAGTAGATGGGGATGGACAACACCCTTCGGTGGAAATACCAACTCTGGTTTCGGAGCTTATAAAATACAATTTAGATATAATCATAGGGTCCCGATTTATTACTCACAAAGGATTTCAATCTTCCTTTATTCGTAGAGCAGGCATTGTGTGGTTTAGTTTGCTGTTAAAGATCTTAACCGGACAACGTATTTATGATTGCACTTCAGGCTTTAGGGTGTTAAATCGAAAATCACTTGAGCTAGTATGCGAAACTTACCCCGATGAATACCCAGAGCCGGAATCCATAATATTATTTGCTAAGAACAAAATTAAAATAGGAGAGCTCCCCGTTAGTATGAGTGAGCGACAAGGAGGAGTTTCTTCAATTGGTTTTTTTTCCAGCATCTATTATATGTGGAAAGTTACTTTGGGAATAATATTTACATTTATACGAACCAACAATAGATAAAATCATGGAAAGAATACAAATTATTGCCATTGCAGCTAGCTTGCTTTTTTTACTTTATATCGCTTGGCTTATTGTAAAGGGCAAGCTTCGTGAAGAGTATGCAATTGTATGGATTGTTTCCACCTTTGTTCTCATTCTGTTTTCTTTTTGGAGAGAGGGGATAGATATTGTTTCTAATATGTTGGGCATTATTGCTCCTCCTAATATGATTTTTACCGGAGCAATTTTTATAATGTTAATTTATTTATTGCATTTATCAGTTACCGTTTCAAGGTTGCAAAAGCAAAGTAAAGTTCTGGCTCAGGAGCTAGCATTATTAAAAAATAAGGAAGGGAAAAAGGAGTAGAAAAGTAGCTAAATTATTTTTTACCTGAGATTGATTGTTTGGAAATCATATCGCTGGCCCAGTTTAAATTATTTTTTGCTAATGTAAATTCGGAATTTATTCGTAGAGCTTCTTGACAAGCTTTTTTTGCTTTTTCCCATTCTTTAAGTTCATTGTACGCTGCGCAAATATTATTGTATGCAACATCGCTTGATGGGTTTAGTTGTAGCGCAAGCAAGCAAGCTCCTACACATGCTTCAAACTGTTTAGACTCATATTTTTTAAAACTCAAATTCATATAATCATCAAAGGAGAGATTTTTTGGTAAGTTCTGTTTTTCTATCAGGATACTATCTTCTTGAGTAAGTAATATTGGTTGGGTTTTCCATGGATTTTTAATGATAGCACATAAGGGTATATTGTCAGCTTTAATCTCATGTATCGTGCCGGGAGGTGGCCAATTAGTAAGCCAATCAGGAAAATTTTTTGCGGCAGTAGTTTGCATGATATAATAATCCCAGTTTGGAGAGTTTTCATAATCGCGCATTGCTTTATATCCTTTCTTCTTCTCAATATAATAAGAGCCTTTTAAGAAATTCCCATACCAAATTCTAACTTTAACAGGGTTTTTATCATCGCCTGGAGGCACGTTTTCATGAATCCATTCTGCGGCATGTCTTACAGCGTTGCCCCAAAAATCTGTTTCGTATTTTTTCCAGGCGCCATCGGTGCCTCCAATAAGTGGACTGAAGTATGCTACTTCGTGTGGGTGATTTCGATTCATCCAAATAAGTGGCTGCAGCATTGTAAGTGAAACTAGTATTGCAAATCCATATTTCAAGAATTTGTTAGGAAGTATCCGAAATAAGTTTTCGAATGATAATGCAGAAAGTGCCAAGATGCATGGAACAACAAAAAGTATGTGGCGTGTATCGTTATACAAATAGGATCCTCTGAAAATAACATACAAAACAGGAAATGCAAAAGTGAAAACAAGCATCAGTATTTTTTTAATTGGAAAAGAATCTTCTATGTTGCTGGTGTGAATAAAAATAAATACTGATGTTGCTAATCCAAGTGGTAGGAAAAGAGGGTTTCCAATAAACAACCATTTTAATCCCAAGTACCAAGGCATCTCTGACCTAACAATCCATTTTCCTTCAAATAAATCGTGTGAATCCCAAGTGATATCGAGATCTGAAAGTTTGCTTAATGCTAAGTAGGGAACTTTAAGTGGATTTGTTTGTGCAAAGGGCCATAAAATAGAAATAAGAAGGTAACTGCAAACGGATAACACAACAGCATAGGTTAAGGAACGAAAAAATATTCTTACTTCTTCTTTATTTATATTTTTTTCAAAAAACAAATTGTTCCATCGGTAGCAAACAAATAAAATAAGATATACGATAAGTAGCAGTCCTGATATCCGTATGTCAGCAGCTAGCGGAATGCAAATTAGTAATGGAAGCCATGTTTTTAATTTAGGTTTTGGAAGTTCCTCTACAAAACGAAAAATAAAATACAAACAGATGATGTAAAGAGCAGCAAAAGGAATGTCCTTTGGATTGTTCATGGAATGAGCAATAATGCGTGGAGTTAATGCCATTAAGAGTAGTGCGATTGTTCCAGCTCTCCAGCCTCCTAAATAAGTTGTAAATAGTCCGGTAAAAACTATAAGTAATACCCCAAAAAGAGAATTAATAAAGTGCCTAGTCTCGTATTCTCCAAAAGAAAAAACATATTCGTTTGCGATGGCGCATAGCAAGTCAAAGGTGCCGCCATAAATATTCATTTCTCCGGAAATGTCATTCATGTTATCATCGAAAGAAATGATTTGAAGCTTTCCGGTACTATCTATCGGACTACGAGCAGCAATATTATTTTTTCCAGTAAAGTAATCTAAGATGCTTTTTCCGTGCTGGCAATGTGCTTGTTCATCCTCGGTAATGCCGTAGTCAAAACTCAGGTATGGAATTAAAATAGCAACGATTACTGACAGTACAATAAATGCAATCTTCCATTCTTTAATATATTTTACTTCAACATTCATTAGGGTCTTTTATTTAGTCGCCTGAGATGCTTTTTGTTTTTTGGAGAATTCTAAATTATTTTTTACTAATTGATTGTTGGGGTTAATATCAACTGCCTTTTGTCCTGCTTCTATGGCCTTGTCCCAGTTGGATAGCATATTATACGCACTGCAAATATTGTTATAGGCAAGATCAAAGTTTGGATTTATCTTCAAGGCTTCTTCGCAAGCTGCAACACATTCAAGAAATTTACCGGCATTATAATATTCGAGTGATAAGTTTAAATAATTTTCTGCAGTAGGGTTTGCTATTGCATAATCTAAAGTAGTTTCAAGTTTGGATTTATTTCCTGTTGGTGTGTTTAAGAAAGCTAATGCTGTTATATCGCCAGGAATAATTTGTAGTGTTTCTTGAGCTAATGCCACTAGGTTTTCATTCTCGTTATTTTCTGCATAAACGGTCATAAGCAAATAGCGTGATTGCGGGTTAGCGCGGTAGAGTTCTATCGATTTTTTTAACAACCCAATAGCTTCTGAATTTCGTTGTTGCTTATGAAGGAACTCGGCATAAAAAAAATATAGTTCGGGAATATCAGAGCGGTAGGTTAACGCAGTGCGATAATATTGTTCGGCAGATGCAGCATCACCAATGGCGTTTTTTAATATTCCCATATTTACATGTAGGTAAGCATACTGTGGCCAAAGAGTTAATGCATCGGTAAAATATTTTTCTGCTCCTATGTAATCGCCTTTTGCCATTAAGCTTAGTCCGTAATTCATTAAGGCTCTTGCATTTTTTGGACTTTTTATTGTAGCATCATACCAAAGCGATTCATCCGTTTTCCAGATTTCGTTGCGCTGAAAAGTGCCGTACCCATAAGCTGATAAAAATAACAGTGAGGTTGTAAATACAGCAACTTTTATTTCAAAAGGCTTAGATATTCTTTTAATAATTTCTAGATAACCTAAGTATAAAGTCCAGCATACGGCAATTGCTAATCCAATGTAAGGAAAAAAAACTCGATGGTCATTCATCACTTCTGCAAGTGGGATAACACTAGATGAAGGAACTAGCGCAAGCAGAAACCAGCAAACCCCAAAAGAAATGGGTCTATGAATGGATTTTTTTGAAGTAATAATCGCGATGACAAGGAGCAATCCAACAAAAATAAATCCTGCAATTGCTTTGAGGTTTAATATCGATTCAAACGTAGTCCAGTCGGTATCTGCCGATAGCCAAAGCGGGAAGAAAAAAGTTTTAAAGTAATGCCATATTACAAATGGCTGTGTGATAATATACAAGTAAGTAGAAGTGCCGCCTGGAGACCAAGTGCTCGATTCCATTTTTTGAACGAAAAGGTATGCAGCGCCACAAAAAATAAAAATCGGTATAACAGCTTTCATTGAGGAGAAGAGAAGGTTGATGTTTTTCTTTTCCATTAATTCCACAAAAGATTTCTCTTTTTCAAAAAGTAGGATGTACACCCAAAGGATGGGCGCAAACATAATGGCAGATATTTTTGCAAGTATTCCAATAGCTATGGGAATTACATACAGGTAATATCTTCTGGAAAGCGGTGAGTAAGCATAGATAACAAATGCAAGTACTACAAAAAGAGTTGAGAGTGAATCGCTACGAGCTATCACATAGTTGATTGTTTCTGCATTGGCTGGGTGGAGGAGATACCAAGCGGTAGTTAGTATGCTAACAAGAAATACGTTTTTGGCTGACGCTGCATGCGAGTATATTTTTTTACACAGAAAAAATATTAATATTCCCAGCAGTATAAAAAGTATAAAAGTAGAAAGATGAAAATAGTAGGTATCCAACCCATTCCCTAGCCAATAATCGATGGCTAAAGAGGTTGTGACAACTGGCCTGTATGACTGATTAGAGGGAAGTGAGCTAAAGGTAGTCCCGTCTTTAAAAAACAAGGGGATGTTGCTGATTTTTTTAATGTAAATATTGTTGACGATGGTATGCGAGTCGTCAAAATGAAAAGAATTGTGAAAGTGGTTAGAATAAACTAACAGCAACCCAAAAAATAATAAGAAAACCGAAAAATAATGGACTCGTTTCTGCATTAAAAAATTAGAATATATCTAGAAGGAATTATTCCGCTTCATCACCGCCTCTAGAAAAAGTTTTTTCTTCTTTCAGGCTTCCGTCTTCTTTATAAAATTTCCATTTACCATTTTTTTGGTAGTCGCCCATCCCTTCATTAAATACCATCTGACCTTCTTCTTTCAGCTTTCCATTTTCGTGATAATCTTTACTATTATAGATAAGTTTTTTGCTGTCAACTAATTCTAGTGTAGAAGTTGGGTTTCCATTTTCGTTAAAAAATTTTCTTTGCAGGTAATAGACGCAATTTTTATCGTATTCCTCTATGTATTCTATCTGCCCAGTAATAAAATAATCTTCTTCTTTTATTGCGTTGGAGGTAATGTAAGAAATGATCGATCTCGGTTTGCCGTTATCATAATATACGTTGAGTTCACTTTTTGAAAGATTTACCATTTTAAATTCTCTTTCCGCTTGACCGGATGGATAAAAATTTTTATAGGCTTTTAACTGCCCGTCAATGTAATATCCTTTATGCAATACTTCTCCTCCAGGATAATAATCTTCAATCCATCCTTGAAGGGCATATCCTTTTGCGCCACTACGAGTAGAGTCGCCACCTGTATTCATATTTAAGGGCTCGTAAATATTTATGCCGTAAGTAGAATCATAAACTGCATTAAATTCAAAAGTATCACCCTTTTTTACCTGAGAGAATGCAGAGGTGAAAAACGATAGAAATAGTAAAGAAGCAAGTATGTGTCGAATGTATCTCAACAATGTAAAATTTGCAAAATTAATGCCATATTTATAGCATTAAAACTAGTAAAAAAATCGATAAGAAATTTAATGAATTCCCTTGGCACTCAAGTACCTTTCTGCATCTAAAGCGGCCATACAACCACTACCTGCCGCAGTAACTGCTTGCCTGTAGTGTTTGTCTTGAACATCGCCCGAAGCAAAAACACCCTCAACATTAGTTTTGGTAGTTCCGGGAACAGTTTTGATGTACCCTTGTTCATCTAAGTCAAGGGCCCCTTTAAAAATATCGGTATTTGGCTTGTGTCCAATTGCAACAAAAAAACCGGTTGCTATAAGTGTTCTTTCTTCTCCGGTTTTAACATTCTTAACTAATACTCCGGTAACACCTGCATCACCTAATACTTCTTTGGTTTCGTGGTTATAAAGTAATTCAATATTTGCAGTGTTTTCTACTCTATGTTGCATTGCTTTTGAAGCTTTAAAATGATCCTTTCGAACCAACATATATACTTTTTTGCAAAGCTTAGCTAGGTAAGTAGCTTCTTCAGCAGCTGTATCTCCCCCTCCAACAATTACAACATCTTGACCTTTATAAAAAAATCCATCACAAACAGCACATGCCGAAACCCCACCGCTTAATTTTCTTAAGCGCTGTTCGGATTCCAAGCCCAACCACTTAGCCGTAGCGCCAGTAGAAATTATTATAGAGTCTGATAGAATAGTTTCTTTTTCGTCCACTACTACTTTAAATGGCTTTGAAGAAAAATCTACTGAAGAGACAAATGAATATCGGATATCAGTTTTAAATCGCTCTGCTTGTTTGCGAAAATGTTCCATCATCTCCGGCCCTTGAATTCCATCCGGATAGCCTGGATAATTTTCAACTTCAGTAGTTGTCATTAATTGACCGCCCGGTTCCATACCTGCAATCATTAATGGTTTTAAATCTGCTCGTGCAGCGTAAATAGCAGCAGTGTATCCTGCAGGTCCGGATCCGATGATAAGGCATTTTACATGTTCGCTCATAAAAAGTATTTATTATTTTATTTACAAATTACAGTATGTGTTGCAACACCATAGCCGCACCAAATACCCAAGCTTTCTTCTTTAGGGTAAATATTTGATTCAACTGATGAAGGTGAAGCAAAAGGGTTTCCGTTATTATTTAGTATGATATCCAAGCTTCGGTAAAAACTATAAGTTGCTCGTTCAATAGTACAAAATTTTATAACAACTGTATCGCCCGATTTGAAATATCCTCGTTCCTCGTTATTGTCATCCTTCGCGTCTGAATTTTGTGCAGATCCTCTGCTATAGGCGAAGTCAAAGCTTTGCCCATTATAATATTTATCATCGGATGCTGCGCCCGGAGGAGCAATAAAAGAATAGTCTTTGGTATTTCTTTTAGTCAACCAGCGGTATGCGTTGTATGTATTGCCGGGCTCGGTTAGGTGTCCCCACATAAATCCAAGGGAATCTCCGGTTTTATTCACTTTTTCATAGCGGATCCATGCTGTATCTAAGGGTATTGCAGGTAAGATAGATGTAGTGGAAGTGAGATTTTTTCCATTAGCCAAAATCTTTAACGTATAGGTTTTTCCAGATTGACCAAAGAGGGCTGGGTTTAAGGTTGTGTAAATGCAGTAGTCGAAATTTTTTAAGGTAAGCGGATCGATGCCGGTGAAAGAGGCGATTAATGGCAGAAGTGAATCGGGCAGTGATTTAGAGCAGTATTCAACTAATGTGGCAGTGTTTGAGCCGTCCGAAACGGTAATAGATGCATTGTGTATGAATGAGTTTTGGATTGCGTTAACATCTGTTGATCCAAAGTAAGGCATATTATAGGTGAGTATCACATAAGGTGGAACCCCGGGTTCAATTTTACCATCTACAACAATTTTTGGCGGGTAAGTTGGTAAGTCGACCTGTATTTCTTTTTGGCATGAAGTGGTAAAGAGACCTACTGCAAAAACCAATATTGAAAAATATTTCATAGATAATATTTTATTATAATTAGTCATATCAAAATTTAAAATTCCATGTTACCGATGGAAGAATTGGAAATAATGAAACTTGCATCGCTTTAACATTTAAAGTTCCGGCAAACGGATCTCCATTCGTTTCAAAAAATATAAAAAATGGATTATGTCGGTTATATGCATTAAAGATGGAGAAATTCCAGCTTCCTTGCACTTTGGAATTTATTCTTTTAGGCATTTCTAAATCTTTGGTATCAATTCTCTTTTTTGCCATTTTTTCTTCCCATTTTTGTTTTTTATGTGCAAGCTTTTTTTGTTTATCGGGCGTGTATGTTGCCGATAAATCTAAGCGATGATATGGAGCCATTTGGTAATCATTCCGTTTTCCATATTCCGGAACCATTTGCCCTTCAATAAAATACCAGGAAACAGGAAGTGTTGCATTGTTGCCAGTCGCAAATACAAACACAGAACCAAAGGTCCATTTTTTATTTAGGTTGTATGTAAGTGCCACCGAAACATCATGCCTACGATCGTACTTCGCTAAAAAATTACTTCCTAAATTAATAGAATCAAATTGCCTCCAACTCCAAGAAAGCGTATAGCCAACCCAGCCATTAAATTTCCCTGTTCGTTTTTTTACAAAGAATTCAGCACCGTAGGACCAACCTCGTCCATAGGTGAAAGCGTTATCAACGTTATCGTTTACGTTATCATCCGGAAGCGAACCTTCCTTGTAATCCAACATATTGCGCATGTCTTTATAATATACCTCTACAGATGTTTCGAACATGTCTTCTTTGAAATTTCTAAAATATCCCAACGCATATTGAATGCTAAATTGTGGCCTAATGGAAGAAGTACTAGGCATCCAAACATCGGTTGGAAGTGATACAGATGAGATAGAAGCAAGATGCACGTATTGGTAGTTCTGTGCAAAGCCAGCCTTAATAGATGAGTTTTTGTTTAATTCAAATCGTGCAGAGAGTCGCGGTTCTGGACCATGGTATTCGGCCACTTTATCTCCTTTGTTAAATAAGATAGAGTCGGTAACTAAATTGCCTACCGTACTTTTTACGTAGCGTTTAAACGGACCAACTTGCTGGAAATAAGAATATCTAATCCCTGCATTTACTTTTAAGCGGTTGCTAATCTCATATTCATCCGAAAAATACAATGCAGCCTCGTGCGCGTATAGTTTTACGATTCCTCCTAAGTCAAACTGCACATCGCCCGATTTTGCGCTGGCATGACTTGGGGTGAACGTGTGCCAAATATAATTAGAGCCAAATTTTATTTTATTTTTTGTATTTGGGTAATAGCTAAAATCCAATTTGCCACTCCAGTCACGTATTCCAGAGAACAGCCTGAATTCAAATTCACTTTGTGTTGCTCCAAATTCAAATTGATAATCGCTAAAAATAGCTGTAGTGTTTACAAATAGTTTTTTATTTATTAAATAGTTCCAGCGAAGGGAAGTGGTGGCATTACCCCAAGGAATATCTACTTTAAATGCTGAGCCAAATGTTTTATTGTTGCTGTATCTAAAAACATCTCGTCCGAAATATCCGCTTAAAAAGATTCGATGTTTATCGGAAATGCGATAATTTAATTTGGTGTTCAGGTCATAAAAATAATAGGCAGACCCTTTGGATCCACTCTTTATAAATGGCTGTGCAAGTACATCGGCATACGTTCTGCGAGCGGAAACAATAAAGGAGCTGGTGTCTTTTTTTATGGGACCTTCCAGCGTTATGCGTGAAGAAATAATTCCTATTCCCCCTTCGCCATGAAATTTTTGACTGTTACCATCTTTCATGGATATATCAAGCACCGAAGAAAGACGTCCCCCATACTGTGCAGGCATGTTTCCTTTAATTAACTCAACATTTTTTATTGCATCCCCATTAAAAACGGAGAAGAAGCCAAATAAGTGCCCGGTATTATATACCACAGCTTCATCGAGAAGAACTAAGTTTTGATCAGGTCCTCCTCCACGAACATAAAATCCAGCATTTCCTTCTCCAGCCGATTGAACTCCGGGTAGGAGTTGAATGGTTTTTAAAATATCTGTCTCGCCCATAAAAGCAGGAAGCTGTTTTACTTGCTCCATGTCTAGTGTCATCACACCCATCTCAGTGCTTTTAATGTTTTCATCTGGACGCACACCCAAAATCTCAACTTCGTTAGCTAGATATCCCTTTTCTTTCATCTGCATGTTGAGACGAATATCCTTTTCTAGCTTTATCTCTTTGTTATAATCCTCAAAGCCAACGTAAGAAACGGTTAAGTTGTAGGTGCCTTGCTCTAGAGTAATAGAGTAAAAACCATATTGGTTTGTGGTAGTGCCAAGCTTTTTTTCTTCAGCCCCACTTTTTTTGAGATATACGCTGGCTCCAATCGAATATTCACCAGTTGCTTCTTCCTTTATAAAACCGCTAAGAGTGAATTTTTTTTGAGCGCTCGCAGTTTTACTATTTGTGATAATAAAATAGCCAAAAAAAATCAGGACAACAATTTTAAATGTACTAAGGCGAAACATCCAGACAAGTGATTATTTTTACTTTTGCAAATCTATAAAATTCATAGAGGCAAACGAGAGTTTAGTTCGGGTAGTGGCGCAGCCCGGTAGCGCACTCCCTTGGGGTGGGAGAGGTCGCAAGTTCAAATCTTGTCTACCCGACAGAGAGGGCGATTTTTTTAATCGCCCTCTTTTATTGCATGGAATAGTTAATTGTAGGTTAACGTAGGTTATGCATTGAAGAGTTGTTTTACTTTTACCCTATGGATTTGGAAAACAAAAATCTTACTTCTTCTTTTAATTTTATTGAAGTTGTGCAGAAATATTGGAACTATCTGTTTATTATCCTAGCAGCTGTAATTGTATATCTGCCTACTTTAAGTTTCGCGTTTTCTCCGCTGGATGATGAATGGCTTATTGTAAAAAGGATTGATCTGTATCGTGACCTTTCAAGTTTGAAGGTATTTTTTTCGGAGGCAATACTCGATAACTACTACAGACCTATTTGGGTAGTGTCCTATATGCCCGATGTTATGATAGGTGGAAGTAACCCCATGGTTTTTCACTTTTTTAATATAGTTTATCATGCCATTGCTTCTGTGCTGCTTTTTGTTGTTTTTCAAAAACTTGGGCTTAAAAGGAATATTGCTTTTGGTTTTTCACTTTTATTTGCTGTTCATCCCTTGCATGTTCAATCAGTCGCTTTTGTGCCGGGAAGGGTGGATGTTTTGCTGGCCATTTTTTCGTTTTCTGTATTTATTTTCTTTCTAAATTATCTAGAAAACTTCAAAATTAAAAACTTATTGTTTTGTACATTATTTACTGTGCTTGCGCTTTTTACAAAAGAGAATGCCATTGTGTTGCCGATACTTTTTACGGGTTATTATATCTTGATAAACAAGAAGACCATTCGAAAAGAAATTATTTATTTGTTTGCAATACTTGTTGCTATTGTTGGTGTTTGGTTTTTTATTCGTCACCAGATAATTCCAGTTTATTTACCTGCAGACAATCTTAGTTTTTTCAATGTTTTTCAAGATATGGCCTTAGCCACAGTAATGTATTTTGGAAAAATCATTTTGCCGATTAATCAGTCGGTTGCACCTACGGTGGCAGAAACAAGCATGCTTCCATTTTATTTTGTTATTGCTTTGCTAATAACAATTGTATTTTATTTTAAATTCAGCAATAAGCGATTGACAATCTTTGGGATATTTTGGTTTTTCACATTTATTATTATTCCTCTAATTGCAGGTTCCATGCGTAGCGGTGCTGAGCACTTCGAGCAGAGAGCCTATCTGCCTATGGTAGGAGTTTTTATTATGCTTTCGCAAATAAATTTTTCCAAGATTGATTTCTTTAATAAGAAAATAATTACTTGGATATTTTTTTCGATTATAGCGTTGCTGTTTTTCGTTAAAACTTTTATTAGATCCGATGTTTACAAAAACCCATACCAGCTGGCAACAACAGGCATTGAAGAGGCTCCACATTCCATTTATTATTACATCATACTTGGTAGAGCTTGTGTAGTCAATAATTTGCCCGAAGAAGCTATTAAATGGTACGATGCCTACATTGAAAAAAGAACAAACAGCGCCATTCCGTATGCTAATAAAGGAGCCGTGTATTTAGGGATGAAACAGTATGATAAAGCCATTGAAAGTTTTAATGTAGCTATTACTTTAGAGCCGGGAAATACAGGGTTTTATAAAGATAGAGCTAGGGCTTTTTATTTTTCGAGAAAATTTGAAAATGCTTTGATAGATATTCAGCAATACAAAAAAATGGGTGGCGAAGTAGATAAAAACTTTGAAGAGGATGCTAAGCGAAAAGTGCAATTACAAAATGAAATTATTGGGTATTCGATTCAAATTACAAGTGATACAGCTACTGACTATTCTTATATTAAGAGAGGCATGGCATATTTTACTAATCAGGATTATGCAAATTCAATTAATGATTTTAGCTCTGGCTTGAAGCTTAATCCTAAAAGTCAGATCTGTTTACTCAATCGCGGTTGGGTGTATGAAGTGGTTGGAAAGTTAGACAGCGCTAAGCTTGATTACATAAGACTAGAAAAGCTTGGTCATCCTTTAGCGCCCAAAGCGCTGGAAAAACTAAATGAAAAAATGGGTTTAAAAATTTCTGAACCTACCAAAAACCCCTAAAGGAAGTTTTAAATCAGTTTTTGACTGAAGGTAAAGTTCTCCGGTTTCAAGATTATTTTTTGCAAAACCTTTCAATAAATTTTCAATAACAATAGGGGAGAAGCCCAAGGAGTAAGCATTTAAAATCATAAAATGTTCTTTCTCATCAAGCAGTTGTAAAACAAGATCCATCATTTCTTTGATGTTATCTTCCAACTTCCATTTTTCACCATCTGGTCCGTTGCCGTATGCAGGAGGGTCCAAAATTATTCCATGGTATTTATTACCTCGCTTTACTTCTCGCTTCACAAATTTTAAAGCATCTTCTACCAGCCAGCGTATATCTTTTAGTCCGCTAAGCTCCATGTTTTCTCTAGCCCATGTAACTACTTGCCTAATGGAATCCAGATGCGTTACATCTGCGCCTGCTGCTTTTGCAGCTAGAGAGGCTGCTCCAGTATAAGCAAAGAGGTTTAAGAATTTTGGCACCCCCTCCCGACCTCCCCCAGAAGGGGAGGAGAGCGCACGTATGTTGTTGTAAATATAATTCCAGTTTACTGCCTGCTCAGGAAAAACTCCAACATGTTTAAATGAGGTTAGGGAAAGCTTAAGGGTTAAGGTAGAAGGGTCAACTTTAGACTTTAGACTTTGGACTTGATACTGCATAGTCCAGCGGTCTGGCATCTCTTTAAACTTTTTCCAATCGCCAGCACTGCTAGTTTTTGGAACAAACTTTACATGTGCTGTTTTTTCCCATTCATGAGCTGAAAGTTTTTTGCTCCAAACTGCCTGTGGCTCTGGGCGAATGGTGATGTATTTACCAAAGCGTTCCAACTTTTCAAAATCACCGCAGTCTATTAGTTCGTAATCAGGAAAGTTGGTAGGAGTTAATAATAACATGCATCAAAAGTAGGAAGAATACAATATCGAATGATATGTATTTTTTAATGGTTTTTTTGAATGCGAATCAATGATGTAAGTAATAATATTATTACTCAATTACGAGCTTTTTTATGCTATTAGAATTTTCAGAATTAAAAGACAAAATATATATTCCTTTAGGCAGTGTGGAAAGGTCTATGTAATTGTTCCCAGGCAATAAATCTTCAAGCCATATTCTTTTTCCAATCACGTTAAAAATAGCTAACGTAACAAGTAAGTTTTTTTCTGATAGATTTACGGTAAATAAACCATTTGTAGGATTTGGAAATATGGATAGAGCAATTTCTTTTTGTAATCCCGAAATCCCAGTTGCGTTGCTTAAGTAAGAGATAAGTTGTGCTGAAATTTTATAATGAGGTTCAGTGTGTCCGTTGTAATTATACTTACAATCGGTACACGTACTGCCAGTAACACAACTGGGGTTATTAGGACTACATTGATTCGTATAGTTTTGAAGTTGGTACCCTAACGTAGCAGGCTGACCTGGGGTAATTTTTGAAGTTATATCATAATTGTTTGGGATTACATCTGCTCCAGGACACCATCCTGCTCGATTATACTGCCAGGTGCCGCTTTGTGGCGAACATGGGTTTGAACCGCAATTAGATCTCCATAGTAATTGTGAAAAAGCAGTACTTCCATTTACCAGTATGTTATGAGTTTTCTGTGAGAACTCTGCTGCATTATCTGTGTTACCTTGTCCATGACCGGTATTTACCATTCTTAATTTTACAAGTGTAGCACTTGCATCTATTGTTTTAGTAATTGCCGGTAGTGTAATAGGTTGTGAGTTGTCGCCATACACTACATTATCGCTTACCCAAAGATTTTCGACCTTTATTATTTTATTTGCGGGAGTTCCGCTTATAAATTCAAAATCAATATGCACAAGCCAGCCTGGATTTACCCATGTATCAATAAACGATTTTAAGATGACCGTATCGCTAAGCATAGAACGATAATCCGATACATCCAATATCCAGCCGCAGGATTTTTTATAGGGAGTCATGTATCTACCAATTTCAAACCATTCGTTGTTGTGAAACGCTTGGATTTTCGCAAATCGATCCCATGGGTCACATCCACCAGCAGGGCAATTCAAAGTAAGGTGCATTTTAATTGCACTAGATGAATCTAAATTAGTGGGGAACAAAAATGTATCTACAACGGTTCTTGTATCGAGACCTCCTCCAAATTTTTGATGCACATTGTTAAATGCAGTAATGGTGGTATCTGCTTTGCAGATAGAAGAGAAAATGATAAGTACAAACAGGATTTGAAATAATTTCATGGTTTAATATTTAGTTATATATTTTATGCGTTTCGTATTTTTAATATAAATGATTAACTACCTTATTACGTTTACATGCCCAACGTATGTATGCCTGCGATCAAAAATATCAGTAAGATTTACTTTCCACACATACACATCTTCTTGAGCAAGTTTGTTGGTGTTTCCACCCATATCCATGCCGCCTCCTTCCACATTTCCATTCCATTGGCAAAGTGATGAAAGTCCATCCTTCCCATTGTTATCTAGGTCTTTATTATTTTCGGAAATATGGCAGTCCCATATTTGATTTCCCCATCGGTCAAATAACCAAATGCTATATTCCTTAATTCCCCTTCCTTTCCCAAAGAAAAAATCATTGGTCATATCCGAGTTTGGCGTAAATGTATTAGGTATATAGAACACATATTCGGGAATTAATTCCACAGTTTTGCAAGTAGTATCCCAGCAGCCGTATTGATTTTGAACTTGCAAGCAAACATTGAAATTGTAAAAATCATTTCCCGTAATTGCAGATAAGTAAGAATGTGTTGGGTCTGTGTTTGTGACATCTGTTGTGTTATCTCCAAAATTCCAAGTCCATTGAACCACATCCTTTGACCATAAATCGCAGAAATTAAATACTGGATTAGTGGCAGGTGCTTTATCCGGAGCTACGCAGAAATCAGCAGTAGGCCAGGGGTAAACCTGAACGTATTGATGTTTAATCACAGAATCAGTGCAACCTACTGAAGAAGTGACAACCAATTGTACGGCATAAGAACCGGGAGATGTCCAGCAAACGGATGGAGAGGAAGAGGTTGATGTGGAAGGATTCCCGCCTGGAAAACTCCACAGCCAGGAGTTTATAGTTCCACTTGTAGCGGAGGAAAGATCAGTAAATTTTCCACAAACTGGAGAACATCCCTTTGCTGAATCAGAAAAGTTAACTACCGGCAAATTATATACTGTAACGATGTTAGTAGTGGTGTCTTTACACCCAGCAATCGTTGTTACTAGTAATGTAGTAGTGAATGTGCCAGCTGTTGCGTACGTATGTGAAGGAGTTTGCAATATCGAATTAGTGGAGCCATCCCCAAAATTCCAAGTCCATGCATTTATGGGATCAATAGCAGGTGATGTAGAGTTGTTGGTGTAGCTAGTTGGATTATTCAAGCAACTAGAAATGTTCGTAAACATTGCCACTGGAGGCGAGCTAATTGCAATTGAAAGATTCAATGTGTTTTGACATCCATCGCTGGATGTTACGGTAAGAACAACAACGTAATTTCCTGCGGCAGAAAAAATATGTGTTGGGGATGTCGTATTTGAAATATTGTTTGTTCCTGAATTCGGATCACCAAAATTCCAGCTCCATGCAGTGATGCTGCCAGATGAAACGCTTGATAAGTTAGTAAATGAAACGGGATTTCCAAAACAAGCATTTGAGAAGGTGAAATTGGCCAGCGGCAGTGGAAATACGTTTACTACAACTGAATTTGTGTCTTTACATCCAAAATTATTTGTAACAATTAATGTAACAGTAAAAGGTCCTGCGCTTGAATAAGTATGCCCGGGGTTTTGAATGCTGGAGTTATTTCCATCGCCAAAATCCCAGGCCCAATTAGAAATTGAATTGTTTCCTGTTGAGAGATCAGTAAAATTAGTTTGATTATTAAAACAAATATTTGTGCCTGATGGGATTGCCGTAGGTTGTGGATTAACGGTTACTGTAACATATCCCGTATCTGCGCAGTTGCCTTTTGACACGATAACAGAGTACGATGTAGTAGTAGCAGGAGAAACAGAGATAGAGCTGGTTGTAGCCGAAGTGGACCATAAATAATTACTGCCACCTGATGCATTGAGAATAAGAGACTGCGATGAGCCGGAGCAAATTGTTGTATTTGGTCCAGCAGTTGCTGTGAGGCTTCCGGTATTTAAAATTGATACAGTGTTAGTGGATGTACAGCCAGCACCATCTGTTACTGTGACAGAATATATTCCTGTTGTCAGCCCGGCCACTGAAGAAGTACTTTGTCCGTTACTCCAAGAGTAGGAATAGGTTGGAGTTCCTCCGCTAGCAGCAACATTAGCTGTTCCAAATCCTCCACATACCGCGTTGGAAGAATTTGCTGCGCTTACTACAGGTGGAGGAGGTGCAATTGTGAATGTTAAAGTAGCAGGAGAGCAGGGGCGAAATGAAATATCATCTAGCCCAAAATCATTTCCAGCCAGGATAATGCTTTGATTATCGATGCAAATATTTGCAGTTGTATTAGAGCCAGAATTCCATACGGTGCAAAACTGAATCCAACTATTAGTAGTGGAAGGTGCAAAAAAATTATTCCCTATTGCTGTTCCATTTATTGAAAATTGCAGTTGTGCAGGGCTGGTTGTATTCATGGCGCTAAGCCAGGTTGAAAATATATAGTTAGTGTTTGGAGTAACATTAACAGTTTGGCACCAAATGGAAATGCCCTGAATGGTGTTCCCGTTAATAATCATAAAGTTCCCGTTTCCGGTTGTATGGTCGGTGCCAAAAAAGTTTGAGTGATAGAACTGAGGATTGGATCCAACACTATAATATCCTTCAGTGAATAGACATTGAGAGGTGTTGCAATACGTATAGCCACTTGTAAAGCCGGTATTGCCACTACTAAAATTTCCATTCACAACCAGTTCCTGACCTGGTTGAGAATGACATCGCGTGTCCATTACATTAACGGAATAGGTGCCAGGCGCAAGATTGCTGGCTGATTTAGTGCTGCTTACATTAGGAAACCAAGAATAGGTGTAGGGTGGAAAACCATTTGTGATATTAACGGTTGCTGATCCTCCAATAATACAGGTTGCAGGGGTGGTGTTTGCTGTAATATTTATTGGGGAAATAATACAAACTTGCCCATTCAAATTAAAGAAGGAAAAAAAAAGTAATAAAGTAATAGCCGAAGCTCCTTTGAAATTTTCCCCAATGCAGTTTTTCATTGTATGGTTGTGTTAGGGTTAGCTAGTGTATTTAAATCGATTTAATTAACAACTAAATTGATTTAGTCAAATGTATGAAATATTTTATTACCACCAAATCTTATGTGATTTTAATTAGATTCTCCTACCTTTGCTCAATTAATATGTCCAAAAAGGTCTCTTTACAGATGGTTGCAGAGAAATTAGGGTTATCAAAAACCTTAGTTTCTTTAGTATTGAATGGAAAAGGAGATGAGCATAAGATTAGCAAGGAAACTCAAAAAAAGGTAATTGCTATTGTAAAAAAGTTGAATTATCAACCCAATCGTTTTGCAAGAAGCTTACGTACAGGAAAAACTAACATCATTGGGCTCGTCATACCAGATATTTCAAATTCATTTTATTCGGTAATTGCAAAAACAATTGAGGAAATTGTTTCTAAAAGGGGGTATCATCTAATTGTATGTAATACAAACGAGGAGGAGAAAAAGGAGTCTAATTTAATTGATACGCTACTGAATTGGAACGTTGATGGTCTTATTGTTGCTTCTTGTTTTGCTTCTTCAAAAAATTACGATAAAATTAATAAATCTGGAAAGCCTCTTATTCTAATTGATAGAACTTTCCGAGACAAAAAATTTGTTTCTATTACAGTCGAAAATAAACTAGGTGCTCAACTAATGGTCAAGCATTTAGTCGATCTGGGAAAGAAACACATTGCGATGATTACTTTTTCTAATTCTTTAATTAGTCCAATCACAGAAAGAAAGGATGGTTTTGTCGAAGCATGTAAAAGAAATGCAAAATCAATTGCATTTTACAAAATTATTGAGGTGGATTTTGATAACATGAAAGATGAAATTAAAAAAATCATTCAGGATATTTATCTTAAAAAAATATTCGCAGATGCCATTTTCACAGTAAATAATGTTCTTGCTTTAGCCGCCTATTCTTGTATGAAAGAATTGAAGCTAAATCATAATCTTACTCTTTGCTCATTTGATGACATTCCTATTTTCGAACATTTTTCACCACCGATTACAGCTATTGCGCAACCGGTAGAAAGGATAGGTGTAGAATCTGCAAAACTGTTATTGCAAGCACTTGATGAAAAGAAAACAAGCGAAACACGCATAACATTGCCTGTAAATTTAATTATCAGATAGTATTCATTCTTCATGAATAACAAGCCCCCCATTTCACCTTTTATAACGCTTATATCTGTATTCTTTTTTTGGGGATTTGTTGCAGCCAGTAACGATATTCTTATTCCTGTATTTAAGGAAAAACTAGGGCTGGAACAGTGGCAAAGTCAAATGATTTCGGTAGCCTTTTATGTGGCATACACCGTGGGCTCTATTATTTATTTTTTAATATCCAAGATGACAAAAGAAAATTTACTAAACAGAATTGGCTATAAAAATGGAATTGCCATCGGTTTAGTTATCTCAGCTTTGGGCACATTATTCTTTTATTCTGCTGCTATGACAGAATCATTTGGTTTTATAATATGCGGCTTGTTCATTGTAGGCCTAGGATTTTCGCTACAACAAACGGCTGCAAATCCGCTAGCCATCAATATGGGAGATCCCAAAATGGGTGCTCAGCGATTAAGTTTGGCTGGAGGAATTAATAATGTGGGTACTACCATCGGTCCAGTATTGGTAAGCTTAGCGATATTTGGCTCTCTTGCGGCAGGTCAAAAATTAGAAAATTTAGAATCTGTAAAAACCCCTTATCTAATTTTAGGAGTTGCATTTTTTGTAGCTGCCATTGTTTTCAAATTCTCCTCCATTCCCAATAAAATTATTCATCAGGAAGAAGCAAAGGAATTACAATTCGAAAAAATAAAAAACACCTCAACTTATTCTTCTGCGTTAAGCTATCCTCAGCTACGACTTGGTATGCTGGGGATTTTTCTTTATGTGGGAGTGGAAGTTTCCACAGCTTCTAATCTCCCAGAGTTTATGCGTCAGCACCTAGGTACTCAAACTGGGGAGGTAGCTCCATACGTTTCTCTTTTCTGGGCCAGCCTAATGATTGGCAGGTGGACTAGTGCAGTGGGTGCCTTCCGTGTAAAAAAAGGAGTTAGGCACATATTAAATTTTATTTTACCCTATGCCGCTTTTGGGATTTTTCTACTTGTAAATTATTTAGCTAATCATGATTTAGCACCTTTCTACATTTATTCCGTACTAATTGTAGTAATAATTGTGGCTGATATTTTCAGTAGAGGAAATCCGGCAAAGCAATTAATCATCTTCTCTTCGCTGGGAATATTGGCTCTTCTCATTGGTATTTTCGCTAATGGCATTGTAAGCGTTTATGCTTTCATCAGTGTTGGATTATTTTGTTCTACCATGTGGCCTTGCATTTTTACACTTTCAATTGCGGGATTAGGAAAACATACAAACGATGCCTCCAGTTTTTTAATTATGATGATAATGGGTGGAGGGTTGGTAAGCTGGCTGCAGGGATATCTTGCTGGAGATAATAGACTAGGCATTCAAGCTAGCTACTTGGTAGGAGTATGTTGTTTTCTTTATTTGGCTTTTTATGGATGGAAAGCTAGAGGCATTCTTTTAAAACAGGGTATTGATTACGGCTCAGCTCAAAAATAATTAGCATGAAACAGTTTTTTTTAATTTTCTTTTCGCTACTTAATTTTCTGTTGTGTAATGCTCAGCAAAAAAACTATTCTCAGTATGTAGATCCGATGACTGGCACAGGCGGACATGGACATACGTTTCCGGGCGCTACACTTCCGTTTGGGATGGTGCAGCTGTCACCAGATACTCGCATAGATGGAAGTTGGGATGGTTGTAGTGGCTATCATTATTCGGATTCTGTTATCTATGGGTTTTCTCATACCCATTTAAGTGGTACAGGCGTTAGCGACTGGGGAGACATCCTACTCATGCCAACATCCGAACATTCGGTAGATAAAAAAATATATTCGTCAAAGTTTTTACATAAAAATGAAAAAGCAAATGCAGGATATTATGCAGTAAAGTTGGAAGACGACAACATTGAGGTAGAATTAACCTCTACAACTAGGGCTGGATTTCACAAATATGTGTTTAATAATTCAGGTAATAAAAATGTTGTTTTGGATCTTACACACAGAGATAAAACATTACCAGGCTCTTATGTAAAAGTGCTGGGTAATCACAAACTTGAAGGATGCAGAATTAGTCAAGCCTGGGCGCAACAGCAAACAGTTTTTTATGCCATCGAATTTTCTCAGTCTTTTGAATTTGAAATTTTTATTGACGAGGAAGAGGCTGTACGAGGTAAGGTCTTAAAAAATAATTTATACGAAGGCTCAAATGTTAAGGCCATTTTTTCTTTTAACACATCAAGCGGCAAAACTATTTATGCAAAAGTTGGAATATCTTCTGTAAGCGAAGTAGGGGCATGGAAAAATCTTGAAGCAGAAATCCCAGATTGGAATTTTGATAAAACAAAAAATGATGCAGCTGCAACGTGGGATAAGCAGCTTTCTGAAATTGAAGTTTCTAGCGATCAGGTAGGTAAGCTAAAAACTTTTTACTCGGCTCTGTATCATTGCATGATTCATCCTAGTATCGCTTCCGATATTGACGGCAGTTATAGAGGCATGGACAATAAAATTTACAAGGCAGTAGGGTTTAACTATTATTCTGTTTTTTCTTTATGGGATACCTTTCGGGCATTGCATCCGCTGCTTACTTTGATAGAGCAAAATCGAGTGCTAGATATAATTAAAACATTTTTAGAAATGTATAAACAAACAGGGAGGCTGCCTGTTTGGGAGCTTTCCTCGAATGAAACAGATTGTATGATAGGTTACCATGCAGTAAGCGTTATTGCAGATGCTTACGCAAAAGGAATAAATGATTTTGATGCTGAACTTGCTATGCAAGCGATGGTTGATATGAGCAATTTAAATAATTACCGTGGGCTGAATTCCTATCGAAAAAATGGATTTCTGGAAGTGGAAGATGAATCGGAAAGTGTTTCGAAAACGTTGGAATATGCTTACGATGATTGGTGTATAGCCCAGTTTGCCAATGCCTTGGGGAAAGACAGCCTCTATAAAGTGTATAGCAGCAGAGCACAATCCTGGAAAAATATTTTTAATCCAGAAACTGGATTTATGCAGCCTCGTAGCAACGGTGGCTGGCAATACAATTTTGACCCCAAACGGGTGGATAATAATTTCACCGAAGGAAACAGTTGGCAGTATACTTTTTTTGTCCCACAGAATATTCCGGCAATGATTAAATTAATGGGAGGTGCCGATAAGTTTGAAAAAAAAATGGACGAACTATTTTCGACTAGCAGTAAAACTACGGGCAGGGAACAAGCAGATATTACTGGGTTAATCGGTCAGTATGCTCATGGCAATGAGCCCAGCCATCACATGGCTTATCTATATAACTACATTGGGAAGCCTGAAAAAACTAAATATCGTGTAAAGCAAATCTTAGATGATTTTTACAAACCTACACCCGATGGATTAATAGGAAATGAGGATTGCGGACAAATGAGTGCCTGGTATGTTATGAGCTCCATGGGTTTATATGCTGTTTGTCCGGGCAATAATTATTTTGACATTGGGTTGCCCTACTTTAACAACATTAAAATAAATTTCGAAGATGGAAGTACCTCTGCGTATACAAATAAGGATGAGCTATTTAAGAATACCACAGTATCCTATTTTGCAGTCACTAAGAAAACAGCTGTGAAAGTTAATGTACTCCCAACATATGAACCTATCGTAATTTCTCCAGTTATTTATGGTGCTTCTCAAGTTTTCTCAGATAGTATATTGGTTGAAATAAAATCGCTGAGCTCCAATACTAAAATAAAATTCTCCTGCACAGATCTTGGACAGTCAGAAACAGCTATGAGAGAATACTCCAAGCCATTTTATATAAAGAGTGATAAACAAATAAAGGCAATTTCAGAATCTGCATTAGGGAACAGTAATCCATCATTAGCTATGTTTTACAAACGCCCCAATAATTGGGAAATAAATATTCTTTCAACGTACAATGCTCAATATACTGCAGGAGGAGATAAAGGAATAATTGACGGACTGTGTGGAGATGAAAATTGGCGGAAAGGAAGATGGCAAGGATACCAAAATCAGAATTTTGAATGTGTAATAGATTTAGGTAAGCAAATGGATATAGCTAAACTTTCTGCCGGGTTTTTGCAAGATACGCGCGCTTGGATATTGATGCCCCTGGAAATGGAAGTTTCTTTTTCTAGCGATAATGTTACGTTTAGCAACCCATTAATGATTCGCAATACCATTAAAGACCATGATCTTGTTTCGCAAGTAAAAAACTTTACGTTGGAATTTAAGCAGCACGCTCGCTATGTTAAAGTAAAAGCAATCAATTATGGTAAACTCCCTGCCTGGCATGAAGGTGCTGGAGGAGACGCTTTTATTTTTATTGATGAAATATCCATAGAGTAATTCCTTTATATTTGTTTTCTTTTTCACTATGAGTAACGATAGAAAAGTTAGAGTTCGTTTCGCGCCAAGTCCTACCGGACCACTTCACATGGGAGGAGTCCGCACCGCCTTGTACAATTATTTATTTGCCAAAAAGCATGGAGGTGATTTTATCTTGCGTATTGAAGATACAGACCAAACACGTTTTGTGCCCGGTGCCGAAGCCTATATTATTGAATCATTAAAATGGTGTGGCATAATGCCAAACGAAGGCGTAGGTTTTTCCGCCAACGGACGGATCCCTGTAGAGTCGGGAGGCGATGGAGAACACAAACCATATCGTCAAAGTGAACGCAAAGAAATGTATAGAGAATATGCAGAGCAACTTGTGAAATCTGAACATGCCTATTATGCCTTTGATACGCCCGAAGATTTGGATGAGGCTAGACAGCGTATGGAAAAAGCAGGCGGCACCTTTATGTACAATGCAATCACGCGTCAGAATATGAAAAACTCTTTGTCTTTATCTGCCGATGAGGTGAAAAAAAGAATTGATGCCGGAGAAAACTATGTAATAAGAATTAAAATTCCTCGCAACGAAGAAGTGCGCCTGCAAGATTTAATAAGAGGATGGGTGGTAGTGCAATCTGCACAAATGGATGATAAAGTGTTATTCAAAAGCGATGGCATGCCAACGTATCATTTAGCCAACGTAGTGGATGATTATAAAATGCAAATCACGCATGTAATTCGTGGAGAAGAGTGGCTTCCATCGGCACCGCTGCATGTTTTGTTGTATCAATATTTAGGATGGGAAAGTGTGATGCCTCAGTTTGCGCACCTTCCTTTGCTGCTAAAGCCGGATGGTAATGGGAAACTTTCAAAGCGCGATGGAGATAGACTTGGGTTCCCAGTGTTTCCTCTTAATTGGATTGACCCTGTAACCAAAGAACAATCTTCAGGCTACCGCGAAAAAGGATATTTCCCCGAAGCATTTATAAATATGCTTGCCTTGCTTGGCTGGCATGCCAGTGGAAACAAGGAGCTTTTTACATTGGAAGAATTAGTGCAAGAATTTTCTTTGGAGCGCGTAAGTAAGTCGGGCGCAAAGTTTGATCCTGAAAAATCCAAGTGGTTTAACCAACAGTATTTAAGAATGAAGTCGGACGAGGAGCTGGCAGATGACTTTATGGAAGAGGTAAAAGGGAAGATGGAAGAAAAGGCAGAAGGCAAATGGCAGAAGGCGGATGGGAAGGTGGAAATGGCAGAAGGCAAATGGCAGAAGGCAGATGGGAAGGTGGATAAAATATATGTGAAGAAAGTTTGTGGATTGATTAAAGAAAAAGCAAATTTCACTAATGAGTTTTGGAGCTTAGGCAGTTATTTTTTCGAAGACCCAACTAGCTACGATGAAGGAGTGGTTAAAAAACGCTGGAACGAAAAATCAAAAGCATTTATATCCGAAATGGCTTCGGCATATAAAACCACGGATGATTTCTCAGTCTTAAATACTGAAAATGTTTTAAAAGCTACTTGTGAAAAGCTTGGCATTAAAACAGGTGAGGTCATGCAGCTTTTTAGAGTTTGCATCAGCGGAGTTGCAGGCGGTCCTGCTTTGTTTGAAGTTGTGGCGTTATTAGGAAAAGATACGGTTGTACATCGTTTAGAAAAATCCGTTATTCAAATAAAATAATCACATTAATAATTTATACCAATGAAAAAATTTAATTTACTTTTTATCAGTCTTATCGCTGCTACACTTCTTTCTTTTACTAGAACTGAGTTTGAAGGAAAAATTACTTACGAAATATCTATGGAAGGTGGAAACATGCCGCCTGAAGCTATGGCTATGTTTGCCGGCAGTGAGCTGGAGATGTATGTAAAAGGAACTAAAACTAAATCAGTGGCTGCTATGGGATTTCAAAAAACCATTACTATTCAAGATAGTAAAACCAACACTACGGTAATGCTTATGGAAATGATGGGTAGTAAATACAAAATTAAGGATAGCCCTGCTAAAGATGATAAAGCGCCAGAGCCTACCGTAAAAGTATTGGACGAAACAAAAGTGATTGCAGGATATAAATGCAAGAAAGCAGAAATATCTTTTAAAGATGAGTCAGGAAAATTGCAATCTACCATTGTTTATTTCACCGAAGAAATAAGTAACAGCATGTCGTCCAACCAAAACAAACACTTTAGAGCTATTAAAGGTATGCCTTTAGAATACGAAGTAAAGGCAGATCGGGGCATGACTCTTAAAATGACAGCCACCAATGTAAGTAAAGAAAAAATTAGCGATGATGTTTTTAAAATCTCTTCCGACTACAAAGAAAAAACAATGGACGAGATTCAAAAAGACATGATGAAGCAAATGCAAGGCGGAGGGCAATAAGTTTTAATTAAATCTGTCATTATAGCTGCTTATTTTTGAATTTTGTGACACCCTTGTCTAGTATATGTCAATTCTGCTTTGGAAATTCTCTTTGCACTAAAATTGTTATGCAAAATGCTAAAATACAGCCATACTAATAATGCTAATATACAGTCATACTAATAATGCTAATATACAGTCATACTAATAATGCTAATATACAGCCATACCAATGATACGAATTAAACAGCCTTTTACAACATCTACATCATTCGTATCATTCGCATCATTCGTATATTCGCATACAAATATTAAAATAAACTACTCCTTGTGTTAGAACTCATCGGTAAATTATTCGGAAACAAGCACGATCGCGACATGAAGCCCTTGTGGCCTATTGTTGATGATGTGAAATTAGCTTTTGAAGGCTTGGAATCCCTCAGCAATGATGAATTGAGAGCAAAAACTGCCGAATTCAAAAAGCGTATAGCGGATCATGTTCAAACAGAAAAAGAGGAAGTAGCTTCTCTCAAAGCACAAGCAGAGAAAGAGGAAGACATGGAAGAAAAGGAGCGCATTTATTCTTCGGCAGATGCGTTGGAAAAAGATATAAAAATAAAGATTGAAGAAGTTTTAAAGGAAATTCTGCCCGAAGCATTTGCGGTTATGAAAGAAACAGCAAAGCGCTTCAGCAAAAACAGCCATATAGAAGTTACCGCCTCTCAACGTGACCGTGATTTTTCAGCAACAAAAAAATACATTAAGATAATTGGTGGCGATAGCTTGGCTAAAGCACAGTGGAGTAACGCTTGGCCCGTGCGTGGCAACGATACCACCTGGAACATGGTGCACTACGATGTGCAGCTGATTGGTGGAGCGGTATTGCATCAAGGAAAAATTGCCGAGATGGCAACCGGTGAAGGAAAGACCTTAGTAGCTACGCTTCCTATTTATTTAAATGCGTTGGCAGGCTATGGCGTACATGTGGTAACGGTAAATAATTATTTAGCCAGAAGGGATGCCGAGTGGAACGGAACACTTTTTGAATTTCATGGGCTTACGGTAGATTGTATCGATGATCATGAACCAAACTCTCAAGAGCGCAGAAGCGCTTACTTGGCGGATATCACCTACGGAACAAACAACGAATTCGGTTTTGATTATTTGCGCGATAACATGGCACGCAACCCCGAGGACTTAGTACAGCGCGGACATCATTACGCCATTGTGGATGAGGTGGATTCCGTATTAGTGGATGATGCCAGAACGCCACTTATTATTTCGGGCCCTACGCCCAAAGGAGATAACCAACTTTTTGCAGAGCTAAAACACAAAGTAGAAAAATTATATAATGCGCAGCGTAACTACGTGAGCACCGCCCTTATCGATGCAAAAAAATATATTGCCGAAGGGAAAGCAGATGAAAAAACAGGCGGACTTGCTCTTTTGCGCGCACACCGTGGGTTGCCAAAGAATAAAAGTCTAATTAAATACCTGAGCGAACAAGGTAACCGCGCCATCCTGCATAAAACAGAAAGTTATTTCATGCAGGATCAAAACAAGGAAATGCCTAAGGCAGATGAAGAGCTTTTCTTTACCATTGATGAAAAAAATAATTCCGTAGAGCTTGCCGAAAAAGGAATTGACCTCATTACCACCGATTCGGACGATCCAAAGTTTTTTGTGTTGCCCGATGTAGGAGGAGAAATTGCGGAGATTGAAAAATCATCCATGCCCGAAGAGGATAAAAGAAATAAGAAGGAAGAATTGATGCGTGACTTTGCAATTAAGTCGGAGCGTGTACATACCATTACGCAGCTATTAAAAGCATACACCTTATTTGAAAAAGATACCGAGTATGTAATCATGGACGGCAAAGTAAAAATTGTGGATGAGCAAACCGGTCGTATCCTTGATGGACGTAGGTATTCTGATGGATTACACCAGGCCATTGAAGCAAAAGAAAATGTGAAGGTGGAAGCGGCTACGCAAACGTACGCTACGGTAACGCTTCAGAATTATTTTAGAATGTATCACAAACTTGCCGGCATGACCGGAACTGCGGAAACCGAAGCAGGTGAGTTTTGGAAAATATATAAGCTCGAAGTAATAGTAATTCCTACCAACGTGCCTTGCGTGCGTAAGGATATGGAAGATTTAGTGTACAAGACTACGCGCGAAAAATATAATGCCGTTATTGAAGAAACCGAAAAGATTGTTAAAGCTGGAAGGCCGGTGCTGGTGGGTACCACCTCGGTAGAGATTTCTGAATTGCTGAGTCGTATGTTAAAGATGCGTGGCATTAAGCACAATGTACTCAATGCTAAAATGCACCAGAAAGAAGCAGAGATTGTTGCTGTAGCAGGATTAAATGGCTCTGTAACCATTGCAACAAACATGGCTGGTAGAGGAACCGATATTAAGCTGGGCGCTGGCGTAAAAGATGCCGGTGGTTTAGCAATTATAGGAACCGAGCGTCACGAATCCCGTAGGGTAGATAGGCAGCTGCGCGGCCGTGCCGGCAGACAAGGCGACCCGGGATCATCGCAGTTTTTTGTTTCGCTCGAAGATAACTTGATGCGTCTTTTTGGCTCTGATCGTATTTCCCGCATGATGGATAAGATGGGTGTAGAGGAAGGAGAAGTGATACAACACTCCATGGTTTCTAAATCCATTGAGCGTGCACAAAAGAAAGTAGAGGAAAATCATTTTGGAACTCGTAAGCGACTTATCGAATACGATGATGTGATGAACTCGCAGCGCGATGTAATATATACCAAGCGTAGGCACGCACTTTTTGGGGAGCGTATGGCATTGGATATTGCAAACATGTTGTTTGATGCATCTTCCACTACCGTTAGTGATTATCATGCCGTGCAGGATTATGATGGCTTGAAGTACGAGCTTATCAAAACCTTTACCATCGATTGTCCATTTGATGCAACAGAATTTTCAAAAGAATCTGCCGAGGACAGCACACAAAAAGTATATGACCTTGCCTATGCCGGTTACAAGCATAAGAAAGAGCGCATTGCGGAGCAGGCTTTTCCCGTTATAAAAAATGTATTTGAAAACCAAGGCTCACAGTTCGAAAACATTGTGGTGCCTTTTACCGATGGAATAAAAACCTTGCAGGTAATTGCTAACCTAAAAAAATCGTACGAAAGCCAGGGCAAGCACATTGTGGTGGATATGGAAAAAAATATCATGCTTGCCATGATTGACGATGCTTGGAAAGAACATTTACGCGAGCTGGATGAATTAAAAACCAGCGTACAAAATGCGGTGTACGAACAAAAAGATCCTCTGTTAATTTATAAGTTTGAATCCTTTAACCTCTTTAAGCAAATGCTGGTTAGGATGAACAAAGAAATAATTTCCTTTTTAGTAAAGGCATCTTTGCCGGGCGAAAACCAAGCACAAGTGCGACAAGCCAATGCACCACAGCGAGCAGACAACAGCCGCTTAAAAGTGGGAAGAGGTGCAGGCATTGAAGGCACCGCAGTACGTGAAGGTCGC
This sequence comes from uncultured Bacteroidia bacterium, assembly GCA_964481195.1. Lineage (GTDB taxonomy): Bacteria > Bacteroidota > Bacteroidia > Palsa-948 > Palsa-948 > Palsa-948. The sequence continues at coordinate 3,446 of CAYZTB010000005.1, read as the reverse complement.
AACGCACCCCCACCGCCCGATGCAGCACCGCAAGAAAAACAGCAGCCAGTACGAGTAGAAAAACAAATTGGCCGTAACGACCCTTGCCCTTGTGGTAGTGGTAAAAAGTACAAAGCTTGCCATGGGAAGTAATTAATTTTTTTTGTGATCGCAGAGTCTCTCGGCAGAGTACTCTGCTAAATATTTCATCCGAGTCCCGAAGCGGAGACTCGGCTGTGACAAAAGAAATGTTTCTTTCAGTTAGGCGTAACTTATCTAAGTGCAGTATCTGAGCTCTTCGAGCTTTTTTGTTTTCTCATATAATCCGTACATTTGTCAAATACTCGCCAAATGAAACACCTGTTTTTTATTGTTACTTTTCTCATTAGTATAACTGCAGCGCAGGCTCAGCAAGATCCTCAATTTACGCAGTACATGTTTTTCAACCAATCGTATAATCCTGGGTATACTGGAACACGCGATAGTTTGCTTAATACTACTGCCGCTTACCGCAATCAATGGGTGGGCTTTCCCGGTAATCCCATTACATTTTTGTTTATTGCAGATGCTCCAATTAAAGTGTTGCATGGAGGTGTAGGATTAAAATTTATAGACGATAAACTAGGAAACTTTCATTTCGATAGATTTGGTTTATCCTATGCTTGGCATAAGCGTATAAAAAAAACTGGCTTGCTGTGGGTAGGAATAGAGGCAGAGCTTGTACGTTCATCTGTAGAGAGTAACTGGCTTGCTCCAGATGGTACAAATGGAAGTGCCGATCTAGGTATCCTTTCTGAAAATTCGGTTAGCTACTCTGGTAACTTTGCCTTAGGTGCTTACTTCAGAAATTATCGTTGGAATGTAGGATTCTCTTCAGGGCAAATATTGCCAAATAATTATTATTCATCTCAATAATTCACATATCGAGCAGCGCGGCACTATTATTTAACTGCTGGATATAATTTTTATTTTTCTAGCCGCAGTAAGATTGTACCTTCCATACTAATAAAAAGTGATGCGGCTGTTACCACCTTTGATATAAACACAATTGTGTATTGGAATCAGCACATCTGGACTGGAATCTCTTATCGCTTGCAGGATGCTTTTTGTTTTATGGCTGGGTATGCATTTAACGTCAGCAAACGCTCTGCGTTTAAGGTAGGCTATGCGTATGACTTAGGGACTTCTCACTTAAAGGCGTACCATAATAATACACACGAGGTGTTTCTAAATTATTCATTGAAGTTCAGAAAATAGATTTCCGTAGTGGTTCAGCTTGTATTTCTCTGAGCTCTTTGTCCCAAAGGGACTCCTTTGGAGCGCTGCATTTTTCTTAGCGTTCTTTGCGGTTTCTACCTGCTTGCCTTTATTATTTTTGTTTTAAGAAAGTAGGCGGGTATTTTTAAAAGTCATTTAACCGCAAAGAAGGCAAAGTGACAGCCCGCAGAGATACGCGGAGAAAACTGACACACTACCTATTTTTATATCAATTGTCATATTACTCAGATAAAAACTAATTTTACCTTTCCATTAAAATCAACACTATGAGCACAGCAACCATCAACGATTATGGCATTCGCCAGGCACTAGAGCAACTAGGCATTAAAGAAATAAATAACGGTGCAAGTACAGGTGCTAAGTGGTTTGAAACCAAGGGCGAAATTATTTCCTCTTATTCTTCTTCAGATGGATCGTTGATTGGACAAATAAAACAAGGTACTGCAGATGATTACGAAAAAATAATTACCACTGCACAGACTGCTTTTAAAGAATGGCGCATGGTGCCGGCTCCCAAACGTGGGGAAGTAGTTCGTCAGATTGGAAATGCTTTGCGTGAAAACAAAGAGGCTCTAGGAAAATTAGTTTCCTACGAGATGGGAAAGATATATCAGGAAGGTCTAGGCGAAGTGCAGGAGATGATAGACATCTGCGATTTTGCTGTAGGGCTTTCCCGACAACTACACGGTTTTACCATGCACAGCGAGCGTTTCAAGCATCGCATGTATGAGCAGTATCATCCGCTAGGAATTGTTGGCGTGATTTCTGCATTTAATTTTCCCGTTGCCGTTTGGTCATGGAATGCGATGTTAGCTATGGTTTGTGGCGATGTTACCGTTTGGAAGCCAAGCTCCAAAACCATGCTTTGCGCTGTGGCAGTACATAACATCATTGCAAAAGTGTTAAAAGAAAATAATGTTCCTGAAGGTGTGCTCTGCTTAATTGCAGCAGGTTCTAAATATGTTGGAGATAATTTTTTAGCTGATAAAAGAGTGCCTCTAATTTCTGCTACTGGATCAACTAGAGTAGGGAAGCGCGTAGGAAAAATTGTAGGCGAGCGCCTAGGAAGAAGCTTATTAGAGTTGGGTGGCAACAACGCCATCATCATTACCGAGAATGCAGATTTAGACATGGCCTTAATGGCGGTGGTTTTTGGTTCGGTTGGTACTGCCGGACAGCGCTGCACTTCTACACGCAGATTAATTATTCATGAAAGTGTTTACGAAAAGTTTAAAGAGAAAGTAGTGAAAGCATATACGGGCGTACGCATTGGTCACCCACTTGATAAAAATACCTTGGTAGGACCACTCATCGACAAAAATGCCGTGAACGATTTTACCAATGCCATTGCAAAAGTTAGAGAGGAAGGCGGAAAAGTAATTTTTGGCGGCAGCGTTTGCGAAGGTGCCGGCTTTGAATCAGGCTGTTATGTAGTGCCATGCATTGCAGAGGCGCAAAATAATTTTCACATTGTGCAGCAAGAAACTTTTGCTCCCATCTTGTACATCATGAAGTATAAAACAATAGAAGAGGCGATGGAACTTCACAACAACGTTCCTCAGGGATTGTCATCTTCCATCTTCTCAAAAAATATTTTAGAAACAGAGCGCTTCCTTTCTCACGAAGGTTCTGACTGCGGCATTGCCAACGTAAACATTGGTACCTCCGGTGCAGAAATTGGAGGTGCTTTTGGTGGCGAAAAAGAAACTGGTGGCGGTCGCGAATCTGGCTCCGATGCTTGGAAAGTGTACATGCGCAGACAAACAAACACTATTAACTTCGGCACTGAACTGCCTTTGGCGCAGGGGATTAAGTTTGATTTGTAAAGCCTCCTCTTTTTGTCAGGTGGATTCTGGCTGTTAGCGCCTCCTCCAAAGGAGGTGGCTCGCGTCTCGCGAGAAGGAGGATGTAAAAAATATTATATAACGCACATTTTTCATAACCAAGAATGAGAAATAAAATAATTCCCTGCAAACCTTGGCTTAAAGAGTTTGCACGCAAGCTGCGCAAGCAAGGCAACCTAGCAGAAATTCTTTTGTGGAAACAAATAAAAAGAAAATCGCTTGGCGTATAATTTCACAGACAGGTTCCCATAGATCAATATATCGTAGATTTTTATTGCCACGAACTTATGTTGGGTCAAGGCTAAAAGTTGGGGAGTAACAGGTTAAGAAAATAGTTTTTCAAGA
>CAYZTB010000004.1:24081-95652 GCA_964481195.1 uncultured Bacteroidia bacterium | reverse complement strand
TCCGCATCAACATTTGTGGTAAAAATCGCCACCTTCGCCAAGCCCGAAACCGTTACTTCAAAATACAATTGTTCTCGTACAGCAAACCTTTTACCATTCCTTTAAGTTGCCTGTTTGCTTGCAGCACCATATCAAATGAATTTGGGAACGGCATGGGCTTGCGTCCTATTTTATTTTTGGTAGCAGGAGTTAATGCATTTACATCGCCTCCTAAAACCACTACTATTCCATCTTCAAAAAAAGAATCCGCAGCTATGTTATCCGTTTTAAAAAGTTGGTTGCGGCTGTTGTCCCAATAATCAAGTGAACCGGCAACACGAGCTGCTTTAGTTAAATGAGTTTCTACTACGTTACAAGTAATAGTTTTGTATTTAGGAAACTTAATGTCCTTCCCCAGACTATCCTTCATCACATTTCCTTTGGAATCCAATTGGTATTGCCATCCGTCCTGCACCTCTTTACTTTCGGTATAATATTTTTCTTTGGCCATTTCAGGAGATACATCTATCACTTTTAAATTTACGAAAACAGCATAGTCGTATTTAGTGTCCTTAATATCCGTTGTATAATATTGAATCCATCGTTGGTTTAAATCCTGTAAAGTAATTTTCATTAGCTCTTCTTCAAATGTTGGAGGTAATGGGACTTGCGTTTCTTTTTTCATCTTAAAAATTACTTTGGTCATGCCGGCTGCTTGTGCAATGGCCAGCTGTTCATCAATGTCTTTATAATTACCGTAATAATTTTTTACTCTCATAAAATCGGCATGTGCATCGCGCGCATTAAAACGTCCGCCTTTTTCAAGTAGCAAAATTCCATGCGCATAAGAATATTCTGCCGCTTTTTTCTTGGACTCAATCATTTCATTGTCTACATCAATAAAGTTGAATTTTCCTTCGCGCACAATCACTTTACTTTTGTTCCTAACTTCTAGTTTAGGTAATGACTTGATTAACATCTGTCTGCCTTTAATCCTATTATAGATAGCATAAATATCATCCCATTTATCAGGGCTTCCTTCCTTTTGCATGAAAGCAATGCGGTCGAAATCATTTTGCTGTGCCTTTTGAAAAGCTTTTTCAAGAATTAATATCTCGCTAGTTTTTGAAGGGTTTTTACGAATTTTTTTTACGGATTTGCGTATCGCCAATTCATAATCTCCGCGGTTAAACGCTTTTTCTGAACTCACGCATCCTATCATTAACATTGTAATAGAAAGAGAAAGGAGTAATAGTTTTTTCATAAATAGGTAGGTATTAATACTGGTATTATCCAAATACTTTGCCAAAAGTAGAATTTCTTTAAATCTTCGTAAAATTCGGCATAATATCTGAATTATTGCCTCTTTATTTCTAAATACTGTTGGCGTATTGTCTGGGTGTCATTTTCATTAACTCCTTAAACTGCCTGTTAAAGTTAGAGGTGTTTTTATACCCGGATTCAAACGCAATTTCAGAAATAGAAATTGTTTTATCTGCCAATAATTTGCAAGCATTTTCAATGCGTATTTCCGTTAGAAAAGTAAAAAGTGTTTTCCGAGTGCGCTGCTTAAAAAATTTGCAAAGGCCGGTTGCACTCATCCCAACTAACTTAGAAAGTGTTTTTAAATCTACCTCTTCTTTAAAATTATTTGATAAATAATGAAAAAGCCTATCTAGGCGTTTGTTGTTTTCATCTCCCAGCGGAGCGTTAAATCCAATGCCTGAAATAATTTTTCTTTCGGCAGATTCGGATAGTAGTTTTAAGATAGAAAGGAATTGAGTTACCCGACCGAAGCCCTTTGTTTCTTTTAGTGCAATCATTATTTTTTCAACTTGTATTGCCGTTTGACCAAAAAAATAAATTCCTCGGGAAGAGTCTTGCAGCAGCTTGTCTATTTTTTTTGCTTCAGGCAACTGGAAAAATTTATCTCCAAAACTAGTTGCATTAAAATATAATGAAAGTCCATGCGCTTTTTTCTTACTCTTCCTTGCATAGTAGGAAGGGGCGCACCTAAACACGTGGGGTAAATTTGCTCCAAGTAAATAAATCTCTCCTGAATTAAATGTTGATACAGCGCTACCTACAAAACGAGTTCCCTCTGCCTGAATCATAGCCGTAAGCTGAAACTCTGCATGATAATGTAATTTATCATAAAAATAAGGTACTCGATCCTCCTGTAAAACAAAGGATGATTTACCGGAATGAGGGTTTTTAAATAAATGGGGCTTTTTCATGAATATGTATAATATTATCTAAAAAATGATCCTTTGTTATTTTACTGGCTAATATAGTATTTATATTGGCAAAAATGGTTTTAGGAATTGCTTTAGACTAAACCTAAATTTGTTTAATAAAACCAATACCATGAAAAACATATTATCCGTTTCATTATTTTTTCTTTCGTTCAGTCTAGTTTCCCTCGGACAAGAAAAAACTGGGGCATTCCAATATTCTGGTTCACAGAATTTTAATTTAATAAAACAACAGGCAGATGAGTTTTTTAAAGTAGCTGCTGCACAGCCTTTTGGCTCCGGAGTAAAAGAAGATAACGAGTATTTCAAATACAAAAGATGGGAGTGGTATTGGAAAAACCGGGTAAGTTCCGATGGGTCTTTTCCAGATATGACTAAGCTTGGAAAAATACACGAGCAGCTTCAATCAGAAAATAATTCAACCAAACTTTTAGGTAACGCACAGTGGGTAAATATTTCTCAAACCTCTGCTCCCGGTGGATATAACGGAATGGGGAGGTTAACTTCCATCGCTTTTCATCCTACCGATCCAAAAACATTTTGGGTGGGCGCTCCTATTGGTGGAATTTGGAAAACTACCGATGGTGGTCTGTCCTATTCTCCACTGGGAGATAAACTTCCGTATTGCAGTGTAGGAAACATTGTAGTAGATCATCAAAATCCTAATACCATTTACATAACCATTGGCGATCATGTGGGCTGGTGGAACTATGGGCTGGGGGTCTATAAAACTACCGATGGTGGTCAAACATGGAATGCTACTTCTTTGAACAGCAGTTTTTCTAATGGAGTAGCCTACTACGCCATGGTTATTTCTCCAACGAATCCAAATATATTATTAGTGGCTGCTACCAACGGACTGCATAGATCTACGGATGGAGGAAATACTTGGACGATAGTAAGAACAGGAAGTCACCGCGATGTGAAATTTAGAGTGAACGATGGAAATACTATTTATGCTTCTAGCGGAGGAACAAGCGAAGTTTATAAATCTACTGATGCAGGCGCTTCTTGGGCTAAAATGAGTTCGTTTGGTTTTGCAAATAACACCATTCGTTTATCGGTTACGCTGGCAGATCCAAATTACTTGGGAATTCTTTGTTCTAGAAGTGGTGTAAAAGAATATTACTTATCTACAAATAATGGTGCAGGAATTACCCTAAAATCTACTGCACCCGAAGAGGTTATTGTTCAAATTTCTCCAAACAATGTAAATACTGTTTATTGCGGAAATCTAAATATTCAAAAATCTACTAATGGAGGAACAAGCTGGACGCAGCTTACACATTGGTATAATAATAATATTCATGTTCCTGTTCATGCTGATCAGCATTTTGTCGCCTGCAACCCGCTTAATAAGGTTATCTACTTCTGTAACGATGGTGGATTGTTTAGCTTAACCGAAAGCACTAATACCTGGGCTGAATTAACTAATGGATTAATCATCACACAATTTTACACCATTGCTATTTCTCAAAGCGACCCAGTATTTATGATTGGTGGTACACAAGATAATGGTGGCAGAAAACGAACAGGAATAAATATTTGGGCAGCAACCAACGGTGGCGATGCTATGGAAACTGCCATCAATCAAACAAATGATCAAATCATTTATACTACTTATGTAAATGGACAATTATATCGCTCAATGGATAGATGGAAAAACGATACCTACAACGACATTACTCCTGCTGGTGTATCTGGAGATTGGGTAACGCCCTATGTGCTAGATCCTAATAACCAAAGCACCGTCTTTGTTGGCTATGAGGACGTTTACAAATCCACCAACCAAGGAACTGCGTGGACTAAAATAAGCACTAACCTCACTGGTTCTAGCAGCAGCAAACTACAATGCTTAGAAGTTTCTCCGGCAAACTCAAGCAGAATTTATGCTTCAAGAGGAAATAAGTTTTATGCAACTTCCAATGGAGGAACTAGCTGGCAAACATACACCTTGTCTTTTACAACATCCAGTTTTACAGAGGTAACTTCTATTACTTCTCATCCTACAAATGCTACTACTGTATATATTACAGTTGGGGGATATTCTGCAACTAAAAAAGTTTATAAATCAACAGATGGCGGCATTAACTGGACGAACAAAAGTGGCACGCTTCCTAATGTACCGGCAAGCTCAGGCATTTACGATGAAAATAGTACCTACAACGATTTTTATATTGGAACTGATGTAGGTGTTTTTTTAACGAACGATACAGCCTCCGGTTGGATTTACTGGGGAACAGATATGCCAAACACGTCAATCACAGATCTTGAAATACATAAAGCAACAGGTAAAATAAGAGCCGGAACCTATGGCAGAGGCATTTGGGAGGCTGATTTAAATTCAAGCACGGCAACTGGAATATTTACTTCCATAAAAAATGAAAATAATTTTTCGCCTGCCTTTAATCCCGTATCTAATGTAGTGCTATTAAATGCATCAGTAAAAAATGGCGCTAACTACGAAATTCAAATATGTGATATTACAGGAAAAATTATTTCTTCTAATCCTACATACTTTCCGGCTGGTAATTATCAAATACCACTGGATGTATCAACATTATATGCTGGAATATTTTTAGTGCGACTAGCTTCTGAGAGCCAACAAGTATCTTTCAAGCTTGTTAAGCTAAGTTAATCAGGAAAGTAAACTGCAGCCTCGCAGGTCGCTGTTATCTAATCTGCCTAATACTTCAAAAGTATTTTTACTTTGAAGCTTGCCCACATCTTGTGTAGCTAGGAAGCTGCATGAATGTAGGTTTGCAAAGTCGATAATATTAATTGCGCCTGTTCTTCCATCGGCTAAATACGAAAATGGATCATTCGCATCGCGGATTAGCACTCTCATCCAAGGAGGACATTGATATATTCCATCGCCTTTAGAATATGCTTGAGATAATAATTCTGTCATTCCATACTCTGAATGAATTTTTTTAACTCCAAATTTATTGCAAAGAATTTTATGAAGCTCCGCTCGGGTAACTTCTTCTTTTCTCCCCTTCATGCCTCCCGTTTCCATAACAACCAAATTTTTTGACTTCCTTGCAATCTTCAAGCTGTTGTTTAATTCAAGATCAAGTAAAGCGTTTGAAACTCCTAACAGAATTACTTTTTTGTTTTTTTTTAATAGTTGCTGTATTGTTTTAATCAACCTATCTGCTTCGTTTTTTTTATAGAAACGACATTCCTTTTTCTCACTTCTCTTCATTAGCTTGTTTGCCATGTATAAAAGGGAGGAATTCTTATTGGAATAGTATGAAGGCAGAAAAGATAACAAATAATATTTTTTAATATCTCCATAAAATAATTCGAACGCTTTGCTAAAACTCTGTTCGTACAAATTAGTATCAAACACAAAGTGCTTGCTTCGCACCATCCCCGTTGTGCCGCTGCTTAAAAATAAAGTGGGAGTTATTTTTTTTCTAGCACCTGATAATTTCTCACTCTGAACTGTCAGTACTTTTTGGGTTTTAAAAAGCTCAATAGGCAAAAATGGTATTTGAAACATGCTAACAACTTGCTCAGGGATCACCCCTAAACTTGAAATATATTTATTGTAAATACGGTTATGCTGTGCTTGATATTGAAAAATGCTAATAGCCATCTTTTCAAACTTGCGCTGACTAAACGATTGGAAAATTTCTAGCGTGGATGGAAATGCTTTTTCAGATTTCACACAAAAAAACAATTACTTAAACGATATCTTTGGAGTATGAATAGTATCACTTCTGTGTAAAGCTCTATCGTATAGATATACTACATATTTAATACTTTCATGCGCCTTTACAAAAGGTTTTTGCTTTACATAAATAAATCCTTTCATGGGCTCAGAGGGATCGCCAGGAGGTAAAACAGGAGGCACACGGTAAGCAAATTTAAATGTATCAAAGGGAACTGGAGAAGCAGGTGAATTATCATAGGCTGCCCAAATACCGGTATTGGCAGAATCATAAAAATACACTAGCCAAATATTTCCGCTTTTAAAAAATGCAGGAACCGTATCAGATTGCTCCAGACCTATATCTCCTTCGTTATCTGTAAATGATACTACCAATTCAACAGAATCCGGATTTTTAGGGTCGTTCCCATATTTTAGAAAATTCTCGTACGCTATAACAGGCGTAGAAGGATAAACTGGTTTTTCTATACAAGAAGAATAAACCAACGCAGTAAACAACAAGGTATATAATAAGGTTTTCTTCATTTTTCAGCTTGTAGCAAATGTAACGAATAAACTATTAAATATTTTGCCCATAGATAGATTATTTGCATCTTTACAGGACAGGAAATCTTGTTGTTTATCATGAAAATTATAGTTCGCGCTTTGTTTGTTGTTTTTTCGTTGTCTGTTTCTACGGGCTTTGCTCAAGACATTCACTTTTCGCAATATAACCTTACTCCTCTTATTGTAAACCCAGCTCAGGCAGGTGCTTATAAAGCTCAAGAGGTAATCATAAATTATAAAAGTCAGTGGACAAGCATCACCCCTAATGCTTACAGGACCATGATGCTTTCCTATGATGGTAGATTAAAGCAAAAACAATGGAAAACTAAGTGGCTTGCTACTGGATTAAATATTTTTAGCGATAAGGCAGGAGATGGAAACCTGAAAACTACACAAGCAAATCTTTCTTTTGGATACCACACACAGGTAAATGCTAAAAGCACCTTGGGCGCTTGTTTAGTTGGCGGTTATGCACAACGAAGCATTGATTATTCAAAGCTTACTTGGGATGAGCAGTATGTAAATGGCTCCTTTGATCCTAATGCACAAAGTAACGAGCCGGTAGGCGATAATAAATTTGGATATCCGGATGTGGGACTTGGTCTTTTATATCAATATGCAAAAGGTCAACAGTATTCCTCTGCAAATGATATGGTTATTATCCATGCTGGACTAGCCATTACACACTTAAACACACCCAAGTATACTTTTTATGGCAGCGATGAGCAACTATATATGAAAACTACCGGTCATGTAGATGCCTTGATAGGAATAAAAAATACAAACTTCTCTTTATTACCCGGTTTTATATACATGGGACAAGGTCCTGCCATGGAAATGCTCCCAGGATGTTATTTCCGTTATATGTTGCGTGAGGAATCAAAGTTTACTGGCTATGTTAAAGGTGCTTCTATTATGCTTGGCTCCTATTGGAGAGTAAAAGATGCTTTTATACCCTCCGTGCAATTTGAATTTGCCGAATATACAATAGGAGTAAGCTACGATGTAAATTTATCGGGGCTTAAGTCTGCAACCTCCGGAAAAGGAGGATTTGAAATTTCTTTACGCTGGGGTAATCCTAATCCTTTCTTGTATAAATCTGCTGCTAGCTTTCAATAATTTTATTATTTGAAATAATCCCTCTACTAGTTAAAAACTTTGAAGGTTTTTTGTTTCCCCATTTGCTTCATGCTGCTACATTTGCAGCAGCAACAAAATGCCGCACTCATACCTAATAACTTATGACCATTACCCAATTCTTAAATTCCAGCCTTGGCAGAAAAACTGTGATGGCTGCTACCGGCTTATTCCTCTGCGTATTTTTAGTGGAGCACCTTTACGGAAACCTATTATTGTTTGCTTCTGACGGAGGTCTTGCCTTTGTAGAGTATTCTCACACCTTAGTACACAGCTTATTCATTCGTATAGTAGAAGTATTTTTGTTTGGAGCCATCATCGTGCATGTATTACAAGCCATTAATTTAACCAAACAAAACTCCGATGCGCGTCCAGTAAAATATGCGATGTACAAAGTGGGCGAAACCAGCAATTGGTTTTCTCGCAACATGGGTATTACCGGCAGCTTAATATTTTTCTTTATCGTGGTACACCTTTGGCACTTCTTTGTTCCTTACCGAATCTCCGGCACCGTTGGTGGTGAAGATCAACTAAACGTAGCACAAGCAGTGAAAGTTGCTTTTCAAAATGGCTGGTATGTGCTTTTGTATGTTGTATCTGTCCTCATCTTATCATTTCATTTAAACCATGGCTTCCAATCTGCTTTTCAAAGCTTAGGATTAAATAATAAAAAATACATGCCTGTATTATCCCTAATCGGAAGTGCGTTTGCTTTCGGAATTGTGTTTGTAGGCTTCGCGTCCATTCCTGTTTTGTTTTACTTCGGCATTGCAGGCAATACGTTCTAAAGAATATGAATTCAACACAGAGCACACAGAGGGTTAAGAGTTTCACAGAGAAGGATTACAATAATCTTTCTCAACAAATAATTCATTGTTGCATGGAAGTGCACAAAGAGCTTGGTCCGGGTTTAATGGAATCTGTATATGAAATATGTGCTGAGAACGTAATGCTGAAAGAAGGGCTGTATGTGCAAAGACAAGTAATATTACCAGTTACATTTAAAGGCGAAAAACTTGATAAAGAATTTGTTATTGATACCCTAGTGAACGATTTGATAATTTTAGAATTTAAATCTGTTGAACATATTTTACCTGTTCACGAAGCGCAATTAGTAACGTATCTTAAACTAGCAAATAAAAAACTTGGACTTTTAATTAACTTTAATGTTCCCTTATTAAAAGAAGGTATCCGAAGAAAAATAAACGGCAATTTAAACTCCGTGTAACTCTTTTTCTCCATGCCCTCTGTGTTAAAAAAGTAAATACTATGAGCAAAATAAATTCTAAAATTCCTGCGGGAGATCTTGAAACAAAGTGGGTCAAATATAAATCCACTGTCCCACTGGTAAACCCTGCCAACAAACGCAGCATCGAAATCATTGTGGTAGGATCCGGTCTTGCAGGTGCATCAGCAGCATCTTCATTGGCAGAGCTTGGCTACCAAGTAAAATGTTTCTGCTTTCAAGATTCTCCAAGACGTGCACACTCCATCGCAGCACAGGGTGGAATTAACGCAGCAAAAAATTATCAGAACGATGGCGATAGCGTGTTTCGACTTTTTTACGATACCGTAAAAGGTGGCGACTACCGTGCACGCGAAGGAAACGTATATCGCTTAGCAGAAGTATCTTCCAATATTATTGATCAGTGTGTAGCGCAAGGAGTTCCTTTTGCTCGTGAATACGGAGGCTATTTAAGCAACCGCTCGTTTGGTGGAACACAAGTGCAGCGTACTTTTTATGCTGCAGGACAAACCGGACAACAACTTTTGCTCGGAGCATATTCTGCTTTAGAAAGACAAGTAGGCCTTGGTACCGTAAAAATGTATTCTCGTCACGAGATGCTGGACATTGTTATGATTGATGGAAAAGCGCGAGGCATCATTGCACGTGATCTAATCAGCGGAAAACTGGAAAGGCATTTCGGTCACGCTGTTTTACTTTGCACCGGTGGTTATGGAAACGTATTTTATCTTTCTACCAACGCCATGGGTTCTAATGTAACCGCAGCATGGAAAGCGCATAAGCAAGGAGCATTCTTTGGAAATCCTTGCTACACTCAAATACATCCTACCTGCATTCCTGTTTCGGGAGATCATCAATCCAAACTAACCTTGATGTCTGAATCCTTACGAAATGACGGACGCATATGGGTGCCCAAAGCAAAAGGAGATGCTAGAAAAGCTAAAGACATTCCGGAAGAAGAAAGAGATTATTATTTAGAAAGAAGATACCCCGCCTTTGGAAACTTGGTTCCACGCGATGTGGCATCACGCGCAGCTAAAGAAAGATGCGATGAAGGGTACGGAGTGGGCACTTCTAAAATGGCGGTGTTCCTAGATTTTACTGCTGCCATTGTGCGCTACGGAAAAAGTCAGGTTAACAAACTAAACCTGCATAATGTTTCCAACGAACGGATTATTGAACTTGGAAAAGAAGTGGTAAAAGAAAAATACGGCAACCTATTTGACATGTATGCAAAAATTACCGGAGAAAATCCGTACGAAACTCCCATGCGTATTTATCCTGCCGTGCATTATACCATGGGCGGACTGTGGGTAGATTATGACTTGATGACATCCGTACCGGGGTTGTACGCGCTGGGCGAAGCAAACTTTTCGGATCACGGAGCAAATCGCTTAGGAGCATCAGCACTCATGCAAGGATTGGCGGACGGATATTTTATATTGCCCTACACCATCGGAACATATTTATCGCAAGACATACGCACCAAAGCAATCCCTACCGACCACGAAGCATTTGTAGCAGCCGAAAAGAAAGTGCAGGAGCAGCTGGATAAATTAATGAGCATCAAAGGAACAAAGTCCGTAGATCATTTCCACAAAAAATTAGGAAAAATCATGTGGGACAAGTGCGGCATGGCAAGAAATGAAAAAGGATTGAACGAAGCCATTGCCGAAATTCGTGCGCTGCGCGAAGAATTCTGGAAGGATGTTCGAATTCCAGGAGAGCAAAATGAAATGAACTTAGAACTGGAAAAAGCAGGTCGTGTTGCAGATTTTATTGAGCTTGGTGAATTAATGTGTAAAGATGCACTCAACAGAAAAGAATCTTGCGGAGGCCATTTTCGTGAAGAATCTCAAACCGAAGATGGAGAAGCAAAACGCGATGATGAAAACTTCAGCTACGTAGCAGCCTGGGAATACAAAGGAGTTGGCGAATCTGAATTACATAAGGAAGAGTTGGTTTTTGACATTGTTCATCCATCGCAGCGTAGTTATAAATAATACTCTGTGAAACTCATTCGCCTCTGCGCGCTCTGTGTTAAATTTTTCAACACAGAGAACACAGAGGTAAAACCAGAGTTACACTGAGAAAAAATACAACCTATGAATTTGACATTAAAAATCTGGAGACAAAAAAACAAAAACGAGAAAGGCGGCTTTGCCAGTTATGCGGTGGATGGGATATCGGAAGATATGTCGTTTTTGGAAATGATTGATGTGCTTAACGAGCGTCTCATTGGAAAGAACGAGGAGCCCGTTGCCTTTGATCACGACTGCCGCGAAGGAATTTGTGGAATGTGTTCCATGTTTATTAATGGACGAGCGCACGGCCCTTGGGATGGAACCACTACGTGTCAGCTGCACATGCGTGCTTTCAAAGATGGAGATACTATAACAATTGAACCTTGGAGAGCCAAAGGATTTCCGGTGGTGAAAGATTTGGTGGTGGATCGATCCGGTTTTGACCGCATCATCGCTGCAGGAGGTTTTGTATCTGTAAATACCGGAAACGCAAAAGATGCAAACAACATAACTATTCCAAAGCCCGATGCAGATGAAGCTTTTGCCGCTGCTGCCTGCATTGGATGTGGTGCTTGTGTTGCTGCTTGCAAAAATTCATCGGCTATGCTTTTTGTTTCTGCAAAAGTTTCTCAGCTAGCATTATTGCCTCAAGGACATGTGGAGCGCAAGGAACGTGTACAAAGTATGGTGGCACAAATGGATGCCGAAGGGTTTGGAAATTGTACCAACACTGGCAGCTGCGAAGCAGAATGTCCAAAAGAGATATCGCTTTCAAACATTGCTAGAATGAACCGAGAATATATGATGTCCAATCTTGCTGAATAATCTGTTAATGCCTCTGTAAAGAAAAATCTTCTCAGGCAGGGGCACAAAAATATCTGGAGCAGAGGTGTCTCTCTGTGGGACTCTTACTACTCTGTGGGCTATGTGTTAAAACATCCAACACAGAGACACAAAGAGCACAGAGTAACACGGAGCCTAAACTAATTTTTTTTGTATCGTTTTTCAAACACTTATTAATCTAACCTCAACTGGTCGGGATTTTTTATTTTTGAGGATGGCAAAGCCTGCTCCGAAAATTAAAGCCGCTACTTCGAATAAAATTCCTGCAGAAGGTGTTTTTTCAAAGTATAAAAAATACTTTTTACCTATAATCTTAGCCATTACCTTTTTAGTTTTCTTGCCTTCCTTACAAAATAAATTCGTTAACCTGGATGATCCCCAATACCTCATTAACAATCCGGCAGTTCACACTTTAAATGTAGTTAACATCAAACTAATTTTCTCGGAACAGTTTGTGGGTAATTATCAGCCGCTTACTATGTTAAGTTATATGCTGGAATATAAAATCTGGGAACTAAATCCATTTGGATATCATTTAACAAACCTGGTTTTACATTTACTGAATACGCTTTTTGTTTTTTTGATAATACAAAAAATTGGATCCTTTCTCTTCAAAAGCAATGCGCTCTTAGTAGCTTTCCTCACCTCCCTCCTATTTGGTATTCATCCGTTGCATGTAGAATCCGTTGCCTGGATATCCGAACGCAAAGATGTGTTGTACGGATTTTTCTTTTTGTGGAGTTTGTATTTGTATATATCGGGCTCTCTACTTACCTCCCCCGCTAGGGGAGGAACTGTCGCACTATTTCCCTCCCTTATGGGGAGGGCAAGGGTGGGGCTTCTTCTCTTCCTCTTCACCCTCGCTCTTCTCTCCAAAGCACAAGCAGTGGTGTTGCCCTTAGTTTTCTTTGCTGTGGATTTTTTGTTGGGCAGAAAAATAAACAAGCAAACTATTTTAGAAAAAGTTCCTTTCTTTTTATTGGCTATTGCTTTTGGTGTGCTGGCCATCAATGTGCAAGGCAAAGCAGGTGCCATGCAAACGTTTCAATACTTTCCATTGTACGAACGACTATTATTTTCTTGTTATGCACTCATGACCTACCTGCATAAAATTATTTTACCAATAAATCTTAGCTGCTTCTACCCCTATCCCGAAACCGATGATAAAATAAATACCATCTGGGTTTATTTAAGCCCGGCCGTGTTGTTAGCACTTGCATTTATCATCTGGAAATATTTTAAAGAATCGAAATTTGTTTTGTTTGGTGCAGCATTTTTTATAATAACTATCGCGCTGGTGTTACAACTTTTACCTGTTGGCGATGCCTTGTATGCCGATCGATACACCTACCTGCCTTCTATAGGATTATTTTTTATTGTCGCCTATTACATAACTCCTTTATTAAAAAATAAAATGGTGTTATCAGGAGCCGGTGTTTGCTTGCTGCTTTTAGCTTACTCTTCATTTAATAGAAACAAAGTATGGCACGATAGCATCACGCTTTATACTGATGCCATAAATAACGGACATCAAGCCGCTATCCTTTATACCAACCGCGGAGCTGTGCTATCCGATTCCTCGCGTAACGAAGAAGCGCTGCAAGATTTTATTGCATTAGTGAAATTAAAACCACGCTATCCCAATGCCTGGAGAAACAAAGGACTTATCGAAGTGCGGCTGAAAAAGAAAGACGATGCCATTAATTCTTTCACTAAAGCCATAAACCAAGTTCCAACAGATTATCTGAACTACTTAAGCAGGGGTACTATTTATGTAGAAAAAAATTATTTTGAAAGTGCCATAAAAGATTTTTCTGAAATAATAAATATTAACCCTCAAAGTGGCGAAGGCTTTTATGCTCGCTCCGAAGCGTATGGAAAAAGCGGTAAGCTAAACAAAGCCTTGGCAGATATAAATAAAACAATTGAATTTGCTCCCGAAAACGGACAAGCCTATAACAACCGAGGAATCATTTTAAGCATGAGTGGTAAATATGAAGAGTCTGTAATAAGCTTTAGTAAATCATTGGAGCTGAAGCCCGATAATGTTAGCGCTTATGCCAACCGTGCACTTTCGTATAAAAGTTTAGGGAAATTTAACGAGGCATTACAGGATATGCTTACCGCAAAAGAAAAAGGTGGGTTTGTAAATGAGGCTGAACTGGAAGAGCTAAAACAATTAGCAAACAAAAAATAATTATAGAGTTGAGGTTATTTTATCGCAAGGCCTACTAACAAGCTATAAGAAGCAAATTGAATATAAACCTGAAATGGGCGGAATGGCGGATATAGTAACAGAACAACTATCGGTCTTGGAACGAGTATTTAACCAGTTTCGGTCATTAATGAAACCTGATATTTAGGATTTTTCTATATGTAAGAAATACCACAAATATGTTACTTTTCGAGTTATATATGAAGCAATAAAGAGAATACCTTTTCGTTCAAAAATTATTGCTCGTTATTTATTAATGAATAAAAAGAACTGTACCATATTATTGGCTATTCTTTGTGCATACAGTCTCACTTTCGGGCAGAGACCCATTATATACTCAGTATACTTTTCTTCAAATTCAGACACATTAACCAAGCAACAGGAAAAAAGATTGACCCAGTTCATTGCAAATAGAAATGTAAATTCTGAGACTGCTATTTCCATCATGGGATACTGCGATGATAGGCTCTGAACAATACAATCTGCGCTTATCTCAGCAACGCGCAGATACACTCAAGCAATTTCTTATCTCCTTAGGAGTTGAGAGCAAGGCCATTTCCAAAGTGAACGGATGGGGCGAGATTGAGATAGCAGACACCAACGATCTGGAATCCAAAAGAAGAATCAGTAGACGTGTTGACCTCATACTCACGCAGGTGCTCGACTCCGCATGGGGAAGACAGAAGATTGCAAATAAAAAAGTAGGGGATAAATTATCTATGGATCAGATTTTATTTGACACCGGTTCGTGTTCGATATCAAAGGAATCAATACCTACACTCGATTCACTCCTAAGTTTACTCAGAATTAATAATACTGTGACTTTTAAAATTGAAGGTCATGTTTGTTGTACCAGTCGCGGAATAGATGACCTCGATAAGAAGACTGGAATATTGAATTTATCAAAAGTACGAGCTCAAACTGTTTACCAATATTTAATCAAACGCGGAATTGAGCCCACCCGGCCAACTTACACTGGATATGGCAGCGATGTTCCAACGGGTAAAGGAATGCGAGAAGACAGAAGAGTAGAAGTTGTAATTACCGGCATCTATTAATGCATGATTTTTCAGGTATCCTTATAAAAGAAACATGAGATATATATTAATAGCCTCTTTTCTCTTCTTCGTAAATGCGGTAAACGCCCAGCAGATGAGTGTTGCAGGAACTGCACGGGATACAGCAACAAATACTATTGTAGAAAATGCGGTTGTTGTTGCAGTGCGGTTTTCAGACTCTACATTAATCTCCTTTTCGCGTTCAGATAAAAATGGCTTCTTTAAAATAGATAAACTTCCGCTAGATACATATGTTGTTATTGTTTCCCATCCAACCTTTGGCGATCAGCAGTTTATCATAATGGGAAATAAAGAAAATCTGGATGTGGTATTAAAGAACTTGATACTTCCACCTAAAACAATTTCGCTTCAAGAAGTAGTTATTGTTGGTTATTCGGACCCTATGTATTATAAAGGCGATACTTTAATATATAACGCTGACTCCTTTGCTGTAAAACCCAATGCCGTTGTTGAGGATTTACTGAAAAAACTTCCGGGAATTAAAGTAGATGCGCAAGGAAAAATATATTCGCAAGGAAGAGCCATTGATAAATTATTAGTGGATGGAGATGAATTTTTTGGCGCTGACCCAACTGTGGCAACGCGCAACCTAGATGCAAAATCTATTGCATCCGTTCAGGTGTATGATAAAGCAAATACCAGTGCGGGGGGCGATGGCAGTAGTGAAACCCTGAAGGTGATGAACCTTCAACTTAAGGAAGATGCCAAGAAAGGATACTTTGGAAAAATATCAGGAGGGACAGACTTTTCAAAATTCTACGAGAATCAATTTCTGGCAAACAGATTCAGAAAAAAATCCAAGCTTTCTGTTTTTGCTTTAGGCGCCAACACCCCCAATTCACAATTCAGCTGGCAGGATCAAAATGAGTACGGGCTGGATGCATTCAGAGATTGGGATTGGGACGAGGAATGGGGCACACAGCCTTTTACTCAAAATAATTCAAATTCGGGATTACCGCAAACGTTAAAAGCAGGAATTTACTTCTCAAACAAATTCTGGAAAGGAAATAAGATTGATGGCAACTATACCTACAACCCAACGGAAATGAATTTGTCATCAAAAACCCAAACACAATATTTCTTTTCAGATACTTCGTATAAAACAAATGAAGTGCTTAGCAACCAACAAAATAATGTTTCTCATCAATTTAATTTTCAGCTTGAGCAAGAGCTTGACTCCATGAGTGATATATCTTTTAATTCTAAAATCAGGCTTAATGAGTCTACTAGTCAGATAAATAAGTCAATAAACTATTTTGATGAAGACAGCAGCCTTTTTCGTTCTTCCAATTTTGAAAATATTACCAATGGGAATAACTCATCTATACTAAATACCTTGGAATACTCCAGAAGATACCAAAATAAGAAAAAACGTTTGTATGTGTCGTATACGCAAGAAGCAAGGCAAAATAATTCCTCAAGCATTCTTCAATCTTTGGATTCATATTATTTTTCAAGCATTACCTCTTCAGATAGTATAAACCAGAAAAAAAATAATTCTAGTTCTAGTCAGAGCCATCGCTTTAACGCAGGCTTTAATCTGCCAATTACTAAAAAAATATTTATTTATTCTTCCTACACCTTTACGGGTTTGGAAAATAACCAAGATAAAAAAACATTGGACTTTCAGGGAGGGGATTATAATTTGGAAAATGCTTTACTAACAAATAACTTTCAAATAAACAGAATAACAAATCAAGCATCCATAAATTTACGATACGAAGTAAAAAGCTATTCCGCAGGGCTTGGAACAAGAGGCGAAGTACGAGACATAACAAACACAAATTTGATTAACAACAGTGTTTTAAAGCAGAATGCAAACATACTTTTACCCTTTGCCTTTGGTCAGTATACATTTAAAAATAATTCGCGCATCTATATCAACTACAACAGCAATTCAAAACTTCCAAGCATAGATCAATTGCAACCGATACCCGATAACTCCACTCCCAATCAAATAAAAATTGGTAATCCTGACTTAAAACAAACGTTCGGTCACCTCTTCCGCATGTCAATTAATTCATATAAGCCCGTAAGCGGACGCAACATATGGGGTAATATCTACTACATAACAACAAATAATGATTTTTCTAATTCGGTGGCGTACGATAACAAAGGACAAGTATTTACTCAAACCATCAATGTGAATGGCAACTACCGCACCGGTGCAAATTTGAATTTAGATTTTCCTTTTTGGTCCAAAAAAATATTTTTGAGTCCGGCCTTAAATCTTGGACAAACGCAAAACACGAGCTACATCAACAACGTTCAGAATAAAGTAGTTAATACTATTTCGAATCCAAAGCTAGATGTGGTTTTAAGGTTAGAGAAAATAGAATTTCTTATTGGAACTGGATACTCTTATACAAGCCCAACATCAACTATAAATGCAAATTCTACTAGGCCATTCTCAACTATCAACTACAACAGCTCTGCATCCTTTACTATTAAAAAAACGTTTGAGCTTAAAACCGATGCCAACTATAGCAAGAACAATCAGCGCTTTCAGGGCTATAACATTGATTATCTGATTTGGAATGCATCGCTTACTAAATCCTTCTTCAAAGATGAAAGTCTTCAGCTGGGAATTTCGGTTCGCGATATCCTTAATCAAAATATTAATGTGTACCGAACAGTGCAGGATAACATGATTATGGATGTAAGCACAAATGCGGTAGGCAGATATTTTTTGGTGAAACTAAATTACAAATTCAAAAACAAAGCACCTAAACAAGATGAAGTCGCTCCTTAACATAATACTTTCGTTCTTTATTGTGGTTGCGGTAACGGGTGACGTTCAGTCGCAAATTACTGCTGGCAAGATTACTTACGAACGAAAAACAAATCTTTATAAAAAATTTAAAGACGATGATGTATTGGATTGGATTAACAAAACCGATAAAATCAAGATTGATTATTTTGAATTATACTTTAACGATTCTATTTCTGCCTTCAAGGAACGGGAAAACGATGAGCGTGATTACATGAGCTGGTACACCGAAAAAAATAAAGTATACCAAAACTTTAAGCAAAATACTCGCCTCACCATAAAAACTATTTGGAGTGAGTTTGTTTATTTGGGCGACAGTTTATACCCACGTTCCTGGAAAATTACAGATAGCAAACGTAACATTGGTGGCTACACCTGCCGAAAAGCAGTTTGGGAAGCGCCCGACAGCTCCCGCATTTATGCCTGGTACTGCGATGAAATTTCTGTTTCTACCGGTCCGGAAAGTTTTATTGGCTTGCCAGGTGCTATTCTTGGTCTTGCTACCGAAGACGGGGGAGTAATATATTTTGCAACTAGAATCGAAACAATAGCCCCTGCAATAGAGGATCTGCTTCCAAAAAAATCAAAAAGCAAGGTTTACAATCCTGTAGAGCTAAAAGCCAAGCTGGAAAAAGATTATGGAAAAGAAAAATGGGGCAAGGCTATGATTAAAAAGACCTTCGGCTATTGGTAGCCTACGCTATTATTAGTGATGATGTCCGCCAGGTCCATGCACATGCCCGTGCGAAATCTCTTCGGCAGTAGCAGCGCGTACACTAAAAACTTCTCCTGTAAAATGCAGCTCTTGCCCAGCAAGCGGATGATTAAAATCCATGCGCACATGAACTGCGGTCACTTCTAATATAGTGCCTTGCAACTGGTTGCCTTTTTCGTCATTCATCGTTAATATGTTTCCCGTTTTTATTTCGTTTAAATCCAGCGTACCATCTGGTCCTTTAAAAGAATCTATAGGAACATTCATCACATATTTATCATTCTGCACACCGTAGGCCTTTGCTGCTGGAATAAAAAAATCAAATTTATCTCCTGCTTTTTTGCCACTTAAGTTTAGCTCAAAATCTGGTAACATCATACCACCGCCATATATAAACACAAACGGGCGATCAGACGTAGTTTGCTCTACTTGTTTTTCTTCAAGCGACAGTCCAGTTCTGGTTTTTAGCAAATAGCCTAAGGTTACAACGGAGTTTTTAGTAATATTCATAGATAAATTATTAAGGCACAAAAATAAAATTATTTCTCGCTATGACAGCTAAAACACAGCTTGTTTTTTCTTTTTCTATCTTTATACTTCATTATTATATATGCCAAAATATCCCAATTCCATTTCTTCCAAATTACCTAAAGTAGGTACTACTATTTTTTCTGTCATGAGTGCTTTAGCAAATGAGCATAAGGCTATAAACTTATCTCAGGGATTCCCAAACTTTGATGTAAATCCAAAATTGATTTCACTCATTAACAAAAAGATGAAAGAGGGCATGAATCAATATGCTCCCATGCAGGGAGTGCCCCAGTTACGCGAAGTGTTATGCGAAAAAATGGAAAAGCTTTATGGGGCAAAGTATAATCCCGATACAGAAATTACAATTACTGCTGGTGGAACACAGGCTATTTATTCAGCGTTAACTGCCATAGTGCGCGAAGGGGATGAAGTTATTGTAATTGAACCCGCATACGATTGTTATGTTCCAACCATCGAGTTAAACGGAGGCATACCTATATATGTGCAGCTTAAAGCGCCCAATCACACCATCGACTGGAATGATGTAAAAAAAGTGATGACCTCACGCACCAAAGTGATTATGATTAACTCTCCTCATAATCCTATGGGATCTGTACTTTCTGCCGATGACATGCAGCAATTGGAAAAGCTAGTAAAGGGAACCAACATTATTATTATTAGTGATGAGGTATATGAGCATATTATTTTTGACGGCCAAAAACACGAGAGCGTTTGTAAATATCCTACACTAGCAGAGCGTAGCTTCATAATTTTTTCTTTTGGAAAAACATACCATGCTACCGGCTGGAAAATGGGGTATTGCTTTGCTCCCGAAAATTTGATGGCAGAATTTCGTAAAGTGCATCAGTTTATTGTATTTACTGCAAACACACCCATCCAACACGCGTTGGCAGAGTATATAAAAGATAGTAACGACTATAATGAACTAGGTGATTTCTATCAGAAGAAGCGTGATTTTTTTCTGGATGCATTAAAAGGCTCAAAGTTTAAATGCATGCCTGCTTCCGGCTCTTACTTTCAATTGCTTGATTACAGCGCCATCACGCAAGAAAAAGATACAGATTACGCTATAAGACTTACTAAAGAAAATGGAGTTGCCTCCATCCCTACTTCGGTATTTTTTCATAAACCCATTGATAATAAATTATTACGCTTTTGTTTTGCTAAAACGGATGATGTACTTAAACAAGCAGCAGAAAAATTATGCAAGATTTAAAAATTACAATTGTACAATCTCCACTTCACTGGGAGAACATCGAGAATAACTTAAAAATGTTCTCGGAAAAGATTAATTCTATAAAAGAAAAAACAGATGTAATTGTGCTGCCTGAAATGTTCAGTACCGGATTTACCATGAACAATAAAGTTGTTGCCGAAACAATGAGTGGCTCTGCCATAACATGGATGAAATCAATAGCTAAGAAGAAGAAATGTGTAATTACCGGAAGTCTGATTATTAAAGAAAAAAATAAATATTACAATCGCTTGGTATGGATGTTGCCCAATGGTAAATACAAGACCTACGACAAAAAACATTTGTTTTGCTATGCCGGAGAAGAAAAATATTACGCAGCAGGAAAGAAAAAACTAATTGTCAATATAAAAGGCTGGAAAATTTGTCCTCTGATTTGTTATGACCTTCGATTCCCAGTATGGATTCGGAATAAAAATAATGCATACGATGTATTACTTTTTGTAGCCAACTGGCCTGAACGCAGGAGCCATCCTTGGAAAACATTACTACTTGCACGCGCCATGGAAAATCAGGCGTATGTAGTGGGTGTAAACCGAATTGGTAAAGATGGAAATGAGTACTCCTATTCAGGAGATTCGGGAATAATAGATTTTAAAGGCGAGGTGATTAGTAAATTAAAGGCTCATCAAAATTCTACAGAAACTGTCATCCTTTCTCAAAAAAAATTATCAGACTGGAGAAAAACATTTCCAGCCTGGAAAGATGCTGATACGTTTACTATTAAGCAATAGCTATTTGTCTTGTTTAACTCCTTCCTGTTTAACAACGGGAGTTTGCGGTGGAGTTAAGTCCCAATCTAATTCCAAATCCCAATTGGCTCGAATGTTTATTTCCCCAGCAAAAAAGGATATTTTTTCTGGCTGCTTGTGTAGTAAATAATTTCCTGTAGTCCATTTGCCATCTTCGTTTGTGTCGTAAATAATTTTTATTCTGTATTTCCCGGGGCTTAGGTAGGGGTAGAATAATTCCTTCGACTCATACAAAATATCTTCTTTAGATACACTACCCTTATCATTTACTAATTGAACAATGCATTTGATTGGTGTTTTTTTCATTTTCAAAATCATTTTCAGTGTGCCGTAAAATCTTTCTTCCTGTAATTTAAATTCTGTTTTGAGCGTGTCATTTGTTAATCCAAAAATATCGATGAAGGTGCCGGGTACTATTTCCAGGCGATACAATGAATCTTGTATTAAATCAAAATCAAAAGAAAACTTCCTGCCCAATGAATCTTTATGGTTTTTGTTAGTGCTAGTAATTTTTTGCTTTCCATTAGTTAAAAATATATTTTCAGGTTTGTACTCCTTAATAGGATAAGAAAAAGTTAATTCGAGCGATTTATTTATATCCAACGGCTTAGTCTTTGCAGCATTCATTGTGCCTACTAACTTAAACGCCTCTCCTCTTCCACCGTTGTCTTTTTGAAATTGAGTAGTTCCGATTTTTAAGGTATCTATTATTTCCCCCTCCACAATAATTTTAAAATGCAGACTATCGTTCGTAAATTCAGGAGTCCAGATTCGAATGCTATCCCTTGTTAAATTGTATTCAGTCAAAAATGTTTGTGTTTTTGTCCCAGGATTTAACGCTTCATAGCTTAGGCTCTTAACAGGTTTTGAAAAAAGTAAAACTATGCTGGCATAGCCCCTAACATAGTGTTTTAACAAAAGCTGTTTTTTAGTCTCCTCCTTGAATAGGGTAAAGTCCAATTTTTGATTGCGCGAAATTTTAACGAGCGTATCTGAAAAACCAACGCTTTCTGTCGGGATGTCAAATCTGCTATTTCCATTTTCATCTTTTAGTGCAAACGCTTTGTATAGTCCCGGCTTAATATGACTGATCTGGTACGATCCATCTGGATTTGTTCTTGCAAAATAAAAAGGCCCTATTTTATATGGAACAGAATCAGTCTTATCATTGAAGAGAATAACCAGAATTCCTTTTTCGGTTTTCAGGTCTGTTGCATATTTAATACCACCAGACAACTTTAATGTATCAATAATATTTCCAGTAGAAAAAATATATTGAAAATCTTTTTTAATGTTTCCTTCTGTAAAATCGC
The DNA here is from genome assembly GCA_964481195.1 of uncultured Bacteroidia bacterium. Lineage (GTDB taxonomy): Bacteria > Bacteroidota > Bacteroidia > Palsa-948 > Palsa-948 > Palsa-948. The sequence continues at coordinate 73,295 of CAYZTB010000004.1, read as the reverse complement.
GAATAGAATTCCCGAAATTCAAAACATAAGTTGTATTTGTTTTTAGTGTGTCGGTAATTTCAATTTGCAACATTCGTCCCTTTGCTTTTATATCGGGTTGATGGTGCATGGGGGGCGAAATAGTTAGCTCCTTTTGAAGATCTACCAGCTGAATGTACTCGTCAAAATAAATAGCAATGCTTTTTGCTTTAAAGTTAGTAGCTGCACTATCTGGAATAAACTTTTCTACGCTAGGCGCGGTAATATCTTTTGCTCCTCCACCAGGTGACACGATTTGAGCGCAGGAATAAAATAGGGCTAAGAGGAGAAGCCAATAGAAATGATAAAAATATGTAAGTGGTCGTGCCTGCATTCAATAAATTTAATTGGCGAGTTGGCTTATAAGGGCGGCTATTTGCTCTAGGTATTTTTTGTCTGTGTCATCAAAATCTGAAAGCTTATCACTATCTATATCTAATACCGCTGTCACTTCTCCATCTCGGAAGCAAGGAATTACAATCTCTGATTTTGAATCCGAACTACAGGAAATATGTCCGGGAAATTTTTCTACATCATCAACAAGAATTGTTTTTCTTTCTTTCCACGATGAGCCGCAAACGCCTTTTCCAAAAGAAATGCGGGTACAAGCTACGGGGCCCTGAAAAGGTCCTAACACCAATTGATCGCCTTTTACAAAATATAACCCTACCCAAAAGAAATTCATGCCATATTTCAAAGCGGCAACAATGTTTGAAACATTGGCTATTAAATCTGGCTCTCCGTCTACCAATCCTTTAATTTGAGGTAATAGCGATTCGTATTTAGCCGCTTTTGTTTCTCCTTGTACAATTAATGATTCTGCCATAGCATTTGTTATTATGCAAAGATGGGAAAATTGTAACGATTAAAACAAGGTACTTGCAATAGTTGCAATGCTCACTTTTGAGCCAGGCACCTCTATAATTCTATTAGCGCAGGCTTCCAGCGTTGCTCCAGTGGTAATAACATCATCCACCAACAAGATGTGCTTTCCGTGCAGCACCTCCGGCTTTGTGACTTCAAAAACAAATTCTACATTTTTCCATCTGTCAAAGCGCGTCTTTTTGGTTTGTGATTGAGAATTTAATTTTCTTATTAGCACCTCACTGTGACTTTCAACAGATAAGCTTTCGGCTAATCCTTTTGCAAATAATTCGCTCTGATTATATCCTCTTTTTTTCTGTTTGGAAGGGAAAAGCGGAACTGGTATCACTAAATCTATCGTTGAAAATGAGCGACTATTTTTTAATTCAACGCCATAATGTTTGCCCAGCGAATATCCAATTTCTTTCTTTCCTCTGTATTTTAGTTGATGAATAAGGTGTTGCACTTTAGTCCCTTTATTAAAATAATACAAGGAGGTAGCTTCTTCAACTGCTGCCCTCCCCCAAAAAGTCTTGCTAATAGGGTTTTCTTTATTTAAATGAAAATTGGTTTTAGGTAGGTGATAATGACAGTAGGCGCAGATGCAATCTTCACTTTTATAGAGTGCTTTTCTGCAGGCGTTGCATACCTTTGGAAAAATGAGTGTTAAAAAATCCTTAATCATTCTTTTAATAACTTCGCAGTGCAAATATTAGTATTTGCGCAACACTAGGCAAGTAAAATGAAAAAAAAGTTTTCTGTTTTTTATTACAAAAAAATCTTGGTAGGTTTTGCGTTAGCCATCGTGATGCCGCTGACCTCCTTTGCCAACCCATTAAAAAAGGGGTTTGAAGCCCTGCAAGCTTTTAATTATTTTGAAGCGAAAGAGCAGTTTGAAAAAGCGATGAAAAAAAATACAGCTGGTGCAGCTTACGGCTTAAGCACCATCTATTATAGAACAGATAATCCATTTAGCAACATTGATTCGGCATACAAATACATAAGGATATCTATTAGCCATTATAAAGCATCTGACTTAAAAGAACGCGAAGAGTTAAAAAAACTTTCCATTACGCTGCTGGCAATAAATGAACTCGAAGAAAATATTATTGCTCGTGCTTTTGAAAATGCCAAAACCAACAACGATATATCTTCTTTTGATTGGTTTATAAAGACGTTTGGCAGTTCTCCTTTAAAAAAGGAAGCTGCAAAATTGCGAAACAGCTTAGCCTTTGAAAATGCCAAAAAAATAAATACCGCACAAGCATATAAAGAATTTATCACCAATTTTCCAAGTGCTGTTGAGGCTGCAGACGCTAAATGGCTGTATGAGCTTTCGCTTTATAATACACTCACTAACCAAAATTCAATTGAAACCTACGAGACCTTTGTAAAAAAATACCCTAAGAGCCCTTACCGCATGCAGGCAGAGGATAGCATATTTATCTTCTCTACAAGAAATGAAAATGCTTTACAGTACAGAGAGTTTATTAAAAAATACCCAACGAATCACAATGTAAAAAAAGCCTGGGAAAAAATATACTTGTTGGCCACCATTGAATCTACTCCCGAAGCATTTGCAAATTTTGTTTTTGATTATCCAGATTTTCCGGATAAGGATAGGATTAAAATTGATAACGAGCTGGCGGCTATTCGATTTTTTAGGATTCAGCAAGAAGGGAAATGGGGGTTTATCGATTCTACTGGGAAAATCAGAATTCCTTGCACCTACGACTGGGCAGATGAATTTTCAGAAGGTTTTGCAGTAATTATATCTCAAGACGAAGCAGGCTACATCAATAAATCAGGCAGAATGATGATATCGCCTCGATTTGATGAGGCCAATGCTTTTCAACAAGGATTTGCCATCGTAAAGAAAAATGGGGAGTTTGGTTTAATTAGAAAAACAGGGAAATTAATTTTAGATTTTGAATACGATGACATCAGCTATAATGAGAACACTGAGAAGGAAAAAGTATTTCGCGCATTAAAAAATGGGGTATATGGCTTTTATAATAAAAATGGAGAGCTGCTTATGGAAGGAAAATTTGAAAAAACAGGTGACTTTTTTTTAGAGCGCGCTTTTTTTCAACGAGATGAAAAATTTGGCTTCCTTAATAAAACAGGACAAGTAGTAATAGCGCCTGCTTATGATTGGACCGAAAGTTTTAGAAATCCACTTGTTCGGGTAAAACAAAATGCAAAATTTGGATTAATAGATACTGCTGGGAAAATTATTCTGCCCTGCGAATACGATAACATAGATAATTTTTACGAGGGCTTTGCAGCCGTTGTAAAAGATAAAAATTTTGGTTTTGTTAATTTGAAAGGAGAAATAATAGTTCCAATAAAATACGATTACACGCCCGAAATTTCTATCTCCAATGGCTTTAAAAATGGCCTGGCTAAAGTTGAGTTAAATAAAAAACGAGGGTTGCTTAATCAAAAAGGCGAGGTAGTTATTCCCTTTGAATACGATGACATACGTAATTTTTCTGGCGAACTATGTGCTGCAAAAAAGGGTAAGTGGGGTTATATTGACGTAAACAAGAAACTAAAAATAAATTTTCTTTACGATTATGCTTGGGATTTTTCGGGTGGTATAGCTCGCATAAAAGTGAAGGGTAAAACCGGTTATATAAATAAGAAAGGTGAGGCTATTTTACCTCCAACTTTTGAAGAAGGCACTGATTTTAAAAATGGCGTTGCTATTGTAATTCTAAATGGGAAAAAGGGAATTATAGATTCTTCTGGAAAATACTTAATTGCTTGCGAGATGGAAGAAATAACAGAAATCAAAAATAGCATGTTAAGAATTGAACAAAACGGTTCTACTTCCTTATATAGCCCCTTTCTACTCAAGCTAGTGTGGTCCGATGCGGGCCATTAAGGGTAGTTGCCCTCTTCTATATAACCTGGGGTTCTCTTAAAGCAAGCTATTCAGGGGTTGATATGTATGTTGATATTTACTACGTAATACAACCCTCAGAACTCTATCAATCCATAAATTAGCAAAATGGAAACAAAAGAGCCCAGCCTTACCCCAAAAGAAGAAAAACCAAAACGCAACAAATTTGTCTACCTATTCTGGTTTATGACATGCGTTTGTATTGTCATGGCATTTCTTTTCTGGAACCAGAAAACTGAAACGCAATCGGTAGTCACAGAAAATATTCAGATAACGCAAGAATCAGAAGTTGTTAAACGCGACCTTCAGAATTTGCAAACTGAATATGCCATGCTGGAAACAAACGATCAGTTTCTGAAAGCTGAGATAGAAGAGAAAAAAGCACTCATCGAAGAACTACAGCGCGAAGCAGAAAAGCACAAGGATGACGCGTATATCATGGCTCGCCTTAAAAAAGAAACTAAAACGTTGCGTGATATTATGAGACACTTTGTGGTTGAAATAGATTCACTCAATACGCTTAATAAAAAATTGATTGCTGTAAATGATTCTGTAAAAACTGAACTAACAACAGAAAAACAAAAAAGATCTACGCTTCAAAATGAAAAAGACAAGCTTTATCAAATAGGTTCAATTATCAAGTCAAGCGGCATGGCTGTAACTGCCGTAAATGTAAAGTCCAAAAATAAAATGGATGATACAAAAAAAGCAAAACGCACTGATAAAATTAAAATAGAATTTAAGCTTGAAGCAAATAACATTGCTCCCAAAGGCCCTAGAACTATATATGTTCGAATTGTGAAGCCTGATGGAAAAGAATGGTGCGACTCGCCAGATGCCGATCACCTATTTACATTTGGCAATTCCAAAGGCTATTATGCCATGAAAAAATCTTTGCAATATAATAACGAGGATGTTTCCGTTGAATTATACGTTAGAAAAAAAGAATCGGAAGAGCTTCTCCCTGGCAAATATATTGTAGACGTAGTTCTTGACGATGCCCCAATAGGGAAGTCTACTTTGGAATTGGACTAAAATTAACCATCCAGGCTAGTCTTTTTTGCTAGATTTTACTAATTTTTGCATATATTCGCTTTTTGATAAAAGCAGTTATACTTTTTTATGTTTAATCTTAAATCGAATTCAATGGCAAACCCAAAAACAACTGAAAATCCTTCAATAAATATCATTGGAGCAGGAACTGTTATTGAAGGAGATATAAAATCGGATGGAGATGTTCGCGTAGATGGCACACTGAATGGCTCCATATTTACTAAAGGAAAGCTTGTGCTTGGAGTTACCGGGATGATTGATGGCGAAGCTTCTTGCCAAAATGCAGATATATCAGGAACCATTAGCGGTAAAATAAAAATAACTGAACTTCTTTCACTCAAGGGGACTAGTAAACTAACTGGCGATATCAATACCAGCAAACTATCTATTGAGCCTGGTGCAAATTTCAGCGGATCATGTACTATGTCTGGCTCTGTACCAAACATCAAATTAAATAATGGACAAGGAGAAACCACAAAATCAGAAAAAGCAGCGGCTTACTGATTATGGTAAATTCTCTTCTATGGCTTTCCAGATGGGGGCTACCATCGCTTTAGGCGTATGGGGAGGAATGAAGCTTGACGAATACTATCCAATTACACGATTCCCTATTTTTACAATTTGCCTTTCCTTACTCTCTGTTTTTGCTGCCATGTATTGGGTTATTAAAGACCTTCTAAAAAAATAAAGCTTGCTCTTTTTCAAGAACAAGCTTTATAAATTAGGCTGTGTTGTTTACTTCGCCATAAAAACTATTTTTCCGCTGCTAGATGTATTGCCTGCGCGTATGGTGTAAAAATATATTCCGGAGGAAACTGCTGCTCCCGAGTTGTTCCTTCCATCCCAGTTAATCGTGTAAGTACCTGCCGCATTATATTGATACGATAAAGTTTTTACTTCGCTGCCATATATGGAATAAACCGAAACAGTTGTTTCAGCAGGTCGATCGAGCTCGTAACCTATTTTAACAAAATCATTAAATGGATTTGGATAAGAATATGAAGTAATATTTGTAGCACTGCTGTAGTTGTAAACTGTGCTTAACAAGGAATCATTAGCTAGTAAATTGCCAATATTAATTAATTCATCTCCGGGTAAATAATTCATCCACTGAAAAGAATCAAACAACATTTCATCTTTGGTTCCGGTACCTGCTCCAACATATGCTGGAGGATTATTCGGGTTATTAGGATTATTTACAGTATTGTCAAAAGTATGACTTGAATTTAATGTATATCCTGCAGGAACTTTTACCAAGTTTGGATATGTATAGAATCCTTGCCATGCAAAATCCCAATTATTAATTTTAATCAGAGGAATAGTTGTTGTGCCATTGGTCGCCCAATTCGTAATGCTTTTACAAACTAAATGAGAATGCGGGAACGAGCCATATATTGAACGCGCAAGCGGTATTGTTCCCGATGAGGGGTATTTAGCAGTAAACGTGGGTGTAGTATTAGCAAACATAGGCATGACCCAATTTTGTAATGGGGTTGATACATATACCGGCCGAATACCCGTTTCATTCAAGGGATAAAAATAAAGCCTAATTTGAGTACTATCCAGTTGACCTCCAGTTCCAGCTGGGTAATGGATTTGCATAATAATTTGTGAGCCAGCCTTAATTCTAATTCCCATTTTTAGCGGTGCTTTACCGGGAAATACAGTTGGAGATCCTCCTGGAGCATATACATCCAAATCAAAATCTCCGGGCTCTGTAAAGCAAGACCCATTTAAATTATTTGTCACAGTGCCTGTAGTGTCCACCTTCACTACTACGTGATGTACAATATCTGGATTTCCGGGTATAACTTCAAAAGCACGAAGTATTCGATCTTGCGTTAATCCTGTTGGTAGCGCAAAACAATTATACACATCTGCCGATACTCCATTACTTACAAATGTAGGTATCTGCAGTACTAAATCAGGTGTGCCTTTTAATTTGTGCTTTGTATAGGTTGGCGGAGGCGGAGCAAGTGTAGTATCTCCTTTTAATGCTCCTGTACTAACCCAACTCAAAATGGAATTTTTTTCTGAGCTAGTAATAATACGTTCATGCAAAAATCTAGTATAAGTTGTATCGGGAGCCCAAGGAGGCATTTTGCCAGTATTTAAATCGGTTTGAATAGATGAAGCCCAAGGATAGGTTTGGCTATAGGTCATCATTGGAAAAGGAGCTCCACCATTTACATGATGGCAGCCGGTACAGCGACTATAAAAAATGCCTGCTACATCTTTATAAACCAATTGTGCAGAAGCAGAAAGTGAAAGAATAGCTGTAAAAAGTAAAAGAGTGTAAATTTTCTTCATTTAAGGAGGTTTAATATAGTAAGACGTATAAATCCTGACAAAGTTACAAAAATAAAATGTCTTATATAAAACTACAATTCTCGAGCTTTTTAACTTTGTGCTACTATGTTGGAAAAGAGCATAACCATACAAAGCAGCATTCAGGATGACTTCATTGAGATTGCCCACTTAGGAAAGAGCTTAGACTTAGATACAGAAGAAATGAATTGGAATCAATTCATAGTAGCTAAAAAGCAAAGTAAAATTGTTGGTATTGGAAGGTTGCGTAAGTATGAAAACTGTACCGAAATAGCAACTGTTGGTGTTGTACCAGAATTACAAATTAGCGGTATAGGCACTTTGCTTATCAAGGAATTAATAAATGCTGGGCCCTCCGAGCTATTTGTAACCTGTGTAATTCCTGAATTCTTCAAAAAATTTGGGTTTCAGGCCACCAAACATTATCCGCCCGTACTTGAAAAAAAAGTGGATTTTTGCAAGTTGTATAATTTTAATGCAAATCAGATATTTGTAATGAAATTAATAAAATGATTTGAAATTAAAAAGAGCAAGCTTCAATTACCATGGCCAAGCAAAAACAAACTAAACAGCAGCAACAAAAGAAACAGCCTGTTGTTTCTATTCCCAAAATAGAGTCTATTTCTCCTATTACGTCTTTTCGTTTTCAGACTATAATCATTGTGCTCCTTGGTTTTGGTATTTATTTTAATTCTTTCAACAATAAATATGCATTGGACGATGATATTGTAATGCGCTTAAATGATTACGTGCAAGAGGGGTTTGGTGGGATTGGAAAAATAATGACAACCGATTCGTACGATAGCTTTTTTAAGTCCATGGGTTCATCTGGAGAGTTATCTGGTGGTCGTTACCGTCCATTTTCCATTTTAACTTTTGCCATTGAACAGGAATTGTTTGGCGAATGTCACGGCACTCGAATGTTAGAAATTCGCGATACGCTTTCGCAAACATATTTGATGCAAACCAACCCCAACCTTGCCAATAAACTCATTGCCGAAAAGGCAGCTTTGGAAGGGCTTATATCCCAGTCGCACGAAGACCTGGCAATGATAAGGCACGTAGTAAACGTGTTACTATATATTTTGTCTGCCGTATTTCTTTTGCAATTGTTACGTGATTATATATTCAAATATGCTAATCTCACATTCGTAAACTACAAAGATCTGGCATTTTTTGCTACGCTTTTATTTTTAGTACACCCCATACACACCGAAGTTGTTGCCAATGTAAAAAGCAGAGATGAAATCTTGTCCCTACTTTTCATGATTCTCACTTTTATCTATGTATTTAAATACACCGATTCAAAAAAATCTCAAGACCTCTATCTTGGTTTGTCCTTTTATTTTTTAGCATTATTATCAAAAGAATGGGGAATAACCTTAGTGGCTATAATCCCAATGATGTTTTTTATTTTCAAAAAATATTCTATTCCTCAAAGCATTAAGGCTTCGTTACCCTATTTTGCAGTTGCAGCATTTTACATGATGTTACGCTACAAATTTGTAGGTGCCGGCAAGCAAGGTGAAATAACAGAGGTGCTTAACAATCCGTTTGTTTTTGCCACTGCCCTTGAAGCAAAGGCAACACATATTTTTATTTTATTGAAATATATTCGCCTTCTTATTTTCCCTCATCCGCTTTCGGCAGATTATTCCTGGAAAACAATACCGTACAATAATTTTGGCGATGCTTTAGTATGGGTCTCGTTGATGGTACATACGTTTATCGTATACTACTTTTTCAAATTTTTGAAAAACAGAAACTGGATGGCTTTTGCGCTGGCATTTTACCTATTCCACTTATTCATGATTTCAAACCTGCTTATGCCTATTGGCGCTACCATGGGCGAAAGGTTGGTATATCATTCTTCCTTAGGATTTGTAATGATTGCAGCATACGGAATACTTTTTTTATTATACCAGTTCATAAAATCCGAAAATGCACGGAAAGTGTTTTACGTTACAATAATTTTAGCACTAATTATCCCTATGAGCTATAAAACCATTGATAGAAACCCTGATTGGGAGACTGACAATATTTTATTTATGCACGATGCCTGGGTGGTGCCCAATAGTGTTTTAGCAAATGGAAATTCTGGCAAAGCATTTATTGAATACGCACAAAAAGATTCCGTAAACAGATTAGCGCTCCTTGACTCTGCAATTTATCATCTCGAAAAAGCGGTGACACTTCACCCTAAATATGTAAATGGCTATCTTAATTTAGGGCTTGCCTATTTTCAAAAAAGGGACTTGGATAAAGCTGAACAATATTGGGGGCTTGCCAGAAAGTACTTTCCCTCACATCCATTCTTTCGTCAATCGTATGATCCTGCCCTAGCCAATGCTTTGGTAGAACGAGCTCGACAAGAAGGACAAAAAGGAAATATACCGAAAGCAATTGAATTCATGAGTCGTGCTTTGCATTACGACAGCACAAGTGCGCAAACCTGGTATCACTACGGAGGAGCCAATTACTCTGTCGGCAATGTTAAAGAGGCATACCGAGGCTGGAGTAAGTGCCTGCAGTTGGATCCTAGTAATGTAGAAGCTAAGAAAGGACTTGACGTGATATTGCAACAGCGTAACGCAGTTCCATTGCCCGTTTCAGCACCTAAGAATAAATAAGGATAAAAACATTGTGATTTATATTGCATTATCCAAAAAAAATACAATTTTTGTATATTAATATTCATTTTAAACTTTATTTTATGAAAAAATTTATTTTAAGTGTTGCTGCTGTTGCATGTTCAATTTTATTGTTTGCACAAGGACCATTAAAGGGTCCTTTGGATAAAAATATTTATTTAGCAGAGGTGTTTAAAGAAGGAAAGAAAAAACCCCTCGACCCAGATGAGCTAAAATTTTTGACAGGGAAATTTAAAAGTAAAATATTTGCACAATGGGGATTTACGAAAGCGATGCCCTATAAAATAGTTTCATCAGACTCCACAAATGCAGAGGCCATTGTGTATGTTTGGATTGCAGAAACAGTAAATGACATAAAAGAGGTAATGAAGTGGAGTGGCACCATTACCGGTGATGATATAGAAGGCACTGCTGATCTATTCAACAAAGAAGAAGAATTAAAGTGGAGCTATACCTTTTCTGGAAAGCTAAAGGGCAAGCCCGGAAAAAAATAATCTCTTAATTTCCTTCTAAGATTTTAAATAGCTCGTCCAATTTAGGAGTTAAGATAATTTCCGTTCTGCGATTTTTTGCACGTGCTTCTTTTGTTTTACTATCGTCAATCGGGAAAAACTCTCCTCTGCCTGCTGCTGTTAATCGCTTAGGGTTCGTGCTGCTGTTTTGAGTAATTATTTTTACTACTGATGTTGCACGTACAGAGCTCAGATCCCAATTGTCTTTCACATCCCCTAAGCCTTTCATGGGCACATCATCCGTATGACCTTCAACGAGTACATTAATATCTGGATTAGATTCCAATACTTTGGCAAGCTGCTTTAGAGCATCAACGCCTATAGGTTCTACAGCCCATTTTCCGCTCTTAAAGAGCAAACTCTCCTCCAAAGAAACATACACCTTTCCGTTCTTTTGCGTAACCGTTAATCCTTTTCCTTCAAAGCCCAAAAGCGCGTCTGATACTTTTTTCTTGAGCGCATTCACAGCATCTTCTTTTTGCTTAAGTACATCTTCAAGTTCTTTCACGCGCTCTTCGCGTTTTTTTAGTTCAACCGTTAAGCCATCCAAATCAATTTTCTTTTTTTCTAATTCTATTTGTAATTTTTTTAAGTCGTCTTCCTTACGCTGAAGCTGTTCCTGAGTAGAAGAAAGTTGGCCCGATAATTTTTTGCTTTCTGAATCACTTCCCGCTAGTAGTTTGTTATATCTGTCTATTAACGTTTCATTTACGCTATTTAATTTGTCGTATTTAGCTGTTAGGTTTCTATAATTTGTACCTATTATAGCGGTATCCTTTTGTAGTCCTATAAGTTGTTTTTGCTCATCCTGCATTTTATTCTTTAGTTCGTTCAGTTCTGTTTCAAGCGCTTGAGAAGAAGCTTTGAAATTAGCTAGTTCTTTCTCACAGTTTTCTCGCTTTGCTTTTTCGTTTTGTAATTTATTGGCAGGAACGCAAGCAACAAATGCGGTAATTATGATTAATGTTACTACTAGGAAAAAATTGTTTTTCATTTTTCTGGTTTTATATTTTATGCTATAGCAATAATAATGCAATAATGAGGGTGGATTTTTTCAGAAAAAATCAATTATCAACATGTCTTTGCTAATAATTACATTATACAGCGAAACATTTTTTGCTCCAAATCGTTTAATATTGAAAGGCGGGTTGACATAAAAAAGATATATCATGACAGATTTAAGCAAAAACTGGCTTACTGAAAAGCACATTGATTTTGAGTACAAAAAGTACCTATTACTTTCTTATTTGCAAGATGTGAGCAAAAATTTTGACGCTACGCGCCTATATCCTTGGTTTGCGGAACTTATTGAGCATTATAAAAACACTCTTTCTGTTAAAGAGAATAAGCAAAATCTAAAAATGCATTTTCCGCAGCGCTTATCCGGCATTGATGAAAGCGGCAAACTTACTTTTGAAAATATGGTAAATGACGGGAATATGATGGCTGAGTTAGAAAACATTATTGAATATGCAATCCCTCAGTTTCAGCAGCGGGTAGATGAGGGAAAAAATATTTACGATGTTGTTGAAGATCATTTGTCATTACAATCAGTTGGCCTAATGCCATTAAACTCTGAATACGGCTATATGTTGTTAAAGGATGGCAAAACAGCAATAACAAGCGTATATGAATATCAAGTAACCTTTTTTGAAAGCGCCACTGAGAAGTTTAAAGCTATTCATACCCACTATGTAAAATCGTTTGAAAAAAATATTTCTACTACGTTTCAGTCTATAAAAGGCGACCTGCTTAGGGATAATAAAAAACTGGCAAACCCAGCAACGTATGCCATTGAAACTGATTTAAGTTTGCCACTTGAAGAAACTTTTTTACCAATTGCTAAGCGAATGTTGGTAAGACATTTGGCATCGGCAGAAAGTAAAATCGAGAATTAATTTTTGAAAATAAAAAAGGCATATAATAGAATCCTATTATATGCCCTTGACAAATATTTTTATTTACGGGTTCTTGTCTTCGCTTGGCACAAAATATACACGTGAAACATCTCGATATTCCATTGCGTTTACATCAAAGTCTTTTACATTTTTCTGAATTAAACGATAAATTTCATCGTAGAAAATAGGCATTAAAGCACCCTCGTCTATTTGAACTTGATCCGCTTGTAAATAAAGTTTAAATCGTTTTACATCATCAATTTCCATACTAGCTAAATACAACAAGGAGTCATATTTAGCATTCTTAAAACGAGTAGTATTGAAAAACGAACGATCAGAAAGATGATCCGGAATATGAGAGCTTGACAAAAGTGTTAAGAAAGATTCAGGATCCGGATAATCTGATATCCAACCAGAGCGCCAGAAAAGAGTTTGCCCGCTTTCAATTTTATCTAAATGCTGTGTAAAGGGAAGGGTTTCAATATTAATATCAATATTCAAATTTTCCTTAAGCATGCCCTGTATTACCTGAGCCGTTAATACGTTTCGGTCACCTCCACCACTATTAATTTGCAAGGTGATATGAGGGAATCCTTTGCCGTTTGGATATCCTGCTTCAGCTAATAATTTTTTTGCTAAATCTGTATCAAACGCATATCCTTTGAGTGATTTAAAATCATACCCTTTAGCTTCAAAACTTGGTACAGGAGGAACCATTCCATAAAGTGCAGGTATCCCTTCCCCCTTAAGTGTGTAATCAACAATTTTCTGTCTGTCAATAGCATGATTAAATGCTAAACAAACGCGCTTATCATCAAATGGTTTTACAGGGTGTAAAAATCCATAGTAGAAAAGATTCATCGCTGGTGAAAGTTGTAACTCGAATGGAACATTATCTTTTGCTTTATCTAAATCAGCCAATATGTCTCCAATATTTTCGGTAGGAATTCGATAAAGCATATCAAGATTCCCTTTTTGAAACTCCAAAAGCTCCTGCTTTTTTTCTTTGATGAAAGAGAATCGTACAGTGTTTAAGTAAGGCAGTTGATTTCCGTCCGCATCTTTACCCCAATAATCTGGGTTTCTTTCCAAAATAACAACTTCGCCTTCTTTAATCGTTTTAAGTCTAAATGCACCGGTACCAATAGCTCTAGCTCGCATTCCATCTGCACCATATTTTTCATATGCTTCTTTAGGAAATAAATAACATCCCTGAATTACTAAGAAATTAAGAAACCCTGCATTGGGCTTGGTAAGTGTAATTTCAAGTGTGTAATCATCTAAAACTTTTACACCGCTTACACCGCCTTCCAAAGGCTTTTTATCTTTTGTAGATTGGTAATATTTATTTGCTCCTTTTACTCTGTCCTTAAATGTTCCATCAAACCATTGGTTGTGGGGTCCTGCTGTACAAAGATTATCGAAACACCATTTGAAATCGTTGGCATTTATTTCACGGCCCTTGCCGCCAAAACATTCATCGTCATGAAACTTTACTCCTTTGCGAATTTTAAAAGTCCACACGGTAGCTTCAGAGTTTTTAGTCCAAGACTCGGCTAATCCAGGGCCAATAGAAAGATCTTTTTGTGAAAGGCGAACAAGACCTTCGTAAATCTGATTTGCAATTCGATGCGATGTAACCTCGGTAATATCTAGCGGATAGAGATTTCTGAAATCCTCAACTTCGTTCATTCGCAGTACTCCTCCTGCATATTTTCCTCCGTTTAAAGGTGTCAATCCACCTTCCACTGTTGCCTCTTGTCCGCAAGAGTAAATTAGTGATAACGCTACAAAAGATAAAAAGAGTTTTTTCATATTATTTAGATGCAAAATTAGTCAGTTTTAATAGCTTTTTCTAGATAGATGTGCTGACTGCAAATATAAACTTTAATTTATTTTGCCCAATAATAATTGTGAATTAGAAAACCCTATAAAATGGTCAAAATAGGTTGTTAATCTTTTAATTCTACCAACAAAGGGCAATGATCAGAATGTTTTGCTTCTGATAAGATTATGGAGCGTTTTAATTGCTTTTCCAGAGGAGTGCTTACTAAGTGATAGTCAATCCTCCAGCCTAAGTTTTTTGCTCTGGAGTTAGCTCTAAAGCTCCACCAAGTGTAATTATGAGGCTCTTGGTTGAAAAACCGGAAAGTATCAATAAAGCCACTTTTTAGGAATTGGTCTATCCAGGCTCTTTCTTCCGGCAAAAAACCTGTAGAATTTGCATTAGCTATAGGGTTATGTATATCAATTGCTTTGTGACAAATATTTAAGTCTCCGCAGATAACGAGTTTGGGAATTTTCTTTTTGAGCTTATTAATATATATCTGAAAATCCTCCAAGAATTCATACTTAAAATCTTGACGATGCTCGCCCGAAGTTCCGGAGGGAAAATAAACACTCATGACGGAAACATCACCAAAATCGGCTCGAATAATTCTTCCTTCGTCATCGTACTTTTTTATGCCACATCCATACTCCACATGATCGGGTTTCTTTTTAGATAATATTGCCACTCCGCTGTACCCTTTTTTTTGCGCAGGAAACCAAAATGTATGCTTGTATAATTTATCGTGGGTGTCTTTATCGAGCTGCTCGGGGTTAGCTTTTATCTCTTGCAAACAAATAACATCTGGATTAATATTGTTTATCCATTCTATCAGGCCTTTGCTAATTGCGGATCGAATGCCATTTACATTATATGATAATATTTTCATTATTTGCTCTAAGTAATGCTTTTGTGACTTGACTTAAGGAAACAAATTTAGCAATTGCTCGTTATCTGAAACGAATTGCGCAACTTTGTCTATCCTAAATTCTAAAACATATTTGGCGCTTTTAAAAACGAAGCCTGCAGTTGGTGTGCAGAAAAAGATTCTGTTGCTTTTGATTGGGCTGATCAACTGTGCTTGCTCTTTTTCACAAACCTCCAATCAGCGTACAAAAAATATCTTTGTATTAGGCGATACGATTTCATTGGATACATTGAGTGTAGTGGCAAACTCCGTTTCTATAAAAAAAATAAATGGGGAGCCTATAGATACTTCGAAATATAAAATCGATTATGCCAAGGCATTACTAATATTTTCTTCAGCTGCAAATGGGTTGAGAAATGACTCATTGGTTGTTTCCTACAATGTATTCCCATTTTTATTTTCGAAAGAATACAAGCATAAAGATGTACGAAAAATTCAAAACAACCAATTTGGCGAACCCTATATTTATAACGTTGATAAAAATAAGCCAGTCGATTTTTTTAAAACGGAAGGGCTGACTAAAAGCGGGAGTCTTTCCAGAGGAATATCGTTTGGTAATAATCAAGATGTAGTGTTAAACTCTAATTTAAATCTTCAGCTTGCAGGAAAAGTTAGCGACAACATGGATATTTTATTGGCAGCAACAGATCAAAATATTCCTGTTCAGCCAGATGGAAACACGCAGCAGCTGCAAGAGTTTGATAAAGTATTTATTCAAATTGGAATCAAGGATTTGCCAAAATCCGGAAAAACCCTCCTTACCGCTGGTGATTTTCAAATGATGAAACCGGATGGCTACTTCATGGTATATAATAAAAGAAATCAGGGCTTAAGTATTGAAACTAAAATGGCTCAGCCCAAATCCTCTGAATTGATTGTTAGAGGGAGTGTAGCAGTATCAAAGGGAAAATTCGCCAGAAACATTTCGGTAGAAAATAAAAATGGCAACACATTTAACGGGCAACGGCAGGAACGAAATCAAGGTGCCTATAAATTACGTGGCGCTGAAAACGAACAGTTTATCATTGTTTTAGCGGGAACAGAAATGGTTTACTTAGACGGGAAATTGCTGGAACGCGGACAAGAAAACGACTACATCATTGATTACAACACATCTGAAATAACTTTCACTCCAAAAAATTTAATTACCAAAGACAAACGTATTTCGGTGGAGTTTCAGTACTCCGATAAAAATTATGCTCGCTCGCTGGCGCATGCAGGCAGTGAATACAAATCCAAAAAAATTAATGTGCGCTTGAATGGTTATACGGAACAAGATAATAAAAACAGACCGTTACAACAACAGCTAGATAATCCAGAAAAATTGTTGCTTTCGATAGTTGGCGACAGCTTACATCAAGCAATTACTTCTTCGGCAGACAGCATTCCATTTAACAATACAGAAGTTTTATATGATAAGCTAGATTCTTCGATTGGCACTTTTACTTATCCTAGCATTTATATGTACTCTACAGATACTGCTAAAGCACATTTTCGATTAAGTTTTTCTTTTGTAGGGATAAATAAAGGCAATTACAAACTAAAACAATCGGCCGCAAACGGAAAGGTGTATGAATGGGTTGTGCCGGATACGGTAAGCGGTCAGCCTACCGGTTCTTATGAGCCTGTGATTTTACTTATTTCACCTAAGCAAAAACAGATGGTTACGGCAGGAGCTGATATTATTTTTTCAAAAAATTCGATTTTGTCTTTTGAAGGAGCTATTAGCAACAATGACATAAATACCTTTTCTGAAAAAGATAAAAAAGATAATACAGGATTAGGAGGAAAAATTAATTGGGATCATATTATTCCGCTAACGCACAAAGAGAACGATACCGGCAACGCGATGCCTTCCTGGAAATTAGTTACCAATGCAAATTATGAATTCTTGCAAAAAACATTTTCGCCTATTGAGCGCTTTCGTTCTGTAGAATTTATTCGCGACTGGAATCGAATAAATGCTATCCAACAAGATGACCAGCACATTATGGGGGGACGAATTGGAATTGCTAAAAAAAATAATTTGCTTTCGTATGACTACAAATCTTTCATGGAAGGGAGATTTTACAATGCCATGCGCCACAGCAGCATTGTCAACATTGCTTCAAATGGATATTTAATAAATGCTGATGGAAGCTATTTGAATTCAAAAAGCTCTTTAAATAATTCAAACTTTTTAAGACACCGAGCAACGGCATCAAAAGAAATTCCTGTAGGATTGATAAATGGAAAATTCACTGCTGGTGTGCGAGAAAAACAAGAACATAATTTAATTCAAACAAAATTATTTGACTCACTCATGGCAGGCAGTGCGCGCTTCATGGAGTGGGAACCTTTTGTAGAACTTAAAGATTCGTCAAACAATAAATATTCCTTGTCCTACAAACAGCGAACCGACTATGCTATTAGCAATTTAAAAGGAGCAGAGCTTCATCGTGCTACTTTGGCCGAAGATTATGGCGGTGGCATGGAACTGTTTAGTAACCCTAATAGTCAGTTTAGGTTTACTGGCAGCTACAGAAAATTAAAAATGCTGGACACCACCATCACCATTCAAAAGTCCGAAAACACAGTGGTAGGAAGAGTGGAATATAATTTTGCTCTTTTAAAGGGATTTATTTCTTCTCAAACATTTTACGAAGTGGGCTCCGGACTTGAGCTGAAAAGAGATTTTATTTTTTTAGAAGTTGCGCCCGGACAAGGAACACACATTTGGGTTGATTACAACAAAAATGGAGTAAAGGAATTAAATGAGTTTGAGATATCGTTGTTCCCCAACGAAGCAAACTACATTAAAGTGTGGACTCCTACTGATGACTACATCAGCATTTATACCAACCAATTCAGTGAAGTGTTTAATATACGACCGAGTGCAAAGTGGTCAGGAAAAAAAGGAATTAAAAAAACTATTTCACGTTTTGGAAATCAAACTGCTTATAGAACGGACCGAAAAACTACCAATACAGATTTAGCAATAGCATACAATCCGTTTGCATCCGACACCAAAGACAGCACATTAATAACGTTGAATTCATCCCTCCGTAACACTATCTTTTTCAACCAAAACGACCCAGTGTTTGGCATGGATTTTACTTGGCAGGATGTAGAAAACAAATCCTTACTCGTAAATGACACCGTCTTTCGTACCAACACCTATAGCGAAACTAAAATTCGTTGGAACGTAAATAGAAAATGGACTTGGCAAGGAAGTTTTAAAGAAGGAATAAAGCAAAACAATTCTAAATTTTTTACTGCCCGAAATTATCGCATTACCTATTATGAAGCAGAGCCTAAAATAATTTTACAATCCAGCGCTACGTTTCGTGTAATTATGTCGTACAAATATTCTGAGAAAAAAAATACGATTTCAATTCTTGGCGCAAAGGCGGAGTTAGTGCAAGCACAAAATTATGGCAGCGAAATAAAATACAGTGCGCTCAACAAAGGAAGCTTAGCGGCCAAAGCAAATTTTATTCTTATTAGTTACAACAGTGTAGAAAACACTCCCCTAGCCTATGAAATGCTGGATGGTCTTAAAACCGGAAATAATTACACTTGGGGTGTAGCCTACAATCGAACGCTCGCGAGTAATATTCAGCTTACCTTATCGTACGATGGAAGAAATTCTCCGGGGGTAAAAACCATTCATACAGGAAATGCGCAAGTCAGAGCCTATTTTTAACTATGCCTTGATTTTTCTAAATGAATAAATTTTTTTCGGATTCTGGCTCGAATGGAACACTCTTAAAATCTCAACTCTTTTTTATTTGACCCTATAAACTATTTTGAAAGGCGCATAAGTCGCTTTTCTATAAATTTTATTTTTTGAAGGAAGTTCTGCGCACTCTTCATATTTAAAAGGTAAACGCGCAAGTGATTTGGAATGTTTTATACCGATGCTAAATAAGTTTAAGGAAATATTTCGATCGGCATATACTGATACAACCGATCAAAAATTCTTAAAATCGGTTGTCGTCAGTATACAATACCAGAAGTGATTTTTACAGCTTTCCGCTGGCTATCACTCCTAATAAAATCGTAAATATCTTTGAGATTTTGTTGAGCAAACAGAGACCAATGAACAGTAAAGAATTCTTCTTTCACCATTGCTTCATATTTGCCTCTAACTGCTCAACGGAAACAAATCTGGTTTTTTCTGATTTCTTAATCATAGAGCGTAATTCTTTCAAATCCATAGGTTCGCCTTTTACGACAAGATTTCTACTATTTGATTTAATAGATTTTACCGAAAGAAGTTTTTTAGCAAGAGAAATTAGAAAACTTGCTTCCTTATCGTTATTCAGGGTAATGGTAACAGTATTTATGTTTTGTTTCTTATAGCACAGAGATACAAAAAGATGTAGGAAATACAATCTCATTGCAAGTAAAGGGAATTCCGAAATAAAAAAGCCCTGTCTGTTAAGACAAGGCTTCTTTGATTTAGAGGTTGGATTGCTTAGTCCTTCTTTCCTCCAAGCATCACAAGCTCGCTCACTTGTACTTCGGTAATGTAGCGCTTCACGCCTTCTTTATCCGTGTAGTTGCGGTTGAGCAGTTTTCCTTCAACGGCCACTTCGCTGCCTTTCTTAAGATATTTCTCAACGATATCGGCTGTTTTACCCCACACGGTCAGGTTATGCCATTGGGTGTCCGTTATTTTTTCGCCCGCTTTATTGTGATAGGTTTCGTT
This sequence comes from uncultured Bacteroidia bacterium, assembly GCA_964481195.1. Classification (GTDB taxonomy): domain Bacteria; phylum Bacteroidota; class Bacteroidia; order Palsa-948; family Palsa-948; genus Palsa-948. The sequence continues at coordinate 53,614 of CAYZTB010000004.1, read as the reverse complement.
GGTTGCGAGGGAGAATTTTGCAAATTTTTTTCCTCCATCAAGTTCTTTCACTTCAGGATTTTGTCCGAGGTTTCCGATCAATGTTACTTTGTTTCTCATGTTGTTTTGTTTTATCCACCGTAGCTTCAGCGTAGGTGGGTTTTTGTTTTTTTGCCTCATCCCTGCATGAAGCGTTTGTTTTATTTGTTTCGCCCTTTTAGGGAAGGGGCGGTTGTTGTTGTTTGTTTTTCTTTTATATTCTTCGTGCCCTTTGTGGGCTGTTTATTCACTTTGTGTCCTTTGTGGTTTCTGTATTTATCAGCCGAAACCACAAAGGACACTATGGCTGGCACAGAGGTCACAAAGTGCCGTTTATAACACGTTTTATTCCATTTCTTAGATGTGCAACATTAAAATTGATCAGTAACCCTAGTTTATAACTCCCAAGTTTCATGTAGGTGAGTGTTTGCGCTAGGTGTACATCATTCAACGCCTCTACACTCTTGATCTCTATTACTACCTTACTTTCTACGAGCAGGTCCATGCGGTATGCGCATTCCAGCTTTATTTCTTCAAAAATGAGTGGCATGGCTTTTTCCTTTTCTACGCATAGACCCGCTTTTTTTATTTTGTATTGCATGCACTCCTTATATGCGCTTTCGAGCAGGCCCGGACCCAGTGTGGTGTGAACTTGCATCGCAAGTCCGATTATTTTATTTGATAGTTGATTTTCTGTCAGCATTTTTTTTTGTTTGATGGAGCAAAGGGATCGGACTGTTGTTTTTGTTATTTGTCTGCGCCTTCCCGTCCTTGGATAAGCTCAGGGACTGGGCAGACATATGGGATGCAATGGTTACACAGTGCTTTATTATATATTCACGTACAACTAAAGAAAGCGCATTCACTTCCCCTGATCTTTTATTTTTACTGTGCATCCTATTTTGGTTGTTCGTTTCGTTTGATGAGGCAAAGGTGCAGCGGTCCTGCCGGCCAAGTCGGTTATTAAGCATTTACATTCGGATATACCCGTTTGTAAACGTTTGCAGACGCATAAGGTGGGTTTTTATAGAAAATTTCAATAAAAGGTAGTTAATCCGTGCGCTGACAAAAGACGTTCAACTGCCAAAGGCCAAGAGAGGTTCTATAAAAATAAAAAAGCCACCCCTGATAGGGATGGCTTAAAAACTCCGAAAGCTCCTACCCTAAAATATGATGGTCAAATCAGAACATTGCGTAACGGTGCTATTCCCATTGTAAGCATCGGGCCAAAAAGTATAGCCACTTGCTTGTGTAGCTTTCCATGAAATACTTCCCGCAGAAGTAGTATAGGGGGAACTGGTAGTAGGAGAAGTGGATGATCCACCTGAAACAGTTCCTTTGTAAACTGCGTTAATCTCTAATTTGTACGGGTCTGAATATTTGTTTTTGAAATACACAACGCCTGTATTGTTTGTTACACATCCCGGTTGTGTCGCAGTGCCATTTCCGGGACTTGAGGGTGTTTCTTTTTTGCATTCGCTAAATAGAATTAGTGAACAGAATAAAAGTGCAGATAGTATTTTTGTTTTCATTTTGGGGTACTTTTAAATAAGGTTGAAAAACCCCATTCCACTATGGAATGGGGTTTTTATTCATAATACTATTTTACTTTATTAATCTATCAATTGAAAATATTCTTTTACTTCTTTGTAATTTTTGATATTAACGCTCTTAGGGAAATTAGCCCACCTAGAACCGTCAATCGCAACAATTTTAAATTTCAGTTGCCCATTTAAAAATGATGCAGAACCAGGTGATCCTGAATCATCAAATCCAACATACTGTACTTTTACAGTACCGATAGAAAACCAAAAATTCAAAGTAGTGGAATAATAAGTATCATCGGAATATGTATAAGGCAGTGCAACCCAACTCCCCGCACCATCGTCACCATATACCATAACTGCACCTTTATCTTTAACGGATTGTGTAATGTTCGCCCATGACATAGAAACACTATAATCAAAATTGATTCCATCATCATAATCAGTAACCCAGTTATTGGGAGTTATGGTTGTAGACGTTACATTGGCATTGCCATTTGTACCATTAGTTCCGTTTGTTCCATTAGTGCCTGCAGTTCCATTTGCTCCGTTTGCACCGGCTGGACCTTGAGGACCCATTTGGTCATCTTTGGCACAAGAATTGAACATTAGCACGCTTAGTGCAAACATTCCAAGAATAATTGTTTTTTTCATTTTTGATTTGTTTTGATTGTTATTGTTTGTTTATTTAGTCAGGTATTTCGAAGAAACATATCCCTCCACGCCACTATATTTCACTTTCCACCACCCTGCGCTTGTTTTTTCAACAAGCTCAACCTGCGAACCTTTTTTTAATGTTAAAAAAGATGAGGATGATATGTTAGGCTCTTCTCTTACATTAAGGGTTTCTGTATTAACAGTATAAAATTGCTTTTCAGCATTGAATTGGGAAGCTGGCATATCTGGAGGCCTCTGATTAACAATAGGGGAATTATTTTCCGTGACTGTTGGATTGTTAGCAGGAGCCTGGATCTTTGTGAGTTTCGAAGAAATAATTTCTATTGTTTTATCACGTCCATTCTGATTTTTGTAATCTACTATCACATATTTACCCTTAACTGCTCTAACGGTTCCCTGATCATATTCGGAACCCCAATCTCTTTTCCAAGTGACCAAATCTCCCTCGGTAAACTCGGCCTTCGAAGAATTGACTGGCAACTCTGCGCCTGTGTATTTTGTTAAATCTTTATAATCAAATTTTTTAATTTGCTCTCCTCCCCTACTATCTAGATATTTAACAGCCGCTTTATCAACCTCTATAGCTACTACTACCCCGGTAATAAAACTGCCATTCCATTTAAACATTACTTTCTCGCCAGCATTGATATTATGTCCATACTGATTTTTATTTGCGTTTTCCGGAAAGCCCCACACATCGCCAACCACTTTAATCTTCCCATTCTTTTCATAAACTTGAACATTCTGCATGCATTCCCCACCGGGTACATTTCGTATGGCATCTTCAATCGCGGCAGTTATTTTTCCATTGTTCTCTGCCGAAACTTTACCTTCTCTTGATGTCACTGATTTACCATTGTCGCGTCCTTCAGCAAACCTTTGCAGCTCTTTATATCCCGCCTGAGAATTGTAATTTCTCGTTGATACGACTGTGAGATTGACAATTTTTACCCAATCAGCGCAACTCATAAAAACAAGGCTGACAATCACATAAAGTAATTTTTCTTTCAATTTAAAAGCGATTTTGGACGATACTACAAATATATGATTTATTGCCATAAAGTAAATATATAATTTACAATAATTAAAGAATTTATATACTAATATTATTATATAAACATACCTTTATTAAACGGATACAGGAGGGTTATTGCCCAATTTTGCCGTATGGAGATTCACATAGGTCAAAAAATACGCGAAAAAGCAAAGGAATTACGCATTGGCCCCACCGAACTGAGTAAAATGATAAACACTTCTAAGCAGAATATTTACGGAATTTATAAACGGAAATCCATTGACACATATTTGCTTTCGAAGATTTCTTACGCCTTTAACTATAATTTTTTCAAACACTATTTTTCGGATGAACAGATTTTATCTTCTGCCGAGCCTGTGCCAGATTATAGGACAGGAAAAAGCAAGCCTCCTCCTCAAGAGACAGAAATTCTCAAAAAAGAAATTTCAGAATTGAAGGATAAATACGGGTTACTTCAAAAAATAAACTCGTTGCTTGAAAAAGATAAGAAAAAGAAATAATCTGGAAGAGCTAGTTTGAATCTGTAAATCAGCCTTAACTCAATACGCTCTCACATTTTTTCCTTGCATGTAATTAATGAAAGAGCGGTTTGCAACACGGTTGCCACCAGGCGTAGGGTAATCGCCAGTAAAATACCAATCTCCTTTATGGTTTGGACACGAAGCGTGTAACCCTTCAATGGATTGATAAATGATTTGCACCTTGGCCTTTGTATTAGGAGGAAGAAGTAGCTCTGTAATTTTATCTGATATTTCCTGTGGGGTAAATGGTTTGTAAATTTCTTTCACCACATTTTGAATATCTCCTGGCGGCTTATTGTTTTCAGCAATGGCTTTTTCTAATAGTTCTTCTAAAAAATTCTCTTTGTATTTTGATTTCAATAATTCTACCGCTGCGCGGAAAGCTATCAAATCGCCTAAGCGAGCCATATCAATGCCATAACAATCTGGGAACCTGATTTGTGGCGCTGAAGAAACGATAACAATTTTTTTAGGGCCTAGTCTGTCAAAAATGCGGATGATGCTTTTCTTAAGGGTAGTGCCGCGAACGATGGAATCATCCAGCACCACAAAATTATCCAACCCTTTTCGGATCACGCCATAGGTTGTATCGTAAACATGTGCCACCATGTCATCGCGTTGCGCATCGGCAGTAATAAAGGTGCGTAGCTTTGCATCTTTGATAGCTATTTTTTCTTGTCTTGCCCTAAAAGAAACAATTTCGTGCACTTCGTCCATCACTTCCGCAATAGGGCGAGAAGAAGATGTTTGAGAAGAAAATAATTTTCTAATCTCGGTAGTTTTCCATCCATCCAAATAGTTAGAAATGCCCTGCATGAGACCTATAAAAGCAACCTCGGCAGTATTAGGTATAAATGAAAATACGGTGTTACGCAAGTCGCTGTCTACCGATTTTAGTACAGCAGAACAAAGTTCTACGCCTAGTTTTTTTCTTTCTATGTAAATATCTGCATCGCTGCCTCTCGAAAAATAAATGCGCTCGAAGGAGCAAGATTTTTTTTCTTTGGGCTCCAGCACTTCCTCTTCGGTTATGGTTCCATCTTTTTTTATGATGAGCGCAAAGCCGGGCTTTATTTCTTTGATGTTTTCCATCGGAACGTTAAAAGCTGTTTGAATGGCAGGGCGTTCTGAAGTAACAACCACAACCTCATCATCGCAATAATAAAAAGCAGGACGAATACCGTTGGGGTCGCGCAGCACAAATGCATCGCCATGTCCTAACAATCCAGCCATGGCATAGCCACCATCAAACTTTTTTGTTGCTGCCTTTAAAATATTTTTAACGTCCAGATTTTGAACAATCTTTAAAGTAATTTCTTCGTTTGAAAGACCTTCCTTATGATACTTATTGAACAACTCTTGGTTTTCTTCATCCAGAAAATGCCCAATCTTTTCCATCACCGTAACCGTATCCGCTTTATCTTTTGGGTGCTGACCCAGCTCTACCAGCTGGTTAAAAAGTTCCTCAGTGTTAGTGAGGTTAAAATTTCCTGCTACTACTAAGTTTCGTGTCATCCAATTATTTTGGCGCAGAAAAGGGTGGCAATATTCAACGCCATTTTTTCCAAAGGTGCTATAGCGAAGATGTCCTAAAAATAATTCGCCAGTAAAGGCCATATTTTTTTTGAGCCAAACAGGGTCAGAAATTTTTTCAGGATTTTTTTTGTCTAAATCGACAAAGCGTGAATTTATTTTTTTGAAAATATCTTCAAGCGCATTGTGCGAGGCCGAGCGGTATCTGCTGATGTATCGAGTGCCGGGGTCAACGTCAAATTTAATATTGGCAACCCCACAACCGTCTTGACCGCGATTGCGCTGTTTTTCCATCAACAAATAAAGTTTGTTTATTCCATAAAGAGCCGTGCCATATTTTTCGTGGTAAAACGAGAGTGGTTTGAGAAGTCGTAAAAGTGCGATGCCGCACTCATGCTTAATGGAATCGCTCATAGCCTATCACAAAGATACAAAAATCAGTCTGTGATTGGCAAAAATTAATATGTTGTACGGTTTGATTTTACCACAGATTGTTCAGATTTACACAGATTTAGGCTACACGCATTATTTGTACCTTCGGAGCTATAATTTATGGAAATGAGAAAACCACTTTTAGCGATTTTCGCCATTGCACTAATTGGTTTTTCCATTTGGTATTTCAGCGCCATATTCCTGTATGTTGTAATTGCCGGAGTTATTGCACTCATTGGGCAGCCCATTGATACGTTTTATGGAAGTCTGAAGCTGGGAAAATTTAAACTTACCGAGACAATTAGTGCCACACTTACTTTTCTGACTATGCTATCGGTATTTGTACTTTTTGCCATCATCTTTGTGCCGCTAGTTACCGAGGAGGCTCAATTAATATCTTCTATAAGTCGCACCGATGCACTTGCATCTCTTCAAGCTCCCATAGACAAAATTGAAGAGGTGCTACAAAATTTTAATGTATCCTACGATCGGGGAACTATTCAAAAATACCTGCAGGAAAAATTAATGTCGGCATTGACAGCTGCCAATCTTACCCTTGTATTACATAAAACAGTAGCTGTGATGGGCGATTTCTTCATAGCCTTTTTTGCAATATCCTTTCTTACCTTTTTCTTTTTAAGAGATGAGAAGCAAATCATAACTGCAGTACTTGCTTCGGTGCCGGAGGATTATTCAACTCGCATCAGCAAGGTGCTTAAAGAATCCAAGCAGATGTTGATAAGGTACTTTATCGGGATTTTAATTGAAGTGTTTTCGGTTATGACTATTCTTTCAGTTGGATTAACCATTGCAGGAATAAATAATGCTTTTCTGATTGCGCTCTTTGCAGGAATCGTAATCGTAATTCCATATGTAGGGCCGCTTATTGGAGCCGGGTTTGCATTATTTATTGGGCTCACCACCAACCCAGAAATGACCATGATGGTGCTTGTCGGAAAAGTAGTTTTAGTATTTGGAATTGCTCAAATAGCTGATTCGTTTTTGTTGCAACCATTTATTTTTTCGAACTCTGTAAAAGCGCATCCGCTGGAAATATTTTTAGTAATCCTTATTGGAGCCAAGGCCGGTGGCATTGGAGGAATGGTAATTGCTGTTCCTACCTACACAGTGCTGCGCGTAATTGCCAAAGAGTTTTTTATAAACTTTAGATTGGTGAAGAGGTTAACAGAGAAATTTTAACAAAAAAAGTCCGAGTATTTCTACCCGGACTTTTAAAGATATTAATTGCACTATTTCTAGTATCTGTACGTATCCGATTTAAACGGCCCTTGTACTTTAACACCAATATATTTTGCTTGCTCTTCACTTAAAGTATCCAACACTGCGCCAACTTTATTCAAATGCAGGCGTGCAACTTTTTCGTCAAGCTCCTTAGGTAAGGTGTACACTTTGTTTTCGTACTTAGAAGAGTTTTTCCAAAGTTCCAGCTGAGCAAGAGTTTGGTTGGTGAATGAATTACTCATCACAAATGATGGGTGACCCATAGCACAACCTAAGTTTACTAAACGACCTTCAGCAAGAACGATAATGTCTTTGCCATCAACAGTATATTTATCTACCTGTGGCTTAATTTCCACTTTTGATTTGCCGTGAGTTTTATTTAACCAAGCCATATCAATTTCATTATCAAAGTGGCCGATGTTACAAACCACTGCGTTGTTCTTCATCGCTTTGAAATGACGATCGGTAATGATGTTGTAATTTCCGGTTGCGGTAACAATGATGTCGGCTTCTTTTACTGCATCGTCCATCTTTTTTACTTCATATCCTTCCATCGCTGCTTGCAGGGCACAAATTGGGTCAATCTCAGTTACAATTACTCGAACTTTGCCATCTTTCAGTGATTCTGCTGAACCTTTTCCAACATCACCAAACCCCGCTACCACCGCTACTTTACCCGCTAACATAAGGTCAGTTGCTCTGCGGATAGCATCTACCAATGATTCTCTACAGCCGTATTTATTATCAAACTTTGATTTAGTTACTGAATCGTTTACGTTGATTGCAGGCATAGGAAGAGTACCGTTTTTCATGCGCTCATACAAACGGTGTACTCCTGTTGTTGTTTCTTCCGAAAGCCCTTTGATATCTTTTACTAACTCAGGAAATTTATCAATAACCATGTTAGTAAGATCTCCACCATCATCCAAAATCATGTTGAGTGGCTTGCGGTCTTCTCCAAAAAATAATGTTTGTTCAATGCACCAGTCAAACTCTTCGGCATTCATTCCTTTCCAAGCATAAACAGAAATTCCTGCATCAGCAATGGCTGCTGCTGCGTGATCCTGTGTAGAAAAAATATTGCAAGACGACCAAGTAACCTCTGCGCCTAATGCTGTTAGTGTTTCAATTAGCACTGCTGTTTGAATGGTCATATGCAGGCAACCTGCAATACGCGCGCCTTTTAAAGGTTGTTGCTTTCCGTATTCATCGCGAAGAGCCATTAAACCCGGCATCTCGGCTTCTGCCAAAAGAATCTCTTTGCGGCCCCAAGCTGCTAGAGAAATGTCTTTCACTTTGTTCTTTACAAATTTTTCCACTTTTGTTTCTGACATGATTTATATTTTAATGATTGTTGACTATTTTTTTTTAAAAGTTGCCCACCTGAGCAATTCTCATTCGGGCGTGCGAAGATAATAAAACAGAACGACAGCAAAAAACAGTATTTTGTATTAAGCGTCTCAGCTTGTATTCCTCTATGTTCTTTGCCCCGAAGGGACTCCTTTGGAGCGTGTATTTACATGATTCTCTTTGTGGTTTCGGCTGTTAAAAAGGCAGAAACCGCAAAGAACACAAAGAATCAGCCCACAAAGTTCACAAAGGATGAATACTTAAAAAACTAAGCCAATGCCTTCAAATTGAATTCTACTAAATGAAATTGGTCTTAGTTTTGTCGTATTAGCAATGTTCGTCAAAAGCCATTTTAAGATTATCGGCTATCATTTCTGCCGAACGACCTTCAATATGATGGCGCTCTACAAAATGCACCAATTTGCCATCCTTAAATAAAGCTATTGAGGGAGATGAAGGCGGGTAAGGAAGAAAATGCTTTCTTGCTTGTGCTACCGCTTCGGTATCTACACCGGCAAATACAGCAGTTAATTTTGATGGGTGTTTAGGATGATCAATAGCTAATTTCACTCCCGGGCGTGCAGCGCCTGCAGCGCAACCGCAAACAGAATTTACTACTACCAGTGTAGTGCCTTTTGCATTGATTGCATTCTCTACTGCATCTGTTGTTATAAGATCTTCAAATCCGGCAGAGTTAAGTTCTGCTTTCATTGGTTTTACAATTGCTTCTGGGTACATAATTTTTATATTTAAGATTGTGGCGCAAAGATATAATTTATTAAGAGCTATTGAAAGAGTTTTAGCTTGAATGTTATTGTTTGCTATTAAACGTATTTTAATACGAATAATAAAATCTTTAACACAGAGTTCGCGAAGCAAACAGAGTAACACAGAGTTTCTCTGTGAATCTCAGTAAACTCTGTGCTCTCTGTGTTGAAAAATCGAATGCCGTTTTAATTGAAAGCCCCCTCTTTACCCTTTAGAGAAAAAGCTAAATTTGTTGAATTAATAGGTAATAGGGAATTAAGGACCAAAAACTAAAGACTAGAAACTAAAAACTATGTTACTCAACTACATTTGGATTTCTTTTTTTCTTGTGGCGCTGCTAGTAGCTATCGCTAAGGTAGTGCTGCATTTTGTTGGTCACCCCGAGTTTGGAGGCTTAGATATTTTTCCTGCCATCATCAACGCCACTTTTGAATCTTCTGAATTAGCCGTTATGAAAATTGCGCTTCCGCTTATTGGAGTAATGACGCTTTGGTTGGGACTTATGAAAATTGGTGAAGAAGCAGGAGCAATCAGCTGGTTGGCAAAAATTGTAAATCCTTTTTTCTCTCGATTATTTCCTCAAGTGCCTAAAGGACATCCTGCACATGGAAATATCATTATGAACTTTTCTGCCAATATGTTAGGGCTTGACAATGCCGCTACTCCCCTTGGATTAAAAGCCATGCAAAGCTTGCAGGAATTAAATCCTCAAAAAGATACCGCCTCTAATTCACAAATCATGTTTTTGGTTTTGAATACTTCCGGACTTACCATGATTCCGATTACGATTATGATGCAGCGAAAAATATTAGGCGCTGCCGATGCTTCGGATATTTTTATTCCACTACTCATGGCAACTTATTGCTCTACTTTGGCAGGAATTATTGCTGTGGCAATTTGGCAAAAAATAAATTTGTTTGATAAAGTCTTACTTGCCTGGATTGGCGGAGTAACTTCTTTCATAGGGGGAATTATTTGGTATTTATCTACCCTCACGCAGGAACAAATTGCAGTACGTTCTTCGTTTGCAGGAAATATTATTTTGTTTGGAATAATTTCTGCCTTTTTAATTGCTGCACTTCGAAAAAAAATAAATGTGTACGATGCATTTATAGAAGGGGCTAAGTCAGGGTTTGAAACCAGCATAAAAATTATTCCCTACTTAGTTGCTATGCTCGTTGGCATTGCGGTATTCCGCGCATCGGGGGCTATGGATATAATTGTACAAGGAATCGCTTACTGTGTGCAAGCTATTGGCGGCAGAACAGAATTTGTAGATGCCCTACCTACAGCTTTTATGAAGCCTTTAAGTGGCAGTGGTGCGCGTGCGCTCATGATTGAAACGATGAACAAGTATGGGGCAGATTCTTTTGCAGGTCGCCTATCTTGTATTTTTCAAGGCGCTGCTGATACTACTTTTTATATTGTTGCGCTGTATTTTGGCTCTGTTGGAATACGAAACACCCGCTATGCCGTTGCGGGAGGACTTATTGCAGATTTAGCAGGTGTAATTGCTGCTGTGTTTATTGCGTATATGTTTTTTGGGTGAGATTGGTTTTATTATCGCTATAAAAAACAGTATCTTTGTCCTTGGATGAATAACCTACAGATTATAAAAGATTATTTTCAAAATCTTCCTGTCAGAAGTGTCTATGTATTTGGCTCCTACGCTCAAAACAAGCAAACAGAACAGAGTGATATTGATTTGCTAGTAGATGTAGATTATACACAAAAAAAAGTGAGTTTACTCGATTTTATAGGCTGGAAGCTAGACCTTGAAAAAATTATTGGGAAAAAGATTGATTTGGTTTCAGAAGATGGAATATCAAAATATATCCGTCCATTTGTCGATAAAAGCAAAGTTCTTCTTTTCGAAAGACCCTGATGAAAAATTCGCTTGGAGATAAGCAACGCCTGCTTCACGTTCAAGATGCCATGAATCACATTCTGTTATTTACAAAAGGAATGGATGAGAGTGCCTATTGCTCCAATATTCTGGTGCAGTCTGCGGTGGAGCGGCAAATGGAAATAATTGGCGAGGCAGTTAATGTACTTTCAGATGAGCTCAAAGCAAAATATCTAGATGTAGAATGGTACAGAATTAAAGCTTTCCGAAACGTTATTGCTCATGAATATTTCGGCATCTCCAGTAAACAAGTGTGGAATGTTGTGTATGCCGATATTCCTCGCTTGAAGATATCCATTGAGAAAATATTGGCTGAGTTGGGCTAAACCCATATGCTGCAATATTTATTGGGCAAGGCGCATAACCACGTAAAAGAGCTAAATTTACAGCGGCACAAACAAGTTATAAGCAACCAATCATGAAGCCAACGTTATTCTTTTCAGTCCTAACATTTTTATCAGTAAATTTATTTTCTCAATCAGATGATGCTGTTAAAATTCTAAACTACTCATTAACTGAAGATCCTAATAACCCAGAATTGTTAGCTTACAGAGGAATCGCTTTTATGGAAAAAAAGATTACCCTGAAGCTTTAAAAGACTTAAAAGCTGCATTAAGAAACTTACAAGAATTCAGAATTAAAGGAAAAATGTCACAAAACTATATTAACAATAAACCAATCGACAGCACAATAATTATCAAGCTCCGTGCTGAATGTTATAATAATTTAGATTCAGTAAAGCAGTCGGTTTCAGATTTTCGTTATCTAAATTCGGAAAACCCTAATGACTATTATTTTGTCGATGCAGTTTCGCAAGTTTACATAAAACACAAGTTGTATAATGATGCTCAAGTTGAAATAGACAATTTTAAAACTGACTCCAAAACTAATGAGGTTGGTCTAGTTCAACAAGCGCATTTAGCCTTCGCTCAGGAAAACATACAACTTGCGCTTACGCTGATTGATACAGCACTGAAAATATATCCTGAAAGTCTAAGGCTCTAATTACAAAAATAATCATACTAGAGCGATTAAACAATCATAAGGAAGCATGTAAATTTGCAAATGAAGCTAAAAGCAAAATATCGCTTACCTATTTTCATGGAAGCGAAGAGGAAATGATTGGATATAAAATTCGAATTGATAATATTACTGAACGAATTTGTAAATAGTTAGTTGCCTATAGCAACAGGTTGGCTCCCGTTGAGCGAAGGGTAACCATCGCTCGATTATTTTCTGGCAGCTTAGCTGTCCTTCTAAATCTGACAGAGGCTTAACCTATACCCAACATCGGGGTCTGCTTTAGCGCTTGCCAGTTGCCGAATCAATAAATTTATTGTGGAAATTGAGTGTAGTTTTTAGATAGTTCGGGCAATATCTCCGGCTTGCTATGAATCATTGCTTCTTTCTTTTTTCGACTCCAGCCCTGCACCTGTTTCTCGCGATAAAATGCTTGATCTACTCTTGGATATTCCTCATAGTACACAAGTTTCACAGGTAAGTGCTTTTTAGTATGGTTAGCACCCTCTCCATTTTGATGCTGTTGAAAACGATATTCCAAATTATTGGTGCTGCCTGTGTAATAGCTACCATCAGAACATTCTAAAATATACATCCAGCCTTTCATTCTTATTAACGGTGGTTTCGACAAGCTCAACCACCAGGTACTGCTCAACCACCAGGTACTGCTCAACCACCGGAGCAGCTCAACTACCAGGTACTGCTCAACCACTGGAGCAGCTCAATCATCAGAAACTGCTCAACTACCAGAAATTACTCGGACACAAAAAACTCCCCGTTGACTGAGCTTGTCGAAGTCAACGCAACTTAATCCTCTGTCCTGCTGCGGGCTCTTGCCCATCCTGCATTTTGTTTAGGCGGTTAAGATGTCGCATCTTAATTCCATAAAGCTGGGAGATGTAATACATGCTTTCGCCCCAGCGCAGTGTATGAAATTGTTCCTTTTGAGAATGCCTGCGCTTGGGTTGCATGTAAACAATATCGCCCACTTCCAAACAAGTTTGCTTTCCGGTTTCGTTGTAGTTGTGCAGCTGCCACAGTCGCATATCTAAGCGTTGCGCAATTTTATAGTATGTGTCGCCATCCTCTACCACTACATATTTTATTCTATTATTCAAAAAAATCTTTTTAGCTGGCGATGAAGTATTCGTTGGTTTTATAACTTGTGGCTGCGGGTTTTTCTTGTCCTTACTATCTATTGCCATTTCTTGCATGCGGTCAAATTGGTAGAGCTTGTTGTCCTCAATTAATTTAATGAGTCGTGCAGCGTAACTTTTGTCGGTAGCATAGCCTGCTTCTCGCAATCCATCGGCCCAGCCTTTGTAATCGGTTTTACGAAGTTCAAAAAGAGTAGCATACCTGCCACGTGTTTTCAGAAACTCTGAATGGTCGTCAAAAGATTCCTCGGCCGTTTTATATTTCCGGAAACATTCGTTCTTCTCATCATCATCCTGAATGTATTTGGCTCCATTCCATTCTTTATGGCACTTAATACCAAAGTGATTGTTTGCATACATAGCTAAGGCGCTGTTGCCTCCATCCGATTCTAAAATGCCTTGCGCCAATGTTATGCTTGCTGGAATGCCGTTTACCATCATTTCTTTTATGGCAATATCCTTGTATTTTTCTATGTAATCGGCACGGGTGGTGCGGTACTCGGCAGGTTGAGAAGCTAAGGGATTAGGTAATAGGAATAAGGAAATAGGGAGAAGACAAAGAATAGCTGAAATATTATTATTACGAAAAATAAATGCACAAGAAAATACTTTCTTTACCATACGTAAAAATAATCAGACAGATAATAAATTCCTTATGCAAATTAATAGCTTATAAACACAAAGCTGTTAATCGCCTCTCTTACTGGGAGGGATGCAGAGGCTTCAGTTTTCCTTGCAATCCGCCCGTATGGATGGCGATAACTGTAGAATTCTTTTTGAAATGTCCTTTCTTTATTAAATTATAAATTCCAAACATCATTTTACCGGTATAGACTTGTTCCAGGGGAATGTTATTTGCTACTTCGAAAGCAGAAATAAATTTTAATAGTTCTGGACTGTGTTTGGCATAGCCTCCAAAGTGAAAATCATTATTAATTTGATAATTTGACAATTGAGGAATTTGACAATTAAACAACCACTTCTGTACTTCCTTATCAAAATAATCTGCTGCATTAAGTGCAGAGAAGCCTAAGGCTTGCTGATTTGGTTTTAAAGCTGAAATAATTCCTGATAGCGTTCCTCCGGTGCCGACCGGACAACAAACAAAATCAAAAGGAATATTTATGAAAGACGGAATTTCTGCACAACCTTTTATCGCTAATTCATTGGTTCCTCCCTCGGGCAATAAATAAAAATCGCCAAATTGTTTTTTTAGTTTCTCAATAAAATCAGGCGAATCTTTTTTTCTGTATTCGTCTCTTGAAATAAAATGTAACTGCATGCCGCATTCCTGCGAAAATTGTAGCGTACGATTTATTTCCCTCCTCTTCTCCCGAAGAGACTCCTTTGCGGATGGCAAGGGCGAGGCTAACTCTTCCCCTCTAATAACACCCAACGTTTCAAATCCAAATTCCTTACCTACAGCGGCTGTTGCAGCGATGTGATTGGAGTAGGCCCCTCCAAATGTCAACAATTTATTCTTGCCTGTTCTTTTGGCTTCTTCTATATTATATTTCAGTTTAAAAAATTTGTTGCCGCTTATATGAGGATGTGTTTGATCCAACCTCAATACATGTAGATTAGCCCCAAACTGTTCTATGGTAGTATCGCTGATTTTTTGCAGCTGGATAAACATGTTCAAAATTACCTAAATTCGTTTCCTATGGTTGATTCATTTGCAAATCCCAATTTGGAGCCTGACGATTTTTACAAAGATGAATCCGGCTATTTGGTTTTTACCGAAAAATATCATCTCAAGCGCGGTCACTGCTGTTTGAGCGGTTGCAGGCATTGTCCGTATGGATACAACAAAAAAACCGGAAAGGTGGAAGGGAAAAAAGAAAAATAATTTTTCATCATGCAAAAACACCTTCCCTTTTGGATACTTACCCTTGCGCTGCTCTGCGCACTCATCCTCCCCACGCTGTTTGAGGATGGAATGTTTATGGACGGACTGCTCTATGCATCTGTGGCAAAAAACCTATCCGAAGGTATTGGAACATTTTGGTTTCCGCACTTCAGCAAAACGCTGCATTCTTTTTTTGATCAGCAGCCTCCGTTAGGTTTTGGAATTCAGGCCCTCTTCTTTTCTGCATTCGGGAATGGTATTTATGTGGAGAGGGGGTATTCCTTTCTTACTGCCATTCTAAATGCAGTTTTAATTGTATTGATGTGGCGAAGCGTTTTTGAGAATGATGCTGAAAAAAAAGGATTGGCTTGGCTGCCTATCATCTTATGGATTACGGTGCCTGTTTGTTTTTGGGCTTTTTCAAACAACGTGATGGAAAATACCATGTCGGTATTTGACCTGATCGCTGTGCTGCTTACTATTCGATTTCTAAAATCCAATTCCTATCTTATGCTGGCAGGGGCAGGAATTTTTATTTTGTTGGCCGGGCTTACCAAGGGGATACAAGGCTTGTTTCCCTTAGCTGTTGTTTTTGCCTGGTGGATCTGCTACAAAAATATTTCAGCAAAAAAAATGTTGGCCAACACGATGCTCTTAATTCTGATTCCGTCTATACTATTAATTCTACTCCTTCAAAATGATTCTGCCTACGAAAGCCTAAGTGCCTATCTACACAACCGTGTGTTGAATAGCATTCAGCACGTAGATAATGGTGACGGAAGGTTTTATCTTTTGGGTAGATTGGTATCGGAGTTACTGCCGATGATACTATTCGCTCTTATCGTGATTCTTGCCGCTCGGCAAAAAAAAATACCGGCATCGATTTCTGCCGCGATGTGGAAAAACTCTTTGTTCTTTTTACTAATTGGCATTGCCGCTTCCTTCCCATTAATGATAACACTTGAGCAAAGGGGATTTTACTTGGCCACCTCCCTGCCCTACTTCGCTTTGGTTGCAGCTATAATTACAGCACCCATTCTTTCCTTATTAGTGGAGAAGATTAATATCCACTCCATTGGATTCACAATTTTTAGAACAATCGCACCTTTTTTGCTCATTTCTGTACTACTTATATCAACGATGCACACCGGTGGCTTTAGTCGTGACAAGACTGCAATCGAAGATGTTCATCTGATTGGGAAAATAGTGCCGAGGGGCTCTGTGGTTGGTGCCTCGTATGATTTATGGAGTCAATGGTCGTTTCAAGAATATTTAATTCGGCATTATTATATTTGCATAGACAATAAAATAACTACGGACAATGAATTTGTAGTGCTAGAGACTGGCACGCAGGCGTCCGATTCTATACAACTAAAAAAAATAAATATTCCCACCACTCGGTTTCATCTATATCAAAAAACCAAATGACAAAAAAAGAATTTCAAAAAGAGATTTTGAAAGGCATTCCGGATAAATTGCCTGCTGTAAAAGAATTTGATCGCTCGCTCAATCACGCACCTAAGCGAAAAGATATTTTATCGACCGATGAAAAAAAGTTGGCTATTAAAAATGCGCTGCGATATTTTCAAAAAAAGTTTCATGCTACGCTTGCTAAAGAATTTGCTGATGAACTAAAAACGTACGGACGTATTTACATGTACCGCTTTCGTCCGGATTATAAAATTTTTGCCAGACCAATTTCAGAATATCCCTATAAGTCCAAGCAAGCAGGCGCCATCATGCACATGCTGTCCAACAACTTGGATTATGCTGTGGCGCAACACCCGCACGAGCTAATAACCTACGGTGGCAACGGAGCAGTTTTTCAAAACTGGGCGCAGTACTTGCTTACCATGAACTATTTGGCAACGATGACGAATGAGCAAACGCTTGTAATGTATTCTGGCCATCCGTTAGGATTGTTTCCATCACATAAAGATGCGCCTCGCGTAGTTGTTACCAATGGCATGATGATTCCAAATTATTCCAAGCAGGATGATTGGGAAAAATACAATGCACTGGGTGTAACTCAATACGGACAAATGACTGCTGGGTCCTTCATGTACATTGGTCCGCAAGGAATAGTGCACGGCACAACCATCACCCTTTTGAATGCTTCACGTATGTATCGGGCAAATACTCCCTCTCCAACGGGGAGGGCTGGGGAGAGGCTTCTTTTTGTTTCTTCAGGACTGGGCGGCATGAGTGGAGCGCAGCCCAAAGCAGGAGTAATTGCAGGTGCAATCGCTGTGATTGCAGAAATAAATCCCAAAGCAACATATACACGACATTCGCAGGGATGGGTGAACGAAGTTTTTTCAGATTTGGATACGCTTATAGCAAGAATTGAAATTGCAAGAAATAAAAAAGAAGCGGTGTCGCTAGCTTATCAAGGCAACATTGTAGATCTATGGGAAAAGTTTGCTGCTGAAAACGTAAAAGTTGAAATGGGTTCTGATCAAACTTCTCTTCACAATCCATATTCAGGAGGTTATTATCCCGTAGGGATTTCTTTTGATGAAGCAAACAAAATGATGGCAGAAAACCCTGCACAGTTTAAAGTAGAAGTTCAAAAAACGCTCGTGCGTCATGTAAATGCCGTAAATAAACTTACAGCACAGGGCATGTATTTTTTCGATTATGGAAATGCGTTTTTGCTCGAGGCAGGAAGAGCTGGAGCGGATGTTTACAGCCACACCCCCTCTCTTATCTCCCCCAAAGGGGGAGAAGATAGTACTCCGACTCTCTCCCCTTCGGGGAGAGCGGGGAGTGGGGTGTTCCGCTACCCTTCTTACGTTCAAGATATTATGGGGCCGATGTGTTTCGACTATGGCTTTGGTCCTTTTCGATGGGTGTGTACCTCTGCAAATCCTAAAGACTTAGAAGTAACAGATAAAATTGCCGCAAAGATGCTGGAAGGGATTTACAAGAAAGCTCCCAAGGAAATAAAACAACAGCTAGCCGATAATATTCATTGGATAAAAGAAGCGCAGAAAAATAAAATGGTTGTTGGATCGCAAGCGCGTATTTTGTATGCCGATGCGGAAGGAAGAATAAAAATTGCCGAAGCATTTAACAAGGCGATCAAAGCAAAAAAAATATCTGCTCCGGTTGTGCTGGGGCGCGATCATCACGATGTATCGGGAACAGATTCTCCATATCGGGAAACATCCAATATTTATGATGGCTCTCAGTTCACTGCCGACATGGCTGTTCAGAATTTTGTTGGCGATGGATTTCGCGGGGCTACTTGGATATCGCTGCACAACGGAGGGGGTGTTGGCTGGGGCGAAGTAATAAATGGTGGATTTGGTATGGTGCTGGACGGCAGCAAAGATGCAGATCGCAGATTAAAATCCATGCTTTTCTGGGATGTAAATAACGGTATTGCTCGCAGAGGTTGGGCGCGTAACAAAGAAGCTATTTTTGCCATAGAGCGTGAAATGAAACGAAGCAAAAAATTGAAAGTTACCCTGCCCAATTTAGTGGATGAGCAATTGCTAAACAACATTTTATAATTTTCGCTTGGAGAAATCCGCTTATCTAAAATACTTGTTGCTTCTGGCATTGCTAGCTGCAATTTCTCCATACATCTATATTGCGCAGTTTGCGCAGCCCGTTGCTGATGATTATTGTTTTTCAAACTTAATCGCTGCAAATTCTTTTACAGATAATTACCTGGGATTATTTATGGGCATGGGTGGTCGCTATGCTACCAACGCACTTATATTATTAAACCCAATTGCATTTTCATATACTGAATTATATACACTCATCCCTATTTTTCAAATTGCGTTAACTATTTTTTCTGTTTATTATTTTTTTAGAGCGCTTAGCGAATACGCTTTATCACGAATAGATTCGATGAACATCAGTCTGTTTTTTGTATTGATCTACTTAAATCAAATACCAACCTTAGCAGAAGGTTTTTATTTTTTTACGGCCGCAGTCAATTATCAAACTGGAATATCGTTTTGCCTTTTATACTTAGGTTTATTAATTGATTACTACAAAATGAAATATCTATTTCACAAAGGGTTTCATTTGCTGCTCCTACTTGTTATACTGATTCTTACGCTTGGATTCAGCGAAGTAGTTACTTTCTTATTGATTATAATACACGGCATGATTTTATATTTGTCGTTGCATCAAAATAAAAAATTAGCTGGCTCCTGGTATTTAATTCTGGCCACCTGTCTTTCTTTTTCATTGCTTATGTTACTCGCTCCGGGAAATAGCTTTCGGACTGCTGCTTATCCAGATAATCACAATTTTTTTCATTCCCTGATTCAAAGTTTGTTGCAAATAGCACGCTTTGGGTTTGACTGGATCTCTTCCTTGCCTTTGCTATTTTCTACTTTCTTATTTGTGCGAATTTTATCTGCCAATAAAAAAAGTTTTTCAATATTAAAAAATGACTTGCTTCTAAATCCTTGGCTGGTTGCATTTTTTCATTTTATAATATTATTCGTATGCATCTTCCCTCCTTACTGGGCAACCAATATATTAGGTCAGCATAGAACAATGTTGCTTGCTTTTTCTTTATGCTGTACTGGCTTATAAGCATTGGCATGTATGCATCAACCTATATTGAAAAAATAAATATTGATTCATTTAAAGCAAAAAAAGTTCAAATGCTTGTGCTAGTTTTAATTATTGGCTCACTGCTAACTACCAATAATGGATATGATGTGCTAGAAGATATTTGGTATGGTCGCGTACAAAATTTTGAGAAGGAAATAAATATTCGAAACGAAGTGCTGTCCAAGCTTGAGAATAAAGGACTGGATCTAGTATTGACCCCATTAAGCAATAAGCCAAAATCATTATTTGTACTGGACCTAAGTAAAGACTCTGCCAGTTGGATAAATACCTGCCAGGCCCAATATTATGGTGTAAAAACAATTGTTTGCAAGGAGTATTAGGATTGTTTTAGATTTGTGCAATATTATTTTATCATGAAAAAATCTAAACACAAAATTGCCATACTGGGAGCCGGAAACATTGGCTTATCGTTGGCTAAAGGATTGGTGCAATCTGGAAATTACAAAGCCAAAGAAGTAACTATTACACGCAGAAGTAAATCTAATTTAGCTGCAATTTCAAAACTTGGTTTTAACACCAGCATCAAAAATCCTTCGGCTGTTGCAGCAAACGATGTGATTGTTATAGCAGTGCTTCCACAACAATTAAATGGAGTACTTGATGAAATAATGCCGGCTCTGGATCCTAAAAAACATATTTTGGTTTCTGTAGTCTCCGGTGTGAGTACAAAAGATTTTGATCTTAGGTTGGGCAAGCAAATGCAAATAGTAAGAGCAATGCCCAATACTGCCATCGCCATCCAAAAGTCTATGACTTGCATTGCCTCATCAAGTGCTACCAAAGAAAGTATGGAGCTTATAAAATCTATTTTTGATACCGTTGGTATTACGCAAGAAATTCACGAGGAGCTCATGACTTCTGCTACAGCATTAAATGCTTGCGGCATCGCCTTTTTCTTACGTGCCATTCGCGCTGCTTCTCAAGGTGGAGTGGAAATTGGTTTTCATGCCGATGAGGCATTGCGCATGGCAGCTCAAACTGCTATGGGAGCTGCATCGCTGCTGCTGACAAATAATTCACATCCCGAAAATGAAATTGATAAAGTAACCTCTCCAAAGGGATGTACCATTGCCGGATTAAATGAGATGGAACATGCAGGGTTCAGCTCGGCACTTATAAAAGGAATACGCACCTCCAAAATTAAGGCAGGAGATTTATATCCCAAGGATTAATCTTGCTTCTTAAACTTTTGGTGCTCCACCAACCATTGTGTTGCTTGCAACATAGAAAACGCATAGTTGCGCATGCTATCAGCTTTGGCAGGAAATTTTTCCAATAAGTTGGTAGGGTCTAAGGCTTCGTATTTATATAAACTTTCTCCTCCGTCCTTTCTATGAATAAAATAATATTCCTTATCAAGGCATCCAATTTTATTACCCGCTGTAAAATAAATGTAAGGTCTTTCTTCTTTTAATAGATCAATGCCCATGGTGCTATTTAGATAGGACATATTCATCAGCCCCATTACTGTTGGAAAAATATCAAGTTGTCCACCCGGGTTATAAATTGATTTTGGTTCGAGCTGCAATCCAGGAGCATACATAATTAAGGGCACATGATGGAAGCCCAAGGGCATGTCGTAAGTGTGCAGCCAGTTTGCACCATGATCGGAAACAAAAACAAAAATCGTGTTGTTGTACCAATCTTGCTTAGAGCAATTTTTTAAAAACTCGCCAATGGCCCAATCTGAATACTGAATAATTCGAATATGGTCTTCGCCAGAGCTAAATTTTTCTGTTACCCAATCCGGAATAATAATTGGATTATGATTGCTGCCCGTCATGTATCCTGCAAAAAAGTTTTTCCCAGTTGCTGCTATTTCATTTAGCTTGGAAATAGAAAAATCAAACAAATAATCATCGGGAACGCCCAACGTGCTCAGTACTTTTCCCTTAGGATAATCGCTTTCTGCATAAACTCTATCAAATCCATTTGCAGTTAAAAAACCTTGTGCATTATCAAACTGCCCATCGTGCGTAATGAAAAAACGGGTTTCGTAATTGTTTTTCTTCAGCACCAGAGGCATGGAATAATATTGTTTAGCAGGAATGTTTCGCATGCTGTGTTTGTGCAACAGGGAAGGATAAGAAAATAGCGAAGAATAAATTCCATTGAACGTATGAATGCCTTGTGAAAAAATATTTTCAAAATACAAACCCTTTTTGCTAAGTGCGGTTAAAACAGGAGTAACCGTATCCCTGCCTCCATACTTTCCCATGTTAAAGCTGCTCATGCCCTCCATAATGACAAGCACCACATTCATCTTTTTTTCTTTTCCGGCAGCAACTACCTTTCTTGCAATTGGGGAATCATATTCTGAGTCAATCTTTAAATATTTTCTTGCGTTCTCTACAGCCATTTCATCATCCATCAAGCTCATGTGCTGATTCCCATTCTCTAAATCTTCGGCCGCACTGGAAATGAATGTAAACGCTCCATTCAGTCCCAGTTGATTTAAAAAATTATTTTCGCTGAAATAAGCGGTGCCCGTTACCATCGGAGATTTTTCGGCTATGCGACCACGCATCCCTAAAAATAAAATGGGGGCAAACAAAATAAGAAACAACAAAGACTTCAAGAAAAATAATTGTGTATGACTTTCAAAATCAGTAACTACTTTTTTCTTCTCCCTAGCTGCTACTTGATAAAAACGGAAGCAAACCAAAACGAATAGCACAAAAAATATCCAATAGGAAAAGGTGCCTACTATCATCTTAATAACAAAGCCGGGTGTTCCAATCCATAAAAATGCTGCGGTGCTGAGCCTAGAAGAAAACTGCATGAAATAGGGAATATCTGCACAACAAATAAAATACGCAGCAAAATAAAATGCAAGCAACAGGTAAAACGAAAAATGAAAAAATATTTTTCTAATTGGCTTAAAGAAAAAGCCTAAAGAAGAAATTATAAAAGGCAAGGCAAGGATATAGCATGAAACGCTGGTATCAAATCTAAAACCATAAACAAAAGAAATAGGCAAAAGCGATAAATCCGAAAAGCTTATTACGCCACTTGAAATGTTTAAAGCTAATAACAGCAGTCTGAAAAGCATAAAAAACAACATGCCCCACAAATACATGAAGAAAAAAAATCTAACATAGGCAGGAAATCTAATCTTGTTTAGTGACATTAAAACAATACTTTTGTTTTGTAAAGGTAGGACTAAATAAAGATGAAAGTACTAGTTATAGGAGGAGGAGCTGCCGGGTTTTTTGCTGCATTATCTTGCAAGCATCATCACCCTGATTTTGACGTTACGATACTTGAAAAATCCGACAAGCTACTTGCTAAAGTGAGCGTATCCGGTGGTGGCCGATGTAATGTTTCGCACGCCTGTTTTGAAAACTCTCAGCTTGCCAAATTTTACCCTCGTGGCGGTAGGCAACTTAAAAAAGCTTTTACGCAGTTTAACGCAAACGATACTGTTCATTGGTTTGAAGCCAGAGGCGTAAAGCTTAAAACAGAAAAAGATAATCGCATGTTTCCCGTAACGGATAATTCGCAAACCATCATTGATTGTCTGACAAAAGAGGCTGATAAGCTTGGCGTTGTTATAAAAAGAGGAACTGCTATTTCTAAAATCTCCAAGAAGGGCAAAGGATTTATCCTTTCGGTGGGTAGCAACGAAATTGTTGCCGACAAAATTATTATTGCCAGCGGAGGAAGCCCAAAGCCGGAAGGATTTAACTGGCTAAAAGAACTCGGACATCAAATTGTTTCGCCCGTACCATCGCTTTTTACGTTTAACATGCCAACAGAAAGCATAACAAAACTTATGGGCGTAGTTGCTGAATCGGTATCCGTAAAAGTGAAGGGCACAAAACTTTCTAGCGAAGGTCCGTTGTTGATTACACATTGGGGAATGAGTGGGCCTGCAATTTTAAAACTATCCTCTTGGGGAGCCAGAGAGCTGCAAGCCATGAATTATAAATTTGAAATTCTAGTAAACTGGCTAGGAAATAATACCGAACAAGAAATTAGAGCACAGCTGGAAACAGAGTTAAAAATAATAGGCAAACGACAAATAGGAAACAAAAATCCTTTTCTGTTACCTAATAGATTGTGGTTATATCTGCTGGAGAAAAATGAAATTGTTTCTGAAACTACCTGGAACCAACTTCCTAAAAAAAGTCTGAATAAATTAATTAATACCCTCGTGAACGATTGTTATAGCGCTGAAGGCAAAACAACTTTCAAAGAAGAGTTTGTTACTTGCGGGGGAATTTCACTAGATGATGTGAACTTTGAAACGATGGAGAGCAAAAAATGCCCAGACATGTATTTTGCAGGTGAGGTGCTTAATGTTGATGCTGTAACTGGCGGCTTTAACTTTCAAGCAGCATGGACAACGGGTTTTATTGCGGGGAGATTAAGCCACCTCTAACTCCCCCGAAGGGGGAGAACTTGGGCGTGCAACCCCCTCCCCCTGGGAGGGTTGGGGAGGGTGGGTATATATCCCCTTCTCCTCTATTCTAATTTTTCGTTGTTTGAATAAGGAGCCAATCGCTTTCTTAAAAGTCTTTTTGCTCATTTCCAATAGCGCCACAATTTCTTCGGGAGAACTGTAATCATTTAAAGGAAGAAATCCTTTGTTCTCTTGTAGTTTTTCTAAAATCTTTTCTTCGTTTGACTCTACTTTGGCATAGCCTAATTTTTCCAGACTCACATCAATTTTATTGTCTTCTCTAATTTTTTTAATGTGTCCTTTTGTGCGATCTCCAAAAGTAAGGGTTTTAAAAATTTCATTTTCGTAAATAATTCCCTTGTATTTATCATTAATAATAACGTTAATACCCAAATCTGTTTTCTCCATAATTAAAAGCTCGACCTCCTCGTTTTCTTTTACATCAAGCGTTTCATTATTTAAGTGTTTATTAGTCTTACACGATGCCGCCAACCTATTGGTAATAGTATCTAAATACAAAAAGGCAATTACAAACTGTCCCACTTCCAGTTTTTTCATCTGCTCTTTAAAGGGAACAAAAATATCTTTAGCCAGGCCCCAATCCAAAAAAGCTCCGCTGCTCGAAACGGCTACTACTTCCAGACAAGCAAATTTGTTGAGCGTAAATTTAGGAACAAGTGTGGTAGCAATGATTCTGTCTTCGGAGTCATTATAAATGAAAACATCCAGCGTATCCCCAATATCTGCACCTTCGGGAATATACCGGTTTGGCAAAAGCACCGATTCTCCAGAATCATCGCCCAAATACAAACCCTGATCGGCTCTGCGTAATACTGCCAACGTGTTATATGCTCCCAAATTAATCATATGCAAAGGTAAGCCAAATACCTGCTTGGGTTGTTCCTCTTAGGTCAGAATTAATAAATCCAGACCCGCCTCCTTATTTTATTTTTTCTTTTGTCAAAGATATATCTAATCTAAGCGATCGGGATGGGTAACCAGCAAGTACCAAGTTACATGTACCTACACCAAATTTGCTTCGGGAGAAATTTTGGATTCTTTTTGAGAGAGTGGGTTGGAGAAATTCCAATAAAGATTCTTCTTACTTAAGTTTGATTACCTAACATATGTTTTTATCCAAGCCATTATTGACTGCTTTGGGCTATTAAACTCTTGCTCTTAACGAATATTCAATTATGAGATAACCTTTTGGTCTACTCTTACATTATCAATTAACAAAATAAAACAAAATGAAAAACATTACTTTATTAAACATTGCAGTATTTTTTACTGCGTTACTGCTTGCAAATGTGGTAACAGCTCAGGATACTATAAAGACAGTACATCAAACAACTGTTCAAGAAACAAGGGTAGTACCGCAACCACAACCCGTACAACAGCCTGTTGTTCACGACACAGTTCTAAAAGAAAAGAATGAAAATGAAAATCCTGTGTTACGAAGAGGAGAATTTGGAATTCGATATATGCCAACATTTTCTTCATTAAACTTTAGAAACTATAATGGCGAAGTCGTTCAAGGTTCGGGTTCAATGAGTAATGGATTTGGCATCATGCTAGGATTAAATCTTGATAAACACGTTGGGTTTCAGGGAGAAATTAATTATTACATGGTTTCTCAAACTTATAAAGATCGAGATTTAAACCGTGAAGTTCATATCAGTTACTTAGATATTCCTTTATTGCTTTCATTAAATATCGATAAGACCAAGCCAGTAAATCTAAATTTTGTAGTAGGGACTCAGTTTGGGCTTAATGTCGGATCAAATATTAAAACAACAGGCGGTGACAATACTGATACGTTACAAGCGGTTGTGGCGGTGAGACAGGGAGATATTGGTTTCGCTTATGGGGCAGGTTTAGAATTCGCTCTCAATAAAAATCATACTTGTAGATTGGATGTAGGTTACAGAGGATTTTACGGTATACTGGATATGAATGCTAAAAGCACCGGCAGCGATAGTTTTAATGTTATTATAAAAACTTCCAGAAAAACAAATGGCGCATATATAGGTATAACATTTCTATTTTAATTACAACTTCTAAAAAGGAAATTCCACCATTCAGGAAATACAAAATTCACACTCAACTAATAGATACATGAAAAAAATAGAATATTCGAATGATGTAACTTATTACACAAGTAATGTAACAAGTATGCGACTTTGGTCACCCATCTTTACAAAAAATAAAACATTACAGCAAATCAACAATATTAATTAACCCTTAAACAATTAAAATCCAAACAAAATGAAAAAATCAATTTTTATTCTTGCTCTTACAACGTTTGCGGCAGGAACAACACTCACAAGCTGCAATTCATCCACTGCAAAAGTAGATGACGCAAAAGTAAAAGTAGAAGAAGCATCTAATAATCTGGATCAGGCAAAAGAAGATTACAAAAGTGAGTATAATAAATTCAAACTTGAATCAGATGAAAAAATAAATGCCAATGAAAAAAGAATTTCTGAATTAAAAGAGCATGCAAGAAAAATGAAAAGAGAAGAAAAAGTGCAATACGAAAAATCAATTGATGAATTACAGCAAAGAAATGAAACCCTGAGAGCAAAGGCAAGAGATTACAAAGACGATGGAAAAGATAAATGGGAATCTTTCAGAAAAGAATTTAATCATGACATGGATGAGCTTGGAAACTCCTTGAAAGATTTAACTAAAAGAAATACTAAATAGCTGCATCAGGGTTTATAAAAATAATCTATAAAAAATAAAAGACACCGCTACAATCACTCGTTAATAAAACATAAAAAAACATGGAAAAAGCAAATGAAAAAGTAATCAAACAACTGAACAATATTGTTGAGATAAACAATGATCGTATTCAGGGCTATGAAAAAGCAGCAAAAGAGATCCAAGACAGCGATTTAAAAGCGCTTTTTGCAGATCTTGCCTCACACAGCAGTGCTAATAATAGTGAGTTGTCAGCACAAATCATGTTGCTTGGTGGCGAGCCTATCCGAGGCACAAAAACGACTGGAAAAATTTTCCGTGCATGGATGGATGTGAAAGCCGCCCTTACAGGCAAAGACAGAAAAGAAATTATCTCTTCATGCGAAACAGGCGAAGATGCTGCGCTTGAAACATACGATGATGTAATAAATGCAGATGCTCCGTTCAGCGATAACCTACGGAATATTATTTCAAAACAAAGAGCCGAGTTGCAGATGGATCATGACAAGATTAGGACTCTGCGAGATATGGCTAAGCTTGAAAAAGTTTAAGAATTATTTTATGCATAAATAAATTAGTAAACAGTAAAATTTAATCAATATGTACAACACTAAAAACCCAACATCATGTTAAAATGGACAGCTATTTTTTTAGTTATTGCAATCGTAGCAGCAATTTTTGGATTTACAGGTATTGCTGCGGGAGCGGCATCAATCGCTAAAATAATTTTCTTTGTCTTTATAGCGCTTGTGGTCTTAACTGCAATATTGGGCATAACCGTCTTCAAGAAACAATAAGTGAAGTATGTAGGACAAAGAAACAGCGGGCGTGGCAAGTTTATATTTGACGGGAACAACAAATTATACTTCTTGCCGCGTTCCGCGACTATTTACTGAACATTAATGTAAATAATATTGGGCAACAGCAAAACTGAAGAACGGGCAACAGCGGAACTGAAGACAAATATAAAATTCAAAAAAAATGATTATGAAAAAGAAAAAAATGATTTCCACCATGTTTGCTTCATTACTGATAATGGCATTATGTTTTGCAAACAGCAATTCCAATGCACAGTCCAAAGCCGACTCTTCAAAAATGAAAGACTGTTGCATGATGAAAGACGGAAAAATGATGCACATGAAAGCCGGGAAAATGATACCGATGGATAAGGACGTAACTATGAAAAACGGAACTAAATGTATGGTGAATGGTGATTGCATAATGGAAAATGGAAAAAAAATAAAAATGAAAGAAGGCGAGTGCATGGATATGGATGGAAATACAACCACCTGCGGAGTGATGATTAAAGAGGAGAAAGGCGGAACGCAAAAGGAAAATGAAAACAATAAAACAACAGCAATTTATACCTGCCCAATGCACTCTGAAGTAACATCTGACAAATCCGGCAAGTGCTCCAAATGCGGAATGGATTTGGTAAAAAAATAAAAATAATTATACTAAAAAAATGAAAATGAAAAAAGACACTAAATTTTCCAAAAACGGAAATGGTAAAAGAAAAAACATAACAGCAATTAAAGAAAAACCTGATGTAGCAAAAGATCTTCGTGATTTATTTGAAGATGAATTGAAAGACATCTATTGGGCAGAAAAAGAATTAACAAATGCTATTCCAAAAATGATTAAAAATGCAACTACTGATGAACTAGTAGAGGCACTCACCGGTCATCTTGAAGAAACTAAAAAACACGTAACGCGCCTCGAAGAAGTTTTCAAATCTATTGGTAAGAAAGCGGTAGCAAAAAAGTGCGAAACTATGACAGGCCTCGTGAAGGAAGCTGAAGAAATTATGAAAAAAACTGAAAAGGGTGTTGTGCGCGATGCAGGAATCATCTTAGCTGGACAAAAAGTTGAACATTATGAAATCGCAACTTATGGCACACTCTCTTCTTTCGCAAAAACTCTAGGAGAAAACGAAGCGGTTGCTCTGTTAGAAGAAACATTAAACGAAGAAAAAAGAGCGGATGAAAAATTATCAGAAATTTCCGATTCAATAAACGCTGAGGCATCCGGTGAAGGAGACGAACAAGATCAAGATGCAGAAACATCCGTAACAACAAAAAGAAGACAGCTTCAAAATCAAGATTAATAATAAACAACTAAAAAACAAAACAAATGAAAGAAAAAGATCAAAATCAAATGGCTGACAACATGACGTTAGATCGTGGCGTAATGGTAACGGGAATGTTCAACGATCGCAGAGGTGTAGAGAATGCTTATAGCACACTTTGCGAACGCGGTTACACAAAAGATGACATTAATTTAGTAATGTCAGATGAAACACGAAAAAAACATTTTACAAAAGGTAAAACTGAGGTTGGAACCAAAGCTTTGGAAGGAGCCGGAACGGGTTCTGCAATTGGTGGAACAGTAGGTGCAGTAGCCGGCATTATTGCCGCTATAGGAACCAGTCTTGTAGTTCCTGGATTAGGATTGATTGTAGCAGGTCCAATAGTTGCTGGATTAGCAGGGGCAGGAGCTGGTGCTGCTACAGGAGGATTAATTGGAGCATTGGTAGGCTCAGGGATATCCGAAGAACGTGCGCGTCTTTATGAATCAGGTGTTAAGAACGGCAAAATCGTGATGGGTGTACACCCACGTAACGATGAGGATGCAAAGTATTTTGAATCTGACTGGAATGCGAAAAAAGCTGAAAAAGTTCACTCTTAAAAATAAATAAATCAACCAACTAAAAATAAAAATCAAATGAAAGAAAATCAAAAAAATGATCAACAGGGTAAAGAC
>CAYZTB010000004.1:0-23981 GCA_964481195.1 uncultured Bacteroidia bacterium | reverse complement strand
TCAACCAATTAAAAATAAAAATCAAATGAAAGAAAATCAAAAAAATGATCAACAGCGTAAAGACACCAAAAATGATCCAAAACAAAAACAATACGCTATGAACAAAGGAAACAACAACAACGATTCCGGTTCTTCAAAAAAATCGTCCTCTGCCAATGGTGCGAATCCTAAGCAAGCTGGAAAAACAAAAAGAAAATAAGCCTATTACTAATAACAATTAAAAACAAAAAAAAATGAAAAACAGAGAAAACAACGATCAACAAGGTAAAGAAGCAAATATTTATCAAAAACAAAAACAAGATAATATGAATAAAGGAATCAACAAATCGGTTTCTGATACATCAAAAGAATCATCAAATACAAATGATGTTATGGAAGATGAGTCTGAAGCTGATATGAATGATTTTACTACTCGCGAAGAGCAGGATGACACTAATCACGATCATGATTACAAAACTCCGCGCGATGAGAAAAAAAATAAAAATAATAACAACAACAAAACCAATGACAGAAATTCGACTGAGGAGAACAACAGCCACAAAAACGAAGGTTCTAACAAAGGTGGAAATAACTAAAATCGTTAATAATTAGAAAATAAGAGGGGGCTTTTAATTCTATTAAATTTACCCCTCTTATTTTACTTTTTTAAAATCAAAAAACAAAATGGGAAACATACTTTATACCGTTGCAATAATTCTTATAATCATATGGGCAATTGGCTTCTTTGCTTATAGCGCAGGGTCAATCATCCACATTTTATTGGTGATAGCACTTATTTCTGTCATTTTAAGAATTATAAGAGGCAACAAATCTGTTTAAATTAATAAATAATAAATAATCTAAAAACAAAAAAACTATGAGCACAGGAAAAACTGTATTAGGTGTATTGGCAGGCTTAGCCGCTGGTGCAACATTGGGCATTTTATTTGCCCCAGACAAAGGAACAAACACTCGTAAAAAAATCTCTAAAAAAGGAGACGATTACATGGACGGGTTAAAAGACAAATTTAATGAGCTTTTTGAAGCCGCTAAAGATGAGTTCGATGGTGCAAAAGAAAAAGTAGAAAACACGGTGGATAAAGGCACATCAAAAGCACATGAATTTAAGAAAGATGTAAGAAATGCTGTGCATACTAAAATGGATGGTCAAGTTTAATTCAACTCCGATTTAAAACAAAAAGAGAGATGGAAGAAAAAGTAACAATAATAGAATCCCTTTTTGAAAAAAGCAGAAGCGTATGCAAAAACCAATGTTGAATTATTGAAGCTGAAAACAATTGATAAATCAGCAGATATTTTTTCTTCATTAGCCATGCGGCTCGCCACTGTAGTAGTCATTATTTTAGTCACCCTTATGGTGAATATCGGATTGGCGCTATGGATAGGTGAACTGATTGGAAAATCATATATAGGATTTTTTATTGTTACTATTTTCTATCTTTTAATAGCGGTGATTTTACATTTCTTCGGAAATCGACTAATCAAAGCACCTATTAACGATTCCATCATTACTCAAATGTTAATGAAAAAATCAGGATGAAAAAAGTCAGCCCTAATGGTGAACTCAATCAATTAATCGATTCAATGGAAAAGAAGCGAGACGAAGAGTTAATACAACTCAAAGAACAGATGCGTGTAGTGCATGAAAGTTTAAAGCCCATCAATCTTATTAAAGATACTTTCAAAGCAGTAGCTACTTCCCCCGATTTAAAAAACAGAATCGGCAAAACAGCAATAGGAATTGCTTCCGGATTCTTAGTTAAAAAGGTCTTCTTTCGTAATTCTCGCAATCCATTGAAAATAATTTCAAGTATTGCGTTGCAAACAATAGCTTCAGGTTTCGCTACTAAAAACTTCAACAAAATAAAATCAAGTAGGTCAAAATTTTTTACATACCGTACAATCTAAGATAAAATGAAATGCGATCATAGGTAAATGAAACCTTCCGAAATAAAATTCAAAAAAAAGAGAAACATAAAATGGAGGTTCTTATTTCATAGTTGCACTTCTAATTGTTATCCGTCTAAAATTACCTTTTGTAGCACTGTATTTTGCAAATATAACGCTCGCAGGGATGAAAGGTTATTATTGACAAACACTGATTTAACAGAATTAAACAATTTCTTCAAAAAATATTTAACAAGCCAGGCAAGAAGGATAACAAAGAATAAATATATTTTATTTAAGCAATGAAAAGGCTCAGATTTGAAAAAACAGGCGAACTGCTTAAAAAAGCTATTAAAAAGTGGTGGGGTCGTGATCCTTTTAACGAGAGCGCAATTATTGCTTACAATGCCATATTTTCTCTACCGGGATTATTAGTGGTAGTAATAACAGTTGTTGGTTATTTTTTTGGTGCTGATGCAGTGAGCGGCAAATTGCATACACAGATAGCTCAAGCAATGGGCATCGATACAGCGGATCAAATTCAAAACATACTAGTGATAGCTAATAAAAGCAAAGATTCGGTGTGGGCAACCGTTATGGGGATTGTGATAATATTGATAGGAGCAACGGGAGTATTTGTACAGCTTCAAAAATCATTAAATTCTATTTGGGAAGTAAAGACTTCAACAACCAAGTCAGGTATTTTGACGTTACTTAAAACAAGGCTCTTTTCTTTTGGCTTGATCGTATCTATTGCTTTTTTATTACTTATCTCACTTATACTCTCTTCTTTGTTGTCAGCTCTAGGCTCATGGGTATTACAGCATTGGTCACAATCTTTATTAATTCTTTTTCAAATACTAAATTTTGTTTTTTCTCTCGCTATCATTACAGTATTATTTGCAATCATGTTTAAAACATTACCTGATGCACAAATAGAATGGCGCTCGGTATGGATCGGGGCATTTGTCACCTCATTATTATTTGTTTTGGGCAAATCAGCATTAGGATTATACTTTGGTAAGGCTAATCCTGGATCAGGTTACGGTGCAGCAGGTTCTATTATACTCATTTTACTATGGACATCTTACTCTTCAATGATTGTATTCTTTGGAGCAGAGTTTACAAAAGTTTATTCAGATTATTTCTATGGAGAAACACCGGATTCTGAAACAGCAAAAAAAAAATAATTTAATAACTATGTATAAAACTGCTTCAAGTTCTTTAAAACAAATGGTTAAGAAAAAAGGCTTAAAGAAATCGCCTAAAAAGAAATTAAAATTTCCTCTTCAAAGAAGAGATGGGAAACCTCAAAAAGAAAGAAAATATGAATGCTCCTAAATTTGCAATTGTGGTTGGCGCTTCCGCACGGGGAATGAACGCCTTTATTGAACTAATTTCTCAATTTAAGGAAGGTCTGGATGCTGCTGTTTGTATTGTTATGCACTTGTCCAGAACAAGTGTAAGCGACTTTCTTATTTATCATCTCCAACCTCACGCTTCGCTAAAATCTGAAGTAGCAAAAAATAATGCAGCAATTGAAAAAGGACATATATATTTTTCTGCGCCAAATCAGCATTTACTCGTTAAAAAAAATAAGATAATACTTAGTCGTGGTCCGGAAGAAAACCGTTGGCGGCCTTCAATAGACGTATTATTTCGCTCAGCCGCTGCTGCTTACAGCACAAGAGCAATTGGGATAATATTAACGGGTTTGCTTAATGATGGTACTACTGGCATGTTAGCAATTAAAAGAAGTGGTGGCAAGAGCATAGTCCACGATCCAAACGAAGCCGAATATCCTGATATGCCCATGTCAATTATTAATAGCATGGAAGTTGACCATTGCATCCCACTTAGCAAAATGGGTGAAGTAATTTTAGATATATTAAAAACGAATCCGAAAAAAATACCAGCTCCCGCTGATGTAATTATTGAATCTGAAATTTCGGAAAGAGTTGTTGTGACTTATGAGAATGTGAAACAACTGGGCGAAAAAAGTATTTACGCTTGTCCTGATTGCGGAGGAGGATTATGGAGTATTAAAAAAGAAAATAGAAAAGCTGACCGTTACCGATGCCATATTGGGCATTCCTATTCAGAAAAGGATTTGGTAGTTAAGCAAGGCGAAACATTAGAATCAACTTTGTGGATAGCTTTACGCATAATGGAGGAACGCAGAACTCTGTTAAAAAAAAAGGAAGAGGATAACAAGAAAAAAGGTTTATCTAAACTGGCAACTAGCTATCGGACAAAGAGCGAGGGCATGCATTTTCATGTGGATAAAATGAAAGATGTTTTATTTGCTACACAAAATACTTTATGAGAATAAATTAAAATATTGTAAAATAATATTTCTTTCCCAAATGGTGTGCAGGAACAATGAGATAGATGAAAATTAAAGAAGAAAATATTTAATTACGTTTGAATTTGATATTAACGTAGATGTCTTTCCAAAAATTGAACTCATGAAAAAAATATTTTCTTTTATATTTTGGCAGCAGTGGTTATTCTATACAAGCATCCTGTTCGCATTATTTGGGATTGCCTTTGCCTTGTATGGAAATAATATTTTTTTCCTTCCCTATAACCAAGTGCTAGCTAAAATATTTTGGAGTACACCTGGGATACCAAGTGAAGTAGAACCTTTTCGTGCTTTTATTTGGGGGCCACTGGGCGCGACAATAACTTGCTGTTATATTCTATTAGCCTATATTGCCTATTATCCATTTAAAAGAAAAGAACGCTGGGCACGTAATGCTATTATGGCAGCTTTTGGCATCTGGGTTATTTTGGATTCGGTTGCTTGCATTAAGTACGGAGTTTATTTTCAGATTTATTTCATCAATACATTTTCTATTATAGTTAAGGCATTGCCAATATTTTTCACTTGGAATGATTTTAAAAAAAATAAAGACTGAGTAGATCTAAAGCAAGGTATAGTTAGAATAGTCAGGACGTAAAATATTTTCGATTGCCTGCTTTTCTATTTGAACGGTGTATAAGTAATCCCAATCATTCCCATCCTTTCTGATTTATTTCGGAAACGGTTATTATCAAATGTCAACTTATTATCAGTAGTATATTCTGTAAACAGTACAATGAACCCTCCCTTTACACCTAGTTTATTCGAGAACCAATAGATAGCGTAAAATTCAGAGTTCAGCGTTCCGATATCATTGTTGCTTACAAGCAATAAGTTAAACGAGGTAACAGATGCAGTTTGTGTTTCGCTCATACCAACAAGACGGATACTCGAAATAAATTTTCCGGATTGTTTAGCTCCAAATGAAAAACCCACAGCATCAATATTAAATCCCACATCAAACTTTGGTGAAAAAGAATATTGCAGGTTAATGGATGCGTTTAAAGCATTGACTTGGGCTTTCGATATAAATAACGTATCAAGATTTTCTGGAAAGTTTTTAAGTTTAGGAAACCATCCTTTCGAACCTGTTTGCCCGCTAATAATTTTTGACGGAGCAGTAATATAATTTTGATTGCTGCCGAAGTAAGAAGTAAATCTCAATCCGTAACCAATCTTAAATTTTTTATTTTTGCCAATACCGTAAAAGCGAACCCACGATATTGCTCCTGAAAATTGATCGCGTCCCACTCCGAGCGCAACATCGAAATTGCTGTTGTATTTATATCCTGCGGGTGGCGTCATTGCATTATTTTGAGAAAATGTAGACAGCGCAATTAATAAGGCAGATGCAGTTATGATGATTTTGTTTTTCATTTTTTTGTTATATTTTTTAGAACTGTTTTTAAATTGTCAATGAACTTCTATTATGAAGTTCAAAATTTACTACCGTGCGTGATGCCTATCAATTTATCTGTTAATGCAGGCAACTTCTTGAGTATCCAAACAGAAATATTTGTTAGCGCTTCTCTTCCAAAAAGATGTTGTATATATTTTCCTGTTATAATTCTGTTTGAAAAAAAATAATTCCATTTCTTTATATATAAGGTTTTCAAATTTTCGCGAGAAATATTCCCATCCAAATATTCTTTTATTAATTGAAAAGCAATATAAGAAGCGTGCATAGCCATACTCATTCCGTTTCCGCACAAAGGGGTAATGTTTCCTGCTGAATCGCCAAGCATTAATATATTATTCTCTACTGCTGATTTTTTGCTAAAAGTAATTTTCGAAATCGTGAGCGGCTGTTGAAATAAAAAAAACGCTTGCGAAAAATACTTTCTTAAAAAAGGATTCTTCATTAAAACAGATCGCTCCATTGCTTTTATGTCATTCCCATTATCTCTTAGATTTTCAGAGTTAGTTAAATAGCATAAGCAGTATTTATCTTCATCAACTTTTGAAACTCCGCAATACCCACCCTTGAAATTATGTAACTCTATTCGGTTATCGGGGAAGTCAAGTTTTACATGGTATTTTACAGCAACATAATTTATATTTTCTATTTTTTTTACTCTTCCCAATTTTTTATCCAACAATGATTGTTTGCCGAAAGCACCGCATGCTACTTTTGCCTGATACAATTGCTGATTGGTTTTTATAGTAAATAAATCATTTTCAAAAACAATATCAGATACTTTGGTTTCTTCTAATAGTACAACTCCTTTTTTCACAGCCAATGCTGCCAATGTTGAATCAAGTGTATAACGACTAATTCCGAATCCGCCTAAATCTAATTTTCGAGTAATGGAATTTCCATTGGGAGATGAGATTTTTACTTCACGTATCATAGGAAGATTCATAGTAGAAAGCGGTATTCCGATTCGTTCCAAAAAATCGTAGCTCTCCATAGAAATATATTCACCACAAACTTTATGAAAAGGGTATTTTTCTTTTTCAAACAAAATAACGGAATATCCTGCATCTGCTAACTGAACCGCCAAGGTTAATCCGGCCAATCCTCCACCTGCAATGGCACAATCAAAAATTTTATTATTCATTCGGGTAAGCAATAACTAAGTGTCGGAATGCCCATCGATTTTTTATTGTATATTTTTTAATGCCTGATTTATAGAGTATTGCATTCCATTCTGATTTTTTAAATCCTCTCAACACAGATAATGGTGCATCATTTTTTACTAAAGATGATTTTGAAAAAAAATTAGTCAGGAATTTAATTGCATAAAAAGCGATGGGATGCCTTTCCAGGTCATTGATTACGAATATTGCTTTATTACTGTTGCATAATTTAATAAACTCAACAATCTCATTTTCTGTAAAGTGATGACAAAACAACGATGCGTGAACAATATCAATTTTAGTTTCTTCAGAAAAGGAATTTCTAAAGTCATTACAGCGAAAATGTATTTCACTATAGTTTATACAATTATATTGAGCATAATTGATGCAGTCCTGCTTTAAATCAATACCTGTTAAATTTATTTTATATTTTTTATTTCTCGACCATTTGGCAATTGCATTCAACGAATCGCCTCCACCGCAGCCAATGTCAATTATGTTATACGTTTTTGACTTATCATTTATAACTTCTTCCAATCCATTTAATGAAATGGCGTGTCCACCTAAATATTTATTGATAAATTCCAGTTCCTTCAGATTCCGGTATAATAACTCTTTTTCAATGTAAGATTCATCCAAAAGTTCTTTTTGATACGATCGCTGCTTAAACATTTTCAAGGATTACAGATTCCATTGTAAGTCCGGGACCAAATGCTGCACAAAAGGTCAGCTCTTTGTTGTTGAAGTCCTCTCCTTTGGAGAGGGTCTGGGAGAGGTCTTTAGTATCCCAAATATCTTTTAACACGAATAAAACAGTTGGGGACGACATGTTTCCATAATTTTTCAGCACACGGTATGAACTTTCGAGATTCTTGTTTTCCAGCGCAAGTTCTTTTTGAATGACTTCCAGTATTTTTCTTCCTCCGGGATGTATCGCCCAATGCGTAATATCTTTTTTGGTTAGCTCAAGTTCGCGTATTGCGGTATTAAAAAAAAAATTAAAACCCTTTTCAATCAGTTGAGGAATGTATGAACTCAACGTCATTAAAAAACCGGTTGATGTCAATCGCCATGCCATGTCGTTTTTACCGGTCAATGAAATTTGAGAATGGAATTTTTTTATTCCAAAACCATTTAACTTATTTTTTTCTGCATAGCTATCCGGCACAATCAATGCAGCAGCAGCTCCATCCGCAAATAAAAGATTAGCTGTGAGGTTATCCTCTGTATCCATTTTTTGAAAATGAATGGTGCAAAGTTCTATACAAATAATTATAACAACAGCATCGGGTTCACTTTTGCAAATATAATCGGCTTGCTTAAGCGCGTGAATGGCGGCATAGCAGCCCATAAAATTGATGGAAGTTCTATTGATGTTTTCACTCAACTGTAAATGCTGAACAATATCAATATCTAATCCAGGAGCGGACAAACCTGTACAGGAAACAGTAATGAGATGCGTGATTTGTTTTTTATTTATTTTTTCTTTTATACAATCTTCGATAGCTTCGATACAAAGAGGCAGAGCCATTTTATTAAAATACTCCATCCTGTATTCTATCGTTGGAAATGGTTCGAGGTCATTCGTTTTAGGAAAAAAAAATCTTTCTTCCATTGACGAAGAAAAATCAGGTATTACAGAATAGCGTGTATCAATTCCACTTTTTGCATACATCAACTTTAATTTTCTTTTTTGACGTTCCGGATACTGAAACTGTTTACACATAAACTCCGCTAAATCAGACTGCTTGTACTTATAAGAAGGAAGCGCTGTGGATATGTTAATGATGGTACTCATTTAATCAACCTAATAATCAGGAGAATGATAAAACATAAATTTAGGAGCGAGGAAGCAATTAAATTCATATTCATGGTATTTTCAAAGGATGCTTCTTTTTTGTCTTTTATGACTTTAATAAACCACCGAATGAAATAAATTACAACGGGCAATAAAAAAAGTTGAAATAATAAAAAATGTACGAGTTCCTCTCTGGAAGAAAAATAAAAATACAATAATGCGTTGGCGCATAAAAACATGAATGCAGTGAAAATAAAAGTTCCGTTATAGCCTAACACAGAACTAATACTGACATCTCCGCTTTTTTTATCAGCATCATGCTGATAAATCTGGGTAAGCGGATACACACCTCCAATTAAAAATGAGCAGGCAGCCAAAATAAACCCTGATTCTATGTTCAAATGAATTGTTTCCTTATTTACTGCATTATATACCATCCAAAAAGTAAATGCTCCTTGAAAAAATACTACAGTTAAAAAACCTGCTATAGGAAATTTTTTTAATCTGATATCTCTATAACTGTACGCTCGTGAAGCCAGTATGTAAACTAATACAGATAAAAAAAAATGAAAATTTATCAGTAAGCAAAGAAGCAAACCAACACCATCGAAAAGAAAAGAAAGGTAAAATAATTTTTTTGTCGGCTTGGGTGGGTTTTTTATCCCTCCTATGCTTCCTTCATCATTATCCATATAACTGTTATACCCATTGCTTGCAGGATAAATAAACAGATGTAAAATAATAAAACAAAGAGTAGTATTCTTGAAATCTATGGCGGTAGCCTGACTGAGCGCAAAAAAGAAAACCGGCATTAAAAAATACGAAAAAGGAATACGCATCAATTTAATCGTGTCTCGATTAAATAAAAGTGTTCCCGATTTTTTCTCTTCGCTGAGTGAAGTTTCTACAATCACGTTGATTTTTTATTATGAATATGATCCAAAAGTTGCGGCAAAATAATTCTGAACCAAACGGTAAATTCTTCAGGATTAGATTTAACATTTTCCAGAACAGCGTGCATATTTTGATATTTCCAATGAGATACTTCAAAGGGATTGGATACTGGAATCCCATCGTAATATCCAACAAATACATGGTCAAGTTCGTTTTCAAATAACTCATTGTCAAGTTCAGCTTTGTAAATAAAATTAAATGCGTATTCAAGAATACAGTCTAATCCCATTTCTTCATTCAATCGCTTATGTGCGCATTCTTCCAAATTTATTTCCGGCTGGGGATGACCGCAACAAGTGTTTGTCCAGAGTCCCCCGGAATGATATTTCGTCAATGCACGCTTTTGTAATAATAATTCCCCTTGCGAATTGAAAATAAATATAGAAAAGGCGCGATGAAGTTCACCTTTTTTATGCGCTTCCATCTTTTCCATTATCCCTCTTTGGAAATTGTTTTCATTCACAAGAATAACTTGATCGTTTTTCATGAGTTATTGTTGTCTTCACTTACCTTTCATCCGGCTATATTTTTAGTACAGATTTGCATAATTTGTTCAAATTTAGCTTGCGATTACTTTTATAGGATAATTATTCGCTCAATGCCAATTAATAATAGCTAAAGAGGAAAAACTATTCGTTGTCTGCTCGAAAGAATACAGAATTGCAGATGCGGTGGGAAATATATATCTGGCTGGATACTTTGGCAGCAGCAGCATCGCTTTTGGCTCTAGCTCAGTTACCAATAACAATGGGGGCAATAAGGAAACAGTTGCTGCAAAACTGCATAATGTAGCCTCGGGAGTAGAAAATGCAGATCATAATTCTCTGCTGAATGTTTATCCCAATCCTTTTGCTGGTAAGATCACTGTGAACACAGGCAACTCATTGCATAACAACATTGCGGTGTATAATGTGCTGGGAGAAAAAATTTCCGAATTCCAAATATATGATCTGTCCACGGTGGTTGATCTGTCCAAACAGCAGAATGGTATTTATTTTATCCAGATAAAAAACCCGGAAGGCAACACCAGCACTCAAAAGATCGTGCTGAACAAGTAAAAATACGGATAACGATGCCGGTAGCTATCGGGATTGGGAAAGGGACACCATTAAGGTCGGAATGAGGTCTTGATGGAGTAAACAGCGATTATAATTTTTCAAAAATTGTAGCTGCCGCGTTCAGCGTAGTTTGTAGTAATAGCTAGGCAAAAGCTGCCTGCCCGTTCGGCAGGTGGGTACCCCACTGTGCTGTGCAACAAATTTAGCACATTATTCTTCTTTGCAGTAGGCAGGGGCGAGGCAAAAGAATGAGCAGGCTTGCTACACCTCAACCATTGATCTATTCCACTAATTATTTCCTTATTTGTATATTCGCCTAAATCTTAGACAAATTAATTTACTTACTATGAAAAAAGCAGAAATACACACCGACAAAGGAGTAATGAAGGTTGATTTTTACCATACCGATGCGCCTATTGCTGTAGAAAATTTTATTAAACTGAGCGAAAAAGGGTATTATAACGGACTTAATTTTCATAGAGTGATTCCTGATTTTATGATTCAGGGCGGTTGTCCCAATGGTTCGGGCACAGGCGGGCCGGGCTACAAAATTAAATGTGAAACAACAGGAGGCAACCAACACCATGATCGTGGGGTGCTAAGCATGGCACATGCCGGAAAAGACACTGGAGGCTCTCAATTTTTTATTTGTCATAGTCGTAACAACACCGCTCACCTAGATGGCGTTCATACTTGTTTTGGAAAAGTTACTGAAGGGTTGGATGTGATTGATAAAATTAAAGGTGGCGATAAGATTGAGAAAATAATTATAACAGAATAAGCCCCTCCCAACCTTATGAATTTATCATTAACAAACAAAAACGCACTCGTTAGCGGCAGCACACAAGGAATTGGAAAAGCCATTGCTATTGAGTTAGCGCTATTAGGCGCAAACGTTACGCTGCTTGCCAGAGATGAAGGCAAGCTTAAAAATGTTGCAGCTGCATTAGATACTTCAAAAGGACAAAAACATAATTACCTAGTTGCAGATTTTACAAAACCCGAGGAGCTGAGAAAGAAAGTGGAGGAATTTGCTAAAAATAATACCGCACATATTTTAATAAATAATACTGGCGGTCCTGCCGGTGGTCCCATTATAGAGGCGAAAGCAGAAGAGTTCATTCAAACTTTTTCCAATCACCTTTTATGCAATCATATTTTAGTGCAGGCACTGGTGCCGGGAATGAAAAAAGAAAAATACGGTCGCATCATCAATGTAATTTCTACTTCGGTAAAACAGCCTATTAAAGGTTTGGGTGTTTCAAATACCATTCGTGCTGCGGTGGCAAACTGGTCTAAAACGCTGGCAGCTGAGTTAGGCGCTTTTGGAATTACCGTAAATAATATTTTGCCTGGCGCTACAAACACCGAACGACTTAGCACCTTGCTGGACGCGCGTGCAAAAAAATCGGGTGTTACTTCTGAACAAGAAGCGCAGGAGTGGATTAAGGAAATTCCTTTAGGGCGTTTTGCCGAGGCATCTGAAATTGCAGCTGCTGCAGCTTTTTTAGCTTCGCCTGCTGCCTCTTATATTAATGGCATAAATATTCCGGTGGATGGAGGAAGAACCGGATCTTTATAAAATAATTTAAAGTTTTTTTAATAGCATGCAGATTCGAAATATAGAAGTATTAGAACTTGAAAAATTCCGAACTTGGATGGGGGATGACGGTATTTCCCGTACAAAAGTTAGAGAAAATGCAACAGTTCTTTTAGCTGATGCAAAACAAAATACGGAAGCTGTTCAGACTTTTTATAAAGGAGTTAAATTCCCTTTGATGGTTGACATAAGAAATATTAACTCTATAAGTCCTGAAGCTCGCGAGCATTTCACACTTAAGGGAAGAGAGACCGTAATTAATTCATTTGCTATTGTTCATTCTTCCGCGCTAAGCAGAATAATTGGGAACTTCTTTTTAACTTTTAATGCTCCTCCTATTCCCGTTAGGTTGTTCAAGCGCGAAGAAAAGGCGTATGTATAATTTAACTCGGGAAAAGTGGCTGCTTCTATTTGCTAATAGCTAATTACTTATCCCTTGTATTGTCTACCCACTATTAACTAATAACTATTACCTAATAACTAAAATGGCAGTAACTCCATCCACCATGGTTCCTCTCGGAAGTAAAGCTCCCGATTTTTTATTGCCTGATGTAGTGTCAGGGAAAATGGTTTCGCTTGCTTCGCTTTTGCCTAACAAGGCAACGGTGTTACTATTTATTTGCAACCACTGCCCATTTGTAAAACACGTAAACGCAGGTTTAGTAAAACTTGCCAACGATTATATTTCTAAAGGTGTTTCTTTTATTGCCATTAGCTCGAACGATGTTGTAAACTTTCCGGAGGATTCGCCAGAAAAAATGAAAGAGGATGCGATAAGTTTAGGCTACCCATTTCCCTACCTATATGACGAAACACAGGAAGTTGCCAAAGCTTATGACGCTGCTTGCACGCCCGATTTTTATATCTATGACAAAAACCTTAAACTAGCTTATCGCGGTCAGCTTGATGACTCCCGCCCCTCCAATGGGCTGCCAGTAACCGGTAAGGATATGAGGCTTGCGCTGGATAATCTATTAGCTGGAAAGAGTGCTCCCGAACTGCAAAAACCTAGTATTGGCTGCAATATTAAATGGAAGAAATAAGGCAAGAGTGTCTTTAAATCACAATACCTGTATCACTGGCTTTAAGTGGTAATCTCCGTTTCCTTGCAATACCACCGACTGGCTGGCATCAAAATCGAGCAGCACCTGAATGGTAGTATTTGGATTCACGGCAATAGAACCGGAGATCTTAATCCCTGTCTGGCTCCCGCTTGGTATATCAAGAGGATATACTACGCTGTTGTCCATCACTGAATTATTGCTTCCGAGAATTAAGCGCATCTGCGTGATTTTTCCTGCAGGCAATTGAGTGGCATTTACTATGCTGGTGTCAATACCATTTTGCAAAGTGAGCAAATCATATATGCCGCTCTTAGTAGGCAGAGTAATCCATTGCCCACTGCCGGACGTTGGCACAACATGTACTTCTATCTGCTTAATATCTACATTAACCTGCTGATAAGGAGCAGGCGCATCTGTGAGGTTCACCCTTATAGAGCCATACCCTGGCTTATCTTTTTTGCATGAATTGAAAAGCATTGCCACACTTAGTACCATGCTTATAATAAAAATATTTTTCATGTTTCAAAATTAATTAGTAAGACAAGGGTACGTAATATATTATTAAAATGCAAATAAATGTTCATATAAACATGGGCGGCTGAAACTTGCTGTAAAATGAGCGGCTGCTGTCATATCCGTCCATAAATGATCATTTTCTGCTTTTGAAGCCGGGGCAAAACTTTTTCATATTTTTGCCCCTCTCTATGAGTAATAAAAAAATATCCCTCGGCTTATTCGGATTCGGTTGTGTTGGACAAGGACTGTATGACGTATTAAATATGTCGCAAGGACTGCAAGCTACGATTGAAAAAATTTGCGTGCGCGATAAAAGCAAAAAACGCAAATTAGATAACGATCGATTTACGTTTGATAAAAACGATATCCTTAATAGAAAAGATTTGGATGTAGTGGTAGAGCTTATCAGCGATACAGAATCTGCATTTGAAATTGTGAGTACTGCTATGAAAAATGGCGTGAACGTAGTTAGCGCCAGCAAAGAGATGCTAGCAAAAAATTTCCCAGAGTTATTCCGCTTGCAGCAGGAAAACAATGTTTCTCTTATCTACGAAGGCTCTGTAGGAGGGAGCATCCCCATCTTAAGAAATCTAGAAGAGTATTACGACAACGAGCTTTTGCAAAGCGTACGCGCCATATTAAAT
Source organism: uncultured Bacteroidia bacterium (assembly GCA_964481195.1). Classification (GTDB taxonomy): domain Bacteria; phylum Bacteroidota; class Bacteroidia; order Palsa-948; family Palsa-948; genus Palsa-948. The sequence continues at coordinate 9,515 of CAYZTB010000004.1, read as the reverse complement.
GGTACTTGCAACTACATGGTAACGCGCATGGAGCTGGAAGGAAAAGATTACGAAACTATTTTAAAAGATGCGCAGGAAAATGGCTTTGCCGAGGTAGACCCTTGGTTGGATGTAGCTGGCTTTGATGCGAAGTACAAAATCCTTTTAATCGCAGTACATGCTTTTGGTTTAGTATTAAAACCTGAACAGATATTAAACTTAGGAATTCAAAATATTAAGTACGAAGATATTTTGTACGCAAAAGAAAAAGAGTTGCGCATTAAACTTATTACAAGAGCCGAAAAAGTGAGCGATAAATACCGGGTATTTGTAATGCCTCATTTCATAAACAAGTCCGATGAGCTATATAATGTGCTGTACGAATACAATGCAGTAGAGGTAGAAGGAGCTTTCTCCTGCAAACAATTATTAACGGGCAAAGGAGCAGGCAGCCACCCTACGGGCAGCGCAGTGCTTTCTGATATTTCGGCACTTACATACAATTACCGGTACGGATACAAAAAGCTAAAAAAGTTTTTACAGATTAATGGCAAAGACGCAGTAGCATTTAAGCTATTAGATAATGAGTTTTCTATAAAAGTGTACGTACGCTTTTCGAATAAAAGCGAAATAGAAAAGCTCGAAATAGTATCTATCGAAGAAGAATATAAATCAGCAAAAAATAATTACATCATCGCGACAGTTAAATTTAACTCGCTTTTCCATTTCTGCGGAAATAAAGAAAGTAAAGTGTTTATCTGCGCATTATAAAAAAATATTATGCTATTAGAAATCATCACCCCCGACAAGAAACTATTCAGCGGAGAAATTAAGTCTGTTAAGCTTCCTGGTTCTGCTGGGTCGTTTGGAGTTTTAAAAAATCATGCTCCGCTAATCTCCTCTCTAAAAAAGGGAATCGTGAAAGTGACTGATGAACAAAAACAAAATCACTCTTTCCCAATTAAAGGCGGAGTCGTTGAGGTGTTAAAAAATAAGATTATCGTATTGGCTGAATGAAGCCTTCCCCTTCTAAAGGAGTTCGCACAGATAAGCGCCTTCCTAAAGATAAAATAAAGGGCAGGAAACTGCCTTTCTCTCCTTCCAAAAATAACCGAATATATTCAATAATTATTTTTGCCTTTGCATTTTTGCTATATGCAAACACCCTTAATCACGATTACGTGCTGGACGATGATGTGGTTTACCTGAAGAACAACGATGTTCAAAAAGGGCTTGGTGGAATCAAAAGTATTTTAACCCACAGTTTCATTTATGGTTTTACGGGGCATAACGATCAATCGTACCGACCTGTAGTGCTAATCATTTTTGCAATTGAAAAAGAATTTTTTGGAAATAATCCGCATACAGGTCACCTGATAAATATTTTGTTTTTTGCACTATCCTGCATTTTACTTTATAAACTACTTGAGTTACTTTTTTCAAACTATCAATCGCAGCTTCCTGCTTACTTCACGCTCTTGGCTGCACTATTATTTGCTGCGCATCCGATTCATACCGAAGCGGTGGCTAATATTAAAGGCCGTGATGATATTTTGAATTTTATATTTTTTGTTTTGTCTCTAACTCATGCCATAAAATATTACACAGCAGGCAACAAAAAACATTTATTCTATTCATTATTGTTTTTCTTCTTTGCTTTATTATCAAAAGAAATGGCTGTAACTTTTTTGGCTGTAATTCCACTTGCGCTGTACCTATTCAAGGATATGCCCGTAAAAAAAATGGGCGTTGGCATACTTTCATTCATAGGAGTATTTCTTTTATACATGCTTATTCGAAGTTCTGTTTTAGATGCTGTAACATTCGATGAAAAAATGAGTGTGCTAAACAATTCATTGGCAGCTGCAACAAATGAATCGGAGCGAATTGCTACTGCTCTATTAATTTTAGGTAAATACTTGCAGTTGTTATTCTTCCCACACCCACTCTCTTGGGATTACTCATTCAATCAAATTCCTATTGTTGGTTTTTCAAACTTCGCAGTAATTAGCACTGTTATAATTTTTTTAGCGCTAGGTGTTTTTTCGATATATGTTTTGTATAAAAGATATAGCAATCTGGAGAATAAAAATCCCACCCTTTCCATTTTAGCTTTTTGTGTGCTGCATTTTTTTATCACTATGTCGGTAGTATCAAACATCTTTATTATGATTGGCTCTACTTTAGGGGAACGTTTTTTATTCATTCCCTCCATAGCATTTTGCATGGCAGTACCTATTCTACTAAATAAATTAGGAAAAAATGTTTTAATTGGAACCATTGGAATCATATTACTGCTATTTTCTTTAAAAACATTTGATCGAAACAAAGACTGGAAAAACAAATTGTCGCTTTTCGCTTCAGGGGTAGAAGCAGCTCCCAACAGCTCCCGCGCACAAAGTGCACTAGGCTCTATCTATCGGGAAAACGGGGAGTTTAGTGCTGACCCAAAAGTGAGAATGGAAAATTTTAAAAAATCAATTCCATATTATTTGAAGGCTATTGAAATATTACCGGACAATACAGAAGCGCTCTACAATATTGGTGTTTCATATTACAATTTAGGAGATAAAGAAAATGCATTAAAAGTATATGAGCGTGCTTTGGAAATCTCGCCCGAATATATTACTGCAGCTAATAATGCGGGGGTCATACATTTTGAAAGAAATGAATTTGATGTTGCAAAAAAATATTTTATGCAGGTGCTACAATATAGCCCTAACAATTCGGATGCATTGGGAAATTTAGGAGCTATAAACCACAATCAAGGGAACATGAAAGAAGCAATAGAATATTATAACAAAGCGTTGACTGTAAATCCCGGAAATCAAAACATTAGATCAAATCTGGAAAAGGCTTTAGCTGCTTTTTCAGCTAATGGTAAATAAATTAATTCTATCGTTTACATTTATTCGCTGTGAAAAGTGTTGGTGAAACTAGAATCGTTCGGTTTGCAGCTAAAGGAAGTGGCGGCTTTGGAACACTAAACTGTCTATATGCACCAAACTTTATTAGTTGCACAATGTTCGTATTCGCACTTCGCCCGCTATTTTTTTTAGGTGCTGTTATGTGCTGCCCTTTATTCAAGTGTCACGAGATTAGTTTTTTAATATGTTAACTATCTTTTTGTACAATATATTTTCGTCAATAGGTTTAGCGGTATAATCATTCATGCCAATAGCATTACATTTAGCCAAGTCCATCGTTGTTACATCTGCGGTTAAAGCGATGATGGGGATTTTAGAGTTCATTTTTTTACGAATGTGTTCCGTAGCTTCAAATCCATCCATTATTGGCATTTGCAAGTCCATCAAAATAATATCGTATAAATTAGTTTGAAGTTTTTCTATTGCTATTTTCCCGTTGTCAGCAATGTCGTATTTGAATTTGAATTCGTCCAAAATTACTTTTATCAATAATTGGTTGAGTTTAATGTCTTCAACCACCAATACTTTTATGTCTTTAATTTCATTGTCTAATACCAACTCTTTACTTTCTAATTCAATTTCTGACTGTGTTTTTTGAAAACTTAAAGTGAAAATAAAAGTTGAGCCTTCATTTATTTTGCTTTTTATGCCAATAGTTCCACCTTGTTTTTCCACTAATTGTTTAACGATGGCAAGCCCTAATCCTGTTCCCCCGAATATTCGCGAAGTGGAGCTTGTTGCTTGCTGAAAACTTTCAAAAATATTTTCTATGTTATCTTCTGCTATTCCTATCCCCGTATCTGTAACTGAAAATTCAATAGTTGCGTTCTCGTTATTTTCATTCAACAAACGAACATTTACTGTAATTTTCCCCTTTGTTGTAAACTTTAAGGCGTTACTCATGAGGTTTAAAAATATTTGTTGTAAACGAATGGAGTCGCCAACCAATACCGCAGGTATTTTGCTGTCGTATTCTTTAACCAACGCTAAATTCTTTTCCTGAATTTTTATTTCAAACAAATGAAACATGTTTGATAAAAATAAGTCCATTTTGAATGGCACTTTCTCAAATGTTATTTTTCCAGCATCTACTTTTTCTAAATCCAATATGTCATTGATAAGCACTAGTAAAGCATCTCCGCTTGTTTTGATGGCTTGCAAATATTCTTTTTGTTTTGATGACAAATCTGTTTTCATCAACACTTTTGTAAATCCAATAATGGCAGTCATTGGTGTACGAATTTCGTGACTCATGTTCGCTAAAAACTGTTGTTTGGATTTCAATGCACTTTCTGCTATTTCTGCGGCATTTTCAGCTTTGCTTTTTGCTTCTATCAATTCTTTAGCAATTTTTTTTCGTTCAGTTATATCACGAATAGTTGCTAACACAATCGTACCTTCTTCACCAGATTGTATTGGGCTTAAACTTATTTCAATAGGAAATTCGGTTCCGTCTTTTCGTTTTCCAAATAATTCCTTTCCAATACCCATTTCTCGGGGCTTTTGTTTTTCAATGAATTTTCGTTCATGTTCGGTGTGGTCATGACGGAAACGGTCAGGCATGAGCATTCCCACTTCTTTCCCAATCATTTCGTCCCTCGTAAAACCAAACAGTTTTTCTGTCTGCACATTTACTATCTGAATTTTTCGGTCAGAACCTATAACGACTATGCCGTCTGGGGCTAATTCCAGTACTCGTTTATATTTTTCTTCCGATTTATTTCGTTCTGTTGTCTCCATTTTATTTGTCTTTTGTCGTTAGTAGTGGTTGTCTATTAGGGTTGCACATAATGTACCAACACACGTCTAGAATATATGGAATTTATTTATCACAGTGCTTTATTTTAAACCAGCTGCTTTCCCTAGAAGTTTGATTGGCGAATATCCTCTTCTATCAAAAAGACGAATGTATTATTCGGATATTTAAACTAAAGAAGCACTACTTTGCAGCTAAAAATACTTTCTTGTTTTTTACCTTTATGGTAGCGCTGTTGATGAATGTTTTATTTTTAGCTATATGAACTAATTTATAATTTACTATTTCTCCAACAGGTGACGAATCAACAAAATAATAGGCTATGTCATTTGAAATAGGCACCCCTACTCCAATTTTATTACCAATATTTTCATAATCTACTCCATTGGAGGAACTAAAAACTAAATACATTCCATCTTCTTTTTGGTTTGATACTGTCCACTTTAAATAAACCGAGCCTGAATCTACAGTTGCAGTAAGAGAAGATATTTTAGCTGCTGAATCTTCTATTAGATTTTCATCATTAATAGATACTAATAAATTCTGAGCTTGCATATTTATTTGTAATGCTATTGCTACAATAAATAATAGTATGTATTTAGAGTTTTTCATTTTCTTAGTATTAATTAATAATTATTTTTTGTACTTGTTCACGATATTGATAAGAAATATGTAAGAAATAAATTCCACTGATGTAGTTATTTACATCCACTTTATAAGTGCCGCTCCCATTGTTATCTTCAATAAATGAAATAGGTGTTTTTTGCCCTGCTAGATTACAAATGCTTACAGATGCATTTTCTAAATTTCCTGTTATAAAAAAAGTGCCTGTAGATATAGTAGGATATACAATCACATCTAGTAAATTGTCTTTAGAATAAGAAGCTGATATGGGGCCATAATATTTTTCCTGCCCATTGTGATCAACTTGTTTTAAGCGGTAATAAATTGTTTTATTCCAAGTCCTGATTATTTCTGATCGATCAAGAAATTCATAGCTTGTTTCTACGCTGCTATTTCCAATACTTGGCATGCTACTTATTTGTTCAAAATATACATCAGCAACATTAACCTCATTATAGGATACTCCTTTTTCTAAAGAGAAATGATGGTTATTAAATTCAGAAGCTGTTGCCCAACGTACTAAAACCTTATTACTTTCTACGCTTGCTGTAAAGTAAGTTAAATCCACAGGAAGTATAGTAGGAGGAGGAATGAACTGAACACTAAATCGGGCAGCAGAACCTAAGGCAATGGCAGGTAGTGAAATGATATGTGGCGTTGTCGATGTTAAATCATACGTACTCCCTGTTGCATTATCTATTAAAGTAAGTATTGTAAGCGGAGCAAAGGGATCTGCCAAAGTAGTAGTGATTGTATACGTAGCAGCTACTCCTATTCTTACAAAGAGATCTACAAGGTTGTTGCTTGTTAATGAAGGAAGTGAATTAATAGCTAGCTCATCTCCAATATCTGTTTTAGTAAAAACCTGAGGCACTGCATTATTTCCTGCAAACAATTTCCAAGAATCGCAGCAACCATCAAATCCTGTAGTAGCGCCTGGCATAAACCGTACTGCTATTTCATCCGAATAGGTTGCAGAAGCTATTTTTATTAGCAGGGTGTTGGTTGATGCCCACACAGGCACTAAACCAAAAAATAAAAAGGCAGCTGTTAAAAGATATTTATTTGAGATTATGTTATTCATTTCTCTTTCTTATGCTTCAAAGATAAGCTACAGGTTTGTAAAAAAGAAGACCGATTTGCCTACTTTCTGCCTTAAGTAAGATTTTAGGCAAAAATGTAGTTTTTCATTTTCCCATAGAGGAAATTGGGCTTTTTGCGTATTTAATAGGTCAAAACACAAAATAAACTTTGTAGCTTTTTATCAAAAAGCAATACCTTTAAGTCTGATTCTTACATCATGTTGCATTTAAGAAACGTAGTTCAAAAACTTTCTAATAAAGAAACTGAGTCAATTAGCCTCTGGCTTAAACAAAACGAGGCCGACAAATGTGTAGAGCTTCTGCATTATTTAAGGATTACGGATTTAGACGAGTCAACCATTTCATCTAAGCTTAAGACCTCTGCCTCCGGGTATTATGCGCTGAGGTCTCGTTTGAGTGCCCGCATCCAAGATTTTTTTGCTCACAATGCTCCCGAGGCTAATATAGATCTTATAAAAAATGTCGCAAACATTCCTAATCTATTATATAACACTCCGCGAGAACTGGCACTGACTCAACTTTTAAAAATTGAGAAGGAACTAATTAAGCTGGATATACCTCATGCACTTACCGAAGTATATAGTGCATTAAAAAAAATATCCCGCCACTCACCTAAATATTTTGAATATTCTCAGCAATATAATAAGCACTTGGCGTATAACATGGCTATTGATAAAGCTAAAGAACTTCTGCTGGAATTTAATAAGTACTTAGGCGAATATAAAATGTCGGCCGATAGCACGCTGCTGGAAGTATTGGAAATGCTTAAACAGGAGATGATTAACTACGCAAAGTTGTATCAATCACACCGCCTGGAAGTGTATAAAAACATTTTAATAATTGAATACTTGCTTTTTATTGACGGAAAGCCAAAAAAGGGAAATGAAAAAATTATAGAAGAGCATTTGTCCGTCACAGAAAAAGTAATTGCTACACACAAACATGATGCAAGTTATAGTTTTCTGAAAACGTTAATGGCTTATCTGCGGTTTCAATTCTGCTTATATACAAAACAAGAAAAAAATGCAACAACCTACTATAAACAAGTTGACCATAAATTAAATATATTTTTATTAAACAACTTTAGCTGCTTCCCTTCTCACTTCTTATTAGAAAAATCTAAACTTTTAATTGAATCTGGTGAGGTAGAAAAACTTTATGAAGAATATAATTTATTATCCGAAAGCTATACTCCATACAAGGAAGATGTTGCAAATTATATTAATTACAAGAAATTTTCGGCAGCTGCCTCTTTTGGAGTTAAAAAATATGGGGAGACTGCTGCTATATTAAATGAACTGATAAATGAAGTTAGTCTAAAACATTTTCCATTTGCAGAATTAGAAATTAAATTATTTCTTGCTCTTTCTTTATTGTTAAATAACAAACCCGGCATAGCAAAAACATTTCTAAAAAATATACAACGAAGAGCTAGAGAATATGACTCCCTCCCATTTGATATAATTCGATTACTTACAAAACTTCTGTTAATTACATATTTGCCTCCTGGGAGAATAAGGAAAATGAAAATTTCAAATAATCTGGAAAAATATAGGAAGCTAAATAATGGTGCTATTCAATTATTAGAATGCATTCTGATAGACGAAAGTCTGCTGGAATCAATTACAAATTCAAATGTATTGGCTTAAATACTGCTCAACACTGCTTGAGTTAACGGCTTATTTACAAACTTAATTATTTGAGCGTACTTTTTAGAACGTTCTATATCTGATGGATTAATAGAAGTTGTCAGAATTACAATTTTAGTTTTCATTTTTAATGATTCAGGTAATTTTTCAAACTCATCAGCAAATTGAAATCCATCCATGATGGGCATGTTTAGATCCAGAAAAATAACTTCCGGAAATAACGCATAGTCCTGCTCGCCTGTTCTTTCTATATTTTTAAACACCTCTAATGCCCCTTTCCCGTTTGTGTGTATATAAATTCTTTCTGCAAAATTACACCCCTCTAGCATCTTAAGATTGATAAAGTTATCAATCTCACTGTCATCAATAAGCATTGCTGTAGAATATTTACTTTTGGGCTTTTTTATTAGCATAAATCGATTTACTAATACGTATAAAAGATATTAAAGGTTACTTAAAAGAAAGACGCAAATGTATTCGTATTGTATTAATTCTACCTACATTTATCTTAATATAATTTTCACTAAAGGTAATTATGAGAGAAGAGTTTTTCGACTTTTCGTTTGAAAGTTGGCCATATTTTTGGTTATCGCTATTTCCTGCCTTAATAAATTTATTCATTTTTATTTATGTGTTGTTCTATGTCAGGAGGTCTTCTGTAAGCACGGTATTTTTATTCTTTTTGCTTACGCTAATTATGTGGAGGCTGCAAGAAGTGGTGTTGCAAATTTGTGCCACAAAAGAGGCTGCTGCTATGTGGTACCATATGTTTTCGATATCAACAAATTTTATAGGTGCTGTAGGCTTGCATTTTGTACTCTTATTAATAAATAAAGAAAGATGGAGAGAACGACATTACCATCTAATTGCATTATATCTCCCTACTTTTTTGTTTTCAATGTTTTTTGCCTCAGGATCTGAATACATGATTTTTAATTATACCGAGAACTGGGGCTGGGTGTTTATTCCCTCTCATCCAATCAGTATTGCTGCCTTTGTATTAATTGGCATTCATGCTACGCTAATGATTTTGCTGCTTGCTAATTATACCTATAAAATAAAAAATAAAAAATCGATAGAATACTTTCGTGCCCGGTTAATTTTGTTTGGCTCCAGCACGCCTATTATCGTGGGAGTTGCCTATCAGATCATATTGCCCATCTATTTTGATTTTCCTCCAATGCCCATAGCCTCTTCGTTGGTAATTTTCTTTTCTGCCTCGACATTAATTGCTATTACTAAGTTTGATTTCCTAAAATTTTCTCCCAAGCATCAATGGGATAATATTGTGGAAAACATGAATGAGGGAATTTTAATTGCTGATAATAACAATATTATTCAATATGTAAATACAAAGTTCTGTAAAATAGCAGGCTATGATTCTTCAAATTTAATTGAAACTTCTTATTCAAATTTAATACCTAAATCAACAAAAAAAAAAGAGCCAAATAAAGTATACGAAAAAAAAAAAGAAATA
>CAYZTB010000003.1:89974-109874 GCA_964481195.1 uncultured Bacteroidia bacterium | reverse complement strand
ACGCGTTTGCTTTTTTTAACTTTTGGATTAATAAAATTAGTTCGACTGTTTTTCGGTTTTTTTATAAAAATGGTTGGGTCGGACTTTTTGAGTGAACCCTACATAGGAGCTGCTGTTATAGGCTGGCATTCTTCTACTGTCAATGGTTTTAGTCATTTTCTATTTGTGTTGTAAGTGTCAGTCTAAGCCATAGAAACCCGATTGCACCTGCAATAATTGAAGCTATAAGAATTGCAATTTTTGAATTGTTTACTATGTCTGCATTGTCAAAGGCAAGAAGCGTAATGAAGATTGACATTGTAAAACCAATACCACCTAAAAATCCTGCTCCAATTATATTTTTCCATTTCAAGTCTGTCGGCAAAACACAAAGCCCTAAACCAGCACCAATAAATGAAAAAAGAAAAATGCCTAAAGGTTTTCCAATTACAAGTCCTATCATAATACCCAAACTGTTTGTTTGTCCTAAACCACTTTGCCAACTGTCGCCAACCGTAATGCAAGTATTGGCAATAGCAAACAATGGCAGAATAAAAAAAGCAACTGGTTTGTGTAAGAAATGTTGGAGAATAAACGAAGGTGATTTTTCTCCACCGTTACTAAATGGAATTGTAAAGGCTAACAAAACTCCTGTTATTGTAGCGTGAACACCTGAATGTAACATAAAATACCACATTGCCACACCACCAATTAGATAAGGAATTAGGTTGTGAACTTTCAGGCGGTTTAGAATGAGTAGAAAACCAAAAATGCCCAATGCAATAAATAAATTTACAAAGGCTATTGAGGTCGTGTAGAAAATTGCAATTACGATTATTGCTCCCAAGTCGTCCATTACTGCCAGTGCTGTGAGGAATATTTTTAGTGAGGTCGGAACACGATTACCCAATAAAGATAAAATGCCAATTGCAAATGCAATGTCAGTCGCCATTGGAATACCTGCTCCTGCTTGCGTGTCTGTCCCGAAGTTGAGCAATAAAAATAGTCCCGCAGGAATAAGTATACCGCCAATTGCACCAAAGATTGGTAATGAAGCATTTTTTAAGTCTGAAAGTTCTCCGTGATAAATTTCTCTTTCTAACTCTAAGCCAATGAGTAAAAAGAAAATAGTCATAAGACCGTCATTAATCCAATGAACGATACTGTGCCCACCAAGGTCGAAATGCCAAAAGCTAATATAGTCTGTCTGCCAGGGCGAATTTGCAAGTCCAAGTGAAAGAATTGTCACAAAAACTAAAATTAGTCCGCCTGATTTTTCGCTGTTAAAAAAGTCGTTGAAAAGTTTTGTTAATTTCATTCTGTTTGTCTGTCTGTTTCGGGTCTGCTATGCTTGCCTATAACTCAGGGCTTTCGGCAATTATGTTTTGCAGCCAAATTCGGTTAATAACAGAGTTTAATCAACATCCAGTTTTAGTCCATCAAAAGCAAGCTTAATTCCTTCAGGTAATTTTTTTTCTACCTCATCGTGCAATCCAAGCTGATGACTAATATGTGTTAAGTAAGTGGTTTTGCATTTTAATTCTTGTGCAAGTGTAATTGCTTCGTTTAATGTGTAATGCGAAGGGTGTGGTTCCATGCGAAGCGCATTTAAAACTAAAACATCTGAGCCAACAATTTTATTTTTCTCTTCTTCCGAAATATAATTGGCATCTGTAATATATGTAAATCCACCAATTCTAAATCCTAAAACTGGCAGGTGCATGTGCTTCACTAATATTGGATTGAAAGTTATTCCATCAATATCAAAAGGCTTGTTTTCAATTGTACAAAAATTTATTTCTGGAAGTCCTGGGTAATTGGCATTTTTAAAAATGTAACTAAACTGCTCCCGAATCCCTTTTTGGGTTGATTCAGTAGCATATAAATCCACACTTTTTTTCATAATATAATTCAGTGCGCGTATATCGTCCAGCCCTGCAACATGATCCCGATGATCGTGGGTGTAAATAACAGCATCAATGCTATCAACTTTTTCTCGCAGAAGTTGCTGTCTGAAATCAGGACCAGTATCAATAATAAACCGTTTGATTTTAGAATTGTTGTCTGCAATTTCTAGCATCACCGAGGTTCTAAGTCTTTTATTTTTAGAATCTAAGGACTGACACACGTTACATTTACATCCAATTATTGGAACTCCCTGAGAGGTGCCTGTGCCAAGGAATGTAATTTTCATTTTGCAGGCAATACTTTTCCTGTTACTTCTCCAAACCCAATTCGAATGCCGTCTTTGTCTGCATAACCACGCATGGTTACGGAGTCATTGTCATTAATAAATTTTCTTTCGGTGCCATCTTTCAGCTTCAAAGGTTTTGTTCCTTTCCAGCATATTTCTAACATGGAGCCATAAGAGTCAGGAGTAGGGCCACTAATTGTTCCGGATGCCATCATGTCGCCAATTCTAACATTGCATCCGTTTACAGTATGATGCGCTAATTGTTGGGACATGTTCCAATACATGTATTTGAAATTTGATTTTGAAACAGTAGTATCATTAATTAATACTTCCAAGTTTACATCGTAATTTTTTGATCCTTTATATTTCAAGTAAGGTAATACTTCAGGGTCTTGCTTTGGCCCATCAATGCAATAGGGTTCCAATGCATCCATGGTTACTACCCAGGGGGAAGCAGAGGAGCAGAAATTTTTTCCAAGAAATGGTCCCAGCGGAACATATTCCCAGGCTTGTATATCGCGCGCACTCCAATCATTAAACAGGGTCATACCAAAAATATAATCCTGAGCGTTATCGGTAGAAATACTTTCTCCAAGCTTCGTGTCTTTGCCTATGATAAAAGCCATTTCTAATTCAAAGTCCATTTGTTTGGTAGGGCCAAAAATTACTTCATCCTGCTGTTTGTCGCCCTGCAAAGTCTCCCCCTTGGGGGGAGATTTAGAGGGGGTGTTTTTCATTTGCCCCTTCGGTCTTAAAAAATTTGTGCCGCTAACCACGATGGATGATGCTCTGCCATGATAGCCTACCGGAATGTGTTTCCAGTTTGGCAATAAGGCATTGGCGGGATCTCTAAACATCATTCCAACATTGGTGGCATGTTCCATGCTGGAATAAAAATCGGTATAATCTCCAATAGTAACGGGTAAAAGCATTTCTACTTCACTCATTTTATGTAAGACTTTCTTTTTTGTTTTCTCATCATCACGTAATTCCGGATTGCGTTCTTCTAAGAGTTTAGAAATTCGATTACGAACGGCACTGGTTGTTTTTTTGCCAAGCGCAATAAAATCGTTTAATGAAGATTTAGCAAAAACATTGGTATCAAAATTCAGAGCATTAAATATTCCGGTTTTTTTTAACTCCAATAAATCAAGCACCTGATCTCCTATGGCTACGCCAACGCGAGGTAATATGTCTTTTGCCTTATCGTGTTTGGCAATAAATTCTTTAGGAGGAGAAAATATTCCAAATGGTAAATTTTGTATAGGGAAATCACTGTCTTTAGTAACAGGTATCCAAGAGTTTAAGTTCTTTTTCATAGATTGAAATGTATTATTGCGAATGTACAAATAAGTGAAAAGGAAATTCAATAAAATTTACTGAGTCTCAAAAAAAGTAGAAAAGAATTACCGACTGTAGTTAGGTGCTTCGCTGGTAATAGAAATATCGTGAGGGTGACTTTCTCGAATGCCAGAAGAAGTTACGCGAACAAACTTTGCTTTTTGTAAATCCGCCATAGTTTTTGCTCCGCAATATCCCATTCCTGCTCTTAGTCCACCAATGATTTGATACATCACTTCCAACAAACTTCCTCGGTATGGTACACGACCAGAAATCCCTTCGGGAACGAGTTTAGCAAGATCTTCTTCCCCTTCTTGAAAATATCTATCCTTGCTACCTTTTTGCATCGCTTCGAGTGAGCCCATTCCTCGATAGGTTTTAAATTTTCTTCCTTCTAATATTACAGTTTCGCCCGGAGATTCTTCCACACCCGCAAGCATGGATCCCATCATTACGCAGGATGCTCCTGCTGCTAATGCTTTTACCACATCGCCTGTATATCTAATTCCTCCATCGGCAATAACACCAATTTTTCCTTTTACCGCATTTGCTACATCTTCGATGGCAGTTAGTTGAGGCACACCCACACCGGCAATTACGCGAGTAGTACAAATTGCTCCTGGACCAATACCAACTTTTACAGCATCGGCACCTGCTTTCATTAATGCTAAAGCAGCTTCGGCAGTTGCAATATTTCCTGCAATTACTTGAAGTTTAGGAAATTTAGATTTTATCTTTTTTACTGTATCAATCACTCCTTTGGAATGTCCGTGTGCGGTGTCAACTACCACAGCGTCAACGCCAGCTTTTACTAATGCTTCTACACGTTCTAAAGATTCTGCATTTGCGCCAACTGCTCCAGCAACTCTAAGTCTTCCAAAAGCATCCTTGGTGGAGTTGGGTCGAGATTTTACTTTCATAATATCCTTGAAAGTAATTAGCCCTGCCAATTTGTTATTACTGTCAACAATAGGAAGTTTTTCAATTTTATTTTCTCGGAGAATTACTTCTGCTTTTTTTAAATCTGTCCCTTGCTTCGCTGTAATGATATTTGTTTTTGTCATTACTTCCACAATGGGACGAGACATTTTTTTCTCAAAACGTAAATCTCTATTTGTAACAATGCCAGCAAGCTCGCCATTCTTTTTTAAGATAGGGATTCCACCAATTTTATTTTCTTTCATCAACGTAAGTGCATCTTGAACAGTTGCTGTCTCAGTTAATGTAACCGGATCCAGGATTAAGCCACTCTCAGAGCGTTTTACTTTCCGCACCTGTTCTGCTTGTTCAATAATGGTCATGCTTTTATGGATAACACCAATTCCACCTTCTTGAGCAATTACGATGGCAAGTTGCGACTCTGTAACCGTATCCATTGCCGCAGATACGACAGGAATTTTCAATTTTATTTCTTTAGTAAAGTAAGAAGAGGTGTCTGTTTCGCGTGGAAGCACTTCCGAGTAGGCAGGGATAAGCAATACGTCATCGTAGGTTAATCCTTCTTTTGAAAATCGTTTGCTAGTTTCGGGCATATACAGTTAGATTATATATGCACGCAAAGGTAAACAAAATGCCCTAAGTCTGACTTTTATATATAACAGTATAAAAGAAAAATGCAGAGAATTATCCCTGCATTTTTACGAAAGAATGATTGATGGTGCTAACCCTTGATAAATTTCCCGTTATAAATTATTCCATTTGTTTTAACGGAGTAAAAATAGAAGCCTTTAGGTAATTCTTCAACTGAAATTTCAAGAGCGTTGTTTTGGGTTGTCCTTTTTTCATTAAAGACTTCTTGACCTGTAGTATTCATAAGAGAAACTACAACGTCAACATCTCGGAAATTCTCAAAGCGGAAAAAAAATTTGTCATTTGCAGGGGTAGGGAAAACAGAAACCCCTTTGTTATAAATAGCATTACTAGAAGCAGATGTAGTATTATTGTTTAACGCATAATTTATTGCTGCTAAAAGGTCAATTCGTCCATGCCCTACCGTATTGTTAGGATACGTACTTGGTGATGTGCCATTGCAAGTTTGAGATGAAGTAATTTTTACAGCTGTTTTTTCTAATATACTTTCAATAGTATCTACTTGCCCAGCTAATGAAGGAACTGCAGAAATTAATAGTGCTACAGCACCTGCTACCTGAGGTCCAGCCATGCTTGTTCCAGAGTAGGTGGCAAAGGCTCCTTGTCTAATACAAGAACGTATGCTAGATCCAGGGGCAGAAATATCGGGCTTAATTCTTCCACTGCCATCAATATTTACATTTCCACGACTGCTGAAACTAGACATTGCATCGCTGCTTGTTGTTGAGCCTACAGTAAAACTATTTTTGAAATGAGCCGGTGGGCCATTTACAGTATTACAACCAGAACCATCATTTCCAGCAGAAACAACAACAACAATTCCGGCAGCTTTTAAATTATTTACAACAGTTTCCATGTTTGACCAATTAGAGGAGTTGCATCCTTCGGCATTGTCGCAGCCCCATGAATTATTAATTACATGCGGTGCTTTGGATGGAGTAGGGTTTTGGTTGTTTAAATCAGTAGGAGCCAAAAACCATTGAAAACATTCAATGTAAGTAGTAGGAGTGCCAGCGCCAACATTCATGTTTCTTGCACCTATCCATTTAGCTTTTGGTGCCATTCCAACTTGATTGCCTATTAAATCATCTCCACATATTGTGCCCATGGTATGTGTGCCATGGTTATGGTCATCGCATGGAATTTTAGAATCCTTACCACATGACCCTCCACTGCCGGAGTGAATAGCATCGTGCCAATTGAAATTATGGTCTGCTACAATGCCATTCCAACCTCTATATTGTTCTTGCAACGCTAAATGAAACCATTCGTAACCTGTATCTTGTCCGCCAACTACTACTCCTTGTCCTTTAAAACCCATTGCCCAAATCTGATCCGCTTTAGTTTTTGTGATTCCCCATTCTATTGCAACCATGGTAGCATCTTTTTTTGCCAATGCATCAGGAATCATTTCTACAGGCTCAATCATGCGCATTTTAGGATTAGGAAGTAGTTCTTTTACTTCATCATATGCAGCTATTTCTTTAGCAAGTGCCATATCACCCTTTACGCAAATTGCATTCACCGCCCAAAAAGATTGATAAGAAACCATCTTTTTATTTAACAAAGAAATAAATGGAGCTTGAACGCGAGAGGCAGTTTCGGTTAATTTGTCAAAAACAAATTGTCCTTTATCTTCTTTTAGTCGAAGTGTTTTTGCAAAGGATAGGTCCGCTTGTTCTGTGAACATTATCCAAAATTCATTTTCGCCTTTTTGAAAAGCCTTTACAAGATCGGGAGTAGCTTTTTCGAGAAACGTTTTTTCATTTCCTTGTGCAAAAGAAAACTGCACTGCCCAAAACAGTAGTAGTGCTGAGGATAGGATTTTTTTCATGGAGTTAAGTGTTATATATTATTTTAACAAAAGGCAATTTTTAAAATTGTTTTACTCACCCCAAGCTCAAAACCATAAATCACTATTAAACCTTTTGCATCCAGTTGTGTTTATCAGCAGCCCTGCCTCTTCGTACGTTGTCAAGTGCTTTTATAATTCTACTTCCAAAGTTTGACTCTGTGATAGGAGGTAACTGATAGTCTTTTCCATTATGCCCGAATAACGTAATGGGTGCAATGGTTGCAGCTGTTCCCGCACCAAATATCTCCTGGATGATTCCTTTGTTGTGTGAATCTACTAATTCATCAACACTAATTTTTCTCTCTTCAATTTTCATTCCTAAATCTTTTGCCGTAGTTAAAACG
This sequence comes from uncultured Bacteroidia bacterium, assembly GCA_964481195.1. Taxonomy (GTDB): domain Bacteria; phylum Bacteroidota; class Bacteroidia; order Palsa-948; family Palsa-948; genus Palsa-948. Next base: position 102,571 of record CAYZTB010000003.1, on the reverse strand, counting down.
CTGTCGCGAGTAATTCCAGCTAATATAGTGTCGTGAAGACCGGGTGTAACAATGGTGTCATTTATTACGCACATTACATTCATGGTTCCTGATTCTTCCAAGTATTTGTGTTCGATAGCATCTGTCCAAATAAGTTGGTCGTAGCCTTTTTTACGAGCTAAGCTGGTAGGGTAGTGCGAACGACCATAGTTTCCTGCAGTCTTTGCAAATCCAACTCCACCAGGTACAGCACGAGTGAATTTAGTTTCTACCAAAACTTTTAAAGGCTGAGAATAATATGCAGAAACTGGCGAAGTCATGATTATTAAATCATACGTGTCAGATATTTTTACACCAATGTGTTCTTCGGTAGCAAAAAGTAGTGGGCGAATATATAGTGAGGAGCCTTCGGTTTTAGGAATCCAATTAGAATCCAAACGAATTAACTGCAACAAACCCTCCATAAACAAATCTTTGGGAACCGCAGGCATAGCCATTCGTTCTGCCGAAATGTTGAAGCGCTTTAAATTATCTAATGGGCGGAATAAATAGATATCGCCATTATCGTAACGGTAGGCTTTCATGCCTTCAAAAATGGATTGACCATAATGCAAGGCTGATAATGCCGGACTACATTCAAATTTTCCGTACGGAACAATTTTTGGATTTTTCCACTGGTCGTTTTCGTAATTTGAAAAAAACATGTGATCGGACATATAACTTCCAAATCCAAGCTTATCCCAATTTACCTCTGACCAACGAGAGCTCTCAATTTTTTTTACTCCAATCTGCATAGTTTCTGTTGCGTTCATAAATTTATTTTTTTTGCTATGAGCAAAGGTGAAATTTTTATTGATTAAATCAAATAAATATAAGAATATTTTGCTTTAAAGAATACTCTACCCCCTAAAATCAGAATAAAACCGCGATTCTCCCTATCAAATAAAATATTACTCCTCCATAACTCTATCACTGCCATCAAAAAATGGAGATTGTATTGATAATACTTTTACAGGGGTATCGGATGTTACAAGAAGCGAGTGATAAGTGTTTTTTGGAATAAATATTACATCGCCTTTCTTTACAGAAAATTTTTTTTCACCCAAAGTCATGTTTCCTTTTCCTTCTAATATCTGAACATGCTCACTATGTGTGACATGTTTATGGGAATTCACCTCTTTTTTTATGAAGATCACAAAACTGCTGGCTAATGAGTCAGCATATATTTTTCGAAGGTAGATATTGTCATAAGCCCCATACGTTTTTACGGTATCTAAGCTTTGAAAATTTTGACAATAGCTGACGGCTGCAGTTGTAAGTAAAATAATAGAATAGGTATTTGTTTCATAGAGGAATATTCTTAGTGAAAAGTTAAATAAATACAATTGCTAATCTATTGAAAATATTCGTGTAAATAGTGCGTTGAAATTCCATTCCCCATTCAGGAATAATTAGTTAAATTTGCGATGCAGAAAACAGACAAATCCTCAATGCCATATAAAGCAGGTCCGCTCCTCGATAAAGTTAAATTCCCTTCAGATTTACGCAAGCTGAGTGAAGAAGAACTTCCACAATTATGCAAAGAGTTAAGACAGTTTATTATTGATGTGGTTTCTGAAAAAGGTGGACATTTTGGTGCCAGCCTAGGCGTAGTTGAACTAACCGTTGCAGTGCATTATGTTTTTGATACGCCCAACGATCAATTGGTTTGGGATGTGGGACACCAGGCATACGGGCATAAAATTCTTACAGGTCGAAGAGATAATTTTCATACTAACCGAGTTTACAAAGGCATAAGCGGATTTCCAAAACGCAGCGAAAGTGAATACGATACATTTGGAGTAGGGCATTCCTCAACTTCTATATCTGCAGGACTGGGAATGGCAGTAGCAAACCGGTATAAAAAAGAAAAAAAAAGTGTAATAGCAGTTATTGGTGATGGTGCTATGACGGCCGGAATGGCTTTTGAAGGACTTAATCATGCCGGTGGAGAAAATGCCGATATGTTGGTCATATTAAATGACAACTGCATGAGCATTGACCCCAATGTTGGAGCATTAAAAGAATATTTAACGGATATTACTACTTCACATACGTATAATAAATTTAAAGATGAAATCTGGCAGCTGCTTGGTAAGTTAAGCACGTTTGGAAAAAGCGCTCAAGAAATCGCTTCCAAAGTTGACCACGCTACAAAAACTTTTTTCCTTAAACAAAGTAATTTGTTTGAGTCTCTAAAGTTCAGATATTTTGGTCCTGTAGATGGACACGATGTTGTGAGATTGGTAAAAGTATTAAGAGACCTTAAAGATATTCCGGGTCCAAAAATTTTACACGCCCTAACCATGAAAGGGAAGGGCTACAAATTTTCTGAGGAAGGCGATCCCACGGTTTGGCATTCGCCCGGATTGTTTAACAAAGAAACAGGCGAAATTGTAAAATCGAAACCTACTTCACCACAACCTCCAAAATATCAGGATGTATTTGGCCATACGATTGTTGAACTTGCAGAAAAAAACGCAAAGATTGTTGGCATCACGCCTGCAATGCCATCCGGTTCTTCCTTAAATATCATGATGAAGACCATGCCTGACAGAGCGTTTGATGTTGGAATTGCAGAACAACACGCGGTTACTTTTTCTGCCGGACTAGCTACCCAAGGTTTGATTCCATTTTGCAATATTTATTCTTCCTTTATGCAACGCGCCTATGACCAAGTTATTCACGATGTGGCTATTCAAAAACTAAAAGTTATTTTTTGTTTAGATAGAGGTGGGGTTGCTGGTGCGGACGGGCCTACGCATCATGGTGCTTACGACTTAGCTTTTTTCCGATGCATTCCTAATATGATTGTGAGTTCTCCGATGAATGAAGCAGAGCTTCGGAACTTAATGTATACGGCTCAGTTGGAAGAAAATAACATGCCTTTCTCCATTCGTTATCCCAGAGGGAATGGGGTGATGACAGAATGGAAAACAGAATTTCAGAAAATAGAAATAGGTACAGGAAGAAAAATTAAAGAGGGAGAGGACATAGCTATCATCACAATTGGCGCAGTAGGAAATTTTGCCGTCAAGGCTTGTTCGGAATTAGAAGCACAAGGAATCAATGCTGCTCACTACGATATTAGATTTGTAAAGCCGCTTGACGAAAAACTACTTCATGAAGTTTTTTCAAAGTTTGACAAAGTAATTACCGTAGAAGATGGTTGTATTATGGGTGGAATGGGAAGTGCCGTAATAGAGTTTATGGCTGAACATAACTACAGCGCTCATGTAAAAAGATTAGGTATACCAGATAAAATAATTGAGCATGGCGAACAAAAAGAATTATATGCCGAGTGTGGATACGATGCAAATGCAATTGTCAAAACTGCTGTTGAGTTAGTAGCCACCCCTTCCATCTCCTCTAAAGTGGGAGAGAGTAACATTCGTATCCGCAAGGCAACTGAGAAAAAGATTGCATGAAAAAGAAAAGTCGCAAGCTCTCCTCCCCTTTGGGGAGGGACACGGTGGGGCTTCAATGTACATGGCCCGCTAACGACCCCCTCATGCTTGCGTATCACGACAAGGAGTGGGGCAAGCCTTTACACGATGATAAATTATTGTTTGAGTTTTTAATTTTAGAATCTTTCCAAGCTGGATTAAGTTGGCGTACCGTACTCCATAAGCGAGAAAATTTTAGAAAAGCATTTGCAAACTTTGATGCTAGAAAGGTTTCAAGATTTGATAAAAAGAAATTTAATTCTTTAATGCAAGATGCGGGAATCATCCGTAATAGATTAAAAATAGAAGCAGCCATAAATAATGCAAAGCGATTTTTAGAAATTCAAAAAGAATTCGGCAGCTTTGATAAATATGTATGGAGTTTTACAAAAGGAAAAACTATCATTAATCAACCAAAATCTAACAAAGATTTACCTGCAAAAACCAGGCTATCTGATTTAATGAGTGAAGGCATGGGCAAGCGAGATTTTAAATTTATAGGTTCAACCATCTGCTATGCTTTTATGCAGGCAGTAGGAATAGTGGATGATCACTTAATGAACTGTGAGTGCAAAAGGAAGAAATAGTTATTCATAATATCTTTGGTTTTTCTTCCTCACAACCTTGGAAAAACTGATTTCACGAATCTTGCTTTCCAGCCAGCTTAAAAGATCAAAGAAAAATGGACTTTGCTCAGCACTTCTTTTTTTCATTTTCTGTTTTTGAATTATTTTATTTTTTAGATCTGCCATTTGCACGAGGTGAGTTTCTTTCTTAGTGTCCGGAGATATGGCTTTCAGGAATTTAATTAAGTGTTTTTCCAAGTTGGTAATGCTTTTTTTCTGAAGAAGTAAACGTTTGTGTGCTGCAGCCAAATGGGAGATTAATTCCAGATGGCCAAGCTCAATGTGCACCAATATATTTAATAAACTTATTTCGATGTCAATGTCAGGACGCACATTAGCCGGAAACTCATTTCTTGCTTTGTTGATCCAGATCAAACATTTTTTATAATCTTCCAAGCCAAACAATGTATTTGCAATATTTCCGTACAGCAGGAGCTTGTCGCGATCAGGTATTTTATTTTCATGTTGTGGTAACTCAGCAATGATCGAAGGGAGTATTTTATTTGCATTATCAAATTGTCCAGTGCTATTATGGAAATGAAGAAAATTGTTTGAATGTATTTCAAAATATCTGACCTGTTGATATTTTGAAGTGAGAAGATGCTTTATCTCGCTTAACTTATTTAGGTAAAGTTCAACCTCCTGGTATCTCTTTAGATCGTGACAGAAGAGAAGTGTGTTGTTTATGTATCCAGCATAATAAATTGCAGATCTGATTTTTTTTTCAGGATTTGTGTCAAACAACTGGATTGTCTTTTTTGAGAACTCGAATGCTTTTTCCTCGCTGCCAATACAACTGTTGTAAACCGCGTGTATGTCATAGTATCTCCTTTTGCTGCTAAAAGTAATTGCACGCATCTCATTTTTTAACAGTGGGTGGCGCATTATCTCCTTGAATTCATTTAGGTATTTTTTGTTTTTTGTTTTTCCGTAGCGATTATAAACATGTTGCGTTTGTGCCAGTAGTTTTGAAAATGCAAGATGATTATTAAGTAGAGTGATTTCTTTTTCTGCCAGTTCAATGTTTTTTCCTGCTTCAGCTGGCTCGCGTTTTTTAATGGATTGTTCAAAACGCTGCCGTTCGCAAATGGTTATTAGTGTAGAATGCAGTTCATGCCTGCGTGCAATCTTTTCAGCCATGCGAAGCTGCTTGTCTGCCTGATTATATAAACCTTTCTCAAATAAAAAATCAGATCGACTCATCAAGTTAAGCGTTTCTGAAAAAGCAGTCTGATGATAAGTTAACATTGATTCCAGAATACGATTGTAGAGGTAATTTTTAGCTACGGAGAACTGTTTAATAAAAGCCTCTTTTCTAAATAGGCTTAAAAGTTGTTCTTCATTATAATTTTTTTGTTTTGTAATTGCATCGAATATGCGCAGGTAGTTGCTGGTCTTTTTCCGAGAAAACGTGACAGTATTTTTTTTAAAGTACGCCCTTTCTGTACTTGACAGAGAGTGGATCAGTTCAAAAAGAGCAGAGCTAATAATCATTGAATACTAAAAATAATTTATATTAATGAATTAAATATAGCAAAATAATAATAAAAATCACATAATCACATAAATATAAATACTAAAAATGACAGTTTATTTATTTGATTTATGCATGCGTTCAATCTAAATTTGTACAAGTAGAACCAATAACATAAAAACATCAATATGAAAAACTTCGTTTGGATTTTGTTTTACGCCTGTATGCTTTTCAGTTCTTCAAACGTATTCTCCCAATGGGCCTGCTATCCCCTTGGCAATGGGGGACAAGTAGTATGTGGATGGGCTTGCTACAGCGGTCACCAAGGGCAAGACTGGCAATATGTTCCTAATAATTCCAGCTATGGACAGAATATTTATGCAGTTTATGACGGAATAGTAAGATACATTCAACGAGGGTATACTGGATGCGATGACCCGTTTATTGCAGGCGGAAACGATTGGAATCAACCGGCTAATTTTGTGATCATTGAACACAGCAATGGTTTTTTCACACGATCCTTTCATGTCAAGGATGTTGTTCCGGGACTAACCGTTGGATCTGTTGTAAAACAAGGTCAGGTAATTGCCTACATAGGAAATGTTGGGCCAATCAGTCCCTGCGACAATTCCAATCCCAACATCAATGCTCATTTGCATTTTGAAGTAGGTACTGGATGGGGAGGCGGCATCAGCTTAAGTGGCCGCTTCGATCCTGTTTCAATTTTTACAGGCTGTTATCCTCCTTTTGCCTGTGGCTCTAAAGCATTAACGAGTGCTAATTGTTCAGGGAATTTTGAAGATACCGGTGGCTCAAATGCTACGTATAGCAACAAAGAGGACTATACATTCACCATTGCCCCGGCAGGAGCAACATCCGTTGCGGTAAAATTCAACTGGATAGACATCGAAAGCGGTTATGATTTTTTATATGCTTACAATGGTACAAGCACATCAGCGCCACTCATAGGGACTTACTCGGGTTCTGCCAATCCGGGAACGATAACCGCGAATTCCGGAGCCATCACGTTCAGATTCATAAGCGATGTGGATATTTTGAAACAGGGCTGGAGTGCTACCTGGAATTGCATTACTGCTCCGCCACCGGCTCCGCTCAGTCTCAGTGCAGTACAAGCAACATGTCCGAATATTTCTGTAAATCTTTCCTGGCAGAACTCAGGCAGCAACTGGACGGTAGATGTGTCGGACGATCCTAACTTTTCTTATTTCTGGTACCGATCGGTGGCCAACCTTACGTCCATTAATTGCCCGGATGCATTTGCGCATAGTTCCATTCCTAATTCATACCTGATCTTTCAGCCCACGCAAACGTATTACTGGCGCGTGTGGGATGGCGTGTCGCATACCAATGGCAGCAACTTTACAGTCCCTTCATGCATATCTTCTGTTTCAGCTTGTGCCGGAACATTCACGGATGCGGGAGGCGCTTCGGGTAATTACACTGCCAACGAGGACTATGTTTTTGTAATTCAACCGCAGAATGCCGCTGCTGTCACTATGAATTTTATAGCTTTTGATGTTGAACAGGATTATGATTCGCTTTGGGTGTATGATGGAACTTCCACCTCTGCGGCTTTGATAGGAGTTTATACGGGCACCGTGATTCCTGCTTCGCTTTCGGCAAACAGCGGGGCTATGACGCTCCGATTCAAATCCGATTCCTACGTAGAAAATGCGGGGTGGACGGCCAACTGGAGTTGTTTGTCAGCTACAGGAATGGAGAATGAATATGAAGCAGAAACTCCTAATATACATCCTAATCCAAATAATGGAGTTTTCACTTTTACAGGAAATCTGCAAGGTGTGGAAAAATATGAGTTGATCAATTCGCTGGGACAAGTTGTGCATTCAGGAGAAGTTAGTTCTGATAACAGAATAATAAGCAGCAATTTGCCGGCAGGAATTTATTATTTAAGAGTTAAGAACAACGATAAGTATTTGAAAAATAAGGTAATAATAGGCAGATGAAAATTGCAACCAATTCAGTATCCTAACGCATAAGTTCAAGCCAATGATTTACAACTGCCGATATTTATTTTCAACTCTCGTTTTGTTTATTTGCGGGATAAGTTCTTCCTTTTCTCAATCACCGCCAACGTGGTCAAATGTAGGAGCAGGTGCAAATGATGGCTGTTTTGGAGGTGGTGATGTAATGGCAATGGCCACCGTTGGAACGGACATGTATCTTACGGGATGGTTTACCACAATTGATAATGTTGCTGCCAGCCGCGTAGCAAAATATAACGGAACAACTTTTACTGCATTAGGAACCGGAATAACTGCCGGAGGCAGTATTGTGGGTCAAGCAATTGCAGAATATGGTGGAAATATTTACGTTGGAGGTAGTTTTTCTACAGTTGGCGGAGTGGCATGTTCTAATATTGCAATGTGGAATCCAGGTACTTCCACTTGGTCAGCAGTAGGTGCAGGGATTACGGGAGTTTGTAGGACATTAACTGTATATGGTGGGGCGTTATATGCAATGGGCGGTACGGGTGGCTTTTCAATACCTGCGGTAGCAAATACTAATGGAATTGCCAAATGGAATGGAACAGCATGGTCGGCTGTGGGGGCAGGATTAAATACCATTAATGGGGTAACGCCTGCCATGTACGTTTGGGGAGCTAATTTGTACGTTGGAGGAACATTCGCATCTGCAACTCAAGCAAATGGAAGCGTGGTAGCAGACACCAGAAACTTGGCTAAATGGGATGGCACAAATTGGTCTTCTATGGTACCTGCTACTGATCTTGGACCTAATGGGGCAGTGTATGACATGACACTTTATGGTGGTCAATTGGTTATAATGGGAGCTTTTAGTAGAGTCAGAAATACTGTTATTTCTACTCATATTAAAATGGCGCAATGGGATGGGACTACGTGGTCTGTTTTACCAGACATGCCACTCGCTGCCGATGCATTTACACCGTATTGTTGTACTGTATATCAGACAAATCTATATGTTGCTGGGAGTTTCATAGACTTTTCAGGGACAACAGGATTCAACTATACTGCAAGAATGGGAGTTGCAAATACATGGACTACTGTTGGCTCATCGCCATTAAATTTTCCTGTGTATTCAATGAATGTTTATAATGGAGGACTCTATGTTGGCGGACTTTTTGGACCATCCCCTGCATGCGGTCCTCAAACTATTCCGGAACATATTGCAAAAATTAATTCGTGGCCACTTCCTGTAGAGTTGATTTCTTTTTCAGGTAATTGCAACGATAATAATAGTGTGAAACTTAATTGGGCTACTGCGAGTGAATCCAACAATAATTATTTTACCATAGAGCGCAGTATCAACGGAACCCATTTTGAACCTGTTGGCATAGTACTGGGAGCAGGGAATTCATCTGCCATCAGGGAATATGAATTTTCAGACACCTCCCCTAACGGGGGAGGCAGGGAAGGGGCCTTGTATTACCGCCTCAAGCAAACAGATTACAATGGGGCGTTTGAATACTTTCCCCACGTATCGGTCAAATTCCCCTGCAAGGATCAGGAGCTTGTGATACTTCCTAACCCCTCTTCGGGTGTTTTTTCAGTGAGTGGAATTTCACCCGGTTCAGAATGTGTAATTTATAATCTGCTGGGTGAAAGGATCATTTCTCAAAAGGTAAAAACATCTTATTTTTCCATCGATCTTTCGAGCTGGCCAAAAGGAGTTTACTTCGTTAAAACCAGCAGCGGCAGTAAGGTGAATACAGCAAAAATTATTATATACTAACACTCTTTGTGCATGCAGCTTAAGGATTTTTATTGCTTATTTTTGGTCACTGGATTTGTTCCTTTCATTTTTAATAAAAACATCCTAAATTTTTTGAGATGAGACACCTGATTGGTACCTTCCTGCTGCTGCAATCCTTGGGCTCTTTTTCCCAAACAAATTGGGCTTCCAATCCCTTTGAACAAAAGGCATTTGTAGAGAACAAAGGGCAGTTTCCGAGGCAGATGGATAATGCCCGTCCGACTGAAATGTCGTTCGGGCAGGGAAAAGGGCTCATGGTTAATGGAAGAACATTACCCGTACTTTTTGGAGCGTCCTGCGAAGGAACAGAATTGTATTTTACCGCTCAGGGATTGTCGTACCGCCACGATGAGTATCCCGTTTTTAGCAAAGAAGAAAGAGAGAAAATCGAGGAAGGGCAGCATCTTGCACCCTCGAAAATGAAAACTATTTCCCATTTTTTGCACATCACTTGGGAGGGCGCGAACAAAAATGTAAAAGTGGTTGCAGAGGACGCTGTTTCATATTATTACACGTATCCCGATAACAGAGATGCAAGCGGAAAAAGCTCGTTGAAGGCATCGGCTTATAAAAAGATCATCTACAGAGATATGTATGCGAACATTGATGTAGAATATACTTTCCCCACTCCCTCCCAAACTACTCTCCTCTCCTATAAGAGAGGGGTTGAGGCCGCTGGCATAAAGTATTCAATCATCCTGCACCCCGGAGCAGATCCTTCCCAGATTAAAATGAAATACCTCAATGCCCAAAGTATTTCCCTTGACGCTTCAGGAAATATTGTGATACAAAGTTCTTTCGGTGAATTTATTGATCATGCCCCCCAAACATTTTATGCAGACAATCACCAAACCATTTTTTCCTCATTTGCAATAAAGAATAATGTTGTATCCTTTTCTATCCCTAATTATCAGAATTCCTCCTCCCCTTTGGAAAACCGAGCAGCATGCGAAGGTTGCGAGCTAAGCTCACAGGGTGGAGTGATCATTGATCCCTGGGTAACCAATCCTGTTTTTCCCGGATACAATGCAGCCTATGATCTGGAATATGATTTTGCCGGTAATGTATATGCGTATGGTGGGGCTAGCCCGTATATCGAAATAAAGATGAACAATGCCGGAGCAATACAATGGATTTATACCGCAACACTTTTCACACACATAGGATACTATGGTGATTTAGCAGTTGATCCTGTAAGTGGTAGCAGCTATGTGGTGGAAGGAACTTACTGGCCCTTTTCACCGGGCGGCTCCCGAGTTGCCAAAGTAGATGCTTCGGGCGCACAAATCGCTATGTTTCCAACAGGGAACTCTACCATGAAAGAAGCGTGGCGGGCGGTTTACGACAACTGCAACAAAAAAATAGTGATCGCTGGTTCTTCGTTTAATAATCCGACCCGCTATCAGGGATATATTCTGGATACGAACTGTGTTAACCTCACTTCTGTAAATGTTCTCACCGGAACCACTTTTGCGCTGAACGAACAGGATATGTGTATGCTTGCTCAGGATAATTCCGGCAACGTTTTTATGGGTAACTGCGGCAACAAATTCTTAAAAGTTCCTGCAGCCACACTTGCTCCAACGGCATATGTGCTGCCGAACAACCACAGCTTTACGGAACTCTCCAGCATTGAGTATATACGTAACATCAACCCCAGCTCCTGCGGAATGAATGCCATGGCTGCCAGCGGTAAATATGTTTATACGTATGATGGAGGCTTGCTTCAGCGATGGAATAAAAATACAGGGGCATTTATGAATGGCACCACTCTTTCTGCCACTAAATTCAGGTGGGGAGGAATAACCGTAGATGAATGTGATAATATTTTTGTGGGCACCCCTTTGGGCGTGACGCAATACGACACCACCTTTACCGTTGTGACCACCATTCCGAGCCCGGCAGGGACAGATACCGTATACGATGTGCGATTAGCACCCGGCAACATGCTTTATGTATGCGGAAAAAGTTATGTCGCATCTTTTCAATTGAGTTTGCCGGCCTGCGGTACTTCGTTCAGCGTAACCGCTACTGCTGTGGGTTCCTGCACTGGACAAGGCTCGGCTACTGCCACTGCAACAGGAGGAAATGCTCCGTACACCTATTCCTGGAGCCCGACCGGGGGTACAGGCCCCAACGCTACCGGACTTTTTGCAGGTAACTATACAGTAACAGTTACTGATAATACCGCGTGCGCCCCAAAATTTCAAACAGCAACCGTTACGGTAACCAGCGGTGGAAGCAATATGACAGTCACAAATGCACAGAGCAACTTGCTTTGCAATGGAGGCCTTTCAGGTAGTGCAACAGTAACTCCTGCCGGAGGAACCGCTCCTTACACTTATAGTTGGTCCCCGGCTGCCGGAAGCGCTTCTTCTGCAACTGGACTTTCAGCCGGAACATATACAGTTTTGGTTACAGATTCAACAGGTTGCGTCTTGTCTCAGATTATAATAATCACTCAACCAGCTCCAATTGTTATAACGGCAAGTTCCACCAGCACAACTTGCACGAGCAACAACGGCACTGCTTCGGCAAATACATCGGGTGGAACACCAGGGTACGCCTATCTCTGGAATAACGGACAAACAACATCAACGGCATTAGCACTATCAGGAGGCGCCTATTCCGTTACCGTTACAGATGCCAACGGATGCACGAAAACCCAATCGGTGTCTGTCTCTTCGGGTGGAAGTCTTATAGTAAGCACTTCTTCAACGCAATCAGGCTGTTCGATCAACAACGGAACAGCAACAGCAAATTCATCGAGCGGAACAACTCCGTACACATATAGCTGGAGTAATGGGCAAACGGCTCAAACCGCTACGGGGCTTGCTGCCGGTAATTATTCAGTAATAGTTACAGATGCAAGCGGCTGCGTGCAAGGGCAGAATGTGGTCATTACGCAAACACCGGGACCTGTCGCTTCGGCAATTGCTGGTACCACCAGTATTTCTATTGGTGCAGGCACAACCCTGACAGGATCAGGCGGAGGAACGTATCAATGGTCGCCAACTACGGGATTGAGCTGCATAACTTGCGCTAATCCGGCAACAACACCCAGTCAAACCACAGAGTACTGTGTATTGGTAACGGACATAAATAATTGTTCCGACAGTGCCTGCATTACGATTTATGTGGATATTCCCTGCGGAAATATTTATATCCCCAATGCTTTTTCACCGAACAACGATCTGGAAAATGACCTCGAGTGCGTGATGGGCAGTTGTATCGAAGCCGTTTATTTATCCATTTATAA
>CAYZTB010000003.1:0-89964 GCA_964481195.1 uncultured Bacteroidia bacterium | reverse complement strand
ACTGTTCGAATACAACGGTTCTCCTCTTTCTTCAGGAGGGGCCGGGGGTGGGCCTTGCTGGGATGGCACTTACAAGGGCAAACCTCTGAATACAGCGGTGTTCAGTTATTATCTCGAGGCCACCTTTTCAAGCGGAGAGAAAATTAATAAAAAGGGGAATATTAGCTTGTTGCGCTAAGTGTGAACAGGAGCATATTTTATAATTAAAAAGTTTTTTGTTACTTTTGATTGTTATGTAGCTGCTGAAGAATGAGATTTTTTTTATTTCGAAGGAGGCAGAACATGTTTTTTCATTAGACCCATTAGAAAAATAACCAATATCACATCCATGCAACAACTCTACACCCTTCTTATTGTATCATTCGCCACATTGAATTTGTATGCCGGCCAAATTTCAAAGCTGGACAATCTCCCTCCAAATCCCTATGCTGCTTTTTTTGAAAAGGCTTATGGCCAGCATCCATCCATCCCAAGAGGCGTGTTGGAAGCAGTTGCTTTTACCAATACCAGACTTGCTCACGTTACTCATAATATTGATGATGCGGAGAGCTGTGTTGGTTTACCGAATGCCTATGGCGTGATGGGTTTGGTGGCTGATGGAAAAAATTATTTCCGAAATACGCTTTCTATTGTTTCTCTGTATTCCGGCATTCCAATCAAAGAGATCATCTCTTCGTCCGAAAAAAATATTTTAGCTTTTGCTGCAGCATATGATCAGATACTTTTAGAAACCAAGTCAGGAGCAGCAATAGAAGACCAAGTGCAGGTTCTTGCTTTTCTGAGTGAACTTCCCGGAGATGTTAATTTTCAAAGTAACTATGCTATGAATACGCATTTGTATTCAGTATTTTCATTTCTTTCAAATCCTGTTTATGCCGATGCGTATAAATTTCCTCTGTATAAAATTGACATGCAGAAAATATTTGGAGCGCAAAATCTACAGGTCTTAAGTGCTTCGTTCATTAAAATATCTTCTGATCGTATTGCTAATGAAAATGGCGATGCTTTTTCATACAAACAGCAGGTATTTGCTTCTCCGGACTATGGGCCAGCTATTTGGGACCCTGCTCCATCGTGTAATTATTCTAGCGGCAGGAGTCAGGCAATTTCTGCTGTTACAATTCATACCGTACAGGGAAGTTATGCAGGATGCATTTCCTGGTTTAAAAATTGCGCGGCCAGCGTAGCAGCGCACTATGTGATTCGCTCGTCCGATGGGCAGGTTACTCAAATGGTGCTGGAAGCAAACACCGGATATCATGTTGGAAGTCAAAACCCTTATACCATCGGCATCGAGCACGAAGGCTTTGTGAATGATGCTTCGTGGTACACTACTGCCATGTATCAAAGTTCTGCAAACCTTTGCAAAGATATCTGCAATAGCGGGTATGGCATTAATCCACTTCGTACTGGATTCTGGCCATGGCTCGGAAGCACTTATTACAATCAGTCCAGCATACCGGGCACTTGTTCGAAAATAAAAGGACATCAACATTATCCTTCTCAATCGCATACCGATCCTGGGCCGAACTGGAACTGGGACTATTTTTTTAAGTTGATAAATCCTTCACCCGCACCTACTGTACTTACTTCAGCAACCGGAAATTTTTATGATTCCGGAGGTGCTGCAGGAAATTATTCGGACGATGAACGTTTGGTGTGGACCATTGCCCCAACAGGAGCCACATCGGTGACTCTAACCTTTAATAGTTTCAATACTGAAAATACCTGGGACTATTTGTATGTATATAACGGCACAGATGTATGGGCCCCGCTTATAGGATATTATACTGGTACCTCTAACCCGGGAACATTGGTAGCAAGTAGCGGCTCTATGACGCTCGAATTCCGATCGGATTGTACAACTCCTGCATCTGGTTGGAATGCTTCGTGGACAAGCAACGTAACCACAATCACACCTACGAACCTGGCAGTAACGGGATTAGGTTGTCCGAGTTTGGGAGTAAATTTAAATTGGCAAAACTCGGGTGCAAACTGGGTCGTGGATGTTTCAGATGATCCCGGATATTCTTACTTTTGGAGCAAAGGAGTTACGAATGTTACAACCACAGGATGCCCAGGAAGTTTTGCATTGAATACAAATCCAAATAATTTTCTTGCGTTTCAACCCAGCACTACCTATTACTGGAGAATTTGGGATGGCACATCACATACTGCAGGATCATCATTCACAACGCCCAATTGCGTGTATATGGCTACCTCCTGCACCGGCACTTTTGATGATACAGGAGGACCTTCCGCGGCTTATGCTGGCAACGAAGATTGGACTAACGTGATCCAGCCGAGCTTTGCTTCCTCAGTAACTATGACCTTCAGCAGTTTCGACTTGGAAACCAATTTTGATTCTTTATGGATATATGATGGGCAGCCTATACCCCCAAACACGCTAATCGGAATTTACACAGGAATAGTTTCTCCTGGAACGGTAATAGCAAATAGTGGAGTAATGAGCCTTCGTTTTAAATCCGATCCATTCGTTAACAATGCCGGTTGGACAGCTAGCTGGACCTGTGTGTCAACCACAGCAGTAGAAGAACAAAAAAATTCATCCTCTGTGACGGTTTCTCCAAATCCGTTTGCCCAAACAACAACGCTGGAAATTCTCGGATCCAGTTTTGACAGACTGAATACGGAAGTTAAATTATTTGATGTTTATGGTAAAGAAGTGTTGGTTGTTCGTCCACGCTCTTCTGTTTTTACCCTGGATCGGGGTAAGCTACTGAGTGGAATTTATTTTTATGAGGTTTTGGATTCCGAAAAAACAATAGGAAAAGGTAAATTGATTATTGAATAATTGCAGATGAATAAAGTATTGCTTTTGTTGCTCGTATTTTTTTTCTATGCTTGTGGGAGTACCCCTGGCGAAAAAATTTCTCCGTCCGAAATTCCCAATGTTGTTGAGCGCACACCGTCTGCTCAATCGGATTTTGATTCTATTTTGAAATCTATAAATATCTCTACGATCAATCAATACATTCATCCTGATAAAGGGTTGTGGCTCATACAATCGTCAGGAGCTTTGCCTTCTATGGCCAACACAAATCAGGTGGATAAAAATTTTCCGATTGATTTTTCAAACTGTTTGAACATTGAATTGCCGAACATAAATTGTGACTCTCCGTCATTATGGTCAAAAGAAGGTTGTTTTTTTCAGAAAATAAATCACTTTTCTGAAAGTAAAATATGGGTGCATTGTGGCTTGAGCAAAAAGCAGGAAGAAGAAATTGCGGCAGATGCAAATAGTATAATATATACTGTAATCAACACATCCCAGCATGCCCGGTATTATTTCTCCTTGATCAATGGCAAATGGCATCTCGCATTTGTAGATCTCAGGCAGCCCTGCACAGCTTAAGCGAATAGTAACTTATATTTTTTTGGATAGGTTGTATCAGCTTATTCCCCTTTTTCCTCCTTAATTTGTATCTTCGCTTTTTATAATTATAATTATGCAAATCACCAAAGAAAAAGTTTTAGAAGCACTTCGCAACGTAGATGATCCGGATTTAAAGAAGGACATAGTAACACTTGGAATGGTACGAGATTTAGTGGTAGATGGTTTAAATGTATCATTTACTGTAATGCTTACCACACCTGCTTGCCCAATGAAGGATATGATTCACAAAGCATCGGTAAATGCGGTAATACATTTTGTAAATAAAGATGCCAGGGTAACTGTGAAGATGGATGCAGATACAAGTTCTCGCAGAACTGATGGAGGTAAAATATTGCCTAATGTAAAAAATGTAATTGCAGTTAGTTCTGGAAAAGGCGGAGTTGGGAAATCAACTATCTCTGCAAATCTAGCGGCTGGATTGGCAAAGCTGGGCGCTAAAGTAGGTTTGATTGATGCAGATATTTACGGCCCATCACAAACTATTATGTTTGATGTGCTAGATGCCAGACCACAAATTCAAAAGGTGGATGGAGTTGATAAAATGGTTCCGGTAGAAAATTACGGAGTAAAACTTTTATCAATCGGATTCTTTGCAGGCGCTGATCAAGCCGTGCCGTGGCGTGGACCAATGGCTTCGCGTGCACTCATGCAACTTTTTTCGGATGCGGAGTGGGGGGAGTTAGATTATATGATTGTAGACCTTCCTCCCGGTACTGGAGATATTCATCTTTCTTTTGTACAGCAGGTGCCTGTAACGGGCGTTGTAGTCGTTAGTACGCCCCAACAGGTGGCTCTGGCCGATGCGCGCAAAGCAGTTAGTATGTTTCGCATGCCAGCAATAAATGTTCCTGTTTTAGGAATTGTAGAGAACATGGCTTATTTTACTCCTGCAGAACTTCCTCAAAATAAATATTATCTTTTTGGAAAAGATGGCGCAAAAAACTTAGCTTCTGAAATTGGTGTACCCTTATTAGGGCAAATTCCAATTGTTCAAAGTATTTGCGAATCGGGAGATGCAGGAAGGCCGGCTATCCTTCAAGAAAATACGCCACAAGCAATTGCATTAATGGAAATGGTTAATCAGATAGTTCAGCAAGTTGCGATAGCCAATGCTAATAAAAAAGTGGAAGCTAAAACTGAAGCTTAATAAAATGGGCGATTGTATTTATTTGTGAATTCGCAATATTGCCTGTAACTCCTAGTGTTCAAAGAGTTTTGAAGCTTGAGGGGTAGAGCAGGTAATGCCGATGCGACATATCTTTTAGTTCAATTTTAGTGTCGTCAGGTCTTCCGACCTGATGTAATAGCAGGTTTAATAATGTTCGTCAGGTGGTAACACCTGACGCCAGCGCAAATAAACGGGTAACAAGTTTAAAGCGTATCCTAATCCAGCTAAAGAAGAAATAAATATTGATATAGAGGGAGAAGGTAAGATTAATCATGTTCTTAGAATATATAATACAGCTGGAATGAGAATTCTAGAGCAGAGGTTCACCCCAGTTCAGCCTAGTTGTGCTGAGAAACAAAGGATGTCAAGTTCTTTGTATACTGTAAATGAGATGATAGTAGGTCTATCACAGTCGCTGTGCAAGCGGAGGCTGTAAACCACCCCAGTTCAGACTAGGCTGTAAAAGTAAATAAATTCAAGTCGTTCAGCGTAGCGTCTCGCTACGCGGGTGTATCCGCGGCATCTTGCCGCAATTGCTGAAAATAAAACTACTTTTTCTAGCGTGGAAAACGGTACGGTAAAAATCATTAAAGCAAATCAGTCCGGAGGACTGGGGCTAACGAGCGTAGCGGAACGCAACGCTCAACATCAACAGCCTACGCTCAACAGGTTATCAAGACCCTGCTGTTAATTTTATAATGCGTGTTGCCCTGAGGTGTGGGGTGGTTGTTAATATTGCTAAATTCGTAAACAAGTTTACAACATCCAATGGCTAGTGAATCAACCATAAGTAAAATCCAACATGCATTAGAGCAAGTTCGCCCATTTCTTAAAGCCGATGGTGGTGATATTTCTTTAGTAGAAGTTACAGACGATAATATTGTTCGTGTAAAACTTCACGGTGCTTGTCAGGGATGTTCCATCAGCCACATCACCATGAAAGCTGGAGTAGAAGAGGCAATTAAAAATGCTGTTCCTGAAATAAGATTAGTAGAAGCTGTAGCATAAAATATTTAAACATAAAAAACATGACACCACAAAATAAAAATCGCATTATCTGGGGAGGATTTTTTTTCTTACTTTTTTTAATTGGCTTTTCAGGTTGCGGCAGCTATAACAACATGGTTACTATGGATGAAGCGGTGACTGCACAATGGCAGCAAGTGGAAAATCAATACCAACGCAGAATGGATCTTATTCCTAATCTTGTTAATACTGTACAAGGGTATGCTGATTTTGAAAAATCTACCATTTTAGCTGTCACCGAGGCGCGTGCAAGTGTAGGTCAGGTAAAAATAGATCCAAGCAAACTTGATGCAAACAGTATGCAGCAGTTTCAAAAGGCACAGGATAACTTAGGCTCTGCACTTTCTCGTTTACTCGTTGTTGCCGAACGATATCCTGATTTGAAAGCAAATGAAAGTTTTAGAGATTTACAGAAGCAATTAGAAGGAACAGAGAATAGGATAACTAATGAGCGTAGAATTTATACTGAATCATCTCAGCAATTAAATACCTATATCCGCACATTTCCTAAAAACATTTGGGCTAGCCTATTTGGAATTGAAAAGCGCACGTACTTTGAGTCGGCAGAAGGAGCAGATAAAGCCCCTACTGTAAAATTTGACACAAAGTAAAATGCCTTCTGCCAAAGATTTATTTTCCGATTCTCAAATTTTACAGATAGAATCTTCTATTAAAGATGCTGAGTTAAACACTTCCGGAGAAATTCGTATTCATATCGAAAATTATTGCAAAGGCGAGGTAGTGCTTTGCGCTCAAAAAATATTTGGGAAGTTGGGAATGCATAAAACGCAGCTTCGTAACAGTGTGTTGTTTTATGTTGCGGTTAAAGACAAAAAATTTGCTGTTATAGGTGATGAGGCCATCGACAAACAGGTGCCTGCAGGTTTTTGGGACTTGGTGCGCGATAAAATGCAAGAAATATTTCTGCAGGGTAATTTTACAGAGGGGTTGTGCGAGGGTATTGCTATGACAGGCGTAGAGCTAAAAAAATATTTCCCAATTTCTGCAGACGATAAAAACGAACTTTCAAACGAAGTAAATTTTGGTAATTCATGAAAATATTTTTTCATACATTATTTTTTTTGTTGCTAACGCTAGCAGGATTCGCACAAGACAAATGCATCCCTGCTAGGCCAACCCCAGTCCAATTTGTAAATAATTTTTCTGCAGCGTTTCCTGATTTCCTTTCTTCAAGCGAAGAGAATGCGCTTGAAAGCAAATTACAGCAGTTCAATAAAAAGACTTCCAATCAAATCGTAGTAGTTATCGTAGATGATTTATGTGGGTACGATGCAAATGAATTTTCTACACGGTTAGGGCAGAAATGGGGGGTAGGACAAGGCAAGTTTGATAATGGTGTGGTTGTTTTGATAAAACCTACAGGAGGTTCCGGGCAACGCGATGCATATATTGCAGTAGGTTATGGGCTGGAAGGCGTAATACCCGATATCACAGCAAATCAAATACTAAAAAACGAACTAATTCCCCGGTTCCAAAATGACGAATTCTTTTTTGCGTTAGATGCCGCAACGGACGTATTAATTTCTTTAGCGCAAGAAGAGTATTCATATAAAGATTATCAGAAGAATTCGTCAAAAAACTGGATGCCTTTTATTGTTTTTCTCGTCATTATTATTGCATACATCATTCTATCCTTTCGTAAACGAGGATATACCGTTTCAAGAGGAGGGAGAACGTATTACGGAGGTGGATGGGGAGGAGGCTTTGGTGGCTTTGGAGGAGGGGGCAGTGGAGGTTTTGGAGGCGGAGGTAGTTTTGGTGGAGGCGGCTTTGGAGGTGGAGGTGCAGGAGGAAAATGGTGATTACCTTTTGTCAAGACTTATTTTATAAATTTGAATATTATTTATATTAAAAAATAATCATGAAAAAGTATTTATTCTTTCTGTTTTCTAGCGTAACTATATTTTCCTGTAATAATAATGGAAGCATTGCAGGTGATAATAGCCAGAGTGATACACTTAAAGTGGAAACAAATAATCCTCAAGTTGAGCAAGAAAAAGAAATGAAAGAGATGCTTAATAGCGCTGCACCTAAAGAGAATCCATACAAAGACGCTAAAATTGATATTCAAATATTTAATAATGATACGGTAAAGGCAGAAAGTAAGATTGCTGGTTACGGCTACAATATTTTAATGTATGATGCCATCTATGTACACCAGCCACACATACCTGCAATAAATGGAAACAGAGGTTTTAAAACCAAGGAGCAAGCTCGTAAAGCAGCCGAGTTTGTGGTTTATAAAATTCGAAATAACATAATGCCGCCATCCATGAGTCCGAAAGAGTTAGATAGTTTAGGAACTATAAACTAATTGCTGGCTGCAGAAATTAAATTAGTTAGTTCTACAAAATCTTTCACGCTAAGTCGTTCTGCTCGTTGATCTAACAGCGGATGCTCGCCAAATTCTGAACCCCTCACTTTAAATGCTGAGAGTGAATTGCGCAGTGTTTTTCTGCGCTGATTAAATCCGGCTTTCACAACTTGAAAAAATAATGTTTCATCGCAATCTAATTGCTGTACGTTGTTTCTGGTTAGTCTAATCACGCCAGACTTCACATGAGGCGGTGGAATAAATACTTGAGGGTTTACAGTAAATAAGTATTCAATTTTATAATACGCTTGCGTCAAAACACTTAATATGCCGTATGTTTTATTACCGGGAGGCGCTGCTATACGTTCTGCAACTTCTTTTTGAAACATGCCTACAACTTCTGGCATCAAGTTTCGACACTCCAAAACTTTAAATAATATTTGAGTAGAAATGTTGTATGGGAAATTACCAATTACAGCAAAAGGCTTTTTGCCTATATCATCAGGAAGCCATTCGGGAGAAAATTTCAGAAAATCTTTTTCAATAATTTTATTTTCTAATTGAGCAAACTCTTTTTTTAAAAAAGCTACCGATTCTCTATCTATCTCTATCACAAAAGTATCTAGCGCACTATCTTGTAGCAGATATTTTGTTAGCACTCCGGTGCCGGCTCCTACTTCAATTATAGTTTTATACTTTTCTTTATTTGCGAGGGAGCCTACAATTTTTTTTGCAATGTTTTCGTCTTTTAAAAAGTGCTGACCGAGATGCTTTTTGGGCGAAACAAAATAACTCATTCTATTATCTCTAAAATCGTTCGAAAGGCAGCAAACTTATCTTTGAATTTTTCGGTGTGCTCTTTTTGTAATCTGGGCGCATGCTCTTGCTGATATTTTTGTAGATCTTCTAGCGCATTAAAGGTATATTGAATAGCAAAAGTCGATTCTTTTTCTTCAGTAACAATTTTACAAATTTTGTGCTCTGTAAAAAAACCGGTTTTCATTACGTCCGGTATGTGTGATTCTTTCATCCACTTTATCCATTCATCTTGTATTGAATCTTCTAAGGTTACTGTTACGTTATAAATATACATACCTGTTAATTTTAGTAAATGTAAAAATATTTATCAGGAAAGTATAGATGCTACTTACTCGCGCAAATGCAATAAGTTAGTACCCCATGAGCAAACAAATAGCGTAAGCGCAAACTCCTTCAGCCCTTCCAACAAAACCCATCTGTTCGGATGTAGTAGCTTTTATTGAAATATTTTTAGCAGGAATGTGCAAGGTAGTAGAAAGTACTTGTTTCATTTCGGGAATGAAAGGAGCTATTTTAGGTTTCTCTAACGTGACGGTGCAATCTACATTCCCAATTTCATAGCCTTCCTTTTTAAGCATTTCAACTACTTTCTTTAAAAGAATTTTGCTGTCTATATTTTTAAAGTCATCGGAAGTGTCGGGGAAATGAGTTCCTATATCTCCTAAATTAGCTGCGCCTAAAAAAGCATCACACATCGCGTGAATTAATGTATCTGCATCGGAGTGACCCACTGCACCATGTGTGTGAGGGATTTTTACTCCTCCGAGCCAAAAATCTTTTCCTTCTTGTAAGGGGTGAACATCGTAGCCAAAGCCTACTCGAATTTTCATAGCGTTAACAAATCATTATTTTTTATCCTCGGAGTTTCCTTCTTTGAATGCATCAAAATCAAACAGCAAGGAAAATCGTAGTGTATTTTGTAATGGATGTCTTTGTTCGGTAGGAATGAGGTAGGCAAAATCTAAACCAAACACTGTGTATTTTAACCCTAATCCTAGTGTAATAAATTTTCTTCCTCCTTTCGTTGATGGTTCGTTAAAATATCCAGCACGCAATGCAAATTGTTTAGCATACCAATATTCAACTCCGCCACCTAAATTAAATTCCCTTAATTCTTCTCTAAAGCCTCCCGGAGCATCACTAAAGGATCCTATCATTCCACTTACAATACCGCGATCGGGATCTTTTCCCTGAACAACTACTAATTGTCCATTAACGCTATCGTAAATTGGTGGAGTAGGCACAAGCAATTTATTAATATCTAACGAAAAATGCACTTCATTGTAATCATCCAACTTCATCTGCAGGGCAGAGCCAAGCCTTAGGTTAATAGGGATAAAATCTTTTTCTCCTCGGTCGCTGTAGGATATTTTTGAACCAATGTTTGATATGTTAACGCCAAAACGGAGAAGGGATTCTTTTCCACTTAAATCAAATTTATCGCTTTCGTAAAATCCTGAAATATCTGCCGCAACGGAATTTCCTGCATGCGTTTGAGATCCCTGCACATTGGTGTTTCCAGTAAGATTAGAATGTATGTAGCGTAGCGCCCCACCTCCAGAAAAACGATCACCTAGCTTAGTTGCATACGCCACATCAAAAGCAAATTCATTGGGCCTGAATTGACCAATGGTGTTTCCAACAATATCTGTAAACGTTATATCGCCTAACGAAAAATATCGAAGTGAGGAAGCAATGGTGCCACTCTTTTTTAATTTATAATATCCCGACAAGTATGCAAGGTTTATATCAGGCACCAGCGCTCTAAGCCAAGGTGTATATGAAACCGATACCCCTGTTTGTTTTTTTACAAAAGCATATTTAGATGGATTCCAGTGCATGGAATTTGCATCCGGAGATGAGGCAACACCGGCATCTCCAATTGATCCTGCACGAGAGTCCGGGCCAATAAGAAGAAATGGTACGGCTGTAGTGATGGTGTTTAATTGTCCTAAAAGTTGACTGGTAGTTAATGAACTGCCTTGACCTAGTACTGAACCTGCTACAAAAAAGCTAAGTAAAGTAGAAATATAAAAACGTTTAGCAAGGTTCATTTAATCTGTTTTTCAGGTATATAAAAAGAACGTCAAAGGTAAAAGATTATTTTAAAATGACTAATTTTTCGAACTGCTCGGCTGTTTCGCCTGCTGCAGTTTTTGCGCGTAAGCGGTACACATAAACTCCTCTTCCTAAATTATCGCCAAAATCATCTTTTCCATTCCAACCAATTGGATCTGAGCGGAAGCCTTCCATGGTAACTTGCTGCTGAATAGTTTTAACCAGCTTGCCGGAAACTGTAAATATTTGAATCTGTACATCCATTGCAGTACAGGACTGGTTGTGCTCAAAAAAGAATGAGGTATGAGTTGTGAAAGGATTGGGGTAGTTTAATACATGTTTTAGTGCAAGTTCTGCAGATGAGGCAACCACAAATTCTGTTGTAGCAGTAGAGGAGTTATTATAAACGTCCCATACTTTTACTGTTAACGTATGATGCCCTTCCTCCAAATCTGATAGTGGGTATCTCACCGAGCCCTTCTTGTAGTCATTCATTTCAGATTCATAGTAGTCATTTAATACTATTGGCTTCGCATTGTTACCATCAATTACTGCTGTAATATCATGTCCTATGCCAGAGCCTGCGGTATTGATACCATTCAAATCATTTACAACAGCATAAATTTTAGGATTCGCACTTGTTATGCCACCGTGAATAAATTTCTCATCATTCATATAAAGCTTTATTTCTGGACCATCAACATCCGTAGAAGCTGTTGAGTCAGTTCCGCCAATGATAAAACCTTCGAAGGCTCCGCTTGCTTCTTCAAATCCATTGTGTGCATAATAACTAATTCGGCCCTTGCCAAAATTGTAAGCAATATCTTTTGGAACAACAAATGAAAAAGTAAATAAACCGTTTGTAACACTTGCTTTACCTTTAAACAAAATATTTTTTTGCAATAAAAATTTAATAATCGGACTGCCAACATCATTCCCTAGTGTAGTAATAGTTGCTGCTTTGTCGTAAACAGTAGGATAAATTACCCCATTAAAATTAGTAAGTAAGACACCATTCTTATCTCTTACTTCTCCTTGTATAGTTACATGACTCAATGCGTGAATAGAATCCGGCACTAAGGCGTTGGCCGGTGTTCCATTTATATACGTAGTAATTACATCGTAATCAGGATATTTTAAACTTAATGCTGGGTCTGCAAGCAAAGAAAAATTTCGATGATTAATTTGGTTTGGCGCCATGTCATTTTTGGTAAGCATTTGCAAATCACCTAGACGAGGCATTTTGCCATTTGACATAGGTACAAAAATATGATTGTAAAAATTATTATTGAGCGTAAAATTAGGTCCGGAATACACCACGCGTGTAGTTGACATTAAGCCTATGCCTCCTCCCCCGGAGTGAATAAATGTAAGCTCTCCTGCCGAAACTCTACCCGGATCATCCCACCTGCTAAATTCACAGGTAGCAGTAAAAAATAAAGGCAATTTGCATTTGTTGGTCCAAGAATTAATATGATGAATTTCCAAAAAACGTTCGTGCGCCCATCCTAGTTCTCCGCCATGTCCAGTGTAATTAACTATTAAAGTACCACGTTCCATTCTTCTTTTAAAAGCTTCCGTAGCATCGGGGTAACGTTCACCACCTGGTGTAACTACTTGCTGATACGCATCAAAATAAATTTTATCCAGATTGTAATTATTGTAGGTAGTATCAATTTTAGTAGCAATTATATCTGCTTGCTCAGCATGATCGCTTCCATCTTCGTCATCACCAATAAATGTAAGTACATTGGACCAGTCTCCAAATCCAGTACAATTATCGGTTGAGCAAGAATTACCTGTTTCAATAGTGCCGGGTACGCTAGTGTAAATGCGAATCTTGTTTATTATATGATTTGCATCCACAACAGAAATTACGGGTATTCTTCCTATTCCTAAATCTAACACATCCGAAGTGAAATCCCAATTTCCTTCATTTGAATCTAGCATGCCGTAGAAATCGTCAGAAGGGTACGAAATGGTTGGACTGTCAGAGTTTAGGGATTCGTAAGCAGGAACAAAATTTGTATTGTTGTTTTTTGATTTTAAATCGTAAGAGCCTCTTCCAAATAGCAATAAATATTTTGGTAATTGGGTAGAATCTTTAGCTCGATCATAAAATATTTTTACAAAATCTCGAATTGCTGAAACATCTTGTGCTCCACTCGAAAATTCGTTAAACACTTCCGTTGTTGTTGCAATAGAAACAGTCATGTTATCTCGTGTGCGATGTATGTCGGCCAGTTCGTTGGCGTGGGATAAAAAATTTGGATGAGTCACAATTAAAAAGTCACTTTGTGGTAATCCATGCAAATCTTGGTTTTGAACTACCCCTTCATCTTTAGGTGCGGGAATGCTTTGTCCATTAAACACTACAAACTCTTTTAAGGTATCGGAGCTTAACCTAAAGCTAAAAGCGCTACCCGTTAAAGTTCCTTGTTGCAAAAAACAAGTAAGAGGATTGGTTACATCCCATACTTGCAAGGCGGAGCTTGCATTTGAAATAATAAATTGAGATATATTTCCTGTCCCAGCTGAAATCCGATCTCTAAAGTTCATTTGGTTGCCATTCATAGATAACTGCCTGCGAGCATTTACCTCAATGTGATTTAACCAACCAATGCTAGGCGAAGGGGAAGTTTTAGAAACGGTAATGGGTATGGAACCCGAGCTAGGAAAAAAACTAAGCGTGTCAGCTACAACTCTATAATAAATACCATAAATATCGGAGGTGTTTACTGCGGGAACATTAAATGAAGAAGAGTTGCCAGCAGCACTCCAACTAAAATTGCTTCCTGGAGAATCAGCTCTTGCAGCTACATTTATTTTTACATAGGCTTTTGAAGTTGCATCGATATTGGGAAAACTGTACGTAAAATTGTAAGAAGACAAAATGTCAAAAGTTTCTCCCAACCATTCTCTACCTGATTTTAAAAGATTTACACCATCTTGCTCGTGAAATTTATAATCATCAAATGAAGTAACTGTATGGGTTGGCGTGCTTGTCAAAGAGACCTGATTTGCAATTCTTTTTCCAATGCCAAGATTAGTAGTAATAAAATAATACGTAGTATCAGAATAGATATTTAATAAATGATGAAACCGGTTGTCAGCGCTGCTATATTTCCAACGATGTTGAGATTGGCCGTAAAACAAAACATAATCTGTCGAATCAAATTTTCCATCATTTTCTCCAAAAACAGAAATGACATTTTCTTGTAAATCATCGTATCGGAACCCAGCATTTGCAAAAGGTAATTGTCCGCCACCGTTGCCATAAATACGAATGTCTTTAGGATTTATAGAGTCTAAGTTAAGCCCCAGTTTTTTTAGAAATGTATAATCCATCTTATAAATTCCGTCTGT
Source organism: uncultured Bacteroidia bacterium (assembly GCA_964481195.1). Classification (GTDB taxonomy): domain Bacteria; phylum Bacteroidota; class Bacteroidia; order Palsa-948; family Palsa-948; genus Palsa-948. Next base: position 75,774 of record CAYZTB010000003.1, on the reverse strand, counting down.
AGCAACTGAAATTTTATGCCAGTTTCCCGAACTTAGAACGGAATTGGCCGCAACTATTTTAGACGTTGAATTACTTCTGTCCGAAATTTCTGTAGCTACCACATTTAATGAAAAAGAAATTAATTTTTCATATTGTCCCGTTGAAGGATTTCTGCGAACAGGAATAAATTGCACAAAAGCATAAGGCTGTTTTTTTATGTAACCTATTTCTACCGATGCTTTGATATTGTCTATAGATTGGGATGTGTTCTTAAAATTCAAATTACTTTTTAATGCAGCAAGTTCTGTTTCATTAAGCGGTTCGTAAGTCTCGTTTGAAATAATTGCTTCGGCTATTTTTGTGCCCGGCTGCATTTTATGCCGCTGAACAAAAATTGGCATCAAATGTTTTTCAAGATCATAATGTGCTGTATTAAAACGCAACATGCTCCTTTTGCCAACTCCCGGTACCTCATGAACAATTACATTCTCCCATTCAATTTTCGTGAAAACCCCTAAATTTTGGTCAAAATTCCTGTTTAATTGAGAAAAAGAATAGTCAACTCCCAAAAGAGTTAAAATAGATATAAAAAAGGCTTTTTTCATGTAATTTTGAAGGTTCTCAAAGATATAATTATTTTTCTGCCTGTATTTAAAGGGAGCAAATTTATTCATTACCAGTTGTTTGTACTTCAGAATAAATTATGTACATTTGTATATTGGTCAGTTCTATAAAATTGATAACAAACGACCAACGTATTACTTGTTCTGTTATTGTTAAATATTTTAATGTGGGTAAAATATTTTTTCTCTAATTCGTTATTGTGAAATACAACTCTGTAATTATGATTAAAAGGTTAGCAGTTGCTCTTTCTGTGCTGGCATCGGTGGTGCTGAATTCAAATCAGGCTATTGCTCAAGATCCTCATTTTACTCAGTTTTATGCCAATCCATTATATTTAAATCCTGCCTTTGCTGGAAGTCACCGTTGCCCTCGTATTGTATTCAACTACCGTAACCAATGGCCTAATATTTCAGGAACGTATGTTTCTACAAGTTTTTCGTTCGACATGCGAGTGGAAGCTGTTTCGGGTGGTTTAGGCATTCATTTTTTGAACGACAGAGCTGGACAAGGAACTATGGGAATTACCCGTTTTAGCGGTATGTATGCTTATCAGTTACCTATTACCCGTGAATTTTCAATGGCATTTGGTTTTCAAGCTACCTATGGGCAGAAAAAACTTGATTGGACAAAACTAAATTTTGGAGATATGATAGATCCTAAATATGGATTCATCTATAATACAAACGAAATTAAAAATAAACAGGTTGTTTCATATCCCGATTTTTCTGCTGGCGTACTAGGATTTAGCAAACGTTTTTATGCCGGATTTGCTGTGTTTCACCTAACAGAGCCTGAAGAAGGATTTTTATTTTCTGGAAGTCCGCTTCCTATGAAGTATACTGGTCATGCGGGAGCAATGGTGCCGCTAGATGGTCGATATGGAGAGTCTAACATTTCGCCAAACATCGTTTATCAGCAACAACAAGATTTTAGAGAGTTAAATTTGGGAGTATACATTACGAAAGGCCCTATAGTTGGTGGACTTTGGTATCGTAATGCCGATGCGGTGGTTGCTTTAGTTGGCTTTCAACAAGATATGGTTAAAATGGGTTATAGCTATGACATTACAGTTTCTAAATTAGGCATTGTTACCGCAGGTTCACATGAGATATCTTTCCAGCTGCTATTTAAGTGTAGAGGCAAAAGACCTAAATTCAGAACGGTAAGTTGTCCTTCGTTCTAAATTATTCAAAAAATATTTAAGAGAAATATTCGTTTTAGTATATATCGGTGTCGACAATAAAACAAACAAGCAGTAACTAAGGTTATAAGGAATACAAAAAAATATTAAATACACAGCTATGCATAAAACACTAATTAACTCAGTAAAAGTTGCTCTCCTTTTTGGAAGCGTTATTTTTATTTCTTCTTGCGGTACGGAGTCATCTCCTATTACAGGTTGGAATTACAACGATGCAGCAAACGGTGGTTTTGAGGTTCTTCCCTATGCGGAGCAAGAAACCGGCCCAGGACTTGTACTTGTAGAAGGCGGAACCTTCACCATGGGACGTGTAGAGCAGGATGTGAATTACGATTGGAATACTATTCCAAGAAGAGTTACAGTTTCTTCTTTTTATATTGACGAAACAGAAATTAGAAATTTGGACTATCTTGAATATTTACATTGGACGAACAGAATTTATGCGCAGGACGAAACCTTTTATGAAATTTATAAGCGTGCATTGCCAGATACACTTGTATGGAGATCGCGCCTAGCATACAACGAACCATACGTAGATTATTATTTACGTCATCCAGCATACAGAGATTACCCAGTAGTAGGAATTAACTGGCTTCAAGCGAGTGACTTTTGTGTGTGGAGAACAGATCGTGTAAACGAATACATCTTGATTCGTGAAGGCATCCTAGATTGGGATCTTGGACAAAGCTTATCAAACAACTTTAATACCGATGCGTACCTAGCAGGAAAATACGAGGGTGTTGTAAAACAATTAATACCTCGTCCAGATGGAACAGAACGTAAAGTACGTATGGAAGACGGAATTCTTTTACCTAGGTATCACCTGCCAACAGAAGCAGAGTGGGAATTTGCTGCTTTTGGCTTAATCGGAAACATGGTGGAAGGTAGAATTCTTGAAAGAAGAGTATACCCATGGAATGGGGAGCACTCAGTTCGTAACCCTAACGATAAATTTGTGGGAGAATTCATGGCTAACTTTGTTATAACAGGCGGTGACTATATGGGTATTGCAGGTAATTTGAATGATGCTGCGGATATCACTGCTCCTGTGTATTCTTACTGGCCAAATGATTATGGACTTTACAACATGGCTTCAAACGTATCGGAGTGGGTTATGGATGTTTATCGCCCATTAACTTATATGGATATGGATGATTTCCGTCCATTTAGAGGTAACGTTTTCCAAACTGCCATCAAAGATGAGGATGGAATATTAGTTGACCAAGGGGACTCGTTAATTTACGATGATCCAGATAGTAGCAATTACAACCGTAATATTATTGGCCGCCCTGGTCTTGTAAGAATGCGTAATGTTTCTATCGCAGAAAGAGAGGATCATCTGGATGAGCGTAGAAATTATAAATACGCAGATAATATTAATTACAGAGATGGTGATCACGTATCGAGTATAATGTATCAAGCAGATGCTCCTGCAACAGATCAAGAGAAGAATTTTGAAATGTATCAGTTTCCTGTTCCTAAAGAGAAAGTGTCTAACCCAAGAGAAGCTTATCAGATGTCGCTTGTAAATGACAAAGCTCATGTGTACAAAGGTGGTTCTTGGAAAGACAGAGCTTATTGGATGGTACCAGGCACACGCAGATTCTTAGATCAAAGACAAGCGGCTCCTTGGTTAGGCTTCCGTTGTGCGATGGCTCGTGTAGGTAGCCCAATGGGTCTTGGAGGAAAAAAGAAATAATATTTTTATAACAAGTTTATAAATCCCGTTGCATAACTTGCAGCGGGATTTTTTGTTTGCATACCTTTGTGTATATGAAGTTTCCTTCGATTTCCGAATTATACAGCATTTACAAGGAGGTGCCTGTTGTTACTATAGATAGCAGAAGGGCTGCGGCCAATACAATTTTTTTCGCATTACAAGGAGATAGCTTTAATGGAAATGAGTATGCAGCTTCTGCATTAGAAAAAGGATGTAAGTATGTAGTTATTGATGAAGAGCGATATTATAAAGATGATAGGTATGTATTAGTAAAAGACAGCTTGCGTGCTTTGCAAGAGCTTGCAAAACACCATCGCAGTCAACTCACTATACCATTTATTGCAATTACAGGAAGCAACGGGAAAACTACAACCAAAGAATACATCCATTCCGTTTTGTCTAAAAAGTTTAAAGTACTTGCAACGGCAGGGAATTTAAATAATCATATTGGTGCTCCGCTTACGCTTTTGGCAATAAATTCAGAAATAGAAATTGCGATTATAGAAATGGGTGCAAATCATGTAGGGGAAATTGCATCCTTATGCGATATTGCTAAGCCTGATTTTGGACTTATTACCAATATTGGCAAAGCACATATTGGCGAATTTGGAAGCTTCGAAAATATTGTAAAGGGTAAAACAGAAATGTACCAATATGTGAAGCAGCATAATGGCAAACTATTCATAAATACCGCCAATCACTTACTTGTAGAAAATGCCGTAGGGATTGAACAGATTTCATACGGAGAAAATACTGGCAATGATTGTGTTTGCAAACTTGAAGAAGCCAATCCATTTATTAAAATAAGTTATAATGGTTCGTTGATAGTTTCTCAATTAATTGGCTCCTATAACTTTGAAAATATAGCAGCTTCTATTTGTATAGGAAAATATTTTGGTATACCAACTAGCGCCATTAAAGAAGCGATTGAAGAATATATACCATCAAATAATCGCTCGCAGATTGTTAAAAAAGAAAATTGCACCATTGTGTTAGATGCGTATAATGCAAACCCCAGCAGTATGAAAGCAGCTATGGAGAACTTTTCTGAAATGGAAGGTGATGCTAAATGGCTTATCCTAGGTGATATGCTTGAGTTAGGGGAATACGAGATTGAAGAACATAAATCCATTTTGAAATTAGCGGCAGAAAAAAAAATAAAAAATATATTATTAGTTGGCGAGCGGTTTCGTAAGGCTGTTAAAGAATTAAAAATTCCTTTTCCTTATCTGCGAACCTTTAATAACTCAGAAGAGTTAATTAATCACATTTCAAAAAAAGAAATAGATTTTTCCTCAACTCTGATTTTAATTAAAGGATCGAGAGGAATTAAGTTAGAAAAAGTTGTCGATTACCTTTAAGCTAGTAAAGCCCTAGAGATAACAATTTTCTGTACTTCGGTGGTGCCTTCATAAATCTGAGTAATCTTCGCATCGCGCATTAAACGCTCTACGTGATATTCTTTTACGTAGCCATATCCTCCATGTACTTGAACGGCCTCTACAGTAGTTTCCATTGCTACGCGCGATGCAAAAACTTTTGCCATTGCACTTGCAGTACCGTAATCCAAATGCTGATCTTTGAGCCAAGCAGCTTTGAAACAAAGTAAACGTGCAGCTTCTATTTCCGTAGCCATATCAGCAAGTTTAAATTGAATAGCCTGGTGTTTAGAAATTTCTTTTCCAAATGCTTTTCTCTCTTTAGAATAAGCAAGGGCTAGTTCATAGGCGCCTGATGCTATACCCAGTGCTTGAGCTGCTATTCCAATTCGGCCTCCCGATAAAGTTTTCATAGCAAATTTGAAACCAAATCCATCTTCGCCAATTCTATTTTCCTTTGGTACTTTAACGTCAGTAAACATTAATGAATGAGTATCACTTCCTCTAATACCTAATTTATCCTCCTTTTTACCTACTTGGAAGCCGGGAGCTCCTTTTTCTACAATTAGGCAATTAATTCCTCTATGTCCTTTTTCAACGTTGGTCTGAGCCATTACTAAGTATACTGAAGCTGAATTTCCATTGGTAATCCAGTTTTTTGTTCCATTCAGCAAATAATAATCTCCTTTATCTATTGCGGTAGTGCGTTGTGAGGTTGCATCGCTGCCTGCTTCCGGTTCACTCAAACAAAAAGCACCAATAATCTCCCCTTTTGCTAATGGCACAAGGTATTTTTGTTTTTGCTCTTCAGTGCCAAAGGTTTCAAGCCCCCAGCATACCAGCGAGTTATTTACGCTCATTACAACAGAACAGGAAGCATCAACTTTAGAAATTTCTTCCATGGCAAGGACATAGGAAACGGCATCCATTCCACCGCCACCATATTTAGGATCTACCATCATGCCTAAGAATCCTAATTCGCCCAGCTGTTTTATTTCAGCTTTAGGAAATCTTTGCTCGTTATCTCTTTCAATAACTCCAGGTTTTAAAACTTCTTGAGCAAAGTCGCGTGCTGCTTTTTGTACGGATAGATGTTCTTCGGTAAGTTGAAATTTCATAAATAATCAGTTTTTATACGAATATACAAATCTACACTTTTGTTACTTTCGGGCTGTGAAAAATTACCATGTTATTGGCATCATGTCAGGCACCTCCTTAGATGGTCTTGATATTGCATATTGTGTGTTTCAAAAAAAGGAACATTGGAAGTATAAAATTGCGAAAGCAAATACTATTAATTATTCGCACATATGGAAGAATAAATTAATAAACGCCAGCTCCTTAAATAAAAAAGGGTTATCACTATTAAGTAAAGAGTTTGGAACTTATATTGGGCAAGAGGTAAATAAATTTATTAAACAGAATAATGTAGCTGTAGATTTTGTTGCATCACATGGTCATACCATCTTTCATGATCCTGCGAAAGGCCTCACGCTTCAAATAGGGGACGGACAATCGATAGCTAAGAAGACTAAATTGCCTGTAGTATGCGATTTCAGGATTGGCGATGTGGCTTTAGGCGGGCAAGGTGCACCGTTAGTGCCCATAGCCGACAAGTTATTATTTGCTCATTATAAATACTGTTTAAACTTAGGAGGTTTTGCTAATATTTCGTACGATAAAAAAAGAGTTCGACTTGCATTTGATATTTGTCCGGTAAATATTGTATTGAATCAACTAGCAAAAAAAGTAGGAAAAGAATTTGATAACGGTGGGAGGCTGGCAGCAAAAGGAAAGGTTAATAATCTTTTGCTTGCCAAACTTAACAACTTAGCTTATTATCGTACAAAAGGGCCAAAGTCCTTAGGCAGAGAATGGGTGGAGAAGAAATTCAATCCAGTATTAAACTCATTTCCAGTTTCCACACAGGATAAACTTCGAACAGTAGTGGAGCATGCGGCAATACAAATAGGTTTTGCAGTAAGTAGCAAGGCTGGCAAGAGTAAGAAGACGTTATTAATTACAGGAGGAGGAGTTTACAATAAATTTTTAATTACAAGGATTAAGGTGCATGCAAAGTGCAACATTAAGTTGCCCGATGATAAAACCATTCAGTTTAAGGAAGCAATGGCTTTTGCCTTTATAGGCTTATTAAAAATAAGTGGAGAAGTAAATATTCTTAAAAGTGTAACTGGAGCAAAAAAGAATAGTTCAGGAGGGGTACGATTTTTCCCTACTTAAAAATCAGCATCCTCGTTAAAGAAATCCTCTTCTTCCTCTTCCTCATCATCAGCTAAGATAGGGTCATCTAGGTTTTCCAATTTAGGCTCCTGCTCTTCGGTAAACGAATCATCAGTTTCTGGTTTGTCGTCTTCCTCAAGAGCATCTTCTTCCTGCCATTCTTTTTTAGACTTTACTTTTTTAGCGCTCGCTACAGCCGGCTTTTTCTTTTTAGGAGCAGCTTTAGCTTTTGAGGACTTTTTAGAAGTCACGGTCTTTTTGTTTGATTTAGTTTTCTTCATACAACGAAGTGTTTCAAATTCGTTTCAGTTTATTCATTGGTATATTGCAAAATTATAAATTTTTCATAAAAAAATATTTTTAGCATATTTTTTTTAGAAGCTTACTCTGGTGTTTTTAAGGTATTATGCAGACTTTTTAATTTCTGTTCCTGAATTTTAGCCTGAGCCAATTGTTTTTCAAGGCTTTTTAGTTCCGAATCAGCTGGGGATTTCATATTTGCTATTTTGCTAGATATCTCTTTGATTCGATTAGAATACATTTGAGCTAGGTCTTTTATACCTTTTTGGCCAAAGTGCCTAACCCATCGATTATCTTCTGTGCGAGCTATTTTTTCTAAAACTACTAAGCCAGAATTGATAGTCTCATCGCTACAGCGCTTTAGAAATTCGGAATATACATTAGCAAATCCCACTTTTCCCCACCCACTCATTTTATCCGAAAGCATGATGAAGAACTGGTTATTTTCATCCGAACCATGCAAAGCATAAATTTGAGCAATAGCCATTAACATGTTGGTGTTTTTTTCAGATTCGAATTTTTTAGATATCGCTAATGCTTCATTCGCATCAACCTTTGCAAGGGCATCTAAAGCGGATCCGGCAACAGCATAGGAGCTATCTGAGACAGATTCCCTGAACAAAGGAGTTAATTCGTTTCCTTCAAAAAACTTACTTAGTTGATGAATGCTGGCGGCTCTTACAGATGATTTAGTGTCTGCTTTAGCTAAATTTATTAATATGCTTTTTACTTTTTCTTTGTTTTCTGGAGAATACTTTTCTGTAGCAGCAATGGCTCTTTCTCGTATGTCAGGAGAGATATCTTTTAATGCAGCAATAAGTATTTCGGTAGCTTCCGGAATGCTAGATAATGCGATACATTCTTTTATAGCTTCTAGCCTATCTACATAGAGCGGGCAATGTTTGTATTGGAAGGCCCATTCAGAGATACTTTTTTTCTCTTCTTTAAGGCAGAGCAATGCTTTTTCTGCATCTACGTTTACCAAATCTGGCTTGTGTGCAACAGGAAACGTAAATACTGAACTCGCTTCATTTACCCAAACCCGGCTTCTTTCTACTTTTCCATCTATGTAAATGTCGATGTCAAGTGGAAATACAAAGGGAGGGAATTTAGCTAGGTCTTGTGTTTGTTGAATATCTACATAATATTTTTTTAACGAATCGTTGTAGCTATGGCGTATCAGCAACTTAGGGTGACCAATACCATAAAACCATTGATCAAAAAACCATTTTAAATCTTCTCCGGTAGTTTGCTCAAATACAAGACGCAAGTTGTCCGCTTCTACCGAAGTGTGTTTGTTTATTTCCAAGTATTTTTTAAGCGAAATAAAGAAAGCGTCATCGCCTACATATTTCCGTAACATGTGAATTACGGCACCACCTTTATTATAAGAATGTGCATCAAACATGTCATCGGGTGCATCGTACCGATATCTGATAAGATGCCTAGGCTCTTTGGCAGCGCTGGACAAGTATCCAAACATAGATTCTCTAGCATGAGCATCAGCCGCATCTCTGCCGTATTTATGTTCTTGCCATAAGTACTCTCCATAGGTTGCAAATCCTTCGTTCATGGTAAGGTTTGACCACTGTTCGCAGGTTACATAATCGCCAAACCAATGATGAAAAAGCTCGTGGGAAATCACATCTTCAAAGCTGTTGTCAAGCATCTCTCTATTAGTTTGATTTAAAAAACTGCCGTGAATTACTGCTGTGGTATTTTCCATAGCTCCGGAAACATAATCGCGCACAACTACTTGAGAGTATTTTTCCCAAGGGTAAGGCGTTTGAAGTTTATTAGAAAAAAACTCTAACATCTCGGGCGTGTTTCCAAAGGTGGACATGGCGTAGTTAGCGTATTCATGCTCCACATAATAATTCACTTCCATTTTTTTCCACTTATCTTTTACGATTGTAAAATCTCCAACAGCCATCATCGTTAAATAGGGGGCTGCTGGTAAAGTTTGTTTCCAATAATCGGTGCGTGAGCCATTTGGATTATTAATGGAAGAGAGAAGCATCCCGTTGGACAGGGTAACAAATTTTTTATGTGCGGAGTCCAGCGTGATATATATTTCCTGAGTCATTCTCTCGTTGGGCTTATCTACGGTAGGAAACCAGCAAGAGTTTGATTCTGGCTCACCTTGCGTCCAAAGCTGCGTGGGTTTGTCTTTTTCTTCACCTAGGGGATTGATAAAATAAAGCCCTTTGTCGGAGGTAATGGCTGTGCCCGCAACAGTTTTTCGATCATTTGGTTTAGCAACATAATCGATAAAAAGTGTTAGGGAATCGTTTCGTGTATATATTTTATCCAGCGTAATAAATACTTGAGCAGTATCGTAAGTAAAAGTCAATTTTTTTCCGATAGAATCTGTTAAGTAAATAGATTTAATGTCAAAGTTTTTTGCATCCAAGATAACTTTGCTTGTAGGATAAAAATAGGGCTTAAGCTTGATTGTTGCTTTGCCAAATAAATATTGTTTTTCCCAATCAAAACTTACCGAGAGCTTTGTGTGAAGAATATCAATGAGTCGGGTAGGGCTAGGGTGCAAAGGCGCTTGATTAGCAGCCGATGAAGTGTCAAGTGCATCTTGTCTTGTAGAATTGTGCGTTGATGTGCTAGACTTTTTTGACGTAGTGCATCCGGCTATTAATAAAATTGCAAGGATGAAGAGAGAAATATTTTTCATAGATTTATTAATAGTGCAAATATGAATAAAAGCGCAGAGCTGAGGAAATAAGATTGCATAAAGATAAATAAGTAATTTTATTGAAAATCATCAATTTGCTTATTAATTTTAGATATGCAACATAAGTTAAATCCTGCAGCAATAGCGCCCTATGTAGGGATTTTTCTTATCTGTATTTTAGCGCTTTGGCAGGTGGCATCTTTGTATTCGGGGCTGCACTGGGATATGCTGGATGTGCACTTGCCTTGGTTAACTTTTATGTCCGAAGTGCTGCAAATGGGCGAGTTGCACTATTGGAATCCGTATCAGGAATTAGGTTACCCCTTTCATGCAGATATGCTTTCTACCTGGTACCCACCAGCATTGATAACTGCTCGATTTATTGGTTTTGACTTAATTATTCTACACTATTATTATTTGTTTCATGTGCTGGTTGCTGGAATTGGAATGCATAAGTTGTCCGGCTTTTTTCAAAGCGATAAACGAATTGCATTTATAGCCGCAATCTGTTACATGTTATGCGGTGTATCCGTATCAAACGCGCAGCATTTATTCATTATTACCTCACTTGCGTGGCTTCCATTTGTGATGTATTATTTCTTGAAATTATCTAATTGCCAATTTATTGCTGATGCACTAAAGTTGTCGCTTGCAATGTGTTTTATGATAACTGGGGGATACCCTTTTTTATCTGTTGTAACTATTTATTTACTCATCATTTTATTTTGCTTCGATATATTTTACAAATACAAAATCAGCAAGCAAAACGCACTCAATACTATTTATTACATCACAGGTAGTGGATTAGTTGCTTTGTTATTGTGCGCTCCCATGCTCATCGCCTTTACTCAAGTAGTTCCAGTGCTTGAACGGGGAGCAGGACTTTCTGTGGAGACGGCACTTAGCAATCCGTATACGTTTAATGCATTTTTATTTTCGTTGGTTCCATTTGCTGTAGCAAATAATTGGGAATATTTTGGCTCAGACATTTCCATGGTAAATATTTATGGAGGCATTTTAATAGCGGTTTTTATGGTCTACGGGCTTTTCAAAAAGGCAAGGCAATTAGAATATTTCTTTTTAGGGTTCGGAATATTTTGTTTGCTTGGTTCGTTTTCGCAAGAGCTTCCTCTCATGAAATGGATGGTGGTTTGCGTTCCTCTTTTTAACTTTTTTAGATTTCCAGCGCTATTAAGATTATTTTTTATTCTAGGAGCAATCATTTTTGCATCCAGAGGAATTTCAAATTTCATGAATGATTTTGAAAAAGACAAAAAAACACTTGCCCGCATAACGGCAGCTTTTGCGCTGTGGATTGTAGTGCTGATAATGTATGGTTTGGCGCACATAGATTTTGAAAACATTACTTTTTTTGCAGCACCACGATACTTTTCAAATGAAGTTAATGGCATTAACTGTTTTTGAAAGATTATCTATGGGAGGACTCGTCCAGTTATTGATATTAGTTTTATTTATTATTGTTCTCCTGAACAGTAAAACGACTAAAGTATTTTTTAGAAGTGCTATGCTGCTTTTCATCATTGATATGTTTTTAGCTGTGCAATTAAACATTAATTACACCATCGTTGATCCGGTTGTGCATCCCATAGAGGTGGCAACTAATTTAAAAGCAATCACACCTGCCGATTGGCCTATTCCTACAAGAACCAGCATGGTAAATGCAAAAAACGAAGGAACGGGAGTGGTGGGTATATGGAGGAACGTAAATAACTTTACCAAACAGCCAGCCATTGACGGATTTTCTTCCTTTTGGTTAAATGATTATTTGCTTTTAGAGAAAGACACGTTGCTAAGCAAGCATGCTTTAGATAATTCAATAGCTTATTTGTCTGCCTCAATTTTTCCATTAAATAGGTTAGCAGAGCATAAAATATCAAATGAAATAGAAAAGGAGAACTTGTATTTTAGCACGGAGGATTTCAGTCTATTAAAAAATAAAAATATAGCTCATGCTACTTCTGACACAGCTTATTTTTTAGAGTTTAAACCCAATACGTTTAAGATCAAAGCTATGTCGGCTGCGCCTCAGGTGTTAACCATTATGCAAAGTGCTTATCCGGGCTGGAATGTTTTAGTAAATGGAGAGAAAACTACCTGGTATAAAAGTAATTATCTGTTTATGTCGGTTTTTATACCTGCAGGCGAAAGTGTAACAGAATTTAAATACGAAAACCCACCCGTGTTATATGCTTTTTATATAGCGCTAGGTGTATTTATATTCACAGCTGGAGCCGTGTTGTATTTTGCCTTTATTAGAAAGAGGGAGGCGACTTAGTTTACTACTAGAATCTTAGTCACAAAAGTTTTAGTGCCATCGGGATTGGAGCAAAAAATTAAATACACACCGGAGCTTGCTTTTTCTCCTTTGAAATTTTTTCCGTACCAAATGGCTTGTCCGCCAAGTGCCGTAGTTTCAAAAATCAAGGAGCCGCTGATGTCTGTAATTTTTACATTGGCGTTATCAATCAAGCCGGATATGGCAATAGGTCCATCGTAGCCAGGCTTTACCGGATTTGGAAAGGCATATACATTCTCATATTCAGAATTACCCTCCGTTGCATCGTTTCGGTATGAAATAATTCCTCGGCCTGTGCCAAAAAATACTTCGCCCGATTTAGGGTGTATGGCTATAGAGCGTATTTCATCAGACAGGAGTGGGCTGTTGTCAACCGTAAAATGTTTTATCTGCACAATGCCATCTGCCGACATTAAATAAGCACCGGAGTTTTGAGTGCCAATCCATTTCCTATTTGCACCATCAATAGCAATGGCATTGATAACTTCTGTTTCAAGTAAAAGCTGCGTATGCCCGTCTTGCTCAATAAATATTTGCTGTGCCTCGCAGCCGTTAGAAGAGAACATCTGATCGGCACAATAAAATACTGCGATGCCTTTATCGGTGCCCGCCCATATTTCACCATCTTGATCTTCGGCAAGACAGATAACTTCGTTGCTTGGTAAACTTCCACTTCCTTTAATAGAGGAAAGTTTTTTCATTTGATCATCGCCTGTTGCCCAGGTGCCATTATCATTTAACACTAAAATACCTACGTTACGGGGAAGCAGCACCCATTTTTGTTTTGACTGATCCACTAAAATAGTTCCTGTTGTAGGATTTGTAGCTAGTGCAGAGACATTGAAAGATTGCCAGGTGCCGTCCGTTTTTCGAACGGAAAGTGGCTGAGGAGCGGTTGAGTTACTTACCCATAAATTTCCTTCCTGATCAAATGTAAGCCCAAATATTCCCACCCAATGAAAGGTGCTACTCCATCCGGTAGATTGAAGACTACTATTTTTTTCGTTCCAAACATTTACTACTGCACCGTTTTTAATTTCTAAAAGTCCAACTCCCAATGCACCTAGGTAATAATGTTCAGAATCGTTAGGATCTACAGCAATAGAAACAACATCGTATGTTGAGTCAAGGGCAGAAATATTTTTATTTGTTACACTTGTCCAAGTTTCATCTTTAAAGCGATATGCTTCGCCTTTTTTATAAACGTTCGACCAAGTTTCTCCACGTTCTCCCCGAGTAACCCACACTTCCTCATTCACTACTTGCATGGAATATACATCGGATGTATTAGGTCCATTGGGTGCGTAGTAGGCAGTTCCGCCAGTAATTTTATAGCAGTTTGTTAAGCCGTTGTAATTATCCGCAATCCAATAAGAGTCAGGATCATTTACGTCAGCAATACATTGATAGGGGTCAATATCAGAGCCTGTAAATAAATATATAGAGCCAATTAAAGTTTCGGAGGGGTCATATACATCTATCAGATTAATGGAGGAGATCATTAATTTATTTTGACTTTCTTCAATTTTACGCACGGGACGCAAGCCGCTATCGGGCAAAAAATTACTCCATTGAACCCCGTTGAATGTGAAAATAGTATCGTTGCCCCAGCCTTGAGATGCAGGTGCAGCATAGTTGGTATAAATTTTTCCTGCGAAGGATGCAATGGTGTTGTATTTGCCTTTTGGAAGAGATGTATACTTTGACCAGGATTTATAATCTGCTAAGTTTGGAGCGCTAAGCGAGGCTACATACACACCCGAATCTGTTGCGGCATATATATTAGAAGCATCCGAGCTGATGTCATTTACATTTAAATAATCCCCGTTTAATCCTATGTAGTAGGTTTCCTTAATTTCTTTTTTATTCATATCAAGCACTACAATGCCAAACCCACAAGCCAAGTATGCATATTGATTTCTGAAATGAATATTATAGATAGTTTTTTTTGCAGTGATGACAGATCGTTTGATATCAGAAAGATTATAAATCGTATTACCTGAAATTAGATCGATGTTTGCATTTTTATAGGCTATAAGAAGTGTATTGTTGTAGGTGTTGTATCGAATGGTGTTCACCTCCACATCCGAAAGTCCTGCTATTTTAGACATGCGCTCAATGGACTTATCGTCTTTATTGAGTTTAAATAAACCACTTTCAGTAGCACAGTAAACCTCGCTGCCATTTTGTGTGACAGAGATACCTTTTTTGTACGATAAATGATCCCGCCACTGACCAATTGCCAGCTGTGCAATACCATCGCTTCCTATGAAGAAAGAAAGGAGTAAAAGACTAAATGTGCATATTTTTTTCAAATGCCTCATCGATTTAAGCTAAGGTACTAAAGAAAACGGAACGTTAAATGTGATGTAATATTGTGGTTTCTTTAATGATTCGCAATGTAAATGTCTATTTTTGCGGATTGTAAAAACTGGCTCCTAGTCCAGATGTGACAGAGCCAATCAGGATGCTGACCGGAGCGTCAGTACTCAACTGGATATTTTATCTGTCATGCCTTTGGCAGATAAACGGTCAGGCAGGGTGTATAGATTTGGAGTAGGAAATTGATAATGATGTTGAATTAATAATATTGGCTCTGTAGCTCAACTGGATAGAGTACCTGACTTCGGATCAGGTGGTTGGGGGTTCGAATCCCTCCAGGGTCACTCGATGATCAAAAACATATCCTGATACGAGCGTAAAAAGAAGCAAGTGTGCTTGCATTCTTTTGGAGCGAAGATCAAGCAGAGCCGTAAGGCGCTGCATTTTTTTGATCCACTTCATGGATTAGGAGGGATCACCGGAGGTAATCCTAATAAGTGCAAGAATTATTTTTTCTTCTTCCCTAAATTTTTATTGGCAGCAAGAATTTTATTCTTCAAACTTTCTTTATAGGTCTGCATTTTTTTTAAAATAATCGGATCGTTAGAGCCAATAATTTGTACAGCTAAAATGCCTGCATTCATAGCTCCATTTACGGCAACCGTTGCCACCGGAACCCCTTTGGGCATTTGAACAATTGACAGTAAAGAGTCCCATCCGTCAATAGAGTTAGAAGATTTTATTGGTACGCCAATAACAGGAAGTGGTGATAGCGAGGCAACCATTCCTGGAAGATGTGCGGCACCGCCAGCTCCTGCAATAATTACTTTAATGCCATTTACGTGTGCAGCCTTTGCAAACTCAACCATTCTATCCGGTGTGCGATGAGCGGACACAATATTTATTTCGAAGGGAATACCAAATTCTTTTAAGATAAGAGCCGCTTCATTCATTATTGGATAATCGGAGTCGCTGCCCATAATGATACTTACAATAGGTTTTTTCATGCGATAGTTTTTAAATGTTGGTCGATGTATTCAGCTTTCTTTTTAGCACCTTCAACTGTTTTGTCCAGAATAGTTATATGCCCCATTTTACGATAACTCTTCGTTTCTTTTTTTCCGTACAGATGAAGCTTTACGCCTTCTTGCTCCATGCATTTTTCAAGTCCTTGGTAAATTACAGGACCTGAAAAGCCAGGTGCACCTAATATATTTACCATCGCAGCAGGGGATATTATTTTGGTGCTTCCAACGGGAGCACCTAAAATAGCTCTAAGCAATTGTTCGTATTGCGAAGTGTAAGCATTTTCGATGGTGTGATGACCGCTATTGTGAGGGCGAGGAGCAACTTCATTAATTAAAATATTGTTTGCATCATCTAAAAACATTTCTACGGCAAGCAAACCGCAAATGCCAAATGCATTAATTGTTTTGGTTGCCAGTTCAATTGCTTCTTGAGATTTGCTTTCGCTTATTTGTGCCGGACACAAAAGATATTTTACCAGATTAGCCGTTTCGTCAAAAACCATTTCAACGGGAGTAAAGCAGTTTACATTTCCTTTTACATCTCGAGCGGCAATCACTGCCAATTCCTTTTTGATAGATACTTTCTGCTCAATGATAGAAGGGCCTTCAAGTAATTTGTGTAAATCATCAGAGGTGTTTAAAACAGCTACCCCTTTTCCATCGTACCCTGCTTTTCGCAACTTTTGTACAAAAGGAAAAGTAATTTCCCCTTCCTGTATCTGTGATTTAATTTGCGCTGCCGAATCGCAAATAAGAAAAGCAGAGGTAGGAAGATTATTTTTTTTGTAAAATTCTTTTTGTAATCCTTTATCTTGAATGATTTGTAGCGCAAGTGGATCAGGATGAACTATTTTTCCTTCGCTTTTTAATTTGATAAGCGCCTCTGTATTTACATTTTCTATTTCGATGGTAATGATATCTGCAGTTTTTCCAAAATTATATACGGCATCAAAATCGGTAAAATCTCCTTGAACAACTTTTTTACTTACTAAGGAAGCGGGGCAGTTTGGCGTTGGATCAAGCACCGAAGTATCTAAATGCCAATCGGAAGCCGCTATGCAAAGCATTTTTCCTAGCTGACCGCCACCCAAAATTCCAACTCGTTTGTTATAAAATGCTACTTCACTCATGCTTGAAAATTATTTGGAAAGGTATAAAATTAGAGAATGTCAATTTAGGTTTGAAGCTAATAAACTAATAACTACACTAAAATTGTAATACCTGACTTACTATGCAATTCATTGTTACAGTTCGTTAGTTGAAACTATGCGCTTTCAGCGCAAGACTTTCTTAGCCACAGATCTTTGTTTAGTAGATGCCTCAAAAGTATTCCCGCCACCCCCGAAGGGATGGAAACCCATAATTTCACGCCCGCCTGCCATCTAAAATTATAAAAAAGATGTCGGGCAAGAATTAACACGAAATTATTAGTGAAAATTAGTGTAACCTGCCGGCAGGCAGACAGGCTCGTGGCTTTTATTGGGACTATTTTTTTCGAGGGTGTTTCCATTTCTATTTTTGAGATATCTTATTATCACGCTATGTTAAATGTTTTTTCATTTGTGCAAGAGAATTTCATTCTCGCTTTCATCAAACCTCTGCACTTCCAGCGCAGAGAGGTCTAGTCAATTATCATAGCAGAAAAGAGTACATATTTTACCCATTTCACACTAAAAAATATTGATTAATTGAGTTAGCTTTCATTCAGAAAAAAAGAATAATTTTGGCGTCCCAAACGCATGCGGGCGTGGCGGAACTGGTAGACGTGCCAGACTTAGGATCTGGTGCCGTAAGGCATGGGGGTTCAAGTCCCTCCGCCCGTACAAAATGAGAGTTTTCGATATAAAAATCGAAGCTCTCATTTTTTTAACCTTTTTTCTTACAATAGTTGGCTATAAGTCAATTTTATACCAACTTATAGCCATATTTAAAAAAAAACTGTATTTGGCTATAAGTGTATTTGTAGTGCATTTATAGCCAAATATAAAACCATGATTATAGTAGGGAGAGAAAAGGAAATAGAGATTTTGAATAAAAAAATGATTTCAAATAAACCTGAATTCATAGCCCTGTATGGAAGGCGAAGGATTGGTAAAACATATCTCATAAAAAATGTATTTGAGGGTAAGTTCACTTTTAGGATTACAGGGCTTGCTCAAGCAACTTTACAAGAGCAGCTTTCTAATTTTAATATGTCCATGCAGGACCAACATCCACAAGCAGATCGTAAAAATGCAGATAACTGGATGGAAGCTTTTCAACAGATTAGGCGGGTCGTAGAAAAGTCTAAGCAAAAGAAAAAAGTTATTTTTATTGATGAATTGCCTTGGTTTGATACTCCTCGATCAGGCTTTTTTCCTGCCTTAGAACATTTCTGGAATAGCTGGGCTTCGGAAAGAAAAGATATTTTATTATTGGTATGCGGCTCAGCTGCTTCATGGATGGTTAGCAGACTCATCAACAATAAAGATGGTTTGCATAATCGCGTTACCCAAAAAATAAAAATAGAACCTTTTACGCTGAACGAGTGCAAGGAACTTTTAGAGTATAAAAAAATTACATTGGATTATTACCAGCTTGTGCAACTTTACATGGTATTAGGGGCATTCCATTTTATTGGGACGCTGTGGAAAAAGGGTTTAGCGCACCACAGAACATAAACAAGCTTTGCTTTGAGTCTAATGGCTTACTAATATCAGAATTCAATAATCTTTATAAATCGCTATTTATTGGGGCCGAACGTCACGAAGCCATTATAACCGCCCTTGCCAAAAAAGGGAAGGGGCTTACCCGTGCAGAAATTTGTGTCGCAAGCAAATTTGCAAATGGTGGAGGTCTCACCCGGTTGCTTGATGAATTGGAAGAAAGTGGATTCATCAGGCGGTATACACCCTTTGGTAAAAAATTCAGAAATAGTCTCTACCAACTAAGTGATTTTTTTTCATTGTTTCATATAAAATTTATTAATGGTCATAAAACTTTTGATAAGAACCATTGGCTGAAAATGATTGATAGTCCAAAACACAGAGCATGGAGTGGATATGCCTTTGAGCAAGTTTGCCTTGCTCATGTTCCGCAAATTAAATGGGCGTTAGGAATAAGCGGGATAGAAGCGGAAACTTTTTCTTGGAAAAATACACTATCTGCAAATGGTGCGCAAATTGATTTAATAATTGACCGAAGAGAGGGTATTATAAATATCTGTGAAATGAAATTTTCGATTAGCCCGTTCATCATTGATAAAAAATACGATGCCGAACTGCGAAATAAAATTGGAATTTTTAAGAGCGAAACTCAAACTAAAAAATCTATTTTTCTTACGATGATTACTACTTTTGGTTTGCAATCTAATATCTATTCAGGCAATGTGCAGAATAATCTCAAAATGGATATTTTATTTGAATCTGTTAAGTAAGACAAGAGTCATTTTTGAATTCTAAAAAACTATTTCCGCTTTCATCAAACCATATACCTTGAATCGACTGCCCCCACAAACAAAACGGGAGAAAGAGAAGGAGGATTATGGAGAGGGGTTTCATTGTGGAGATAGTGGGTGTTATTTTTGCCCTTCTGTTTGCCACCAATTTAGCAATTCCTTTTTTAGAGAATCGTTCAGAGTAAATAAATCGTTTTCATCTCCGCCTAGGGGAATACTACTGTATGGCGGGTATGTTCCTGACCGATATCCAACAACCAATGCGTATGCCTCATTTGCCAATGTTGATTGTCCGTGATTTTCAAAAGTTATTGATGACAAGGTGGAAAAAACAGGTATCGCCCTAACATTGTTTGAGTCCAAATAAGGAATAAGTTTTGATATATCCTTTTTGGAAATCCAATTTTTATCAATAGGATTGCAAACCGCCATATATGGATATGTGTTTGCAGATTTGTTATTGATGGGTTTTAAAAAGTGATTGGTTCTTTGTAGTTGCATTAAAAACTTCAAGGGAGATGTTTCAGAAAGGTTAGTTCTAAGTACAGGGGATACTTTGTCAGGCAAATTTAAATCCCTGTCTGAACTCTCTTGCCCGCACGCAACAAGAAACATCAATAGGATTATGGAGAGGTGTTTCATTTTGTTATTTTCCATTTGCTCTTGACGGAAAGACGAGATGCCTCGCCCCCTAATGGTAAATCTGCAATGTCTAGAATGGTATTATCAATTTCAATTATTTCGCCCAAACTTATGACCATTGATACTTTCTCAATGTTATCCCATTCATCTTTACTATGAAACTGCCAAGAACCATCATTGTCGTGAGTGACTAATGTAATATCATTCTTGTCATTTACTACAAACTTTGTAGTAAAGACAGCTGTATTTAAGTTTTCATTAAATTTTTTTATCATCTTTTTATTATTCCCGTCAAAACTACAGATTATAAAACAAAATTAAGGCATTATGCCCAGAAAAAACACACTCTGATAGGCTGTTTTTATACCCTCTAAATATATTTCCTGTACGCATAAATCTGTTATCTTTGAAAACGATAAATATTTTATTGAACAATGGATATAGTTAAGGAAAATATTGATGATTTAAATGCAGTTATTAAAGTAAAAATTGGTCCTACCGATTATTTGGATCGATATAATAATGCGCTTAAAAAGTATCAGAAAAAGATGGATTTGCCGGGGTTCAGGCCAGGAAAGGTGCCGGTGGATATGGTAAAAAAGCGCTATGGCAAGCAAATAATGTTTGAGGAGATAAACGGCATGCTATCGGATTCGCTTCACAGATATATTTATGAGAACAACATTGAGATTTTAGGAAACCCGCTTCCTAAGCTTGAGAACTTGGTTGACTTTGATAAGCAAACCGATTTTGAGTTTAAATATGATATTGGCTTGGCTCCAAAAATTAATGTGGAGCTTTCTTCAAAAGATAAATACGATTATTACTCCATAAAGGCGGATGATGAATTGATAGGCAAGCATATCGACTACTTCCGAAAAAATTACGGTCAGGTTATTCATCCTGAAAAATCGGAAGATAAAGATGTGCTAGTAGGGGAATTTACCGAAGTGGATGGGGACGGAAACGTAGTGCCTGCAGGAATTTATAAAACTGCCATGGTGGATGTTTCTAAAATTACAAATGTTAAAAATATATTCTTGGGTCTTGCTATTGAAGATAAAATTGTTTTGAGTAGCATTTCGGACGATGCTGCTTATCTTGCTGAAATTTTGGAAATGCCAGCAGAAAAAATAAAATCTGTATCGCTACAATTCCGATTAAAGAACTTGAGTCGCATTGTGCAGGCCGAAGTAAATCAGGAGCTGTTTGATAAAATATATGGTCCGGGTAAAGTAAATAGCGAAGAAGAGTTTAAAGCAAAAATTAACGAGGAACTTCAAGTAATGTTTGTTGGCGACAGCGACCGCAAATTTTTTAATGAGGTGATAGAGTCCTTGATGAAGAAAGCAAACCTTAATTTGCCTGAAGCATTTTTGAAAAAGTTTTTATTGGCAAGCAATAAAGAAAAAATTTCTGTAGATCAGATTGATAAAGAGTATAGCAACTATTCCAATGCCTTAAAGTGGCAGCTTTTAGAAAATCATCTGTTGAAAGCACATAAAATTGTGGTGCCTACAGAGGAAGTGCAGCATTTTGTTACCAATGCTGTAAAAATGAATTTGGCTCAGCGCGGCATGAAAGATGTTCCGGAAGACATTGTTCAGGAGCAGGTAAGAAAAGTTATGGCGGATGAAAAGCAAATAAGAGGAGCTTACGAGAGATTGTACGACCAAAAATTAATAGAACTTTTTAAAAATACATTTACGCTCAATAAGAAAGAAATTTCTTACGATGAGTTTTTCAAAAAAACAACACCAAACTCTTAAACTAAAAAAATATGTTTGACTCAAAAGAATTCAGAAAGTATGCTACCAAACACATAGGTATTAGCAGCATTGCATTTGACAAATACAGTTCCATTGCTACCAATGCTATGCGTAACGATGCCTACATCTCTCCAACGATTATTGAGGAACGCCAGCTAAACATTGCTACGATGGATGTGTTCTCTCGTTTGATGATGGACAGAATCATTTTTTTAGGCGTTCCTATTAATGATTATGTTGCAAATATTATTCAGGCACAATTACTTTTCTTGGAATCGGTAGATGCTAAGAAAGACATTCAAATTTATTTGAATACACCCGGTGGATCTGTTTATGCCGGACTGGGCATTTACGATACAATGCAGTACATTGCGCCAAGCGTGGCAACTATTTGTACCGGTATGGCAGCAAGTATGGGAGCAGTAATTATGTGTGCCGGAGCACCTACCAGGCGTAGCGCATTGCCTCATGCACGTATCATGATTCACCAGCCAATGGGTGGTGCAGAAGGTCAAGCATCGGATATTGAAATCACAGCTCGCGAAATTCAGAAGTTGAAAAAAGAACTTTATGAAATTATTGCTGAGCACAGCGGACAGACCTACGAAAAAGTTTGGGAAAATAGCGATCGTGATTATTGGATGACTGCTGAAGAAGCAAAAAAATACGGAATGGTGGATGAGATTTTAGTTAAAACAAAAAAATAAGTAAAATGGCTGCAAAGCAAAATGTAAAGTGTTCTTTTTGTGGTCGTGACCAACAGGATATCAACGTAATGGTATCCGGATTGGATGGTCACATCTGCGATCATTGTGTGGAACAGGCGCACATGGTTGTTAAACAGGAGCTTAAAGCCAAAGGAGGCAAAGGGGTGCATTATGCATTAAATCTTTTAAAGCCTGCAGAAATTAAATCGCACTTAGATCAATTTGTAATTGGTCAGGACGATGCAAAAAAAGTTTTAGCGGTTGCAGTTTATAATCATTATAAACGCCTAGCTCAAAAACCTAAACGTACCACTGCCAAGCAAGATGATACGGAAATTGAAAAGTCCAATATTATTTTGGTAGGGGAGACAGGCACCGGCAAAACGCTTTTAGCAAAAACTATTGCTAAGATTTTAAATGTTCCTTTTTGCATGGCAGATGCAACTGTACTTACCGAAGCTGGCTATGTTGGCGAGGATGTGGAAAGCATTTTGGCCCGCTTACTTCAAGTTGCTGAGTATGATGTTACAGCTGCGGAACGCGGCATAGTATTTATTGATGAGATAGATAAAATTGCACGCAAGAGCGATAACCCAAGCATCACACGCGATGTGTCTGGTGAAGGAGTTCAGCAGGGTATGTTGAAATTGTTAGAAGGATCGATTGTAAATGTTCCTCCGCAAGGCGGCAGAAAACATCCGGAGCAAAAAATGATTCAGGTAGATACTTCCAATATTTTATTTATTTGTGGTGGAGCATTCGATGGAATCGATAAAATGATTGCTAGAAGAATGAAGCCTCAGTCGTTGGGTTATGCGGCATCCAAAGAAAACGATATAATAGATAAAGAAAATATTTTACAATACATTGCTCCTCTGGACCTGAAAAAATTTGGATTAATACCAGAGTTAATTGGAAGATTGCCGGTGCTCACTTATTTGTCGCCACTGGACGAAACTGCACTACGACAAATTCTTACCGAACCTAAAAATTCATTGATCAAACAATATGTGAAGTTGTTTGAATTGGATGGTGTTAAACTTACGTTTGATGAAGATGCCTTGAAGCTCATTGTTGAAAAAGCAGCTGAATATAAATTAGGAGCTCGTGGATTGCGCTCGCTTTGCGAAGCGGTAATGACTGATGCGATGTTTGAAATTCCTTCGGAAGGGAAAATAAAGGAATTGCATATCACTTTATCATACGCTAAGAATCAACTAAATAGATCTAAGGTAAAGAGGTTGAAAGCTGCTTAACGGATTGCGAACATTGAATCAATTCTCTGTAAGGCATACGTTTAACAGCCTTTAAACACAGAGGGTACAGAGATGCAGCCAACTCCAAAGGAGCCCCTTCGGGGCAGAGTTCACAGAGAAATACATTTGTGGATTTTCACTAGAATTTTTTTTGCAGCCATACTTCTATCTTCCGAAATATTTATAGCAGAGGAAATCGCTACTCCGTAAATTCCGGTTTGAAACAAAGGTTTTACGTCCTCCAGTTTTATTCCACCAATGGCAATCATTGGGATTTTATCTCCATATTTTTTTGCTATTTCACGAATTCCTTCCAGACCTAAAATTGGATTTAACTTATCTTTTGTGGAGGTAAAACGATAGGGACCTATCCCTACATAATCGCAACCGGCTTGAATATTTCTTTCAACATCCTCGATGGTGTTGCAACTTCCTCCGATAATAATTTTATTGCCAAGAATTTCACGAGCTTCGGCAGGACTAACATCTTCTTTTCCTAAATGCACTCCGGCAGCACCAACTGTTTTTGCAATTTCTATACTGTCGTTAATAATTAATTGTGCTCCGTATTTTAGGCAAATCAATTTAGTTTCTTGTGCGATTAATAGCCACTCTTCCTGACTTTTATTTTTTAAACGAAGCTGCACCCAGTTAACTCCGCCTTTACAAGCTAGTTCTGTAAGCTGTTGGTGAGAAAATCCGGGAATGTCTTGTGTTATGTAGTGTAATTTAGAAATCATGAAATCTATTCCCAGAGTCGGATAATTTTTAGAAATCTATTTTATAAATAGCGTGCATTTCAGAAACATCTCGAACGGTAACATCCAAGTCTTTGATAATGCCTACGGAAACATCATACACCCAACCGTGCACATGCAGCGGCTTTTTATTTTCCCAAGAACTTTGAATAATAGATGTTTTGCAAAGGTTGTACACTTGTTCAATAACGTTTAATTCAGTGAGCCTTCTGTTGCGCTCTTCATCATTTTTGCACTTATCCAATTCCGTATTATGCAGGCGATAGACGTCTTTAATATTTCTTAGCCAATTATCTATTACGCCTCCAAAATGTTTATTGCCGAGAGCGGCCTGTATGCCACCACAGCCATAATGCCCACAAACTATGACGTGTTTTACGCCAAGAATATTTACAGCATAATCCAGTACGCTCAATAAATTTATATCGGTATGCACCACCATGTTGGCAATGTTACGATGCACAAATATTTCGCCTGATTTTGTTCCAGTAATTTCATTGGCGGGAACACGGCTATCGGAACATCCGATCCACAAAACATCGGGGCTTTGACCTTTGGATAGGTCATTGAAGAAATCAGGGTTTTCATTTACTCGTTTAGCAACCCAATCTTTATTGCCTTTGAGAAGTGCTTGATATTTATTTTCCATTTTATATTTTGTGATATCCCAGTAGTTCCTTATTGCTGATTAAATATTTAGTAACATAGTCCTTTCCTTTTAAGCAAGCACGCTGTAAAGATAATCCATTTGCAAGGTTTGCCGTTATAGCAGCGGAAAGAACGCAGCCGCTGCCATGTTTGCCAGCACTTGATATCTTTTTTGCTTTGAAGGGAAATATTTTTTCATTTGTTGTAATGAGTAAATCTCTTCCTAAGGAAAGTGTCCCAGTTTGCTTTGTTGCATGCCCTCCTTTTAAAAATACATTGCAATATTTTGAAAACTCTTTAGCGGATTTTATTTCATCATCATCGCCAGCTAAAAATTTTATCTCATCAAGATTTGGTGTAACAAGATAAATGTTTTTTAAAATTGAATTAAGCATTTCCTTTTCTACGGAAGCATGAATCTCGAAGCCAGCACTCGCTTTAATAATAGGATCCCAAATAATTTTTGCTTTAGGGTTTTTTGTCTTAATAAATTTCAATAGAATTTGAAGCGTGTCAATATCTTTTATCATCCCAATCTTGATGAAATCAAAATGAAATTTCTTACACAAAACATCTATTTGTTGCTGTATCTCCTGAATGGGAGTCCAGGCTACGCCCTCAAACTCAGAATCATTTTGAAATGTATTGCCGGTATTTGCTCCCATGCCCAAAACTTTATGCTGCTCAAAAGTTTTGATGTCCGCTAACAATCCTGCTCCACCCGATGGGTCAAAGCCTGCAATACTTAGTGTGCAGGTTCTTTTCTTTGGCATAGTGCTTTCATTTTATCAAATTCTTTAAGTGGATCTTTGCTGTTCCAAATTGCGCCAAGCACAGCTACGCCAATAAAACCAATCATTCGTACCAGTTCTATTTTTTCAAAATCTACCCCTCCAAGCGCAACAATTTTTTTACCACTGACGGAATCGCTTAGCTTAGGATTGATTTGAGAAAAACCTTTTTTGCCCGGCAAGCTGGTTTTTGATCTGCTGCTAAACTGAGCTTTATATTCAGGTTTTGAGATGCTGTCAAATATCGGGGAGAGGAAAGCATACTCGTATTTTCCTTTATAGCTTTCTAATTCTTTGATGGAATTAAATTTTGGGAAGTCGGCATGACGAACAATTTTTTTGTGGTATTTAGAAGGAATTTTTTCAATGTATTTCTGAATTTCCGCCTCGGAGAGTTCGGGTTTATGTACCTGGAAAATTTCTAAACCATTTTCAAATAAGGAAGTAATAATCTCGTGTTCGTTAGGAACCGAGTTTGGCGGAGATAGAACAATTAATTTCATTTGTATAATATTTTATTGTTAGTATTATTCTTTAACATCCACCTTCGCGGAGGCTACGGTGGATAAAAAAGTTTCGGGGGACAGGTAAATTTCACTTCCCTTATCAGAAAATTCTTTTGCTTTTTCTGCCAATCCTCTTTTTAATGCATCTTCACTATTAAGTCCAATTTTTTCTGCATACTCACGTACATCTTGGGTGATTTTCATAGAGCAAAAATGAGGACCACACATGGAACAGAAGTGAGCAGTTTTAGCGCCTTCTTGTGGTAATGTCTCATCGTGAAATTCACGGGCTGTATCTGGGTCAAGTGAAAGATTAAATTGATCTTCCCATCTAAATTCAAAACGTGCTTTACTTAACATGTTATCGCGAAGTTGTGCGCCTGGATGTCCTTTGGCTAAATCCGCAGCATGTGCTGCAATTTTATAGGCAATCACGCCATCTTTTACATCTTTTTTATTGGGCAGGCCTAAATGTTCTTTGGGTGTAACATAGCAAAGCATTGCAGTGCCGTACCAACCAATCATTGCAGCGCCTATGGCTGATGTAATATGATCATAACCTGGTGCTATGTCAGTTGTTAATGGACCTAAAGTATAAAATGGTGCTTCGTGACATTCCTTTAATTGCTTGTCCATGTTCTCTTTAATAAGATGCATGGGTACGTGTCCGGGACCTTCAATCATGGTTTGTATATCGTGCTTCCAGGCAATTTTGGTAAGCTCACCCAGGGTTTTTAATTCTCCGAACTGAGCTTCGTCATTTGCATCGGCAATACAACCTGGACGTAACCCATCTCCTAAAGAGAAAGCCACATCATATGCTTTCATGATCTCGCATATATCTTCGAAATGAGTGTACAGAAAATTTTCTTTGTGATGCGACAAACACCATTTAGCCATGATGCTTCCTCCTCGGGAAACGATGCCTGTTATACGCTTTGCAGTAAGTGGTATGTAGCGTAAAAGCACTCCTGCGTGTATGGTAAAATAATCTACTCCTTGTTCGGCTTGTTCAATTAATGTATCGCGAAAAATCTCCCAAGTGAGGTCTTCGGCCTTACCATTTACTTTTTCAAGTGCTTGATAAATTGGTACTGTTCCAACGGGTACCGGACAATTACGAATAATCCACTCGCGTGTTTCGTGAATATTTTTTCCTGTAGAAAGATCCATCAGTGTATCTCCTCCCCAACGGCAACTCCACACTGCCTTTTCAACTTCCTCCTCAATGCTGGAGCTTACGGCAGAATTTCCAATGTTAGTATTTATCTTCACCAAAAAATTACGACCAATAATCATGGGTTCGCTTTCAGGGTGATTTATGTTATTAGGAATTATTGCTCTTCCGCGCGCTACTTCATCTCTTACAAATTCAGGTGTAATGGGCCCCATCCCTGAACCTTCCCCATAGGAGAGGGAAACAGCTCCGAAGTTTTGGCCTGCGTGCTGGCTGGTCATTCCGTTGTGTTGTACTCGCATTTCATTGATCATCTGATTTTCTCGGATGGCAATGTATTCCATCTCGGCTGTGATGATTCCTTTTTTAGCATAATGCATTTGAGAAACGTTACTTCCATTTTTTGCTTTTAGTGGTTTTTTGATATGCTCAAATCGAAGTGCGTCTAACGAAGCATCGCTCATTCGCTTGCGACAATATTCTGATGAGAATTCATTCAAGGGCTCCACATCTTTGCGATCCATGATCCATTTTTCTCGAATGCGATCAATGCCAATATGTACATCAATTTGTTGCGAAGGGTCAGTATAGGGCCCGCTGGTATCATACACCGATATTTTTTCCGTAGCTCCTGAATTTATTTTAGAGGCAAGGCCTTTAGAGACTTCAATCTCACGCATGGCGACTTTTATTTCTGGATGCAATTTGCCGCTCACATAAATCTTTTTAGATTTTTGAAAAGGGGTAGTAGTGATTGATTTTTCGGTAGGGAGTTTTTCGGTTTTCATATTTTTTTATTTTTTGTAAGGATCACGAACGGCTGCGAATTTGCGAATAACAGCCATTCGTAAATTCGCAGAGATTAGTTATCCGCATCTATCCACCTTGTGTGGCTTTGATGATTAATATTTTATCGTTTTCTTTTAGTTCAAAATTTTCCCAGTTCGACTTAGAAATAGCTTTTTCGTTTACTGCAAATGCAATGCCATTTGTATTTTCCATTTGCAACAACTGTACTAACTCAGAAATATTTTTTCCAAAGAATTCTTTTTGTTCGGAGTTGATCTGTAATTTCATAGCCACTAATTAACACGAATTTTCACTAATTAATTTGTGGTAATTAGCGTAATTCGTGGCGAAAACTTAGAGGAGCAGAAAGAGTGGTAAGCTCTGACTTATTCCCTGCGTCAGTATTATCTGCATCAGGTTCTAAGGGTTTTTTCTCAGTCAAAGTAAACCTACCTTAACACCCCTATAAGTTTCCCTTCAAAGATGATAAATATTATGAAAAAACAAAGCGATTAAAGGATAATGTTATCCCCAATATTTGAACCAGATTTTAAATAGCTATCTTGAAAATATCGATCTAAAAACAACATAAT
Source organism: uncultured Bacteroidia bacterium (assembly GCA_964481195.1). GTDB lineage: Bacteria > Bacteroidota > Bacteroidia > Palsa-948 > Palsa-948 > Palsa-948. Next base: position 46,901 of record CAYZTB010000003.1, on the reverse strand, counting down.
ATTTCTAGAGGCAAATTTTTCTCCAATTTCCTGAGCCGAATAATCAAACATATATTTGGTTTTGATATCGTTAGCGGTTACTCCTATCCAATCTAAATCAAAATGTGGGTTCGATATATATTGCATAAGATGTGTTGGTAAATCTCCTAAGGTTAAGGCATTTTGGTAAATCTCAAACGGATCGATAACCCCATCAAAATCACTTCCTATGCAAATTAGGTCCCAAGCTTCTTTTTTATTTATTGTCCTTACAATGTGAATGATGTTACACATAATAAGCTTTACATAAATATCTCGAAGCATATCTGGATTTCCTTCACAATCTTGAATTGCTTTTCTTCCCAATTCCCCGGGCATTCTTCCTTCATTTAGGATAATTCCAATGATGCCTTTTGAATCTGCAATTGCTAAAATTTCATCGTTGCTAAGGTTAATTGAAAAACGACTTAGGTATGCATTTTCATCTTTAGAAAAAGTATCGGGTACAGCTGATGCCTCCTCCATCGTAGTAAATAAATTTATGGAGGTATGGCTACAAATGATTGGAATGTTATCGCCAGTTTGTTTTTTCTGTTTCACATAGTTGTAATACCATTTTCTGGAGCTCACGCTCATGTGTTTCACATCAATAAGAATTCTTCTTCCATTTTTTTTGCTCAGCAATTCATCAACTACTTGCTCTCCAATTTTTGTCATGGGCACATTCATGTTTGCAAACTGATCAATGATGGCATCCATTCCGGGCTTAAACAAATTTTTGGATGGCGACATGCTCTTAGAATGGCCGGATAGCAAATTCCAAAAGTGATGACAAAGCGTAACAAAAAGTGGAGATCGGTCTCCCCACTGAGACTTCATGACTCTAATGTTTTCTATAAATGCAAACTGCTTTATTTTTTCTTCACTAAAAGATTGTACTTGAGCAAATGGAACCACAAAATCACTTTCGGTTTGGAAATTACCAAATGCATGTGCGCCTTCTATGGTTAAAATAACAGCAATGGTTGATGGATCATTATCAATAATATTTTTGAATTCGGAATAGTTTTTTGCAATTTTGAATTTATTGGGGACGTTTTGGATTTTTTCTTGCATTAGCAAATACTGAAATTCTGGTTGCAGTTCTTCGTTAAAATAGTCAACGCCTTTTTTATTATCAATTCTTTCAAATATTTTATCAATCTTACTCATTGCAAAACCGGTAACGCTTCTGGCCAATTTTTTATAATCTTTCTTTGGTAAAAAGCAGCGCACTAATATGTTTCTTACATTGGGTTTGAAGAAAGGTCTTTCCGCAGGACCCATGGCAAAAAAGATTCCGTTTACGGATCCCTGTGTAACTTTTCCAAGATTTGTCTGTGAAGTTTTATCGGTGCTCTTTACCGCTTTCTGAATTGTTTTTGAAAGCTGAGCGTACGTTTCTGGTACAGGAAACTCATGCCATAAATTTTTTCGTTCAGAATCTGTAAGGGATGAATTAGCTGGTTTTAGCAGCGGATGTGTATGGAAGTCTATCAGCTTCATAGGGTAGAAATTTTATTTACTTTTTTGGTTTAACAAGAAATAAAGCAACTATAGATAAAACAAGAATACCTGCAACCACATACCAAGGTGTAAATGTGGCAAGGTGATACATGATTGGAGCAATAGGTACTAATACTGCAACAATAACTGCAATCATTTTCCAATCCAAGTCATCTTGTTGTCCGTCAAACATAACTCTAACCAGCATAAACATGATAATGCCGATTGCTAAAAATGCAAATCCAATTATTTGAACAAATGTTTTCATAAGCACACACACATTAGAAGGCAGCTCCTCACAGGTTTTTCCAAGAAACTTAACATGATAGGGAAGTAGTCCGCTTGTAAAGCCAGTATAGATGTACAGCAGTCCAAATATCAATATCACAAGGGATACGATGGTTAGTAGGATGGTTGCGATTTTTTGTTTTTTCATTTTATTTATTTTGGTTAAAGTTTAAATCCGATTACTAAAATATCATCTACTTGTTCTTGATCACCTCTCCACGATTTATGAATGGATTCGATTTTAGATTTTTGTTCCCACATTGGAAGATGATGTAAGTCTAATAACATTTTTTCAAATCTTCTGAACATAAACTTTTTATTTTTCTCTCCGCCAAATTGATCGATGTAGCCATCTGTGAAAATATAAAAGGCATCTCCTTTTTTATAGGGAATATGGTGGGTAGAAAATGTAGCATCAAAAGAAGTATTTCTGCTAATCGAATGTCGATCGCCCCTAATCTCTGTTATAACCCCATCACGCACCATTAGCATACGCATCATAGCGCCCGCGAATGACAAAACATTTTTTTCAAAATCAATGGAGCAAAGAGAAATGTCCATACCATCACTACTGCCTCGCTGTAAGAATGAGAATATTTCTTTCTGCATGTTTGATAATATGTCTCCGGGCAATTTTTTATGTTGAAGTTCCACTGTTTGCTTTAAAAGCGTAAGCCCAATCATAGATAAAAGTGCTCCTGGTACCCCATGTCCTGTACAGTCTACAGCAGCGATGTATACACCACCCTCTTTTTTATGATACCAATAAAAATCTCCGCTTACAATATCTTTTACCCGATAGTAAATAAACGAGTCTGGTAAATAATCTTTAATGCCATCTTTATCCGGAATAATTGCATGTTGAATTTTTTTGGCATATACAATGCTGTCGGTAATGTCTAAATTTTTTAATTCTACTATTTTTTTTTGTTCATCAATTTCCTGATACACCCTGTTTAAATAAATATTTTTCAGGTTTAATTCTTGTTGAATATTTAGGCGAATACTCATGGTTAAATATGCTATAATGGAAGTAACTCCTAAGATGCTTATATATAAAATAAACGGAACGGTAGAGGCATCGGCATATACATATCCTACGCAAACGGAAAACAGACAGAATGCTAAGTAAACCAGTAGGGGTTTGCTTTCTTTAAACACAACAACAGTCCCAATAAGTATGGTCATCAATCCGATGGAGTACGTGTAAGAAAAATAGTTTTTAGTTAAAAGAAAAATATAGTAAATAGTGAGTATATAGGCCAGCGTATAAGCAGCAGCAATAACATAATCTTTAAAGAAATTTGAAAAATAAGTTAAGAGTAGGACAAGTAAAATGCTTATTGATACTAAAGCCCTGCCCAGTAATGGATCGAAGCAATCGGGTTCTACTTTTTTAAGAATAAACCAAAATAAAAAATAGGAAATACCTGCTACAAGAAACAGAACTCGATATAGATTTAAATCAGATTTTGTAGCCTTTGTAAATAGCATAACCTTTTTGGGGTTAGTGCAATGTTAAAGAAAATGATAAAGTGAAAAAAGACGAGTTTGCCTAAAATCTTACTTAGCCTGTTACACAATGACAGCTTGGTGAGAAGTGTATTTTTGTTTTAGGAAGTATTTCTTGTAAGTGTTTTTGAATATCATCCTCAATTTGAATGACACGCAGATCCATCCAGCGAAGCTTTTTGAGATTGTTTAATTCGTCTGGAAAAAATGATATTTGGTTGCTCCAGAGATCGAGAATTTCCAGGTTTTTAAGTTTTCCTATTTGACTAGGAATTGCTATAATTTCATTTTTTCCTGCAGCTAGTTTAACGAGATTTTCAAGTTTGCCAATGGAATCTGGCAAGTACATTAGTTTGTTGGAAGAAACATCAAGTATTTGAAGAGATTTTAAATTTCCAATTTCATTTGGTAAGGAGTCTAATTTGTTTTTGCTAAGATTTAATTCTTGAAGGTTAACCAGCTTAAGGATATCTGCAGGAAATGCTTTTAACTTTTTTCCTCTTAAATTTAGTCTGTAAACTGAATTTGGTTTTTTTAAGGCCTCCTCTAAATTATGAAAAACAGGCATGGAAAATATAGCTGCTGAATCTAGTAGCTGTGCGGCACTATAAAGTGGAGCATATCCAAGCAAGAAGCATAATAAAATTTTAGGGAAATGTTTCATTAAGCAAGTATTTGAAGTGATTTTTCACGGTCTGCTGCAATTGCTTTTTTTAAAGATTCCAAGCCATCAAATTTTATTTCGTCTCTCAGTTTTTGTTTAAAATAGATGCAGATATTTTCCCCATAAATATCTTTATTGAAATCAAAAATATTTACTTCAATGGTTTTAATTGCGTCTTTTGTTACGGTAGGGTTAACGCCAATGCTTAACATACCTTTATGAATTATTTTATCTACTTCTACCAGCACAGAATAAATGCCATTTCCTGGTATTAATTTATATTTATTTTCAATTTGAATATTTGCTGTTGGAAATCCTAAACCTTTACCTATGCCTTTCCCATTCACCACTTTACCGCTCATATTATAGTCATACCCTAAAAATTTATTTGCTGTAATAATGTCACCTTTTTCTAATGCTCCCCGAATTTTTGTAGAGCTTATTTCTACATTATTTACATCTTGTGCAGGAATTCTTTCCATCTCAAAACCATACACAGGAGCAAGTTTTGTTAATTCCTGAAAAGTGCCTTCCCGGTTTCTTCCAAACTGATGGTTGTATCCAATAATTAGCTTTTTTAGTTTAAGCTTATTAACGAGTATGTCTCTCACATATTCTATGTGGGTTATTCTAGAAAATTCTTTTGTAAACGGTTGTATCACTAAATGATCAACGCCAAACTTATTTAATAACTCTTTTTTTTCTTCTTCCGTAGTAAGTAATCGTAGGCTAATATCATCTGGGAATAGCACCATTCGGGGGTGAGGAAAAAATGTAAATATTACGGATTCGCCCTGAATAGCATTGGCTGCCTTTTTTAACTGTTGAATTACCTTTTGATGGCCTAGGTGAACGCCATCAAAAGTGCCAATGGTTAAAGCCGTATTTTGTATGTCTGATATCTCTTCTAGGCCTTCGTAAACGTTCATGCTGGTAGTTTTAATTGCTAAAGAATCCTATTCAAATGTATGAAAATAACAGCATTGCTTTTCAGTTGCCGAATCGTTCATAGGATCTCAATCTAACTACCACAACTTGACAAAAAAACATGATAACTTTCATTTTGTGGATTTCTAAATAATGTTACTTTCGCCTACTCAAAACACAATAATATTATTCAACATATATGTCACAATTAAAAGGTAAAATTTCTCAGATTATTGGCGCGGTGGTTGACGTTTCTTTTCATGGAGAAAAGGTAAAACTGCCAAACATTCTTGATGCGATGGAAGTTACTCGCCCTGATGGTGTAAAAGTAGTTTTAGAATGTCAGCAACATATTGGTGAAGACACAGTGCGTACTATTGCCATGGAATCTACCGATGGATTAAGCAGAGGAACAGAAGTTACTACAACAGGCGCTGGAATTAAAATGCCTGTTGGCCCAGATATTAATGGAAGGTTATTTAATGTGGTAGGAGACGCAATTGATGGACTTCCGCAATTAGATAAATCCACAGGTTATTCAATTCACCGCGATCCTCCAAAGTACGAAGAGCTTTCTACCTCTTCGGAAATACTTTTCACCGGAATCAAAGTAGTTGATTTGCTAGAGCCGTACGTGAAAGGTGGAAAAATAGGATTGTTTGGTGGAGCAGGAGTAGGAAAAACGGTTTTGATTCAAGAGTTAATTAACAATATTGCTAAAGGCCACGGTGGACTTTCGGTTTTTGCCGGAGTAGGAGAAAGAACTCGTGAAGGAAACGATTTACTTAGAGAGATGATTGAAGCCGGTATCATGAACTATGGAGATGACTTTAAACACTCCATGGAGCAAGGAGGATGGGACTTATCTAAAGTAGATTTGGAAAAATTAAAAGACTCTAAAGCTACTTTCGTATTTGGTCAGATGAACGAACCTCCCGGGGCACGTGCGCGTGTAGCACTTTCAGGATTAACTATGGCAGAATATTTCCGTGATGGCGATGAAAAATCAGGAGGAAGAGATATTCTATTCTTTATTGATAATATTTTCAGATTTACACAAGCAGGTTCGGAAGTATCAGCACTACTTGGACGTATGCCTTCTGCAGTAGGATATCAGCCTACACTTGCATCCGAAATGGGTGTGATGCAAGAGCGTATTACCTCTACAAAGCGAGGATCCATTACTTCAGTACAAGCAGTTTATGTACCTGCAGATGACTTAACCGATCCGGCACCAGCTACTACGTTTGCTCACTTGGATGCTACTACCGTATTGAGTCGTAAAATTGCCGAGCTTGGTATTTACCCAGCCGTAGATCCACTAGACTCTACTTCTAGAATTCTTACTCCGGCTATTGTTGGAAAGGAACATTATGAGTGTGCGCAGCGTGTAAAAATGATTTTACAACGTTACAAAGAGTTACTTGACATTATTGCAATTCTTGGTATGGATGAACTTTCGGACGAAGATAAGTTGGTGGTAAGTCGTGCTAGACGTGTACAGCGTTTCTTATCTCAACCATTCCACGTTGCGGAAGCTTTCACTGGATTAAAAGGAGTGCTTGTTTCAATAGAAGATACCATTAAAGGGTTTAACATGATCCTAAATGGAGACGTAGATGATTTGCCAGAAGCAGCGTTTAATTTAGTAGGATCTATTGAAGAAGCGAAGGAGAAGGCTAAAAAAATACTATCTGAATCTAAGTAAAACAATTAAATATTTTATTTAATAAAGTCTTGACATTCTTTGTCAAGACTTTATTTTTTCTAAGTCTATAAGTTATGAAAAAAATTAATCTACTAATTATTGCCATTGCGAGTATTACTTCTACAGCAATTGGGCAGAACGATACCAAAGACTCCACTATTATTAAGGAACTTATTCAGTTTGAGAATCGGTATATTCAATCTTTTAAAAATAACGATTCTGCATTTTTGGATAGAATATTATTTGATTCTTATACAGAAACGTATGCGGACGGCTTCGAAATAAATAAAAAACAGGTTATTAGCAAAACCTCCCTTCCAAAATCACTAAATCTACGAGTAGATATTTATAAAATGGAAGTAATAATATATGGAAATACTGCAGTTTTAAAAGGAGTGTATGAGAATCATATTCGCGATAAAGAGAATACGTATCATAAAATAACTTCCGTATACGCAAAACAAACTAATAAATGGAAAAAAATTTCGATGCAATATTCCACCGAATTAGTAGCATGGCAAGTACGAGAGTTGCGCGAGAAAGAATTCGATGCTCTTAAAAAAATAGCTTGCGAAGACGCATCAAAAATCAAATCAGATATTTCATCGGTTAGATGTGTTGTGAGGGTGAAAAATAATTCTAAAGAACAAGTTTCTGTGCAGTGGCAAAATAGCTCTAACAGTGCGGATGGAAGCAATGAGCAGGTTCGGATAGTTCAAGCGGGAGCATTTTTAGATATTTATCCATTTACATCAAGCACAATTAATATTACTTCTTCTGGAAAATGTTTAGGCTTATACGCTCCAACTAGTAAGCCTGGCATTGTAGTAGTTAAATAATATTTATTAGCATAGTGCCTTTTAATTAGGCAATTATTATGCTTTTTTGATATTCTTTTCATAGATACAAATCCATTCCTTTACGGACATTTTTCTTGTTAATTTTCCTATCAGGTTATAAGGAATAAGATTTATCTTTTTAAATCGAATACAGGATTTACCCATATCGAGTTTTATTTGGTATTCCTTTGAGGCCGTCTCTTTAAGCCATTTTAAGAGCTTTTTGTCTGCATATAGCCCCATATGATAAACAGCCACAAAGTGCTTTTGTGATGCGATGCCAATGAATGGGAGCGGTAATTTTGGATTGCAATGGTATCCACTAGGGTAAATAGAATGCGGAACAACATATCCTATCATGCCGTAGTTCATTTCTTCATTAAAACCTATTGGTAGATTTTTAATAATAACCTTCCTCAATCTGGCAATTGCCTTTTGGCGGTCAATCGGCAGATTTTTAATATATACATGAGGAGTTTTTGCTTTAGAAATCATAACATTTTATTTCCAAAGTTACAAAAGAAATATGTGCTTTTTTTTGTTTTTTTCAGAACCTTTTTCAGCTCAATTTATCCCCTGAAAAATGTTAATAAGTACCTGTGATTTTAGGTTCAAAATAGGATATAAATGAGGAGGAATCGTTACATTTGAAGCAATGAAAATGGAAGGCAAAAAAGCCTTCTAAAGCTATGAAAAAGCAAGTGTTTTCTATTCTAATTAATTGAAAATAATTTAGCAAAACAACAAACAAATTATGTCAGACAATACAGCATCAGAACTTCAAAAACAACCCGCTCAGTACTCAGCCGATAGTATTCAGGTACTGGAAGGTTTAGAGGCAGTGCGTAAGCGCCCAGCCATGTATATTGGAGATGTTGGCGCCAAAGGCTTTCATCATCTCGTATACGAAGTAATAGATAACTCTATCGATGAAGCATTAGCGGGACATTGTAAGAATATAGAAGTATTTATCAATGAAGATAATTCTATAACCGTTAAGGACGATGGACGTGGAATTCCGGTTGATATACATACCAAAGAAAAACGATCAGCTTTGGAAGTAGTTATGACGGTACTACATGCAGGAGGAAAGTTTGATAAAGATTCGTATAAAGTTTCGGGAGGTTTGCATGGCGTAGGGGTATCCTGCGTAAATGCGTTATCAAAACATTTGCGAGTGGTAGTAAACAGACAAGGCAAAACGTATGAGCAAGAATATGAACGTGGTAAACCCATGTACCCCGTCAGAGAAATTGGTACTACCGATAAACGAGGTACTGAAGTAACATTTAGTCCGGACGAAACTATTTTTATTGTTAGTGTATATAACTATAGCACATTGGCATCGCGCATCAGAGAGCTTTCGTTTTTAAATAAAGGAATTCGACTTACCTTAACTGATTTGAGGGAGAAGGACGAAGCAGGGAATCCCATCACTGAATTGTTTTATTCTGAAGGCGGGTTAAGAGAATTTGTCCGCTATATAGATGCAACTCGTGAGCGCTTGATAGAAGATGTGATTTACATGGAAGGAGAGCGCAATGGAATTCCTATTGAAATTGCGATGCAGTACAATACTTCCTACGCAGAGAATGTTCATTCCTATGTAAACAATATTAATACACACGAAGGAGGAACTCACTTGATGGGTTTCAGAAAGGCACTTACCAGAACGTTAAAAAAGTATGCTGATAAATCGGGCTTGCTTGATAAAATGAAGATTGAGTTAGATGGCGATGATTTTAGAGAAGGGCTCACGGCAGTAATTTCAGTTAAAGTTGCTGAACCACAGTTTGAAGGACAAACAAAAACTAAATTAGGAAATAATGAAGTTGCAGGTGCTGTTGAGTCTATGTTGAACGATACGCTGCAAAATTATTTAGAAGAAAATCCAAAGTCAGCTAAAATTCTTGTAAGCAAAGTAATGCTTGCTGCAGAAGCGCGTAACGCTGCTCGAAAAGCCCGAGAGCTTGTACAGCGTAAAGGAGCACTTACTGGAAGCGGATTGCCAGGTAAGCTTGCAGATTGTTCTGACAGTGATCCTGCAGTTTGTGAGATTTACCTTGTAGAGGGAGATTCGGCAGGAGGAACAGCAAAGCAAGGAAGAAACCGTGCCTTCCAAGCCATCTTACCCTTACGAGGAAAAATATTGAATGTGGAAAAGGCAATGGAGCACAGAATTTATGATAATGAAGAGATTAGAAATATGTTTACTGCGCTGGGTGTAAGCCGCGAAGAAAATGCAGAGAAAGAAACAGTTTTGAATATTGCTAAGCTTCGGTATCATAAAATTATTATCATGACAGATGCCGATGTGGATGGTAGTCATATTACAACTTTGATTCTTACATTCTTCTTCCGATACATGAAAGAGCTAATTGAGAATGGATATATTTATATTGCTACACCTCCTTTATATTTAGTTAAAAAAGGAAAAGAAGAGCGCTACTGCTGGAACGAAGAACAGCGCATGCAATATGTAAAAGAACTAGCTGGTGGTGAGGGAAAGGAGCACACGGTAGGAATTCAGCGTTACAAAGGTTTAGGAGAAATGAACGCAGAGCAGTTATGGCAAACTACCATGAATCCAGATAAGCGCACATTGAAAAGAGTTACTATTGATAGTGCTGCGGAGTCTGACAGAATTTTCTCGATGCTTATGGGCGATGATGTACCACCAAGAAGAGAATTTATTGAACGTAATGCGAAGTATGCTAAGATAGATGTGTAATTAGATATTCTAATAATGCAAAAAGCCGAGGATGATACATCTTCGGCTTTTTGCATTTTCAATAGGATAAGTTTATTCTCTGCTCTTTGGTGTTGAAGGCTTATATGGAATTGATTCTCTGTCTTTGCTTTTCAATGGCCCTATTGCAGGAGCAAATCTTTCAGAAGAGTATTTAGATATAGTACCATCAGGAAGAGTTTCATCTGCTCGGTTAGCAACAACGTGGTATGTAAAATTTACATTGGATTTGCCATCATTCAATTCTTTAATATCAAAACCAGTTTGTGTTTTATTTAGCACATATACACCCTTACAGTCACCTTCCAGTTGAATAAATACTCGCAAATCGTGTTTAGCATCTACTACAGTATTTTTTGAGAAAATAGGATCTATAGTAACATGAGCGAATCCATTTTGAAGAGTTCCTTTACCATAATCTTCAAACAAATTTTCGGGCGCTTCTGGTGCGGACATCACAATTTTTTTTCCTTCCAAATCATTAATAACAGTATTTACCGTTCCAGGACCTTCTACTTTTCTTGTAACACCTGCTGCAGTTATGGCTCCAATGTAGGCAAACGCAACACCCCCATTCACTGCAAAATAGCCACCACTGCGTAGTATGCCTCCAGTAGTAGATGAAGCATAGCCATAAACACCTGTAGTAAATCCAGAACCAGCTACTCCAGAACCTGTAGTTAGTGTATTTATAATTACATTGTTTCCTGCACCTGCAACACCAGTAGCAGTTCCTACATTTGTAGTAAATGCTGCAAGTCCAATTTCTGTTCCATTAGCGGCAATTCCTGTTCCTCCATTTAATACAGTGCCTGGTGTAATATTATTTCCAATTCCAATTAATCCGGTACCTAATGCATTTGTATTTACACCAGAACCGCCAGTAACATTTGTGCCACTCGCTTGCCCAAAAACTCCATTACCAGTTGTTGAAACACCAACAATTGCAGCTCCAGAGCCAGCATTTTCCCCATAAATACCTACACCCGCTCCGTTAACGTATCCGTTAATTGCGTAGTTACCCAATAGATTTATAGCTCCTGCATAACCACTTCCATATACAGAAAAAACATCTCCTGCTTGTGGAGTGGTGTTATTAACAGATGTTATACCGGCAGACGTTGTACGTATTCTTTCTACAGAATTTGTTTTAGTAATGAGATTCACAGGATCTGTAGTGCCAATAAAATTAGTTCCCGCTGTAGTTCCAGCATTTCCAAGAATCCACCAGGCTGTTTGAGATGGACCCGTAGGACCAGTTATTCCTGTTGATCCGGTAGCGCCATTGGTTCCATTGGTTCCATTAGTCCCATTAGTCCCATTTGTTCCAGCAGACCCGGTAAGTCCGGTAGGACCTGTTGGTCCGGTTGCACCTGAGCCAGTAGCAACACAAAGCGATGACCAAGCAGATGATTTGTAAAAAAAGAAGCAAGCGGAATCTGTATTATATACCAGCAGTCCATTTGAAGGAGATGCTATTGAATTCATTTGTGCATTTGTTAAACGAGGAACTAACACCCCTTTTGAATTTGAAACTACATCTAACATTGCAGATGCGTTAGGTGTTGTTGTGCCAATGCCCACATTATTATTTTGTGCAATGGATATATTCGAGAACAAACCTATCAATAAGGCTGTAGCTAATCCTAAACAATTTTTTTTATTCACTTGATTGTAGTATTGAAAATGTATGTTATGTAAGGTAGTAAAGGTAAAAAAAAATTTATAGATAAAAAAATACTTTATTTAAAGTATTATAAGCCAATGCTTATTCCCATTCTAATTTGAGGGTTAGGAAGATATCCTTCATCATTCAAATTCCAAAGTGCCATAATGTTGAAGGAAACATTATCGGATCCTTGTCTAAGACCACCACCAACCCAAACGTTGTTTAAGTTAAATCTTCTGGCAAATCTATAATCCCAAGGACCATTTAGAACCTCGTACTCTCCGTGAAGAAATAAAAAATCGGTTACAATGAAGCGATTAAATACACTTGCGCCATAAATATTTATTTCAAAAGGAGGAGTATATCTTTTGTCGGCAAAATACATATACCGTAATCCAATACCGGCAGAATAGCGTTTAGTTATTTTATAACCAAAGTCGGGAGCAATATTTATTAATGTGATAGTACCAAATTGCAAACCAATGCCTCCTCCGGTATAAACTTTATCCCAACTCCAAAAAGGAGATTTTTTTTCTTTTGGAGCAGCGGGTGGAGTAAAGACCTGAGAAAAACTTAAAATTGAAAAACTAAAACTAAAGAAAAGTGTAATTAGTAAGGTTTTCATTTTTGTTTATGTTATTCAAAGATAATCTTACAATTTACCCATTCATTATCAAAGGAGGAATTATATTTTTTATAAAAATTAATAGCGGGTTTATTCCACTCTAATACTTGCCATTCCAACTTCCGAACTTTCATTTTTTTTGCAGTTTCAATTAAAACATCAAACAACAGCTTCCCAATTCCTTTCCCCCGCATGGATTGTGTAACTATGATATCGTCCAGATATAAACATTTCCCTTTCCATGTAGAATACTTAACGTAATACAACGCAATGCCAATCACTTTATTTTTATCAGATACAGCTACAAAGCAATCAAATACTTTGTTTTTGCCAAAGCCATCTTTTTCAAGTTCTTTCACTGTAACTTTAACTTCTTTTGCTGCCTTTTCGTATTTAGCTAATTCTTTAATCAGACCCAAAATTGAAGGTAAATCTGGTTTTTTTGCTTTTCTAATCTTAACATTCATAGCCTTACGAAAATACAAATTCCAAGAGCTTAACAGACTTATTTTTTTCAGATACTTATCTTTTTTGGAGTCAGGTTTTGTATATTCGCAGTAATAAAATACCATACAAAAACTACTTGTTTTTATTGAAACTTAAAACACTTGCTTATTTAATATTCATATTATGAAAATAAAAACATTAGGTCAATTTATTATTGAAAAACAGGCAGACTTTCCATACTCTAAAGGAGAACTATCCCGTTTATTAAGAGATATTGGCATTGCTGCTAAAATTGTGCACCGCGAAGTAAATAAAGCTGGTTTAGCTGATATTTTAGGTATGACCGGTGAGACTAATGTGCAGGGCGAGCAAGTAAAAAAATTAGATGTCTTTGCAAACGAGCAATTTATTGCTGCATTAATGGCAGGAGGAGAGTGTTGTTCGATAGCTTCGGAAGAAAACGAGGATATTATTCCAATTGAAAACGAAGTTTCACAAAATGCAAAATATGTTGTTGCTATAGACCCACTTGATGGATCTTCCAACATAGATGTGAATGTTTCCGTAGGAACCATTTTTTCTGTTTTTAGAAGAACGTCCCTTTCGGGCAAAGGAACCTTGGAAGATTTTATGCAACGTGGAACGGAGCAGGTAGCTGCAGGGTATGTAATATATGGCTCATCTACTATGATGGTATACACTACCGGAAAAGGGGTGAATGGTTTCACGCTAGACCCCAGTATTGGCGAATTCTGTCTTTCACATCCTGAGATGAAAATTCCTAAGCAAGGCAAAACATATTCTATTAATGAAGGATATTATGTGCATTTTCCGGATGGAGTAAAAAAATTCATTAAGCATTGTCAGGAAGAGGACCCGAAAACGAATAGACCTTATTCCTCGAGATACATCGGATCCGCAGTTGCAGATATTCACCGCAACTTAATTACAGGAGGTATTTTTATTTATCCTATTACCTCTCAAAATCCCAAAGGAAAACTTCGTTTGATTTATGAGAGCAACCCGTTAGCGTTTATCATTGAACAGGCAGGCGGAAAAGCAACCGATGGATTTAAGCGAATACTAGATATTGATCCTACTTCCATCCATGAGCGAACACCATTCTTTATTGGCTCGCCTGATATGGTTGACATGGCAGGAGATTTCATGTTGAAGTACTCGGCTGTAAGCGCTTAGACTAATAATTACATATTATTAGGAATTAAGCATTGGTTTTATCTAGAAGATTAGATTAAAGTCATTTCGGAATAGCCCATATTTCCTCCCACACTATTAGTATTCATTTGATAATTTCTTTTCAAATTCCCGTAGTTTCATACTGCGTATAGCCCTATCTTTGCTGCTATGAGAAAAGCCTTTCTTACGGTATTACTATTTATTTCTTTTGGAGCAAGCTCGTTTTTGTTTTCTCAAAAGGAAACGGAGAAATGGTATATGAGCGGCTCTCCTCCTCCTGCATTAGATTTCTCATCGGGGACTCCAGTAGCTATTTTTACCAATTCTATGGTGATTTCTTGGGAGGGTTGCGGTACTATGTCGGATGCAAATGGAAATTTACTTTTTTATGCTGATGGAACAAGCAGATTATATTTGAGTAATCACACTCAAGCTCCAAATGGAGGAGGCTTGTATATGGGAAACTCAATTACTCAAGGTCCCATTTTTGTACCCAAGCCTGGGAATCCGAATATTTATTATATGTTTCATATAGGCATGCCAACGGTTGGGCCACCACCACCTTGGAACCTGTATTACTCGGAGATAGACATTACTTTGAATGGTGGACTTGGTAACATTAATGCCAATAAAAATGTTTCTATTGCTTCCAGTTTTGGGAGTTGTTCTGAAAAAATGTCTATCACTAAAGATTGTAGTGGCACTGGCTATTGGCTACTTGTACATAGCTATACAGGAAATACTTTTCGCGCTTATCCAATTACAACTGCTGGTATTGGTGCACCGGTAGTTAGTAGCGTTGGTACTGCACATGTTTCGAGTGGAAGTGGGGATGATGCAATCGGGCAAATGAAAATTTCTCCTAATGGAACTAAAGTAGCGTTAGTGGTCAACTTAAGTGGTTTTGCCGAAGCGTATGATTTTAATAAAAGTACAGGAGTAGTGTCTAACCCTATAGCATTGGGAAGTGCTGGTCCGAATCCATACGGTTTAGAATTTTCGCCCGACAATTCAAAGATATATACATCTAACTCAGCAACTCCAGCATTCATTAAGCAGTGGGATCTTTGTGCCGGATCACCTGCTGCAATAATTGCTTCGGGTACTTCGATAGCTAATTCCAATGTATATGGAATGCAAATGGCAGCAGATGGAAAGATATACGGTTCTCGTTTTACAAGTACCATGTGTGTTATTAATAATCCTAACGTAGCAGGTATAGGTTGCAATTTTGTAGCAAACGGAGTTTCTGTTGCACCCCGAAGCAACAGTTTAGGTCTTCCAGGATTTATTACAAATTATTTTGAAACAATTGCAAATACCCCCAAAGCAACATCTTCTCAAGTAAATTCCGGCAGCTGCGCTTGTACGGGTTCTGCAACGGTAGATATCTGTACTGTTTTTGGTTCATCGCCCTATACGTATGCTTGGAGTAATGGAACTACAACTGGACCAACAACCAATTTAACAAGTACAATAAATAATTTATGCCCAGGTACTTATTCGGTAATTGTGAAAGATGCAACTTGTAAAGCAGACACACTTACCTATATAATTTTAGGTTCAGGAAATAGTTTTACCGTTACACCCAACACGACTTCAGCATCTTGCGGCAGTGCCAACGGAACAGCAACTGTGAGTGTTAATGGAGGAACTGCTCCTTATACTTACTCTTGGAATCCCACTTCTCAAACTGGAGCAACAGCAACGGGATTAGCTGCAGGAAATTATACAGTTACTATTATTGATGCTGCTGCATGCACCCAAACTACAGTGGTAACCATTGCATCAGCAGGAGGTGGAACGGTTTCAATCACTTCTCAGAATATAAGTTGTAGCGGAGGAAGTAACGGTGCTGCAACAGCAAGTTTAGGAAGTGGAATCTTGCCTTATACCTATAGTTGGAGTAACGGGCAATCTACTTCTGCCGCAACCGGACTTTCTAGCGGTACATATACATGCATAGTTACAGACGCAACAGGTTGCTCTAGTACAGAAACTGTTTCCATTACTCAACCAACTGCAATTACTAGTAGCGTATCTACTACACAAAGTAGTTGCGGACTTAGTACAGGCACAGCAACCATGAATGCATCGGGGGGTACTTCTCCATTTACTTATTCTTGGAATAACGGACAAACATCGCAAGTAGCTACTGCGCTTGCTGGTGGAAATTATACATGTACCGTTACAGATGCTAACGGCTGTACACAATCTAATACAGCAAATATTACTAATGCAAACGGACCCACAGTAAATATTTCTTCTCAAACACAACCAAGTTGCAATGGAGGTAGCAACGCTTCTGCAACAGCAGCTGGTTCGGCTGGCACTGCGCCTTATACTTATGGATGGAGTAATGGACAAAATGCAGCAACTGCTACCGGATTATCAGCAGGCACATACACTATAATTATTACTGATGCCAGTGGATGTACGAATTTGCAAACTGTTACAATTTCGCAACCTACTCCAATTGTTGCAAGTGCAACAAATACAATTGCCGGATGTAATTTAAGCAATGGAACAGCAACTGCTTCTGCAAGTGGTGGCTCAACTCCGTACACCTATGCATGGAATAACGGACAAGCTACTCCTACAGCAACAGGCTTAGCATCTGGAACTTATGCCTGCACAATTACGGATGCAAATGGATGTACACAAATAACTACTACTACTATATTAAGCGGAAACGGCCCAACAGCTAACGCAGGAAGCAGTGTAACAATTCAAGCTGGTTCCTCCACTCAATTAAATGCTTCTGGAGGTGTAACTTATGCATGGTCTCCATCAGCAGGGTTAAATAATTCAAACATTTCTAATCCAATAGCTACGCCAACTTTAACTACAACGTATTGTGTTTTGGTTTCTGATGTTGGAGGATGTTTGGATTCCACTTGTGTTACCGTTTATTTGGAATTACCTTGTGGAAACTTTTATATACCCAATGCATTTTCTCCCAATGGAGATAATGAAAATGATGTATTCAAAGCATATATAAATCCAGTTTGTGTTTTAGAATATAAGCTGGTAATTTATAATCGTTGGGGCGAAAAAGTATTTGAAACTACTGATATAAAAGAAGGTTGGAATGGAGTGGTTAATGGCGCTGAATCCAATTCAGCTGTTTATACATTTTATTGCTTTGCTAAACTTTCTAACGGAATAGAAATTAAAAAAGAAGGAAACGTAAGTTTAGTCAGATAGTTTAATTTTTTTTCATGAGAAACATATTACGCATTTGCATCATTTTATTTTCATTTATTAGTTCTGTAAATGCCCAACAAGGATTTTGGACTTGGATGAATGGAACTTCTGGAACAGGTTCAGGAAACTATGGAGTGCAAGGAGTGCCTGCGGCCAGTAATTTACCGCCAGCCATGTATAAAACAGATGCATGCTGGACAGATTCTCAAGGAAAATTTTGGTTTTATGGTGGAGATTTAGGGTCTTCTGCTTTATGGAAGTACGACCCAGCAACAAACTTTTGGACTTGGATGAAAGGGCCCAATACCTATGGTGTACCAGCTGTATATGGCACCAAAGGAGTTCCTGCTCCTGGAAATAATCCTCCTGTTGTTACAACAGGCAGCGCATTATCGTGGATAGATGCAAACGATAATTTATGGTTGTGGGGTGGCGCAATTAGTGGGTATGGAACTTCTGCAGATATGTGGCGGTATAATACCACCACTAACATGTGGACTTGGATGCATGGCCCCGGTGTTGCCTCAGTTGCAGGTTCGTATGGAGTGCAAGGAGTTTCTTCTCCAACTAATCTTCCTCCAGGTCGGTATGAAACTTCTGCTTCTTGGGTGGATAACGCGGGCAACTTATGGATGTTTGGTGGTGGGGTAAGTACCGGTCAGATAAATGACATGTGGAGATACAATCCAACAACAAATCAGTGGACTTGGATGAAAGGACCTCAAACGGCAGGAAATATTGCTGGTAATTATGGTACTAAAGGAGTTGCTGCTGCTACCAATATTCCACCATGCAGATGGGCTTATTGTAGTTGGACTGATAACAATGGAAACTTTTGGTTGTTTGGAGGAACGGGAGTAAATAATAATACGGATAGTTACAATGATATGTGGAAGTTCGATCCACTTACAAATAATTGGACTTGGGTGAGCGGCACTAACTTAACAAACCAAATGCCTGCCTTTCCAACAAAATGTGTTCCGTCAACTACCGCTTATCCGCAAGGCAGATATGAAAATACAGCAGCTTGGAAAGATAAGTGTGGTAATTTATGGATGTTTAGTGGACAGTGGACTGCAGGTCAGGGATTAGCACAAAACAGTGATATCTGGTGTTATAAAATTACTACCAATGAATGGGTTTTCGTAGGGGGCAATACCGTTGCAAGCAAAGGAACTTTAGGCGTGCCAATTGGAAGTAATTTTCCGGGAAATGTTTACGGAGGTTCTGCTTTTACAAATAATAATGAGTTTTGGCTTTTTGGTGGTAGGGGTTCATTAATTGGTAATAATATGTGGCGCTATGTGCCAGACTCATCCTGTGCGCAAAGTTTTTGTAATCCACAATTGCCAGGACCCCAAGCAAATTTTAATGCCGATACATTATTGGGTTGTGCACCTTTAACGGTACATTTTACAAACACAAGTACAAATTCTACTAGTTGGACTTGGGATTTTGGAGATGCAACAGGAAGCACACAACAACATCCTACACATACTTATACTGCTTCAGGAACTTATAGTGTATCTCTTGTAGTTTCAAATGGCGTTACAACTAACACGCTTATTTATTTAAATTATGTGCAGGTTATTCCAAAGGCAGTTGCATCTTATTCAATTATTCCCAATGATACTGTTTGTTTGGGTCAAACAGTTACCATTGTAAATACTTCTACCGGAGCAAGTTCTTATTTATGGAGCAACCCTGGACTTTTCAAGGACACCTCAACAAATTTAGTTTATACATTTTCGCCTGTTGGCACCTATCCTGTATTTTTTTATGCGTACAATCAATTTGGTTGCGATGATGGCGATACTTTTAATATTGTTGTGTTAAATAGCTACGCTGCTACTCAGAGTGTTTCTATTTGTACTGGCTCTTCATATACTTTAGCGAGTGGTTCTGTAGTAAGCACAGCAGGCGCCTATGTTGATACGCTAGGAAGTGGAGGTGCATGTGATACAATTATCACAACCGTCTTATCCGTAACACCGCCATTTTTGCTGTCTCAAAACGGAACTATTTGTCAAGGCGATTCTTTTTTACTGCCCGGAGGAAATTATGTTTCGGTGCCAGGAACCTATACAGATTCATTATTAACTAGCAGTGGATGTGATAGTATTTTTACTACAACTCTTACTACAGGCTCCTCTATTTCTTCGACACAATCTGTTACAATTTGTTCAGGTAATTCATATACGTTACCAGGCGGACAAATAGTATCTGCTTCTGGAACATACATTGATACAATTGCAGCAGTAAATGGATGTGACAGCATAATTACTATCAACTTAGCAATCAATAATTCTTCGAGCACTACACAAAATGCCAGCATATGCCAAGGTCTTACCTATTTGTTACCTGGAGGAACTCTTGCAACAAATGCAGGAATTTATACGGATACAGTTCTTGCAAGTAACGGATGTGATAGTATTATTACAACAAATTTGGTTGTAAACTCACTCCCTAATGTTTCGGTAAGTGCTGATGTAACTATTTTCTCCGGCACAAGCACTTCACTTTCAGCAACTGGTGGTGGTGCTTATATGTGGTCTCCTTCAGGTGGATTAAATAATTCAACTAGTAGTACTGTAGTTAGTAGTCCTGCTGTTACAACAATTTATTGTGTAACAGTTACAGATGCAAATGGTTGTGTCGATTCTGCGTGTATAAAAGTTACAATAGATATTAAGTGTGGCAGTTTTTATATTCCTAACGCGTTTTCTCCCAATGGAGATAATGATAATGATATTTTTAAAGCATATATTAATCCAGTATGTGTAAAGGAATTCAAATTGATTATTTACAACCGATGGGGAGAAAAAGTTTTTGAAACCGAAGATGTAACTCATAGCTGGAATGGTCACCTGAGAGATGGAATATCTAACTCTGCCGTATATGCTTTTTATTGCAGAGCGGTTTTTATTGATGGAACAGAAATCAAAAAAGAAGGGAATGTAAGCTTAGTGCGATAAGTTTTCCTTTTTTAAATAACTACATAAGGTTTGCCAATGCGATTCATTTATAAAGTATATTTTTTCCTTTTATTTTTCTTACTTCATTCTGAATTATATTCTCAAAATTGTAATTTAGTTAGCAACGGAGATTTTGAAATTTTTACTTCTTGCCCCACCTCCAGCGGACAAATGAATAGAGCAACGGGATGGTATCAAGGCACTACCTCCGGTGGCTCTAGCGATTTTTTTCATTCGACTTGTGGTTTTATGAATGTGGGAGGTGGGATAACGCCATCCATGCCATTTCCAAATGGAGTAGGATGTGCAGGAGTCTATACAAATTACAATAGTTCGCAACCCTATTATAAAGAAGAGACAGGGCAGTTTCTTAATTTTTGTGCGGGACAGAAATATAAATTTGAAATTTATTTATCCAAACCATCTACTGGAAGTTATGTGAATATGCTCAATAATTTTTCATTACAAATAGGTAATACTGCAGTGTTGCCTACAACATTTACCCCTGTAACACTTTGTCCAACTGGGTTTGTTGAGCAAACCAATATCACGGGTAGCCTTATCACAAGCTCCTGGCAAAAATTCACACGAACTTTTACGGCTACTCAGAATGCCAATGCATTTATTTTGGCCGGCTCCTGTGCCGGACCATTCAACGCTGCAGGTTATGCGTTCTTTGACGATGTAATTATTTCAACAGTAGATACGCTAACTGCATCGCCTACTTCCGTCACTACTTGTGACTCGGCATCATTTACATTAACAATTCCCGGAGGCTGTTATGGTCCTTATGATATTGTTATAAATTCTGGAACTACAATCGACACTATTTTTAATATCAATAGCGGCTATGTGCATACAGTACACCCTACACAAACTACAACGTATACTATTACTTCGATCATTAATAGCTTTGGCTGCGCTACTTTACTTGCTGTTCCTGTTAGTGTAAGTTTTGGCTCTATTCAATCAACAGTAAATGCAAGTATTTGTAATGGCGGAAATTATACTTTGCCTGGCGGAGGAATAGTAAGCGCTTCTGGAGTTTACAAAGACACCTTGTTATCTTCTGGTGGATGTGATAGTATTATTACCACTAATTTATCTGTAGGATCTACAGTCACTAGCTCTCAAAATATTTCAATATGTACTGGGAATTCTTTTACACTCCCTGGAGGTCTTGTTGTAAGTTCAGCTGGAACATACATCGATACTATTAATACTTCTACCGGATGTGATAGCATTATTACAACTGTACTTACAGTTAATTCTTCTATTACGGTTTCTCAATCAGCAACAATTTGTGCAGGAAATACTTACTTGTTGCCCAGTGGACAAAATGTTTCAATTGCTGGTACTTACATGGATACAATTCCTGCTTCAGGAGGATGTGATAGTATCATTACAACTATATTAACTGTAAATCCAAATACTGGAAGTATACAAAACCCTATTATTTGCTCAGGCGCATTATACATACTCCCAAGTGGTGCAACAGCAAGTGTATCGGGAACTTATACGTTTACTTCCACTGCAAGCAATGGTTGTGATAGCGTTATCACCACTAATTTAACAGTTAACCCCAAACCAAATGCTACGGTTAGTTCCGATGTCACTATACTATCCGGTTCTAGCACAACATTATCTGCAAGCGGAGGAGCGAGTTATGTTTGGTCGCCCTCCACAAATTTAAATTCTGTTACTGGAAATGCAGTAGTAGCCAATCCTGTAAGTAATATTATATACTGCGTAACAGTTTCAGACGCCAATGGCTGTTCTGATTCATCATGTATAAAAGTAACAGTTGAGACCACCTGTGGTACTTTTTATATCCCCAATGCATTTTCGTCAAATGGAGATAATGAAAATGATGAGTTTAAAGTGTACATAAACCCCTTGTGTGTGACAAAATTTTTACTAATCATTTATGATCGTTGGGGAGATAAAGTTTTTGAAACAAACGATATTACTAAGGGCTGGAACGGAGAGCTGCGAGGAGTAGTTTCAAATTCTGCCGTCTATACATTTTATTGCAAAACGGTCTTGATTAGTGGAGAAGAAATATTTAAACAAGGAAATGTGAGTTTAGTACGATGAAAAAAAAATTTTTTATTTATTTTATTTTTTTCAGTTTATTCAGCACTAGCGGAAATGCACAGCAAGGCTGGTGGACTTGGATGCATGGCTCTAACAATGGATTCCCTCCAGTAGGCAATGGAAATTTTGGAACTCAAGGTGTTGCTGCCCCAACTAATGACCCACCAAAATCTTTTAACGGTGCCGACTGGACAGACTTAAATGGAAATTTTTGGATGTTTGGTGGTGCAGGTCCGCTGCCAGATGTATTGTGGAAATTTGATCCAACTACAAATATGTGGACTTGGGTAAAAGGATCCAACGTTTCAAACAGCCCTGGCGTATATGGAACAAAAGGTGTTGCTGCACCGGGAAATTATCCGGGATCTAGATTACAAGGAATGTTTGCTTGGACTGATTTGAGTGGCGACTTGTGGCTGTACGGAGGGAATGGATTTGGTCCAACAAACGCACAAGGATTTTTAAATGATTTATGGAGATATAATATTGCTTCAAATCAATGGACATGGATGCATGGAGATAATATTGCTACCCCATTCCCCGGAGGATCCTATGGAATACAAGGTGTAGCCTCGCCAACAAATATTCCACCTTGCCGAAGAGAAGGGTCCAGCTCATGGACAGATAAGAATGGAAACCTGTGGTTGTTTGGAGGCGAATCTGCTTTGGGGGCAATTGGTCTTACAAATGATCTTTGGAAATATGATGTAACAACAAATATGTGGACTTGGATGCGTGGCTCGCAAACTATAAATGTGCTCGGGAGTTATGGAACACAAGGGGTAGCGTCTGCAACAAATGATCCTCCCGCAAGAAGATGTTACACGCATTGGGTTGATAATGCCGGAAATCTTTGGCTGTTTGGTGGAGATAGCTATACTGATATTTATAATGATTTATGGAAATATGATATCGCAACAAATATGTGGACATGGGTAAGAGGTTCTAATACACCAAATCCTATTATAACTTACGGGACAAAATGTACTTCAAATATAAATGATGATCCACCTGCTCTCACTCAAAATCAAACCTGCTGGACGGATGAATGCGAAAATTTCTGGATGTTTGGAGGGCGTGATATGGCAACAAATTACAATGACTTATGGCATTATGATGTTCCTTCAAATACCTGGACTTGGGTTAACGGTGGTCCGGGCTCAATCCCTTCACACGGGACAGTAAATATTCCTGCAGCCAGTAACATGCCTGAACCAAGAACTAATTCCATGGCTTTCAGAGAATCGAATGGGAACCTTTGGTTGTTTGGGGGAAATTACCCACCACTTGGCAACAATGATATGTGGCGTTTTGTGATTGATAAAAATTGTGTGCCTTGGTGTTCATTGGTTTTGCCTAATGCAAATTTTACCGGCACAAATCTTTCTGGATGTGCACCACTTACTGTCACATTTACAAACACAAGTACAAATTCAACTTCATGGAGCTGGGACTTTGGAGATGGAAATACAAGCACAACGCAAAATCCAGTACATACTTACACAGCAGCAGGAACTTATACCGTTTCGTTGATTGCGTATAATCCTCCTAATAGCGATACCTTGGTAATGGTAAATTATGTTACCGTTGGGCAGTCGCCAATTTTAAATGCAGCAAGTAGTGCCAGCGTATCCTGCAACGGAGGAAACAATGGCTCAGCATCCGTAAGTATTGCAAGTGGTACTCCCAATTATACGTATCAATGGAGCAACGGACAATCTACTTCTGCTGCAACAAATCTTACTGCTGGAAATTATTCGGTTGTTGTCATTGATGCTAGTGGTTGCTCATCTACGCAAACAGTTACTATTGCACAGCCTCTTGCCATTACCGCTACTGTAAGCAGTACTGTTGCAAGTTGTAACTCCAATGATGGAATCGCAACCGTTTCGGTAACCGGTGGCATACTGCCTTACTCATACTTATGGAATAACGGACAAACCAGTCAAACTGCAACAGCGCTATCTGCAGGAAACTATTCTGTAACAATTACAGATGCTAATGGCTGTACACTAGTATCTGTTGTGAATATTGTTAGCGCAAACGGGCCAACAGCGGTAGCAAGCGGAACTACAACCATTCAAGTCGGAAGTTCAGTTACGCTAAATGCCTCGGGAGGAGTGTCGTACATCTGGTCTCCGGGATATGGACTAAACGATAGTACGCTAGCGAACCCAACAGCTTCACCTTCGGTTACGATTACCTATTGCGTGATCGTAATGGATACCAGCGGCTGTGTCGATTCTGCCTGTATAACGGTGTATGTTCTTCCTGAACCAATTCAATGTGGAAAGCTCTACATACCTAACGCTTTCTCTCCCAATGGAGATGGTGAAAATGACGAGTTCAAGGTTTATATAAATCCCTTATGTGTAATAGAGTTTAAGCTGGTAATCTACAGCAGGTGGGGGGAGAAGGTATTTGAATCGGATAATATTTTGCAAGCATGGGATGGAGCGCTGCGTGGAGGAGTTGAAAATACAGCGGTGTTTGACTATTACTGCAAAATTATTTTAACCACTGGGGATGAGATCAAAACGAAAGGCAATGTAAGCCTCTTACGTTGAAATGAATTTCTTGTTTTTTTCTTTTACCACAGATGTGAAGGATTGTCCTTCAATTTTACTATCCAGCCAGCTTAAATAGTCAAACACGTTCAATGCCTTAGCTTCTTCTGGATCTTTAACAAGGCGGATCAACTTCTCCTTAGTTGAAATAAGCGATGATTTTTTTTCTTTCTTGCTTGATCTCCCGTGTTTTTTTCCGGCTTCGGCCAGATGGTTGAGTAGTATCTCTTCAACATTATAGTGCTGACTTTTCTTTTTTAAATACTTACGGGTAGCAGGCAATAAATTTTCCATTTCCCGGAACTGTTCCAACTCAGCCAGGACAATGACGTGCATTAGCCTAGCGTAACAATAATGTGCCGGATTTTCTTTTGGCGAGTCTGCATCCTGCAATATTTTGTTAAGGTGCCAAAGGGTTCTTTTAAGGTCTTCGGCAAAGAACCAATAGATGGACTGCAGATAGTAGAACTCGCTTCGAAGTGAAGTATGTACTGTATTGATATGTACTTCCATGAGCTGGATTAGTTTTTCGACAGTTGGTAATGCTTTCTGATATTCTCCCGTATCCATACGGAAGGTGGATTCCAGCATTAACGCATACAGGTAGAGTTCAAGAATATTCTTTTTGGTAGAGAAGTCGGGCAAAGATTCAAATAGTGTACGTAGATTCTTGAGGTTATGCATTCCCTCTTTGAATTTTTTCAGATTGTAGCAGGTAGCACATTGAAGGTACAGCGAGAATAGATATTGCTGCATCTCTTCCTTGAACAGATCGTTATTGTTTCTGAATAGCTCGATGTTTTTTTTAAAGTATAGGTTGCTACTTGCAAAATCACCGATGGTGGAGTAGTAAACCCCGCAAGCGTTGAATAGCTGCCATTTTGCTTTATTGGAAAGTGCCGCACTCAATAGTTTCTTGATTCGACCTTCAAATGAGCGGTGTGCTTTCTCATCTCTTTTTTTAAGGATGATGGACTTGTTGTGAAAGGCGATTACCTCTGTTCGGAATTTTACGCATTCGCGAAACTGGGCTTGAAGGGTTAGCTGACCTGCTTCTTGTCGAAAGGCTTCTTTCAGCATGGTTCCGGCCTGGTCAAATCGATGCGGTGCGCTAAGGTATTTGACTTCCCATTCTAAAAGCCTAAGTTGGGCCAGGTGAGCTTCGTGAGTCGATGCGAGTTTTTTGGCATGTAACAAGATCTTTTGACCTGCTTTGAACAGGCCTTTGTTGTAGAGAATCTCTATGTGGTCCAACATGGCATTCAACCGCATTGAAACCGATGCAGAAGCGTGGAAGTTGCGAAGTGATTTGAGAATAGAATATTGTAAGTGACTCTTTAGCAGATATAGATTGTTGCCACTGAATTGCTTCCGAATCCGATTTTCATTTAGCTTACCTCGCCTGCAAAGCGCCTGGTACAGCTTCAGATAATTATTCTTACCTCCCATTTCATGCTGGGTAGCTGAGCGGTAGAAATACTGCTTTTCAAGCTTGGTTAGGGACCTGACTAGGGTATAGGTATCAGTTAACATATTGTTCGATATAATATAAATATAGGAATTTTATAGGATAATAAGGATATAAAATATGTAATTCGACATAGTAAAAATGTATTAAATAGTATTTTAACGAGACTGTGATGGGCTGTAGATTTACTGAAAAATAAACACAATGAAAAAACAATTACTTCTTATTTCGATGTTAACGTTCAGTTTTTACTTGGTAGAAGCTCAGTTAACTTACAGTGTTGTAACATCAGGACTAAACTCTATTTCTTTTGATGGAGGAGGTACCGAACTTGAATGTGGTGATGTGGATGGAGACGGAGATATTGATATTGTATCTGTAGGAACACATGGAGCACCTAACGTTAATGCCACAGAAGCGGGCGTTATGGTTTGGAAGAATAATGGCACGGGAACCAATTGGTCGGCAGGGAAATCTGGAAACTTCGGATATGGAGGTTGCGCTCTTGGAGACGTAAATAATGATGGTAAGATGGACATAGGGTATGCCATGCATCATAATTGGGGGGCGAATGATTTTGGAGATCAACTGATAGAGGTAGCATTAGGTGATGGAACCGGATCTTCTTGGACTCCGTATGACGATGGTCTGGCTACTAATGGAGAGACCTACGGAATGTTTGGAATCGATTTTGCAGATATTAATAACGATGGGTTGCTTGATCTGGCTTCCAATTCTTTTGGTTGTTGCGCAGGAGTGCATGCCTACAAAAATAATGGAGATGGAACCTGGACACAGATCTGGGGCATCGTAGGTGGAAACTCGATGAGCATGGCAGAGCTTGGCGATTATGATCGCGATGGATATCCTGATATGTTCATGAGTTCAGAAATAGGAAATGTGTACAAAAATTCGGCAGGAACGGGATTCGCATCCATGCAGCCTGGTATTCCGCTTGATTGGACCATGCGTTTCTCATTAGGCGATGTCAATAATGACGGTGCAGTAGATATGGCTGCTTATAGTTCCATGATAGGTACAGTGAGCGACTTAAAAGTATACACATTTAATCTTAACACAAATACTTGGGTGAGTATTTCCAATGGACTACCTAATCCAGCTACAGGTGTAAATCGTATCAAACTTGCGCACATGGATAAGGATGGTAACATGGATCTACTTACTTGGTCACCCGATTCAGTTAGAATATACAAAGGTGATGGAGCGGGCAATTGGACAAGAAACGGTGGCTTTGGAAAACCCGAAACACAAATGGTTGGCTGGGGTGTAGCCGATTTTAACCATGATGGGTATGGTGATGTGGCGGTGATTGGTAGTTCAGGTAACACCAACTTAAAGGTGTACATGAGTGTCCAGCCTACTCCAAATTCTTTAACAATCATTCCTCTCACGCCAAAAGGTTACGAATGTTTCATGCCGGGATCTGCTCAGTTTCTTAAATGGATCAGTGCAGTTCCAGTGGGGCCTGCTGCTCAAGTGACTATAGAGTATTCAAGCACAGGTTCTGCGGGTCCTTGGGCCACAGTTGTAAATAATTATCCAAACTCTGGAACCTATCAGTGGGCTGTTCCTAACATAAACTCAAACAATTGCTTTTTGAAGTACACTGTAACTGCTGGAACTACTCCTGCAACGGTTATTACTTCAAACGCTTTTGGAATTGGAACTTGTACTCCTCCAACAAGTGTGAATGATGCGGCTAATAGCAATTCTCACTTGACAGTTTTCCCAAATCCTTTTAACGAGGTAACCACAATTTCTATTGAGGGATGGAATAAAAGTCAGGATTGGCAACTTGCGGTGTATGATGTTATGGGAAGCCTTGTGTATGGACAACCTGTTGATGCTGCTATAATAACATTGCGTCCAAATCTAACTTCTGGAGTGTATTTTGTAGAAGTGAAAGGTGGAGAAAATAAAATGAAAGAAAAAATTGTATTAGTAAAATAAGCACTTTTAATCTCTGGCAGAAATACTCTGCCAGAAACTTAATTTTTAAATATCAATTTATGATTTGGACGTTCAGAAAAAAATATTTAGCAAGCATTGTAGCAGTTATTATTTCTATTAATTATCGTGCCTCTGCTCAAAACATTGGCATAAATACTAGTGGTAGTGCAGCGGATGCCTCGGCAGGATTAGATATAAATTTTAATAATAAAGGTGTATTAATTCCACGTGTTACCTTACAGAGCACAACAGATGCCACAACCATAACTAGTCCTTCAACCAGTTTACTGGTGTACAGTTCCGCAGGAGTGGTGTCAGATGGATATTATTATAACAGTGGTACATCCTGGCTGACCGATATGGACAAAGTTTACTACACAATTCTTATACGCCAAAGGATTGCTGGAATGATAACATGAGAACTCTTTTTAAATATTTTAAAATTCTAAAGCTAAGGCTTTTACTTGTCCTCTGCATTATATGGCTTCCAGGTTTATTCAACGAAAGCAAGGCCATAACGAAATCGGTGGGTATTGCAGGTAATTACACCACAATCCAGCTAGCATTTGCTGACATAAACACCTCTTCGAACGGGATGACGGGTGCCATTACCTTAAACATCATTAGTGATATTACCGAAACTGTTTTTCCCATTGAACTGAACACCAACACGGTTACGGCCACATATACCAGCGTATTGATTCAGCCACAGGGAGGAGCCTGGACAATTTCAGGAAATCGTAATGGCTATTTCATTAGTTTTAAGGGAGCCAGTGATGTAACCATAGATGGCTTGAACACAGGAGGAAATGCCTTGACCTTGGAAAACACTTATGTTTTTGGTGGCGGCTTGACTTCGACTGTCGGATTTAACACAGGTGCTCATGACATCCTAATTCAAAATTGCACCATTAAGGGGAAGATAAAACGGTTTGGTGGAACATATACCTCTGGTATTATACTATTTACTCCGGGTTTCAATCATGACATCATCATCACGAATTGTGATCTGACCGCCTCGTCCGCTGCTGCTGCCGGCACTCCTTTTAATATAATTTACTCTATTCAGAATGATTATAATGTGACGATTTCTAACAATAATATTTCTAATTACCACAATGATGGATCTTTTGGATCTTCTGAATATTCTCATGGAATCAGTGTGAATAGTCCTGCCCCCGGTACGATTGGTACGGGCGGAACCCAAAGTTGGGTGATTGATAACAATAAATTTTTTCAGACAGTAGCCCGTACTAAAACTAGTGATGGAATTGAAGGGGCCATTTATGTTCGGAATACATTTTCATCTACTTTTGGTGTTGATATTACCAATAACGTAATAGGGCATACGGCCTCGGTCGGAAGTATGGATATGACCTATAACTACACCGGAGGAAGCAAAATGCCTTCGTTCCTTCCGATCTACGTGACAAACCTTGCTACTGGCACGACTACTAATATTAAGGGTAACACGATTGCAGGAATTTCCTTCACAACAACAGCCAATGGACAAGCCGGGGTTAATCCCTACTGGTTTAACCACAATTGTCCCGGAATTTTTACTGCCCTTGCAGTTCATGAGACGGGAGTGGCAACTCCCACTGTTAACATCGGAGGAACAGCAGCCAACCGGGCTGATGGTAATATCATTGGTATGGCCGGCTATCCTATCAGCGTAACTGCAAGCGCTAATTCTAGTGTTACCATGGCTGGTATATGGTCGGGGTATGCAGGAACAAGTTATATTCAAAACAATACAATCGCTAATTGGAGTTTGAGTGAGACAGGGACTGGATCAATCACAATGAGCGGCATTGCATTGGGCAACTCGACTCCGTATGCCCCTGCAATAAATGGATATTGCACGGGTAACCAAATTTATAACTTGGACATGGTTTCTGGAAATGCTGGAACTATTTCCGGGATTCGCCAAATTTCATCATCAAGCCCGGCAGGATGGAGTGTTTCAAATAATATAATCTCACTCAGTTCAACGTATGTAGGCGCTCAACTAAATGGCATTTATGAGGCAAATGTAAACACGGGAACAATAATAAATAGTTATTATTATAACAGTGTATATATCGGAGGAACCGGTTCGGCAGGTACAACCAGCAACGGCATAGTATTTCCTTGTGGCGGATGCGGAACAGTAACTAACAATCTGATCAATAATATATTTTATATGGATCGAAATGGAGCAGGTACGGCCTATAGCATTAATCATTCAGTTTCTTTGCCGCTGATTGTCCCGGATGTCTGGAATTCTAATTACAACATCTTTATTAATACGCAAAGTACAATTATTGGAAGGGAGATCGTTTCTCCCTGGACCTTTGCACAATGGCAGGCTAATACAGGAGGTGATGCCAATTCTTATTCAGGTATCACTCCAATCTTTTTTACTAATGTAGCCACCGGTGATCTGCATATTACCTGGGATATGTCAACAGTTTATCCCGGCACTCCTCTTGCCAGCGCTGGAACTTACCCTTTGGGGGTTGATTACGATGACCCTCAAACTAGGGCTATTATTCCTGATATTGGTGCGGATGAGTTTGGTCCCTCCATTCTTCCTGTAGAAATGCTGTCGTTTGCAGGGGTTGCGAGTGACAACAGGGTCGACCTCTTCTGGAAAACCGCTATGGAACTTAACTGCGACTATTATCAAATAGAGAGAAGCGAAGAAGGCAAACATTTTAAGCCTATTGGCACTGTCAAAGGCGCAGGGAATTCTTCTTCAGAACAATTTTATAAGTTTACGGATTATGAATTACCTTCCGAAGTATCTGCACTTTATTACCGCCTCTTTCAAACCGATTATGACGGGGGGGGGGAATATTTCGGTCCAATAAAAATTAAGACCACACACCAGGGTGATTGGGATTTGATTTTGAAGAACAACCAGGCCGAAGAATTTCAGGTCGTTATTTCAAGCCCAGAAGGAGGAACGTTCCTGATCACTATGATGAACGTGCACGGACAAACAGTTTACTCAAGAGAATATTCTGCCGAAAAAGGATTAAATAGCGTCCAGATCGACCTTGGCGAATTTAGTACAGGAATGTATTTTCTTCGGGTGAACAATAGCCGAAAAACACTTGTCGGAAAGGTGATACACAGATAAACATTTTTTTCTTTTTAGTAAAACACACAACACACAACACACAACATGAAACATCTCATTCTGATTGCATTCATTCTAGTGGGGCACCCTGCGCTCTGGGCTTCCAGTTTTCACGTAGGCGTTACCGGAAGCGGACATCCGTACACACAGATAAAGACCGCAGCGGCTGCCGCCTCTCCCGGAGATACGATACTGCTTCATGCGGGCACGTATGATGCGCAGAACGTGGGAGAGCAGATCAATAATTTGCATGGGCTTCCCAACGCCTGGTACCATATCCTTGGGGAACCGAATCAAATTGTCACTCTGACCGGGGGATGGACAGAAGCGTTGAAACTATCAGAGGCTTCGTATGTTCATATTTCAGGATTACGGTTTGTTAATTCAGGATGGGGAAACATGGTGAATATCGATGATGCGGGAACATATAATACTCCTACCCATAACATACTCATTGAAAATTGCATATTCAAAGATATCCTTGGGCAGGGAAATTCTGACGTACTCAAGCTTACAGGAGTAGACACATTTACGGTGCGCAATTGCAGATTTTACAACGGGGCCTGGGATGTGAATCAGGGAGGAGATGGGGCAGGCATAGATATGAATGGATGTCATCAGGGCGTGATAGAAGATACGTATTTTGAATACCCCGGTCGTTTTGCCATGCAAACGAAAGCCGGCTGTCATGAAATAATCATCCGCAGAAATTTTATTCAGGCAAGGCCTTATAAGCCCATCGCGTGCGAACGTGCCATGCAGATAGGAGGATCGCATGGAGGGATCTTCCGGCCTGCCAATGCAAATTACAATGCGAAGGACATATGGGTGTACTCGAATATTTTTTCAGGTGGATGGGCCCCCATCGCGTTTGTTGGCTCAGTAAATTCTCACGTGATCAATAATACATTTTTCATGCCCGAAAACTGGATCATGCGTATCCTGCAGGAACAAACCGTGTCTGATGCAGGAGTTCCGATGCTTCCTTGCGCCAATAACTCGTTCCGGAATAATATAATTTATATGAGCAACATGTCACCCTTTGGAGAGTTTCAGGTGAATTACACCAATACAAATCCCGGTTCGTTCACCTTCAGTAACAACCTCTGGTATAAGATCAACACGCCCGGATGGGCCGGTCCTTCTAACTCACCTGTAGTGGATTTAAATAATATGATCGGGTTTGATCCCTTGTTTACAGATACGGCCACTTATAAGTTCGCCCTGCTCGCGGGTAGTCCCGCAATCGGACAAGGAATTGCTATTCCACAGGTACTGACCGATTATAACAATCTGCCCTTTCAATCACAAAGAGCTGTCGGGGCAATTGAATTTAATACAGCTACTGGCATTGCGGGAAACATTTTTCAACAGGATCAGATAATTGCATATCACGATATGAATTCAGGTGAACTGATGATCAAAATATCCTGTTATGATAAGGCCGATGCCGAGATAATTATCTCCGATATTCAGGGAAGGAAGATGGCACCCGTTTTCAAGGGTCTTTTAGCCAAAGGAGAAAACAACTTCAGCGTAGCGACAGGAAATTTTTCTGCAGGAATATATTTTTTATCCGCAAAAATAAATAACGGCATACTTGTAAAAAAGATATTTATTACCCATTAATATCGAGTTACCGCCAATGCTAAAAACGACCGTGCTATCTTTGACAGTTAACAGTTACGAGTGGACAGACATAACAGTTTTAAAATTTACCTTTGCACTTCTTGACAGTTATTCACGACTGACAAGAACAAAAATAAAAGTGGAGACCAGCAACCACTTTAAAAACGGGGCGACACCGAAAAGCTATACGAGTAGGAAATTTTTTTAAAGTGTGGTGTCAGCACTATAATCACTGACGACAACAAAATGAAAAACAAATTACTATTGACAATCGTAATTGCCTTTATTAGATTTACAACAAATGCACAATGGACTGCAGTTAATACAGGTTTGACTGCTGTTAATGTGGGCACATTAGCAGTAAGCGGCACAGACATTTTTGCTGGAACTAATACTGGTGGGGTGTTTTTATCAACAAACAATGGAGGCGTTTGGACTGCGGTTAATACAGGTTTAACATCTTCTATTGTCACATCATTAGCCATAAGCGGGACAAACCTTTTTGCGGGGACACAGGTTGGTGGAGTGTTTTTATCAACAAATAATGGAAGCACCTGGACAGCCGTTAATACCGGTTTAACAGGTACTAACTGTATGGCATTAGCAGTAAGCGGCACAGACATTTTTGCGGGTATAAATCTTGCTGGAGCGTTTTTATCAACAAACAATGGAGGCACCTGGACTGCGGTTAATACTGGTTTGACAAGTCCTCAAGTACGGTCATTCGCCATAAGCGGGACAAACATTTTTGCAGGGACAAGTGGTGGCGGTGTATTTTTATCAGCAAATAATGGAAGCACCTGGACTGCCGTAAATACGGGTTTAACTGATCTTAGTATCTTGGGATTAGCAGTAAACGGCACAGACATTTTTGCTGGAACTAATACTGGCGGGGTGTTTTTATCAACAAACAATGGAGGCGCTTGGACAGCGGTTAATACGGGTTTGGCTAACCTTAGTGTCAATAGATTCGCTATAAGCGGGACAAACATTTTTGCAGGGACAGCTGGCGGTGTATTTTTATCAGTAAATAATGGAATCATCTGGATACCGGTTAATACGGGTTTGACTAGCCTTAATGTCAAATCATTCGCCATAAGTGGTACAAACATTTTTGCGGGAACGCAGACGGGCGGGGTATTTATGCGCCCATTAAGTGAAATGATAACAGCAACAGGTATAAATGAAACAGGCAGCGACAATTCTTACATTACTGTTTATCCCAATCCTTTCAGTTCCTCAACAAGTGTTACAACAACAACAGAACTAAAAAATGCCGACCTGACAATTTATGACATTCTTGGACAAGAAATTAGAAGAGTAAAAAACTTTTCAGGACAAGAAATTAAATTACAGCGTGACAATTTACCAAGCGGAGTGTACTTTCTGCAACTGATAGAGGACAGCAAAGTAATATCTGTTGGCAAAATATTAATTATTGACTAACTCGGACGACCAAAACAGCACTGTGGCAATTCCTGACCGTTGAACGATGGTATTGTTAATTATTGTAAAATTACATTGTTAATCAGAAGCCCCAATTTTATATCCATGAAACTAAAATTATGCTCCCTTCTTTATCTGGTGTTTGCTTTGCTGATGCTTTCGTCAGAACAGAATAGTTCTTTTGCACAGGCGCGCCTTGTTATTGGAAATACAAGTCCTGTATTTATGAATATTAAAGGAGGATCTTACCTGGTGGTAGGCGATGCAACTACATCTGCTGCTACAAATACAATTATGTACACAGATGCGGCCGCCAGAGTAAGTTGGATTATCTCTGAGGGAGATGGCACTACAAACAATCGGGTGAAATGGTATATCGGCAATGCTGTTGCAGGGAGTATATATATAGTCCCTTTTGGCAGGCGCCCACCGAACCAATATATTCCGCTCACACTTACTATAGGTGCGGCCGGAACAGCTGGAGGTTCATTTGTTTTTTCGACTTACAGAACAACCGATTGCATCAACAGCAGTAATTTGCCTACAACAGGAACATTTCCCCCTATAAATTATAATAGTTCTGCCATCCCCGGTGATGCATCTAATTACGGGGTAGATCGTTTTTGGGAAATTGATGCCACCAGTTATGGTGCAACCAAGCCGGACCTAAGCAGCCTCATTTTCACTTACATTGATGGAGCGTTAGCAGAAGTGGCCGGAGTTATCTGCGCCAATACAGGAATTACTGAAGCAAATCTTCAGGCGCAGCGCTGGAATTTTAACGCAAGTCCTGCCGGTTGGCAAGGGGATATCTTTTTGAAAGGAACAAACACTCCTGCCTCTAATATTGTTACCCTTTCAGGCGCAGCAGTTGTTTCCGGAGCGAGTGATCTTCTAAACAGCAGATGGTGGACATTGATAGATAATACCTACCCTCTGCCTGTGACCTGGCTCGATTTTTCGGCAGAATGTAACCGCGGGGATATAACCATTAAATGGAGTACTGCCTCTGAGCAAAACTCTGATTTTTTTACAGTGGAGCAATCGCTTAATGGCATAAACTTTACCGCTATAACCAATGTACTTGCGGCAGGAAACAGCAACACGGTAAAAAATTACTCTGCTGTTGACGCAGATCCTTATTCAGGAACTTCTTTTTATCGTGTACGTGAAACAGATTTCAATGGAAAATACATGACCACAGATCAGATGATAGTAAATGGCTGCTCAAACGATAATATATTCATTTATGGAAGCGAAGGAGGGGTTTCGATCAACATTGATGCGATCACAGAGGAAAAATATAATTTCGAGATATACGATGTTCTTGGACAAAAATTAATGAATGAAACAAAAACTATTTATGCAGGTAGCAATCACCTGAAACTTGCCGTGGGCAACATTGCATCGGGCATATATGTGGTGAAGATTTACCCCGTTGGAAACCCGAGTACTCGGGGCTACGGTGTTTACAGCAGCAACGGTGTAACTAAAAAAGTATTTATCCGCCTTCAACAAAACCTATATTAGGAAAGTTTTCAAAATAAAATACAAAATAAAAAAATAATTTCAAATGAAAACCATCTTCGCTATTTTTACCCTATTGATAGTTGCTATTTTTTCAATCCAATCCTTTTCTCAGAACATCGCCATAAACCAAACAGGCGCAGCGGCAAACGCCTCGGCAATACTTGATGTAAATGCCACAAACAAAGGGTTGCTCATTCCGCGCGTGGCATTGCAAAGCACGACTGATGGAACAACCGTAACCAGCCCTGCCACCAGTTTGATGGTATATTCTCAAGGAGGCGTATTAACAGATGGTTACTATTATAATTCAGGAACTTCGGGCTCGCCCGTCTGGTCATTACTCGTAACTCCTTCAACATTGAGTACGACTGGTTGTGCCGATGCCTGTAGCTGGACGCTCGTAGCTGTGGGAAATTCTACAATTGGTTTCAACGGGGGATCTATTTCTACAGGCTATACATTGTCCTCTGCTAAAGAAGTCCCTTTAGTTCTCGTATATGCGGGCCCCGAATTTACGCTGGCTACTTCGGATAACCCAGGAATTTTCGAGATTACAGCTACAGAAAATAGTGGTTCGGATAATGAATTTATGCTCAACTGCCCTGCATGCCCTACCGCTACTTTCTCTACCTATCTCCACACAACTATTGTAACAACAAAGATCAAAGGAAGAAGGTATAATGTCTCGGGATCCCGGGTTCGGATATCCCCCACTATGGCCACTGGTAATTTTTATGCCGAGATGGATGGAACAGGCCTTATTTATCTTTTCGACAGCAACGGGGCAGCCGATATTGGGATGTATATTTTTGAGAGGTAGTTCGTCAGAATCATCGTGAAAGAAAAAAATAAAAATACAGGCCACGTCCCGATAGCTATCGGGATTACACTAATTAGCACTAATATAATTGTGGCTAAATATTTTCACACTAAACAATAACAAAAATGATTTTTAAAAAAAATCTCATTGCTTTTGCTGCGGTTTTGGCCCTGAGCCAGGCATTCGGGTCATTGAATTGTTTTGCACAAAACTGGGCTCAGCACATCGCCCCTATCTTTTACAGCAAATGCACAAGCTGCCATCACTCGGGAGGGATCGCCCCTTTTCCGCTCATCACTTATCTGGATGCTCAACCCTGGGCTTCTTTCATAAAAACGGATGTGCAGAGCGGGAAAATGCCTCCATGGCCGCCAGACACTACCTACTTGCATTACGTTCATGAACGTGTCTTATCGCAGCAGCAAATAAACAGCATTGTTACTTGGGTGAATAACGGAGCACCGCAGGGAAATCCTTCACTTGCGCCTCCACCTCCTGTTTACAACAGCGGTTCATTCCTAGGTACGCCCGATCTGAAGCTGACCATCCCGGTATATACGAGTGTAGCAGCAACACAAGATAAATACCAGTGCTTTGCCATGCCCACCAATTTCCCGCAGGATAGATACATAAAAGCAATAGAAGTAGTGCCTGGAAATTCAGCCATTGTCCATCACGTGGTGGTTATGATTGACAGCGTAAATATTGTTACCGTTCCCTCCATTGACACAACCTGTGCCTGGAGCACAGTGGCTTGTACCTACGCACCGGGCTCCACGCCTACCATTTTCCCGAACGGAGCTAATGTGAAGATGGGAATGCGCCTTCCTGCCGGAGCCTCCATCCATCTTCAGATTCATTATCCCCAAGGCACAGCGGGAATGATAGACAGTACCTCAGTGCACCTTTTTTTCTACCCGGTCAGCACAACAGGTGTAAGAGAAATATATTCTGACTATCTACTGGGCTTTGGCGCACTCACCTTCCCGCCTGATTCGATAAAGACATATGTAGATACATATGGTCCAACGACAAGCGACCTTTCCTTCCTGTCGGTTTTTCCGCACATGCATCTGATAGGAAAAGAAATGGAGTCGTATTCCACTGACGCACTGAACGATACCTCGCGCTTTGTGAAGATCAACAACTGGGATTTTCACTGGCAAGATTTTTACAATTTTAAAAAGGTAATGAAAATTACTATGGGGAGTACCCTTCATTTGCGCGGACTGTATGATAACACGGCAAATAACCCCAACAACCCGAACTCTCCGCCTCAATTGGTGGTTGGCGGAAGGAAAACTACGGACGAAATGTTCATCTGCGGATTCCTGTATCTTGCCTATCAGCCCGGGGATGAAAATATTTCACTGGACACACTGCTGAATCCTCCCACGGCAACTCATGAAATTCTATTATCAAACTTTGCCTGCTATGCTTTTCCTAATCCTACCTCACAGCAAATAACTTTTCAGTATTATCTGGATCATCCTGCATCAATGAAATTATATATATATGACAGCTTTGGTAGGACTATCAAATCTATTTCAGAGGAACAATTCGGTGGGACAAAACAATTGATCTGGAACGGAAAAGAGGAGCAGGGCAACGCGCTGAGCAACGGAATTTATTTTTACAGAATAGAAGCTGGCGAAAAAATTGCTTCGGGAGAAATTGTTTTGTCCAGATAGGAACGCGATGTGGCAAAAAAGAAAAAATAGTTTTATTCGACCCTATTCGCATCGCTCCGCTACAATGGAAGTTTTATAAAAACCATAAAAACCATGAAAACCATCTTCGCTATTTTTACCCTATTGATAGTTGCAATTTTTTCAATCCAATCCTTTTCTAAAAACATCAGCATAAATACTACAGGCAATGCTGCGGATCCATCGGCAATACTGGACATTAATGCTTCAAACAAAGGATTGCTCATTCCGCGCGTGGCATTGCAAAGCGCGACTGACGGAGCAACCATTGTGAGTCCCGCCACCAGTTTGATGGTATATTCTCAAGGAGGCGTATTAACAGATGGTTACTATTATAATTCAGGAACACCAGCATCCCCGGTTTGGGTAATGATGATTAATTCTACAAGCACCAGCAGTTGCGCACAATCCTGCACATGGACACTTGTGGCTGTGGCAAGTTCTGGCGCTGCAGGTAATACCGGAACATTCTCTTCAGGATATACAGTTACAACCGGAAAAGAAGTGCTTGTTGTAGTCATTGGGAATCCCGTAGCAACGCCAAACATGGCGGATGCTTGTGCGATTTTCCCCCTGTCTTTTTCACCTGTGGCTGCAGTGGACGAACGAGTTAGAAATCCTTGCTATGCATTCAATTCACCGGCTGTTAGAATAGATTATTTGGGAGCTGTAACTGGAGCTACCGATGCTTCTATAACAGTTATTTCCGGCAATCTCATTAAAAATGCTTCTGCTACATATTCTCTTATCGGAATAAGTGGCACCACGGCAAATCAGAGAGCAAAGATTAACGGCACAGGGCTGATTGCTTTGGAAGATAATAGAGCTTTTGTTACTGGTGGACTGTATATATTTGAAAGATGAAAACAAATATTAACCTTTTTATTTTTTCGGTTGTTTTTAGTTTCCACTATTGGCTTTTAACCTTGAATTGTTTTGCTCAGGGAACATGGACTCAAAAATCGTCTTTACCTGCCGTGGGTCGTCTTACCGCAGTGGCTTTCTCCATCGGCAACAAAGGTTATCTGGGAACAGGGCGGGACGCGGCCGGATCTTTGAGTGATTTTTGGGAGTATGATCCCGCAACAGATACATGGACACAAAAGGCAAACTTTGGTGGCGGAGCGAGGCATTTTGCTGTTGGTTTTTCCATTGGGAACAAGGGCTATTTAGGCACTGGGGAAAATACAGCGACCACTCTTTCTTATAATGATTTCTGGGAATACGACCCCGTTACTAATTTGTGGACGATACTTGCGAATGTAGGCGGGCCTGTTCGTAGAATGGCATGTGGATTTTCCGTAGGAGGCAATGGTTACGTTGGAACCGGTGTAACAGGGACAAACACTATGTTACAGGACTTCTGGAGATATAATCCGGCAGGTAATACATGGACACAGCTTAGTAATTTTTCGATAGCGCGTTATGATATTGACCGTGCATCTTTTATTATTGGCAATAAGGCATATTGGGGAACAGGAAAAACATCGTCTGCATCATTTAATGACTTATGGGAATTTGATCCTGCAACAAATACATGGACTCAAAAAGCCAATCTTCCCGCAGTGGGAAGATTTGGTGCAACCGGCTTCAGTATCTGTAGCAAAGGATTTTTAGGATTAGGAGGGACTATCAATGGCGTTTTCTTAAATGATTTTTGGATGTATGATCCGATAACTAATTCATGGAGTGCGGCAACATCATTGCCTGCAGGGGGGAGAATAGATCAACCATCTTTTGAAATCAATAATAAGGCATACATAGGAACAGGAGCAGGGCTTTCTGGCTACTTTGCTGACTTGTGGGAATTCACTTTCGCAGGCGGAAATGTTACTGCAATGTCAAGCAACACTACTTTATGTCAAGGACAATCAGCCACGCTTACTGCAAGCGGTGGGATCACTTACGTTTGGAGTCCGGGCGGACAAACGACTACTTCCATTACAGTTATTCCAACCGCCACCACCACCTACACTGTAACCGGAACAGGCGCATGCGGTTCAAGCGCTTCAACAGTAACGGTGAATGTAATCCAATCTGTGAACGCTTCCATCAGCGGAAACATAACTATATGCACAGGAGATAATACCACACTCACCGCTTTAGGGGGTGGAACATATTCCTGGAGTACAGGTGCCACCACTTCTTCTATCAATGTAAGCCCAACAACAACAACATTCTATTCGGTGGTTGTTTCCATCGGAACATGCAGCGATACGGCAAGTGCAACGGTAACTATTTCTACCGGTGTCATTGCTGCCGTCTTGGGGCAAACAACTATTTGTATAGGAAGTTCCGCCACTCTTACTGCCTCCGGTGGAACAGGTTATTCATGGAGTACAGGATCTACAACAGCAGGAGTTACAGTGATGCCAACAGCAACAACAACGTATTCCGTAATTGCTTTTTCCACTAATTGTGGCTCTGATACTGCCAGTGTAACCGTAACAGTTTCACCTCCTCCCGTTGCTTCAGTAAGCAACACGACTATTTGTGCAGGTGATGCGGCAACACTGACCGCTTCCGGTGGAGTAACTTATTCATGGAGCAATGGAGCGACTATTTCTTCAATAGCAGTTTCTCCAACTTCTTCAACAACATATTCAGTTATTGTTTCAATCGGTTCGTGTTCTGATACTGCGAGCGCATCTGTAATTGTAAATCCAAATCCAACTGCAACAGCATACAGCAACGTAACGATTTCTGTAGGACAAAGCACAACACTCACTGCAAGCGGGGGAACAAATTATTCATGGAGCAACGGACAAACAACTTCTACAATAATTGTTTCGCCAATAGTAACCACTGTTTATTGCGTAACTGCCATTGATGCCAGCGGATGCACGGATATTGCCTGTGTAACAATTACAGTATTTATTGAACCGCTTGATTGCTACACATTATCTTCAACAGAAGATTTTTTTATTCCCAATGCATTTTCTCCCAATGGCGATAATGAAAATGACATACTGAAATTATATTACGCAAATATTGCCTGCATCAAAACCTATAAATTTATTATTTACAACCGCTGGGGAGAAAAGGTATTTGAAACAGAAAACCCTATTGCAGAATGGGATGGATTTTTTAGAGGGAATCTTGAGGGTAGCGCAGTGTTCGCTTGGTATATGAAAGCAACTTTGATTACAAGAGAGGAAATAATTAAAAAAGGGAATGTGAGTTTAATGAAATGACTGGGAATAACCAGAATATAATAATCAAATAGTGCCGTAATACTTTTAAAGAATGTTTAAAGTCATAATTACATTCGGATTATTGGGATATACTTTTCCTCTGATGGCGCAATCCAGCTATACTAAATATCAGGATAACGGCACCATCAGAATAGGGCGTGATTCGGTTGCGGGAGGTTCAATTGTCTGGGTCAGCAAAACAGGCGGACTTAATTTTGTCAATAATATGGATTACGGAAGGCAAATTCAAATGAATGTGAGGGATAAGAACGGTGACTATAATCCAACACAAGCCGGAGACGGTGTCAATCCTTCCGGCTCTCTTATTGTTTTCGCGGATTCCAATTACACATTCAGCAAAACAACTCCGCTTTTATTTTACAACTTACCTCCTTATATTGGTCCGCCACTACCTGCAAGCAATCAGCGTTTTTATATGTGGACGGAATTTTTGCCCAATTCTAATTCAAGAGCATTCCTTGTAAAGACCTATTACGAAAATTGGGATTCGCAACCCGGTGAATGTTACAATCAATATGTATCACCGCTTGACTATGTAAACTATGATCCGTTCACACGCTTAAAAGTGTACGATGGAAAATATCCTTGGACAGGTGGCGCTTTATCAAATATAACCGATCCTACAGGAAATTTTATCTCAACTCCTTATTCCATGACAGAAAATTGGCAGGCACTTGTTGACAATAACGATTATGGGTTAGCGCATTTAGGTGATCTTTCATTTGGGGACTTGTTGTTTTATGACTTCCCCAGTCCAAACGGAACGAAAGTTGCCGGAGGGCAGGAGCGTTTTGCAATGAGGGTTGACCCTGGAGATACTATGCAAAGACGAGAAGGTTGGGGAATCTATTACATTGGAAATGTAGCTGCTGCAAGAACTTTTTTTACAGGATATAAACCGGTCAAGGCAGGAAGTTTTTCCGATAATTTCAGTGACATTAACTTACCCAATTGGTATCGAAACAATAATCCCATTCAGGTGATCGGTGGTGCTGTAAAGATGGGTCCAGACACTTCATGGGTGAATGATATGTCACTCATCAATAAATATTGGGGAGATGCCATTTATTCGGTGGATGTAAAAAATGATGTGGGCACTTCCTGGTATGGTATGGCGATACGCAAAACGGGTCGTGGTCATTTTTGGGATGCCGGTTCAGGCTACTATCTTATTTATCTGGCACCCGGTGGTCAGTTGATATTATTTAGTCCTACCGGAGGAATTTTAGCAAATGCAATCATTCCGGGATTTAATGCATCAGCGTGGAATAATCTAAAAATAGATATGTTTGGATATTCATTCAATATCAAAGTGAATAATATATCTTATATTACTTATACAGATCCAAATCAGTCTTTCCTTGAAGGATATGTTTCATTAGTAAGTGATCAAAATACAGTTTCGTTTGATAATTTCAATGTTACCGCTACAGGAGATTCAATCGCTCCTTCACAGGTTACGGGAGCTTCGATGTCTTTATCGAGTAGCAATAAAAATTCATTGACATGGATAAATCCAAATGAAAGTGATTGGCGGTGGACACGTATTGTAAGAAAAGAGAACGGACTTTCCACACATTGGAGGGATGGAATTCCTGTCTATGAAGGAAAATTAAATTACTATCATGACCTCGATATTGACCCAAATAAAACATATTGCTATACT
The DNA here is from genome assembly GCA_964481195.1 of uncultured Bacteroidia bacterium. Taxonomy (GTDB): domain Bacteria; phylum Bacteroidota; class Bacteroidia; order Palsa-948; family Palsa-948; genus Palsa-948. Next base: position 3,325 of record CAYZTB010000003.1, on the reverse strand, counting down.
ATTTACACTTGCGACCATGCGGGTAATTATTCATCAGGCATTGATTTGTGCCCAACAACGTCAATGAGCGAAGGAGCAAATTCAGATCTACACTTGCAATGTTTTCCAAATCCATTCAATGAAAAAATAGAAATTCAATTTACATTATCAATACCCGCAGATGTTGTACTACAAATATATAATCCATTGGGGCAATTAATATTGAAAAGAGAAAATAGACGTATGGAAAAAGGAGTGCAAAGAATAATTATTGATGGAGCCACACTTGCCGATGGAATATATTATTGTCATTTAATCACAAATCAGGACTCTGTTACAATAAAATTAATTCATCATAAATAACCATCTGAAGAAACCCCTAATAAAAACGAATAATTATTGCTTATCTCGTAGTTCACATATGAAAATAATCGGAATATGAAAACAAAATTAGTTACTTCCATTCTAATCCTGATGACTATCGGGATAGATATCTCCTTTGCAGGAACACAAAAATTGTCGCAATCCGGAGATCAAAAAGAAAAAGCCGCTCAATGGCTTAGCACGCAAAATGAAAAAGGGTTTTTGGAGAACCGCGGGCAGATGACGGATATGAAGGGCAATCCTGTGCCGGATGTTTTGTTTAAAACCGAATCCCCGAACCTGAATTTCTGGATCACCAAGAAAGGAATTACCCTGCAAACCAAGCAATGGAGAAAAGAGATGAAGAAAGAGAATGAACTCACGGAAGAGGATAAGCAAGAAGAAAAAAGAACCGGCAAAAGAAAAGCCGATAAGTTTTTGGATTGGGAACGCATAGACATTGAGTTGAAAGGAGCAAGCATAATCAGAGAAAACATCCTGAAAGAAAAATCCTTGCAAGGGCATAATAATTTCTTCTACGCCCATTGTCCGGATGGGATTTACGGTGTAAAAGAATATGAAAAGGTAACCATCCGGGAAGTATATGCCGGCATTGATTGGGTGTTTTACAGAAAATCGGACGGCACACTGAAATATGATTTTGTTGTACACCCCGGAGCGGAGTACAGGCAAATCGAACTTCTGTACAAGAGCAAAACACCTGTAAATATAAACGAACAGGGACAACTGGAACTCTATACCGGTTACGGCAATGTAAAAGAAAATACCCCTGTAAGTTTTTACGATGGGAAGGAGATAAAAACCCAATTTGAGTACAAAGAAAAAAAGGAGATAGAGATAAACGGAGATCGTGGTTGCGAAACAGGCATTGCATTTAATGTTGCTCCACTCCCATCTGGTGAGATTGCAAACGGTACTCTTATTATTGACCCTCAACTTTTCTGGGCATCATTTTATGGGGGTAATGATGCTGAAGGTGGATGGTCGCTGGCAACTGATGCCTGCGGCAATTTGTTTGAGGCCGGGTATGTTCAATCCACAAGTTTTTTCCCTGTCCTGAATGCGGGAACCTATTTTCAGGGAACCAATGCAGGGAGTTGGGATGCTTATATTCTGAAGTTTGATAATGCGGGAATGTCCGTCTGGGCTACTTACTACGGTGGGACTGCAGGAGAGTTTGCTCAGGCAATTGAAATTGATCCCTCTGGAAATGCATGGGTTACCGGAATGACAATGTCCACCAATTTTCCTGTACAAAACGGAGGAGGATATTACCAGGGAACCAATGGAGGCAGCAATGATTTCTTTATATTGAAATTTGACAATAACGGCAACCGCCTTTTGGCCACTTATTACGGAGGTAGCGCTGGTGAAGTGGGCAATTCCATTGCCATCGATGCTACCGGAAATGTGTTTATAACGGGCGATACTCAATCCGGTAATTGCCCTACACAAAACCCTTTTCAGGCAACAAATGGCGGAGGCCGTGATGCCTTCATCATGAAATTTGATAACGCATGCAACCGTCTATGGGCTACGTATTACGGAGGCAGCGCGGACGAAGAAAGCTATGCCATCGCTACTGATGCTACGGGAAATGTGTGGGTAACGGGTACTACCTATTCCAATAATTTCCCAACGCTGAATGCCGGAACTTTTTTTCAGGCAGCAAATGCGGCAAGTAATGATGCCTTTATTTTAAAATTTGACAATGCCGGCAACCGTCTCTTAGCAACCTATTACGGAGGAAATGGTGGAGATAAAGGCTACGGTCTGGCTGTTGATGCAACAGGAAATATATTTGTGTTGGGCGTTTCCACCTCCACCAATTTCCCTACCCAGACTGCCGGAACATTTTTTCAGCCTGCCAATGCAGGAAGTGATGATGCCTTTATTCTGAAATTTGACAATGCAGGTACACGCCTATGGGCTACTTATTACGGAGGAGCCGGGTCTGAGTATTCAGGTCTAATGACCTACGACAATATTGCCATCGACCCCTGTGGCAATGTGTATGTTAGTTTTGAAACAACTTCCGCCAACATGAGTACCCTTGCTTCCTGCGATGCGAGCGGCTATAATGACAATTCTTTTAATGGCGGCAACGGAGGTTTCCCGCAAGACCTGTTCATTTCTTTATTCAGCAATACCGGAGTCCGCCTGTGGGCAACTTATTTCGGAGGAGACGGAAATGATTTTCGCTCACCAATTACGTTGGATATAAATGGCAATCTTTTTCTGGCAGGCGAATGGTCAAAAGTTTCCAATAGCGCCACCTATCCTGTAACTGATCCCGGAGCAAGCACCTATTATGATCCCACTTTTAACGGCAACTTTGACGATGGTTTCATTGCAAAGTTTTGTAGTCATACCTGTGTATGCAGCAGCTACCAGGGATGTTCTATATCCGCAACGTTAAATGTTACTGCCACTTCTGTAAATCCACTTTGCAATGCTCCCTGCACGGGCACCGCTACAGCGTTAGCGACAGCAGGAGGCTGCACAGGAGGTTCAGTGACGTACAGTTGGAGCACAATACCTGTACAAACTACACAAACTGCGACAGGCCTTTGTGCAGGAGTGTACACAGTAACGGTTACAGATCAAAGCGCAAGTACCGCAACAGCCACTGTAATTATCACACAGCCTCCTGCTGTTACCGTTTCAACAACCGCCACCGCGCAAACCTGCACCCAGGGAGGAACGGCAACAGCTACTGCTTCGGGCGGAACATCACCTTTTACTTACCTGTGGTGTAACGGTGCCAGCACCAGCGCTGTTTCGGGGTTAGCACCCGGCAGTTGTACTGTTTTGATTACCGATGCCAGCGGATGCTCAGTTATTGATACAATTACAATTATTTCAAGCGCAAACAGCCCCACCATTACAGCAAGCTCCACGTCTTCGGCATGCGGATCCAACAACGGCACTGCTTCGGTAAATGCAAACGGTGGAACACTTC
>CAYZTB010000002.1:10074-131659 GCA_964481195.1 uncultured Bacteroidia bacterium | reverse complement strand
GCCCACAATGACCATGATCTGTATAAGCACAAACGCACACATCGGTTATTACAAATAAGTCATCACCAAAATTCTTTTTAAGTTCTTTAACAGCTTTTACAACTACCGAATTATTGCTGAAGGACGAACTTGCATCTTTTGTTTTGTCTTCCCCTACTCCAAAAAGTAAAATTTTATTTATTCCGAGTCGCAAGCCCTTGTCAACATCTTTCAATAATTCATCTACGGAAAAATGATTGATGCCTGGCATAGCATCAATTCCGTGCTTCTGCTTTTTACCCGGCACCACAAAATAGGGATAGATAAACATATCCTTGCTCAATCTAGTTTCTGCAACAAGCTCGCGGATGATTGGATTTTTTCTGAGTCGTCTGGGTCTTTGTATCATATAAAATAATTAATGCAAATATATATTTCAAATCTCAGCCACTGATTTCACTAATTAACTAACACAACGTTGCGCTCTATTGCTACAACCCAAACACTGCCTGTACTAATCCTAAATCATCGAATGAAGCAGGTTGCATTATGGATTTTACTTTATATTTTTTAAGTGCGCTAGCCGTAGCGTTTCCCATTGCTATTACTTTTTGCTTCGCAGTAACTTTATTTTTTTCAAAAAACGATTCTACATTACTCGGACTGGTAAAAACTAAAAGTTGGCAATTAGCAATTGGCAGTTGGCTATTGTTTTTCCTAATCGTTTCGTAAACTACCAAATCCACCACTTGTCTTTTTTTCAAATGTTTCTGGAGCGTTCTGAGGCTTTCTTTCGCTCGCGGGAACAACACCCTTTCATTTCCAACCAAAACAGCAAATTTTTTTGCTGTGCTTTTTGTATCATTAGAGTCCCCGATAAAATCTATTCTCCATCCGCGCTTCCGCGCTTCCTCGGCTGTAGATTTTCCAATCACACCGACACGCCAGGCTCTCCTCCCTTTGGGAGGGGTCGGGGGTGGGCCGAATTTTACTGCATTTTTGCTAGCGAAAAAAATCCAGTCTGTTTTCTCAAACTTACTAAAAGCAACTTGTTTGGTTTCTATTAGCGCATTTAAAAAAACCTTGTAGTTGCTTGCTTCAAGACATCGTTTAAAAAAATCGTTGGGCTTTTCGTTGCGGGAAATAAAAATACAATGCCTCTCGCTAGGCTTTATTACACGTTTTATTTGCTGAACAATCTTTTCCGAAAAACCAACAGTTTTTTTAGTTTCAAAATAAAAATACTTTGGAAAAGAATTCCATTGCTCTGCTTTTGCAATGCGAACAGAATAAACACTTTCGCCTTTAAAATTTTCAACATTTTGACAATACACCCCCAGCGGAAGCTGGCAACCACCATCAAATAAGTTCAATATTTTTCTTTCAATATAAATTATTTCTTGAGCATCTTTACTGTTTAACTTCTGAAGTACTTTAAGAAGCCATTCGTCCTTCTCTCTCTCCCTTTTGGGGAGAGCTGGAGAGGGGTTCCTTATTTGCAATGCCAAAACTCCTTGTGCCGGTGCGGGGATAAATTCGTTTGGGTCTAATATTTCGGAATGAAATTCACTCAAATTGATTTTTAAACGAGTTACTCCTGCATTGGCAAGTAATATGGCGTCATAATTTGTATCCCTTAGTTTTTTTATTCTTGTAGGCACATTCCCACGCAAATCCTGCAATTTAACATCCGGTCGCCAAGCCAACATTTGTGATTTTCTGCGAGCCGAAGAAGTGCCAACCAATGCTCCTTTCTTCAATGAGAATAATTCATTTTTATCTACTGCATTTTTATTGATTAGCAAAAGTTCGCTTGGGTCTTCTCTTTCCGAAACTGCTGCAATAATTAATCCCGGCACAGGATCTGTTGGCAAATCTTTGTGGGAGTGTACCGCTAAGTCAATTTCCTTTTTCAATAACGCATCTTCAATCTCTTTGGTAAAGAAACCTTTGCCCTCTAATTTGTCCCAACTTAAATTTTGAGCAATATCACCCTGAGTTTTAATAATTTTTATTTCTGCTCGAATATTTATTTTTTTTAGTTCTCGTAAAACAAAATTTGCCTGCCAAAGGGCTAGGTCGCTACCTCTACTTCCGATTGTAATTTTACCACCCTTCTCCCCGCTCTCCCCTAAAGGGAGAGTGCCGGAGGCGGAGGACGAAAACTTTACTGATTTTTTTTTCTTTGAATCCATTGGAATAATCTCTCCCCCTTCGGGACTGCCGGAGGCAGGGAGCGAAGCTCGGGAGGGGGTGTTACTTCTCCATCATAATCTCCCTTGCCATTTTCATGGGCACGCTTATGTATTTTTTTTCTAGATAGTTAATTATTTTGTCTAGCGTTTCTTTTGAGCCTGCGTCTAGTTTTTCTATGTCGCGAGCAAAAACTTCATTCACGGCAATTTCTCGAATCTCTCTTACTTTTTTTGGAACGGCACTCATTGCAAGCTCCACTTTTCTTTCTTTTAGTTCTTTTCTGAATTCTACTATGTTTAAATCAATAATTTTTTCACAGGCCGATAGTTCTTTTTCTCTTTCAGAAAGATTCTTTTTTGCGATCTCTTGTAAATTATTTACTGCAATAAGATTTACATCGTAGTTCTTCAATATTTCATCATCTAAATCATTGGGCACTGCTAAGTCAATTACTATTTTTTTAGAAGTATCGTTTCCTACTAGGGATGAATAAATAGTTTTTGTAATAACGGGCTCTGAAGAGCCGGTACATGTAACTATGACGTCAAATCCATTTTTGTAGTTTATCAATTCAGGAAGAGAATGCGCTGCACCTTTTAAATCAACTGCAAGTTTTTCTGCATTAGAAAGCGTTCTATTAAAGACAGCAAAATTTTTAAAACCGTGCTTCTTTAAATATTTTGCCATGGTTGAGTTTGTTACGCCAGAACCAACAATTAATATTTTAGCATCAATTGGAACATTTAGCTCTTTAAGTTTTCTGTATGCTAAGGAAACGACCGAAACAGGATTTTTTGAAATATTAGTATGCGTGTACACCTGCTTAGCGCATTCAATTGTTTTTTGAATTACTAAGCGAAGCAAATCACCTGTAAGAGTTAGCTTCTTGCATAAGTCGTAAGAGTTTCGAACTTGAGTGATGATTTCACGCTCCCCAACAACCAATGAATCAAGAGATGATGCAACACAAAACAAGTGCTTCAATGCCTCATCGCCTTCAAAAGTTTTTGCTGTTGCAGATGTTTTTTCAAGATCTTCGGTTTTTAGTTCTGGGTAAACCGATTGAATAAATTTATTTAAAAACTCTTTGTCTAACGTACGGTTGGTGTTCAGTAGAAACTCTACACGATTGCAGGTAGACAAAAACATTAACTCATCAATATCATTATTTTTTTTCAATGTAGATAAACGGTCATTCCATTCTTTTTCATCAATATGGAATTTCCCAATATCGCTGATATCGAAATGTTTATGCGTAACGGCTATGCTTTTGAAATTGTTCACTATCAAGTATTTCGGTCTATGCAAATTTCATTAATGAAGAGTGCTAAACTGTCATGGAATTGTCAAAAGGGATATGATAAAGATCAGGTTGTATCTCACAAAGAGATTATACAATCAGCTTAGTTTAATAAAAGAATTGAGGCCTGAGACATAACGCTCCATCAGGTAATTTTTTGGGCCCTCATTCTGCTTTTGAAAACAGATTCCGGAACATTCTTAGCAGTTTCGCGCTGGTATTTCAAGCGCTCTTCTTTAGGTAGATGATAAATACGCTGACATTCATCCGAGCAACAAGCCTCGTATTTTTCTTTACAAGATTGGCATTGAATAAAAAGAAGGTGGCAAGCATCGTTAGCGCAATTTAAATGATGATCTGAAGAGTTGCCACATTGATAACAATTTGCAATTACATCGTCCGTAATACGCTCTCCCATTCGTTCGTCAAAGACAAAGTTTTTTCCCTTAAACTTTGATTTAAGTCCTTTCGCTTTTATCTGGCGCGCATACTCAATTATACCTCCATGCAATTGGTTTACATCTTTAAAACCATGATGCTTTAAAAATGCGCTAGCTTTTTCGCATCGGATTCCACCTGTGCAATACAATAATATCTTTTCTTCTTCCTTGCCTTTCAATATATCTTTTACCATAGGTAATTCCTGTCGAAAACTATGAGCCTGGGGGCAAATGGCCTTTTCAAAATGCCCTACTTCACTTTCATAAAAGTTACGCATGTCAACTACAATAGTATCTTCTTTTTTCATGGCCTCATTCCACTCTTCAGCAGTTAAATGAGTGCCAACATTGGTTACATCAAAAGTGTTCTCTGGTAGCCCATCCGCTACAATTTTATTTCTAGTTCTAACAATTAGTTTGTAAAAAGATTTGCCATTATCTTCTACTGCAATTTTAAATGGGACTTCTTTAAAATGTTTATCCTGATATAAAGCTGCCTTAAACTCTTCAAAATTATGTTCAGGCACACTCATTTGTGCGTTAATCCCTTCATGCGCCAAGTATATTCTGCCAAAAATATTTAACGATGTCCAACTTTTAAATAGTTCGTCCCTCAATACCAGAGGATCCTCAATAATTACATACCTATAGAAAGAAAGTGTGACTCGATTAAAAGTCTCCTCATGCAAACGCTTAATCATTTCTTTCCTGCTTGGGAACTTTTGTGGCTTTATCATATTACATCTGAGTGCATTAGAACAAACAAGCAATTGATTATTAATGTCTAAATAACACTCCAAAATTAGGATTTTTATACTTTAGCAGCTTAATTGTATGCAAGCAAAAGAAAAGATACTTGTTATTGGCTCGTCCGGGCAAATTGGAACTGAACTCACTGAGAAATTAGGTGAAATATATGGTACGGAAAACGTAATTGCATCGGATTTAAAAAAATCATCCACCTTTTTAGGAGTCTTTGAAGAGCTGGATGTATTAGATGAGAAAAGACTTTCCGAAATCATTGCCAAGCATAACATTACACAAGTTTATTTACTAGCAGCACTTTTATCAGCTACCGCTGAAAAAAATCCGCATTTTGCCTGGAAGCTAAACATGAATAGCTTATTCAGCGTCTTAGAACTTGCCAAAGAAAAAAAAATTAAAAAAGTTTATTGGCCTAGTTCTATTGCTGTATTTGGCCCCACTACTCCTAGCGAAAATGTGCCGCAATTTACAGTTATGGAACCTTCGACAGTATATGGTATTAGCAAATTGGCTGGAGAAAGATGGTGCGAATATTACCATTTGAAATATAATGTAGATGTACGCAGCTTAAGATATCCCGGATTAATAAGTTATAAATCCCTTCCTGGAGGTGGCACCACTGATTATGCAGTTGATATTTTTTACCAAGCTTTAGAAAAGGGTAGCTACGAATGTTTCCTTTCTGAAAACACATCGCTGCCTATGATGTATATGCCCGATGCTATTAACGCTACTTTGGGGCTGATGGAATCTGATATCAATAAAATAAAGATTCGCTCTTCCTATAATGTTGGCGCAGTCAGCTTTACTCCTAAAGAAATAGCACAGGAAATTAAAAAGCATATACCAGATTTTAGAATTAGCTATAAGCCAGATTTTAGACAAGCCATTGCAGACTCTTGGCCAAACAATATTAATGACTCTGAAGCTAAAAAAGATTGGGGTTGGAATGCTAAATATACCTTGCCTGAACTTGTTAGCGATATGCTAAAAAACCTACGAAAACAATAAAACAGAAGTTTTATTTTATAAAAACCATAAAATCTGACGAAGAAACTAAGCCACACATCGTTAAAAACCTATCACTCGTCTAAAAGTCAATTTATTAAGCGTATGAACTCTGTATTTCCCCTACATTTACTTTATAACTCAAAAAGAAACTTTATGAAGAAACTCTTACTCTTCATCCTTATTTGTCAAACTGCTGTAGCGCAATCTACCAATAGCGATACATTGAATCAGGTTGACGCATCCTCTGGCTTAAAGCAAGGATATTGGATAGTGCTAAATAGCGTAAAAAAACTACCTAACTATCCCATGGAAGCTAAAGTTGAGGAGGGCAAATTTGCGGATAGTAAAAAGATGGGAATTTGGAAAATGTTTTTCCCAAATGGAACCATTAAAAGTGAAATTACTTACACAAATAATCGCCCTAGTGGATATGCCAAGATGTACTACGAAAATGGAAACCTTCAAGAAGAAGGAAATTGGGAGAATAACCGCTGGGTAGGAGATTACAAGTCATATTATGAAAATGGACAAACATTTTATGATTTTAAATACACTGCAACTGGGAAACGCGAAGGTGAACAAAAATATTTTTACGAGAATGGTCAAATAATGATGAAGGGCGAAATGTATAACGGAAAAGAAGCTGGAGTTTGGGAAGAACGATACGAAAATGGAGATTTACGCGCCAAAAAAGCTTTTAACGATGGTGCTTTAGACGCAGCTAACACAGAGGTGTATGCTCCCAAAAAACCACTTCCTGAGAAAAAAGAAGTTGCTTCAAAAGAACCTCCTAAAATTGTAGATGCTTCAAAAGAAAAAGCCAATGCAGCACATAAGCCATTTGATGGAAATGGATATGCTAAATTGTTTGTTGCAGGAGCTAGGGTTTCTAAAGATGGTGAGTTTAAAAACTTCCGATTGATTGACGGAAAAGATTACGTTTATAATTCAGATGGTATTTTAGAACGCATTGCTGTGTACAAAGCGGGCAAATACGTTGGAGATGCTCCTATAGAAGATAAAGACAGATAATATTAAACATAGATATTCTATTTAGTCCTGATAAGAAATTATCGGGACTACTTTTTTTATCTACTTTTATACTCTAAACTTCAGGCAAGGAGTTTTTTGTTTTTATGAGCACTCAAAAAATAAATATTTATAACACACTGTCTAGGAAGAAGGAAGCATTTGTCCCGCTACACTCCCCGCTTGTAGGCATGTATGTGTGCGGACCAACCGTTTACGATGATGTGCATCTAGGAAACTGCAGAACATTTATTTCCTTTGATTTAATTTACAGGTATCTGTTATTTGTAGGATATAAAGTCCGTTACGTACGTAATATTACAGATGCAGGACATTTGGAAGGAGACAGGGACGAGGGTGGAGATAAGTTTGTTAAGAAAGCAAAATTAGAACAGGTAGAACCAATGGAAATTGTACAGAAGTATACTGTAGGCTTTCGTCAAGTAATGTCACAATTTAATACGCTGCCCCCAAGCATTGAGCCAACTGCAACCGGTCATATTTCGGAGCAAATAGAAATGACCAAACAAATTATGGATGCCGGCTTAGCGTACGAATCTAACGGTACCGTATATTTTGATGTAGAAAAATATTCATCCGAAAAAAATTATGGCATTTTATCCAATCGAAAACTGGAAGAGTTACTTGAAGGAACTCGTGAACTTGGAGGCCAGGATGAAAAAAAGGGGCGTTTAGATTTTGCTCTTTGGATAAAAGCAAAACCGGAGCATATCATGCGCTGGCCTTCTCCTTGGGGATGGGGATTTCCTGGTTGGCACTTAGAATGTTCGGCCATGAGCACCAAATACCTAGGCGCTACATTTGATATTCACGGTGGAGGAATGGATTTAATTGCCACTCATCATACCAATGAAATAGCTCAATCACAAGCATGCAATAAATGTGAGCCTGTTAAATATTGGATGCATACGAACATGCTTACTGTAAATGGAGTGCGCATGTCAAAAAGTGCCGGAAACGGATTTTTACCACATGAACTATTTTCAGGAAGTCATAAGTTACTGGACAAAGGATACGCTCCAATGGGGGTAAAATTTTTTATGCTTCAAACACATTATAGAAGCACCTTGGATTTTTCGAATGAATCATTGCAAGCATCCGAAAAAGGGTATGATCGTTTGATGAGCGCTGTAAAAAAGTTAGACAAATTAATTTCTTCTGAAAAATCTTCTTTTGATGTAAATGCACTTCAGGATAGATGCTTTGCGGCAATGAATGATGATTTTAACAGCCCAGTACTTTTATCGCATTTGTTTGATGGAGTAAAAACTATTAATTCCATCTATGACAAAAAAGAAACAATTAATAAATCAGATCTTGAAATACTAAAAAAACTATTTCACGGATTTATAGTAGATGTGCTTGGATTAAATGAAGAAAACGCATCTGCTGATAATGGCGAGTTGGTTGACAACTTAATGGGTTTAATTTTAGATATCAGAAAAGAAGCAAAAGAAAAAAAAGATTTCCCTACTTCTGATAAAATTCGAGATGGCTTAGCAAAAACAAAAATCTCTGTTAAAGACACTAAAGATGGTGTTCTTTGGGAAAAAGAAAAATAAGTTTTTTATACAATGATTCGATTACTGTCCGTATTACTTTCTCTTACATTATTATTCTCCTGTGGTAATGAAGAAAGCAATCCGCCAACTTACAAAAATCAAACTGCAGTAAAAGAGTCTGTAAGAGACATAAATTTTACCCTTGTAAATTCTTACGAGCATGATATAAATTCTTTTACCGAAGGCTTAGTATTTCACAACGGGCAATTATTTGAAAGTACTGGCGCAACTGGGGACCTGCCACAAACCAAATCATTATTTGGAATTGTGGATTTAAAAACAGGAAAAATAGATGTTAAAGTTGAAATAGATAAGGATAAATATTTTGGGGAAGGAATTATTTTTTTGAATGGGAAGGTTTATCAACTAACATATAAAAATCAAATTGGCTTTGTGTACGATGCCACTACGTTTAAAAAAATAAAAAGCTTTTCCTACTCAAATAAAGAGGGTTGGGGATTAACAACAGATGGTAAATACATTATTATGAGCGATGGCACTAACAACTTAACCTACTTGGACCCAAATACACTTCAGCCAGTTAAAACAAAAGCAGTTTCTGAAAATGGGTATGCAAAGGATTTTTTAAATGAGCTTGAATTTATTAACGGCTATATCTATGCGAATATATGGGGGAATAATACCATTGTAAAAATTGACACAAGTAACGGAAAAATAGTTGCTAAATTAAATCTCAACTCTTTAGCAGATAGTGCTAGAAAATTACACCCGCGCAGTTTTGAAATGAATGGAATAGCTTTTGATTCCATCACAGATAAAATATATGTTACAGGGAAAATGTGGCCTAAGATTTACGAAATACAGTTTGAGCACTAATAATTTTCTGTTCGATACTCCTTCAAAAACATTATTTAGCTAACTCCTTCAACGTCTCGGCTGCTTGTTTTTGAAACTTGCTATCAGGATTTTTTTCAAGTTCACTAAGATTTTTTCTAGCACTTTTAACATCCTTCATTTTTATATACGCCAGTGCTAAATACCACTTTGTAGCATCGTAAAATTCACCATCCTTAACGGCAAACACTTTATTAAGATTTTTGACTGCTCTTTCCGTCTCCCCTCCTCCCAGATAATGTACTCCAGTATAAAAAAGTGCGTGATAGTTATTAGGGTCATTTTTTAAAACTCTTTCAAATTCAACAATAGCATCTTCATGGGGCGCTTGCACGGAACTTGTGGTTGACTGTGCTCCTTCACTAGCTTTCATTTTATTGGACGCTGTACTATCCTGCTTCATAACATTTCCTACTGATAATGTATTTGCTGGTGTAGCTGGTTCAGCCTGTGCTGGCTGATTATCACTTCTATTCCCTTTTGCTCTTTTCTTTTCTGATTTAGACTTGGTTTCCAAAGCCATAAGATGAGTTTGGTTTTCATTTTTCGAAATCTCAACATTGGAATAATTATCTCTGTCCTTGTTGTCATCGTTACGAGCGTCTGAAGTTACACCTGCTGCAGATTTAGTTGGACTCATGGACTTGGATACTGCAGTTTGTTTCACAGCAACTTCTTCGAGCGCTTCGTCACTTGCAAAAGCATCCACTTCGGACCGAGTTGAAGGTGTAGGTGCCACAGCAACTTCTTTTGCCGCTGCTGAGTTCTTGCTCTCAGCTTTTTTTAAGAATGACTCCGAAGGCTTGTTTTCAGCAACTTCTAAATCACTGCTTTCTACAGGAGCATCTTCTTGTTCTTGTACGTTATATTTTTGAGTGCTTGCAGATTCAACATTAGCGCTATGCGAAATTTGCTCTGGTTCTGAGAGATTTGTCTCTCCTTTGCGTTCTTCTTGAATAGGTTCAAATTTATCTGCAAATATTTTTTCGGCAGTTGCGGAGTCAATCTCGTCCATGGAAACGCTGTTTCTGAAAAATAATACGAGTCCAAAAATAATAACGATTGATGCCGCTATTGCAAGTTGGGTTCTGTATTGTTGCAGGAAAATAATTTTAGCTTCTTTCTTTCCTGTTTTTTGAAGTATCTGTTTATTTAAATCAGCCGTTATTTTAGAAATTTTGTTTTTGTCAGCAATTAACCTCAAGCCTTCTTCTGCATCGGAACACATCGCGCAATCAAGCAAATGTTTTTCTACAGCATGCTTTTCGGAAGGAGAAAGTTTTTCGGAAATGTAGCCTAACAACATTTCTTCTGATATGCATTCCGAATGTTCAAATATATTATTTGTGTTCTTCATTTTTGCGCAATACTTAACTGCGAACAGATTTAGCAGTCATTAATATTTTCAAGTTTCGTTTACCATTTTGTATATAACTCTTTACTTCATTCATACTAAATCCTGTTTGCTTGGCCACGTCTTCGTATGATTTTTCTTGCAAATAAAAGAGTTCTATACATATCTTTTGTTCTTTCTTTAATTCTAGAATAGCTGCTTCCATGGAGGTAAGCTGCCGCTCTTTATCTTCACCAATAGGATGCAAATCGGACGACAATTCCATAGTTCCTCCAACTCCGTTACTCAAATAAGTAGATTCCTCCTCCATCCCATCGCTGGATAACTCTCTGGGCAACTCAACATGTTGTTTTTTAGTTCGAAAATACATTAAACAGTGGTTTTTTGAAACCATGTAAAGCCAGCCTTTGAAGTTTTCTACTTTATGTCTGTGCAGATCGGTAAGTAATTTCTCAAAAACTTGCATAACACCATCTTTGGCTTCATCCTCATCTTTTAAATATTTCATGCACACACCAAATACCAAATGAGTATAGCGCTGATAAAGCTCACCCACCAAGGCATTGTCGCGAGTTTCCTTAAACTTTAGTACAAGCTCTGAATCGGAATAGGATTTTATGTCGGTGTTGCTAGCCAATCAATTTGTAATAAGTAGTAAAGCTAAAAAAAATAACTCTTTTGTTTATGGAAAGAACAAAAACCATGCATCCTTCTAATAAACAAACCGAAATAAACTAAAAATCTATAACAATGAAAAAAGTAACCACAAACAGAAAAATAGGAAAAGGGGCCATAGCTCTTTTTGCTTCCGCCTCTTTTATTGGTTTAATGAGCTGGATGGCTCCAAGCAATTTAATACCGACCATTGAAAATGAATTTATAAGAACATTAAAAAAGAAAACCACTGAAGTGTCGGAACGATTTCCTGAAGACCGAGTTTATGTACAATTTGACAAATCGTTTTATAATCCTGGAGAAACCATTTGGTTCTCGGCCTATGTGAGAAACGGAAGCAACTTAAAGCCAAGCGACCAAAGCGACATGCTGAATGTTGAATTTATTAATCCGCGCGGAAATGTTGAAAAAACAATTCGACTTATTTCTAAAAACGGGAAAGCTTCGGGAGATTTCTTATTAGATAAAGAAGTTGCTGGTGGTTTATACAAAGTGAAGGCGTATACAAATTGGCAAAAAAACGATTCCTCTTTTTTTGAAAAAACTATTACGGTTCAGGATGTAGTGTTGCCGGCATTAAAGATGAAATTGGATTTTGATCGCAAAGCATTTGGTGCAGGCGATGAAGTAGCAGCAAAAATTAAAATAGAAACCAATGAGAACAAACCATTGGCTTCCTACAAAATAAAATACGTTGCTCAACTTAATGGAGAAAAATTAATTGAAGAGTATGCCATTACAGATGCAATAGGAAACAAGTCTATCAAATTTAAGTTGCCAGAAAAATTAAAGTCGAATGATGGAATTCTAAATATAATGATTGAGTATCAGGGACAGACGGAATCTATTTCCAGATCTATTCCTTTAGTCCTGAATAAAATACAATTTGCATTATTTCCAGAAGGTGGAGACCTTATTAGAGGTGTTGAAAGCAGGGTAGCATTTAAAGCCTTGAATGAATTTGGAAAACCTGCCGATGTAAAAGGGATTGTACTTAACAGCACAGGAAAAAAAGTTGCTGATTTCAGTAGCTACCATAACGGCATGGGTGCGTTTGATATTACTCCTGCCTTAGGTGAAAAATATGTGGCCAAAATCACTAATCCCTCAGGTATAAATGAAAGTTTTGATTTGCCAGAATCGCTGCAACGTGGCTATGTACTTTCGGTACAAGATAATAACGAAAAAGAAATTTCTATAAACATAAGCACCACCGAAACCGAAGAGCTTTCATTAATTGGTCAAGTTAGAGGAAAAGTATGTTATGCAACCGCACTTCAGGTTACTGCCGGACAAAACAAGTTGATTGTGCCGGCTAATAAATTTCCAAAAGGCGTGGTGCAATTTACCTTATTTGATTCGAAAGGCATTGAACGTGCAGAACGACTTGCCTTTGCTCACCGAGATCAACAGCTGAGTGTATCCATTGAAACAGATAAAGAAAAATATTTGCCAAGAGAAAAGGTGAATATGATTATCAAAGTAATGGATGAACGTGGAATGCCTATGCCTGCTAATCTTTCTCTGAGTGTAGTAAATGATCAACTGCTAGCATTTGCTGATGATAAACAAGGGAATATACTTTCTAAAATGTTGTTAGAATATGATATCAAAGAAAAAATTGAAGAGCCAAATTTTTATTTTGACAGCAAGGAGCCTAAATCAAATCAAGCGTTAGACTACCTAATGCTTACGAGCGGATGGAGGAAATTTTCGTGGGAAAAAATAATGTCTGACGATCTTCCAAAAATTACCTATGCGGCAGAAAAATCGATTGTATCCGGAATAGTATTAGATGCATACACTGGAAAGCCAATTCCAAATGCTAAATTAAAAGTGAGTACCGATGGCGCAACCATTGAGACTGATGATAAAGGAGCATTCTCTTTGAAAAAAATTGATCTGTCAGACCCTACTCATATATTGGTAAATGCATCAAACTATAATCAACAACAATATAATGTTAACGACTACGGCCAAAATCTGTCGTACTACTTATATCCATTAAACAACAATCGATACAATACTATGAGCACCAAGTCTAGTGCATGGGGGAATGGGAATTTTCCTCAAGCAGCTGCTGGCAATAGAGTACAAAATGATGCTGAAGTGGACTTTGATGCTCCAATGGAAAAGCTTGTGAGAAATGAAATACAAGTTGCAGAGTTAGTAGCATTGAAAAAAGACAAAGTGCCTTCCTCGGATAATAAAGCAGTAAAAAAATCAAATGAAAAAAAAGAAGATGAAGTAGCAAAATTGAATCAAGACGAATCTAAAAACAAAGGAAAAATATCCATGGCCGATGATCGAATGGCTAGAAAAGAATTTAGAGACGAGTTTCAAGCTGCAGAAGTAAATAAACAGGCAAAGGCAGTAGTTTATTACAGAGCCAAACAGTTTGCTGCACCTGTATATAAAAAAGATGAATATCCGGAGCAAAGAACAGATTTTAGATCAACCGTATATTGGAATCCTAGTGTTCAGGTGAACAACTCCGGAAAGGCAGAAGTTTCCTTTTACAATTCGGACGATATTACTTCTTTCAGAGCTACTGCAGAAGGTATTGGCAATGATGGAAGTATTGGTCGTACTGAAAAAACTTTTTTCACTCAAATGCCTTTTTCTCTAACCACAAAATTTCCTTCAGAAGTTGTAACTGAAGACTTGGTTTCTATTCCACTTACTTTAAAAAATAATACCTCTGCATCCGTAAGCGGTTTGTTAACAGTTACTGCTCCGGCTGGATTGGAATTAGTTTCAACCATTGCAAAACTACATACGCTAGCTCCCGGAAAAGCAACAACACTATTTCTAGACTACAAAGTGAAAAATGAAATAACGGAAGGCAACCTTGAAGTTTCTTTCAAAGCTTGTGGAATGAAAGATGCTTTTTCTCAAAACATAAAAGTTGTTTCAAAAGGGTTTCCTATTACTGCTTCTTTCTCTGGCGATAAAGGAGAATCGGTTTATGAAGTGGATATGCGTAACGTAGTTAAAGGTTCAATCAAAGTAAAACTAACAGCATTCCCATCCGTAGTTAGCGATTTACTAACCGGAGCAGATGGAATATTGCGAGAGCCGGGAGGATGCTTTGAGCAAACATCCATGAGCAGCTATCCGAATGCCATGGTGATGGATTATTTAAAAACTTCCGAATCTAAAGATGAAAAGCTATTGGCTTATGCTGGAGATATGTTAGACAGAGGCTACAAACGCTTAGTAACTTTTGAGACTTCTCAAAAAGGATACGAGTGGTTTGGCAAAGCGCCTGGTCACCAAGGACTAACAGCCTATGGGTTAATGCAATTCAATGATTTGAAAAAAGTTTACGAAGGGGTTGATCAAAAAATGATTGACCGTACTGCAACTTGGATCTTATCTCAAAGAGATGGCAAAGGCAAGTTTAACAGAAACTCGTATGCGCTTCATGACTTTGGGAGCATTAGTGATGAGGTGATGAACGGATATATTGTGTATGCACTTGCCGAAGCTGGTTATGGTAGCCAGTTAAAAAAAGAGGCTGAAGAATCTTATTTAACTGCTATGAAAAACAAAGATCCTTATCAACTAGCAATGAGCGTTAATGCGCTATATGTTATGCAGGATAAAAATGCCGAGAAAGCGTTGGGTGAACTATTATCCAAACAAAATAACGATGGAAGCTTTGACGGCACTACACATTCAATTACCCATTCTACAGGTAACTCATTAAAAATCGAAACTACTTCTTTAGCTATTATGGCTATGTTAAAATCTCCAAATAAAAACAGCATAGCAACTAATAAAGCGATAGCGTACTTGGTAAAAAACAGAAATGGGTATGGCTCTTTTGGAAACACACAAGGAACGGTACTTGCTTTAAAAGCCATGACAGAATATGCAAAAGCAAATAAAGCTACACCGGAAGATGGCAAAGTAGAATTTTTTGTAGATGGAAAAAAAGTTGCTGAGCAATCCTATAAGGCGGGAGAAAAGGAAGCGATTGTACTTGATAGCCTAGAGCAATTTGTAAAAGAAGGTAAGCATACACTCAAGGTAAAATATGTTGGAACAAAAAATCCACTTCCTCATGCAGTTGCAGTAAGCTGGAACACTTCGCTTCCATCTAATGAAGCTGAATGTCAGCTTGATTTAAAAACTAGGCTAAGCAACAAAGTTATTTTTCAAGGAGAAACCATTCGATTAACTGCTGAAATAAAAAACAAAAGTAACGATGGTATCTCTAGTCCAATTGCTATCATTGGAATTCCTGCCGGTCTTTCTTTACAGCCTTGGCAGCTAAAAGAATTGCAAGAAAAAAACATGTTTGACTTCTATGAAGTGATTGGAAGTAACTTGGTATTGTATTACAGGGGCATGGGACCTAATGAGTCAAAAATCATAAACTTAGATCTTAAGGCTGATATCCCTGGCGAATATGAATCGGAAGCATCATCTGCTTACTTATACTACACCAATGAATTTAAAACCTGGAATGCGGGTAGTAAAATCAGCATCAAGAAGCCGGTATAATTAGCTAAACCAAAATCCCCTCTTTAAATCAAAGAGGGGATTTATTATTAACTATGAAAATATTTGCAATCATATTAATTTTCTTGCTGCCCTTACGATTAATGGGGCAAAATGAGCTGAAGCAAGAAATAAAGAATACAGAGAAAACAGCGTGTAAAGATTGCGAAGCAGTAAAAAAAGAAATTAAAAAAATGCATTCCAATTCTAAACAAAGAAAAAGGAAATCAAAGAAAATAAAAATAATAGCTGGTAAATTACGTATGCGAATGATGCAGGCGTTTCCTTACTGCTACAAGCAAAAACCCTACTATAGTTTATGTTTAAATTGGCATTAACATTGCTTCGTTAATAAGTGGAAGGTGTTTTATTTAAAAACACGGAGATTTTCCACTACTATTGTAAAAATTCGCCCTTCTGGTAAACCTTTTGGGCTTTTTTATCGTTTAACATAGTATGCAGAAAAAAAACCTTATACCTGCTAGTGTATTTTTTTTAAATTTTTTAATCACTACGATTGGGTTAAATACAGCATATTCTCAAATTCAAAAAACAGATATATTATCAAAAGATTCAACTGGCATTTTTGCTGACGACCCAATTGCTGCTATGTTAGATAGCCTTTCGCGCTTACAATTTTTTGATAGCCCCTCGATACGAACTGAAGCAAATAAATATGGATTTGCTGGGGATTCTATACCAAACTATTCTGATTCAATTTACGCTCTTCGCTTGAATAAACTAGATGAAGAATCTCCATTTGAGTTGGTTTACAATAACGCAGTACGAAATTACATAGAGATGTATGCTGTGAGAAAACGAGCTACAGTTCAGCGCATGCTTGGCTTATCTCAATTGTATTTCCCATTAATAGAAGAAATACTTGATCGTAAAAAAATTCCACTAGAACTTAAATATTTAGCTATTGTAGAATCTGCATTAAACCCAAAAGCTCGCTCCAGAGTTGGGGCAATGGGTATGTGGCAATTTATGTATGGCACTGGGAAAATGATGGGGCTTAAAACTACATCCTATGTGGATGAGCGTTGCGATTTATACAGATCCACAGAAGCTGCCTGCGACTACATACAGTTTTTGTACAACATGTTTGGGGATTGGCAAATGGTTCTTGCAGCCTATAACGGAGGGCCCGGCACTGTAAGCAAAGCCATTAGAAGATCTGGAGGAAAAAATACATATTGGGAAATTCGCCCCTATTTACCTAGAGAAACACAAGGGTATGTTCCTGCGTTTATTGCCGTTAATTATGTGATGACACATGCAGAAGAACATAATCTTTATCCAGTAACTCCACGACTTACGTTTGCAGATATTGACACCGTAAATCTAAGACAGGAGCTTTCTTTTCATCAAATTGCTAAAGCCATGGATATGACTGTTGAAGAAGTTCAATATTTAAATCCCTCGTACAAAAGACAAATCATTCCACACTCAGAAGAAAATTGCTACTCGCTATGTTTGCCTACAGCTAAAATAGGAAGTTTCATTACGAATGAGGCTCAGATTTATGAGTATGCAAAAAAAGATTCTACCATGCAAACCTTGGCGATTAAGCAAATCACCAAAGTACACATTGTAAGGAAAGGAGAAGTGCTTAGCAGAGTAGCGGCTCGCTATGATTGTACTCCCGAAGACCTTAAAGCTTGGAACCATTTACGCAGCTCCAAACTAAATATTGGTCAAAAGCTTACGGTTTATATTAATGTAAAAGCTCCCATTAAATCTGAAACTGTTAAAGCAACAGCTGTAGCGGATACTACAAAAACTTCGACTTCTGCTGCTGCTAAATCTTCTGCTGAAAATATTATTACAGAGGATAACGTAAAAGTAAAATTGCACGTAGTGCAAAAAGGAGATTCACTTTGGGGCATTGCACAATCAAACGGAGTAACTATTGAAGATATAAAACAGTGGAACAAACTCGATGGGGGGAAAATTATTCCTGGACAGAAAATAAAAATCCGCGTAGCCGGATAACATCCTATTACTTCTGCTTTTTATCTTGAAAAAAACTTGAAAGGTTTTTCATATTTTTTTGCTTGTTTCAGAAAGAATAAATATTTTTGTGCTCTTTTTTAGATACCTAAAAATACCAACTATGAGCACAATAACTAAATCCGGAGATGCTGTTGCTGTAAAGCAAGGTGAAACCAAAAATGCAATCTCCGCTTTCATTGAAAAACATTATAGGCATTTTAATGCTGCAACGGTTGTGGATGCTTCTAAAGCTTACAACACGCATTTAGCAGAAGGCGGTAAAATGATGATTACACTTGCTGGAGCAATGAGTACTGCCGAGCTGGGTGTTTCCTTAGCAGAAATGATACGTAATAATAAAGTTCAGATCATCTCCTGTACTGGTGCAAACTTAGAAGAAGATGTTTTTAACCTTGTTGCGCATGACCATTATAAAAGAATTCCCAATTACCGAGATTTAAGTCCTGCTGAAGAATGGACACTTTTTGAAGAAGGCTTCAATAGAGTAACAGATACCTGTATACCCGAAGAAGAAGCGATGCGCAGAATCGAAAAACATATATTTAAATTGTGGAAAGAAGCAGACAATAAAGGCGAACGTTATTTACCTCATGAGTTTTTCTATAAACTACTTTTGGATGGTGAATTAAAAAAATATTATCAAATCGACCCCAAAGATTCTTGGGTGTTAGCTGCTGCAGAAAAAAATATTCCTCTTATTGTCCCAGGCTGGGAAGATTCTACGCTTGGAAACGTATTTGCTTCGTATTGCCTTACTGGAAATTTAAAAGCAACTACTGTAAGATCAGGAATTGAGTACATGACTTTTCTTGCCGATTGGTATACTAATAATTGCAAAGGAAAAGGAATTGGATTCTACCAGATTGGAGGAGGCATTGCGGGAGACTTCCCAATTTGTGTTGTGCCGATGCTGATTCAAGATTTAAAACGCAAAGACACGCCTTTCTGGTCTTACTTCTGTCAAATATCAGATTCAACAACAAGTTATGGTTCTTATTCTGGAGCAGTACCCAATGAAAAAATTACATGGGGAAAATTAAATACTACCACTCCTAAATTTGTAATTGAATCAGATGCAAGTATTGTTGCACCGTTAATGTTTGCATACATACTTGGCTGGTAAAATATTTTTCTTTCGAATTCGTTTTTCTGAAAGATTTTTTTGCATGAATTTTCTATTTCCTTAGCATGATAATGGTTAAAAAATACATCATACTTTTTTTTGTCGGCATTTGCGTGTTGCTGTTCTCATGCAAAGCGCGCGCTCCAAAAGAATACATTGAGAAAAATGGTTTGCACTCCGGTAAAAAGCCCCACGAGCTAGCTAAAGAATTTGGCTCTAGCTCTAAGAGGGTTAAAAAGCAGTACAGAAAAGACATGGCTAAAAGATGGAAAAAAATGCATCCTGGTGAAAAAAAGAGCCAAAATCCTTATAGATAGAGCTTTTAGTTTTTTTGTATTAAAAAACCGAACTTCCAAATTAGCTTTACACATCGTATAGTTTATAAAAAGCCGCAATTTTATGCGTTTTTTTATAAAAAATGTAACATCTTTGCATTCTGTTCGTAAACAGATGATACAAAATAAAATTTCCAGTTTGAAAAGATTTTTACTCTTACTGTTTTTTTCTTGTAGTGTAGTAGGTGTCTTTGCTCAAAAAGAATTTGTTGCAGATCCAACTCCACTTGCTGCTACTACAACAGTTACTTGTGGAACATTAACTCTAGTTATTAGTGGCACAGATCCTTTATGTAATGGGGCTGCAAATGGATCTGCCTCAGTTTCAGTAAGTGGTGGGACCACACCCTACACTTATTTATGGTCTCCGCCAGGTGGCTCTGCAACAACTGCATCTATAACTGGTTTAGTAGGCAATACTTACCTAATTCAGGTTTGGGATGCTACTATTGGTGGTTATTGCAGTGGCTCTATTGCTCTTGTAAATCCTGCCTCACTTATTGTAAATATTACACCGCCCGCCCCTGTAAGTTCTTGTTTTGGATTATGTGATGGTTCAGCAACTGCAACTCCCACTGGAGGAACTTCGCCCTACACTTATTCATGGAATACTGCTCCTATTCAAACAACAACATTAGCTACCGGACTTTGCGCTCAACTTTATGTTGTTACAATAACAGATGCCAATGGATGTACGGCTGTTAGAAATGTAAACATTGGGCAACCTGCTCCACTTGTATCGAATGGGACAACTACTTCAATTACTTGCTTTGGGTTATGTAACGGCACTGCATCTGTAGCACCTACAGGCGGCAATGTTCCATATACTTACTCTTGGAGTCCTGGCGGAGCTACGACTTCTTCAATATCTAATTTATGTCCGGGGAGTTATACATGTACGATTCGCGATACAAAAATTTGTATCACCACCTATATAACTACTATTTCTCAACCAGCTTTGTTAACGGTAACGGTTACAGGATCTAATTTACTTTGCAATAGTGTTTGCACCGGATCGGTAACCGCTACTGCATCTGGAGGAATGGGTGCATATACCTATGCTTGGGCACCTGGAGGATATACTTCATCTGCAGTTACAGGAATGTGTGCGGGAAGCTATACCCTTACTCTTAGAGATGCTAATAATTGTGTTACCACTGCTACGGTTACCTTAACTCAACCTTCTGCTATAACATCCATTCCAACTGGAAATAATATTAATTGTTTTAATCAATGCGATGGAACAGCAAATGCAAATGCTGCCGGAGGTGTTTCTCCTTACACTTATTTGTGGACTCCAGGAGGTGCTACTTCTTCATCGGTTTCTAATCTTTGTAACAATACGTATTCTGTAACTATTTCAGATCAAAACGGTTGTACTAAAGTAAGTTCCATAACTCTCACTCAACCAGCAGTTCTTGCAATTACTCCTACAAAAACTAATGAAACTTGTGCTGGCTCTTGTGATGGTACTGCAACTGCAACAGTATCTGGAGGTACTGCTCCATACACCTATTTATGGGCGCCAGGAGGAAAAACAACATCAACAGCTACTGGATTATGTCCTAACAATTACACAATTACCGTTAGAGATTCAAAAAACTGTTTAGCTACCGCAACTATTACAGTATCTCCTCCAATTCCAATTCTTCCAAACTTAAGTAGCACATCAGTTACTTGTAATGGCTTATCTAATGGCAGCGCTACATCATCGCCAACAGGAGGAGTATCTCCGTACACTTATTTATGGACTCCTGGCGGACAAACTACTTCTACTGCTACGGGATTAAGTGCTGGAAGTTATTCGGTTCTTATAACCGGTTCCGCAGGATGTACCGCTACTGGAACTATCAATGTTACGCAACCAAATTTATTTACTGCTTCCATCGGATCAGCCACACCCAATCCATTAAAATGTAATGGCGATTGTGACGGGTCAATACTTATAAATCTTAATGGCGGAACTCCAACCTATTCGTATGCTTGGTCTACTGGCGCTACTACTGCTTCAATAACTGGACTTTGTGCAGGAGCGTATTCTTTAACAGCTACTGATGCAAACGGATGCACCGCAACTACATCTGTTACATTTACTGCACCCACTGTTTTAACGTCTACTCTTTCTTCTACTAACCCACCTTGTTTTGGAAGTTGTACTGGTTCTGTTACAATAACTGCTTCTGGAGGAACAGGAGCTTACACCTATGCTTGGTTACCTGGCGGACAAACTACATCTGCAATTACTTCACAATGTGCAGGATTTTATACAATAACTGTAACAGATAGCAAAGGATGCTTTGTAGTAAAAACTGTTACGCTTACTCAGCCTTCAGCTGTAGCAGCAAATGCTTCTGTAATTAATAATGTATCCTGCTCCGGTGCATGCGATGGTTCTGCTACTTCTGCGCCTACAGGAGGCACTCCACCTTATACTTACTTATGGGGTGGTGGTATTACAACACAAACAATTACTGGATTGTGTCAAGGGGCTATTGGTGTAATGGTTACTGATTCTAAAGGTTGTTCCAATATAAATAATTTAAATATCACTCAGCCAAGTGCTCTTTTATCTTTTATCTCTACTTCAACTTCCAGTTGTAATCTTTGCACAGGTAGCGCAAGTATTATTTCAACAGGTGGGACTACACCCTATAGTTACTCTTGGTCTCCGGGCGGACAAACAACTTCTACTGCAACTGGACTATGCGTTGGTGTTTATTCTGTAACAATTACTGATGCAAATAATTGCACAAACTCACTTACTGTAAATGTTACTTCTAAAATAAATGTTACCCTGTCATCCTCTGGCCCCTCTGTTTCTTGCGCTGGCTCATGTGATGCATCCGCAACAGCTACACCGTCAGGTGGAGCAAATCCGTATACATATTCTTGGACAGGCGGACAAACAAACGCTACTGCAACTGGATTATGTGCAGGCGTTTATTCTGTAACGGTTACTGATAATTCGGGATGCACAGCTACTAAAACGGTTTCATTTTCCTCGCCAACTCCTCTTACAAACACAATTAGCAGTACTGCTGCATCATGCGGCATTTGTAATGGTACAGCAACCGTGGCTACATCTGGAGGAACAGGAACCTTAACCTATGCCTGGTCTGGATTCCCTTCTCAAAATACAACTACAGCAACAGGCCTTTGTGCTGGAAATTATTCTGTATTAATAACCGATGCAAATAATTGCACCTCTACCAATACTGTTCTTGTTGGAATAATTCCAACCATCAGCAATAATCCTTCTACAACACTTACAACTTGCGGTAGCAATAATGGTGCAATATGTGCTAGTGCATCCGGTGGCGTATCGCCTTACACATATTCTTGGGCTCCAGGTCTAGAAACTACTTCTTGTATTACTGGACTTGTTGCAGGAATCTATACAGTTACCATTGCTGATGCATCGGGATGTACAGCTGTTTTCCCTATAGCATTAGGCTCACTTACTGGTCCAACACTTACAGTTATTTCAGCATTAGATCCACTTTGTAACGCGGGTTGTGATGGAGCAATTGCAGTTTCTGCTGCAGGTAATTCACCTTTCACTTATTTATGGACTCCTAGTGGACAAACTACATCTGCTGCTACTGGTCTGTGCGCTGGAACATACATTCTTCAAGTAGATGACAATGTGCCTTGTCCAACTTTCACAACTGTTGTACTTTCTAATCCACCACAGTTAGTCGCTAACCCCACTATTTCAAATGTTTCATGTAATTCAGGGAATAATGGCAGCATATGTTTATCGCCTGCTGGCGGCAACACTCCTTACACATTTACTTGGTCTAGTGGTCAGTCTACTTCTTGTATTAGCGGACTTACTGCCGGAACATACTCCGTTATTTTAGCAGACGCTTCTGGGTGTGATGATACTTTAGCTTTAACTGTAACCCAACCTGCGCTCTTAAGTGTTTCTATAACTGCAACAAACGTAACTTGTAACGGGTCTGGAAATGGCAGTGCCAACGCAACAGTATCGGGCGGCACTACACCATATACTTATTCATGGAGTAATGGATCTTCATTCCCTACTATCGTTGGATTATCTCCAGGAAACTACTCATTGACTGTAACAGATCAAAAAGGGTGTACTGCTACTTCTACTGTATCAATTACTCAACCTGTTGCTTTAACTACTACTGTAGCATCATCAAACATTACTTGTAACTCCATATGTAATGGAACTGCAACATTATCTGCATCAGGCGGTTCAACCGCTTATAGTTATTCTTGGTTGGCAGGTGGACAAACCACTTCTACAATATCTGCATTATGCGTAGGTAATTATTTTGGAACTGTTACAGATGCTAATGGATGTACTTCTTCTCAAACAGTTTCCATCACTCAGCCTACTGCAATTTCTCCTACACTTACAACAACCAACGCAAGCTGTTTTGGTGGATGTGATGGATCGGCTTCCGTAAATTTAAGTGGCGGTACTGGTAGTTACACCTACTTGTGGAATCCGGGCGGATACACAACTTCTGCAGTTACTGGACTTTGTGCTGGCAACTATACACTAACCGTATCGGATGCCAATGCTTGTACTTCTCCAACTCCATTTACAATTTCTTCCCAAAGTTTAATACAAGCAAATATCACATTTACTCAAACTACATGTAATTATACTTGTGATGGTACTGCCACTTCTTCTCCGTTAGGAGGAACGGGCACCTATACATTTCAGTGGAGTAATGGAGGCACTTCGGCAATAACAACTGGTCTATGTGCTGGCACTTACACATTGGTAGTTACAGATGCAAATAATTGTTCCGCGTCTCAAGCAATAACCATTACTTCACCACCAATACTTACACAATCTTCTTCTATATCTGCTGCAACTTGTTTAGTATGTAACGGCAGTATTACGGTTGCGGGAAATGGTGGTACTAGTCCATACTCTTTCTTTTGGGGAACAGGAGCTACTACTGCTGCTATAACCGGATTATGTGCTGGAGTTTATATTGACACTGTGATGGATGCCAATGGTTGTATTAGCCTTGACACGAATGCCGTTAGCAACAGTACAGGACCATTTGTAACCGTTAGCAGCACTAGCGTAACATGTTTTGGTGCATGTGACGGAACTGGAACTATAGTCTCTTCGACTGGCAATGGTCCTCCTTGGGTTTATGCTTGGACGTTCCCTGCAGGTTCACAAACTACGCAAAGTGTTTCGGGTTTATGTCCTAACCAATATTTTGCGCATGTGACTGATATTAACGGTTGCACTACAATTAAAAGCATAAACATAATTGGCCCCGCCCAACTGGTACCCAATGCAGTAGCAACTAATGCAACTTGCTTTGGAATTTGCGATGGCGGTATAACAACTGCTGCTACTGGCGGAACTGGAGCATATACTTACAGCTGGTTACCGGGAGGCGCTACAACTTCGTCTATTTCCGCACAATGTGCAGGCAACTATACTTTAACTCTTTCTGACGCAAATAACTGCTCTTTAACAACTACAATTTCCATAGGTCAAAATACAGTACTTACTTCTACAATAACCTCTACAAATAACTCTTGTAATGCTGCATGCGATGGAACAGCATCGGTGTCAATGATAGGCGGCTCATCACCATACACTTACACATGGACAGGTGGACAATCAACTTCAACTGCAACGGGTTTATGTGCTGGTAATTATACCATATCGGTTATAGATGCAGTAGGGTGTACGCATACAAATACAATTTCAATTTCACAACCTGCAGCTTTAGCGTTAAATATTACCGGAACAAACCCACTTTGCAACAACGCATGTAATGGAATTATTTCTGCAGCACCTACGGGCGGCACAGCACCTTACACCTATTTGTGGATGCCAGGTGGACAAACAACCACTTCCGTTACTGGCTTATGTTCTGGCACATACTCCTTACAATTAAGTGATGCAAATAATTGTTTGGGTTCAAATACAATTACGCTTACAAATCCTGCAATATTAACTTCAACTTTTGTAAGTACAAATGCTAGTTGCAACAATACTTGCAATGGATTAATTGACATTACTCCAACTGGTGGTACTACTCCATATTCATACACATGGGTTCCAGGCGGGCAAACAACACAAGATGTGTCTGGGCTTTGTGCAGGAATATATTCTGTTACAATTACAGATGCTAATGCTTGTACTGCAACATACTCCATGTCGATTGGAGTGATAACAACTGTTATTGCAAATGCAGGTGCTGACACTACTTTCTGTTTAGGTGGAACAGCAACTCTTACCAGCTCTAGCGTAAATGCAATCACCTTAGGTTGGTACCAGCTTCCTGCTTGGACATCGCTAGGAGCAACGGGGTCTATTTCTGTATCTCCTTTTGCTGGGATAAACAATTATGCTTTAATTGCTACTAACGGCATTTGTTCTGATACTGATACGGTAGCTGTAATAGTAAACAACTACCCTATATTGGTTGTGAGCAATACAACAATTTGTGCCGGCACAAGCGCGTCTATTTGCGCTGCTGGAGCCAATGGATATATGTGGTATCAATTACCCGCTTGGTCTCCTATTTCTACCGGCTCATGTATTTCCGTATCACCTCCTGTAGGAACTACTTCATATGGCATTATTGGATTCAATGGCACTTGTACGGATACTGATTCCGTTTCAGTAACTGTGTTGCCTCCGCCTGTTTCAGCTGCTGGTAACGATACCGCACTTTGTGCAGGAAGCAGCGTTCTACTTTGTGGTACAAATAGTTTAAATGGCGCAACATATAACTGGTATTTACTGCCTACGTGGACATTAACAAATACAGTCATTTGCACTTCCGTTTCACCTGCCGTTTCATCAACGTATGCATTAATTGTTTCTAACGGAATTTGTTCTGATACTGATTCAGTATTTGTGACAGTGAATACAGGTCCAGTTGCTAATGCAGGTTCAGATGTAACAATACTGACCACAGGTACTGTAGTACTTAATGGTAGCGGAAGTGGTAATTATTTATGGTCTCCTTCAGCTGGACTTAGCTCTACTACAATTGCAAACCCAGCAGCTAATCCAACCACTACCACAACTTACACACTATTAGTTACAGATGTAAACGGATGTACCTCGGTCGATTTTGTAACGATTACTATTGTCCGAATTGTAAAACCAAATGATGGACTTTCGCCAAACGGTGATGGAATAAATGATATATGGGAAATTCCAAATATTGAAGCTTTTCCTGGAGCATTAGTAGAAGTTTACAACAGATGGGGCGAAGTATTGTTTAGCACTACCGATTACCCCAACAATAAATGGAATGCTAAGTACAATGGCAAGGAGTTGCCAGTAGGAACATATTATTACGTTATTAATTTGAAGTCTGTAATGCAGCCCGATCCAATAACGGGTCCTATTACGATACTTAGATAATATTAGTTTGACTTTTGATTTATTGTTAATCACAAGTGAAGCGTTAGTTAAAAATAAAATAGAATATGAAAAAAATAATCTCAGCTACTTGCTTGGGACTTTTGTCTATCGGTATGTTTGCTCAGCAGCTACCGCTGTTCTCGCAATATATGCTGAACGATTATTTTCAAAATCCAGCCGTAGCAGGCAGCAGACCATTTTTTGACGCTGTGTCTGCAAATCGACTTCAGTGGATTGGTATTATAGACGCCCCACGCACCTATGCTTTAAGCATGCAAGGGCCCATTAAGAATAAAAACATGGGAGTTGGCGGGTATTTATTTACCGATGTTACAGGGCCAACACGAAGAATGGGATTCAGTGGATCCTATGCATACCATGTAAAAATTAATGAAGAAATAAAGTTATCCCTTTCCCTTTCTGCAGGTGCGGTGCAATTTGCTGTGGATGCTACAAAACTAACGCTGGATAATACAGGCGATTATGTCTTTGCAAATGGTTATCAATCAAAAGTTGTTGCAGACTTAGGCACCTCTTTCTACTTATATAATTTACCTAAATCAAATGGAACAGGAAATTGGTGGGTGGGGGGCTATGTTCCTCAAATATTTCCTGCTAAGCTAAATCTTTTTGATAACCCTAAACCCACAGGTAAACTTGCAACGCATTTTTATGGAATGGCAGGCTACAAATTATTTTTAACAGATGAGTTTGCTCTTGAACCATCCCTGCTTTTCAAAATGGTTGCACCTACTCCGGCTCAAGTTGATTTAGGTGCACGGGTTATTTATAAAAATAAAGCATGGGCGGGCACTACATTCCGTACGAAAGATGCTATGGCAATTCTGGTTGGATATACCTATAAAGAAAACCTGACATTTGGTTATTCTTACGATGTAACTACTTCTAACTTAAAAAATTATAATAACGGAACACATGAGCTAATGATAGGTTTACGGTTTAAAGCCCCTACAGACCCAGTTCCTGTGCCTGAAACAGAATAGCATTTCCCTTTTTTTCTTATTCTTTCATTAATTATTGCCGATTAATTTGGCATTTTGAAATCGTATATGTACCTTTACCCTTCTTTCAAACCAACACTAAACTTTTTTTCTATGGTTACATTTTACACTACAAAAATTTTCCGAGGAATTTTAGTGTCGCTTTCCTTTTGCTTGGCGTTTAACCTTTCCTTTGGAAATGAAAAATCTGATGCTGTATATCTAGGCTCAGCTAAAGAGCTCATCAAAAGTTTTTCTAAAATAAATCCAAGCAACAAACAACAGCACTCCATTAAATTAGCTGCCGATAAAACTGCGTGGATTATCGTTAGTAATAACTCCAATAGAGATGGTAAGATGCACGTATTTGGTAATGTAGTTGGGTACGAGCAAGCTACTTTTTTTCTAAATGAAGAAGGAAACACTTTGTCAGGAAAAGTGATTTTCAGAAAATCTAAAGAAGCTTTCGATATTTCTACGAATTATAAAGGAGATGTTTTTGTTACTCCAATTGATATTCATCAGGTTATGTGTTTTGATTATAACCAATACCAAGCTAAAGAAACTAACTTAGACGAAGTACCTGACAATGCATCTGCACAAAAAAATAATGAAACTACTGCTGCCCCTTTACTCAACAGTTTGCCCAGTGCTGCACGTACCATTTACCTTGATTTTGATGGGGAGAATGTAACCAACAGTAATTGGGGTAACATTAATGCTGCCCCTTCGAGCTTTTCAAATGCAAACATCACAACTATCTGGACTTGCATGTCTGAGGACTACAGTCCTTTTAATGTAAATGTTACAACGGACGTTGCAGTATTTAATAGCGCACCTACCTCTCAAAGAATGAAAATTATATTTACTCCAACAAATACAGCTGCTCCCGGTGCTGGTGGTGTTGCTTATTTAAATTCTTGGGGAAGCGGAGAGCCTTGTTGGGTATTTAACAGTAGTGTTAAAAGTGCCGAAGAAGCTGCCGCACATGAATGCGGACATACACTTGGCCTAAGCCACGATGGAACAGCTTCGCAAGAGTACTATGCCGGGCATGCAAGCTGGGGGCCAATCATGGGCGCAGTATATTCCCGACCTATTGTACATTGGAGCAAAGGCGAATACACAGGCGCAAATAATCAGCAAGATGATCTTACTATCATTAGTAACCGTCTACCATACCGCGTAGATGATCATGGCAGCACTATAGCAACAGCAACTGCATTAGTGATTGGGGGAACAGGAACGGTTTCTTCCTCTTCTAATTTTGGTGTGATTGGAAGAAGAACAGATTTAGATATTTTTTCTTTTACAACAACCGGAGGCACCGTAAGTTTAACCATCAATGCAAAAACCGAACCTGGAAGTGCCAGCGTTCCTGATTTAGATATCCAGGCAAGAATACTGGATGTAAATGGAACAGAAATAATAAAAGTAGATCCTACCGGTGTATTGTCAACTGCTGTTACAATTTCTCAAAGCCTCTCTGCTGGAAATTACTTTTTAGAAATTGATGGCGTTGGATATGGCTCTCCATTAAATACAGGTTATTCCGATTTTGGTTCACTGGGACAATATTTTATTTCTGGCACAATTCCTGGCGGAACAAGTAACGGAATTCATGATCAGATCTTAACACATAATATAAACGTGTTTCCAAATCCCAGTAACGGAATATTAAACATTAATATCCCTCTGACCGAAACACATAACAGCACACTTGAAATCGTAAATAGTCTAGGTCAGTCTGTTTTTGAATTAGCCGAAAACACGTCTGGCAATTATGAAAAAAGAATTGATATTTCTTCTCAGCCTGCAGGAATGTACTACATCATTTTAAAAGCAGGTGACGAAGTTTGGAAAGGGAAAGTTATTTTGAAATAAATAATTTTCAATGACAAAAAAAAGCGAAGAATATTCTTCGCTTTTTTTTGTTAGTACTCCAGCAATTGCAAAAGTTTTTTCTCAAACCTTTCTTTAGGTAAAAAGTTTTTTTCTAAAGTTTCCGTAAATGGAACAGGAGTATCTAAAGAGCCTTCACGCATCACAGGAGCATCTAGGCTGTTAAAACAGTTTTCAGTAATTAAAGCCGATATTTCTCCTCCTATTCCGCCAGTCAAAGTATCTTCGTGCAGAATAATTACTTTACCGGTCTTCTTTGCACTTTCAAAAATAGTTTCAGTATCCAACGGTGCTAGCGAGCGTAAATCAACCAGCTCTACATCAGTTAGTTTATTTCTTTCTATTATTTCCAAAGCCCAATGCACGCCCATTCCATAGGTAATAATGGTGCAATTGTTTCCCTCTTTTAAAATTTTTGCTTTGCCAATCGGAATGGTAAAATAATCCTCCGGCACTTCTTGGCTCATTCCTCGGTACAACATTTTATGCTCAAAAAACATCACAGGATTGGGATCTTCAAAGGCTGAGAGCAACAATCCCTTAGCATCCAACGGAAATGCGGGATACACAATTTTTAATCCGGGAATATGAAAAAACCATGCTTCGTTACTCTGCGAATGAAAAGGTCCGGCTGCTGATCCTGCACCCGTTGGCATGCGCACCACCACATCGGCATTTTGACCCCAGCGCCAATGTGATTTTGCTAGGTTATTACAAATCTGCGTCATGCCTTCGCTCACAAAATCGGCAAACTGCATTTCCACCATGGCCTTCATACCGTTGATTGAAAGACCTAACCCTGCGCCTAAAATTGCGCTCTCGCAAAGTGGAGTGTTACGCACTCTTTCTTTTCCAAATTCTTTTACAAAGCCATCCGTAATTTTAAATACTCCTCCATAATCTGCAATGTCCTGTCCCATTAAAACTAAATTTTCATGTTTTCTCATTGCTAAACGTAGTCCATCAGAGATGGAATCGATAAGGCGCATTGACTTACTACCCCTCTCCTTCTCGCCCTCAAGGGGAGAGTGTAGCGTGGTGTTGGTTTTTCCCCCTTTGGGGGAGACGGAAGAGGGGCTTGCATACAAATCCCTAACTTCTTCTTCTGTATTAGCAACAATATTCTCCTCACCAAATGCAACTTCAATTCCTTTTTCAATTTCTTTTTTTATTTCCGCTTTGTATTCTGAAATTATTTCTTCAGTAAGGATATTTTCTTCCAACAAAAATTTCTCGTAATTCAGTATTGGGTCTTTCTTTCCCCATTCTTCAAAAAGTTTTGGGTCAATGTATTTTGTGCCGCTTGCCTCTTCGTGTCCACGCATACGGAAAGTGATGCACTCCAATAGAATAGGTCTAGGATTTTTTCTGATGGAGTCTGAAAGAATGCGAATTGTGTCATACACTTCCAACACATTGTTTCCGTCTATCTGATGCGCCTCTATTCCATAACCAATAGCTTTATCAATAAATTGTTTACACTTAAATTGTTCTGAAGATGGGGTTGATAACCCGTATCCATTATTTTCAATGGCAAAAATCACCGGCAAATTCCATACTGCTGCTACGTTTATACTCTCATGGAAATCTCCTTCCGATGCTCCTCCATCTCCGGTATAAACAAGCGTAACTTTTTTTTCTTTCTTCAATAAATGACTTAAAGCAATCCCGTCAGCAACACCCATTTGTGGACCTAGGTGAGAAATCATGCCGACAATCTTATAGTCCTGCGTTCCAAAATGGAAACTGCGGTCACGCCCTTTTGTAAATCCGGATTTTTTTCCTTGAAACTGAGCAAATAGTTTTTCAAGTGGAATTCCTCGAACTGTAAACGTGCCCAGGTTACGGTGCATAGGCAAAATATATTCGTCCTTATCCAGCGCCATGGCTGCACCTACTGAACTAGCTTCTTGTCCAATGCCGGAAAACCATTTAGTAATCCTTCCCTGCCTAAGCAAAATCAGCATCTTTTCCTCTATCAGTCGAGGTTTTAATAGCGCTTTGTAAAGCCCAAGTAAAATATCATCAGAATATTTTTTCTTATTGAATTTTATGAGAGAATCTGCGTTAATCATGTGCTAAATACCTAAAAGAGAGTATTAATTAAGTAACAAAAGTAGTAACTTTGAGGAGTAATAAATGATGAATATGGCTACCCAATCAATTTTAGTTTATATCGTATTCGGCTCTGCAATTTTATACCTTGGTCACCGAGTATATCTAGCGTTTTTCAAAAAGAAAGAAACCGGTTGCGGTTCTTGCCCTATCAATCAAAACGCTTAGTTTATAAAGCGTTTGTCAGAATATCTCCAAACCTCCAAACATCTTCGTACGAATTATAAAGCGGCACTGGTGCGCATCGTATTACATTGGGCTCTCTCCAGTCTGCAATTACTCCTGCTGCAGTAAGTTTTTCATGCAAAGATTTTCCCATTCCGTGAGCTACAATTGAAAGCTGACACCCTCTTTCCTTTGGAGTAATTATTTCCAGCCCTTTTGAATTTGGACTTTGCTTTTTAGAATTTATTTCCTGAATTATAAATTCTAAATAGCCTGTAAGTTTTTCGCTTTTTTGAGTTAATGCATCCATGCCCGCTTCGCTAAACATTTCAATGGCTGCTTTGTGACAAGCCATAGCAATAACAGGTGCGTTACTAAGCTGCCATGCTTCAGCAGTTAACATAGGTTTAAACCCTTTTTCCATCTTAAAGCGCGAAGCTTTATCGTGCCCCCACCAACCACCAAGTCTGGGTGTTTGAAGTTTATGATGTTTCTCGTGTATAAAAGCTCCACCTACACAGCCCGGTCCGGAGTTCATGTATTTGTAGGTACACCAGCAAGCAAAATCCACATTCCAATCGTGCAAGTTCATTTTTATATTTCCGGCTGCGTGTGCTAAATCAAAACCAGCCATGGCACCTGCAGCATGTGCTGCTTTGGTAATTTCTTCCATTTCAAAAACCTGACCGGTAAAATAATTTACACCTCCGAATAATACCAACTCCAGCTCATTTTTATTTTTTTCAATCGCAGCTAAAATATCTTCGGTACGAATCACATATTCTCCTTCTCTGGGTTTCACCTCTACAATTGCATCGGCTGGATCAAAACCGTGATGTTGCACTTGTGTTTCTATGGCATACTGATCGGAAGGAAATGCTTTGTACTCGCAAATTATTTTGAACCTCTTTTTAGTAGGGCGGTAAAACGAGGCCATTAACAGATGTAAGTTGCTGGTGAGGTGATTCATAACCACCACTTCCGTAGGTTTTGCTCCAACTATTTTAGAAACTGGCTCTGCAAATTGTTCGTGATACGAGAACCAAGGATTGCGGGCATGAAAATGACCTTCAACACCAAACGAAGCCCAATCCTCAAGTTCTTTTATAACATGATCTTGTGTGCTCTTGGGTTGCAGTCCCAAAGAGTTGCCGGTAAAGTACACTACTTCCCTGCCATGCATCTGAGGAAAGTAAAATTGTTCTCTATATTTTTTAAGTGGGTCCGCAGCATCTTGTGCTTGTGCGAAGGGAAGTGTGTTTTCGTATTTCATAGGTTTTTCTTCGCTCAAAGATATATATTTGCACCTCATAACTTGTATATGAAAAAACAAAAATCCGAAGCACTTTTTGAGAAAGCAGAAACCTATTTTCCGGGTGGAGTAAATTCTCCTGTTAGAGCATTCCGCTCAGTAGGTGGCACACCTTTGTTTATTGAGCGAGGAAAAGGCTCTCACATATGGGATGCAGATGGAAACGAGTTTATTGATTTTTGTTGTTCGTGGGGGCCACTTATTTTAGGACATGCACACCCTAAAGTAGTAGAAGCAATAAAGACTACTGTAGAAAAAGGCAGCTCCTTTGGTGCACCCACAGAACTGGAAAATAAATTAGCTGACTTAATTTTATCCAATAATAAATTCATTGGAAAAATTCGCTTTGTAAGTTCGGGCACCGAAGCGGTGATGAGCGCCATACGATTAGCCAGAGGTTTTGCCAAGCGAAATAAAATATTAAAGTTTGAAGGATGTTACCACGGCCATAGTGATTCACTTTTAGTAAAAGCAGGATCTGGTTTAGTAACCTTTGGAAATACTTCTTCAGCTGGAGTACCTGAAGCATTTGTAAATGAAACCATTGTTTGTCCACTTAATAATAAAGAGGCTGTAAAAGAAGCGTTTTCAAAATTTAAAAATGAAATTGCCTGCATCATCATTGAACCTATTCCAGCCAACAACGGTTTGCTTTTACAAGATAAAGAATACTTGCAATTTCTTCGCGACATTTGCACAGAAAATAAATCGCTTTTAATATTTGATGAAGTAATCTCAGGATTCAGGATTGGGTTTACAGGAGCTGCAGGTTATTACAACATTAAGCCCGATATAATTACCTACGGAAAAATTATTGGAGGAGGTTTACCCGTTGGTGCTTATGGAGCAAGTGCAGAAATCATGAGTCATATTTCGCCCGATGGAA
This sequence comes from uncultured Bacteroidia bacterium, assembly GCA_964481195.1. Taxonomy (GTDB): domain Bacteria; phylum Bacteroidota; class Bacteroidia; order Palsa-948; family Palsa-948; genus Palsa-948. The sequence continues at coordinate 97,712 of CAYZTB010000002.1, read as the reverse complement.
ATGTATATCAGGCCGGAACACTTTCCGGAAATCCTGTTGCTATGGCTGCTGGAATTGCACAACTTACGGAATGCTTAAAACCTAATTTTTATTCTGAGCTTGAACGTAAAACAAAATTATTTATTTCTTTTTGCCAATTGCCAACTACCAATTGCCAAATTTTTTCGATTGGCAGTATATTTTGGCTTGCATTTACTGATCAAGAGAAAATACAATCTGCCGAAGAGATAAATCCTGATTCCATGAAACAATTTCAAAAAATATATCACACACTTTTAGAGAATGGGGTTTACCTTGGCCCATCCGGTTACGAAGTTGGGTTTGTAAGCGAAGCACACAGTGAGGAGGACTTAAAAAAGGCATCTGCGGTGATTGGAAATGCATTAAGGTAAGTGCAAAAACTGTAATTGTTCTTTCGTTAGTAAAAACTCCAACCCCACACCAGCACTGCTTGCAGTAGTATCATTCCATCAATCCAAAAGGAGTAATAATAATCGGTCTTTTTTTCGGAAGCAAAATAAATAACGATGGTTGAGATTATTGCGCTTAATGCAAGTGCAATTTTTATTTCTAAACTAAATGTTGCTACAATTACAAATACTACAAACAAAGCAAGTGTTATCACACTTAGCGCAATTGATTTTTTTACACCATGCACTAATGCAAAAGTAGTTATGCCTGCTTTTCTATCAGCCTCCATATCGCGTACATTATAAATTAAGCATAGAGGAAAAATATACAAGAAGTTTAAAAACATAATGGTTGCATATTTATAATTCCCGGGGCCAAGCAATAAAAAATCTTCTGCAAATAAAATAGGAAACAAAGCCGTTACGCCCGTCCACACAATAGCTACCGATCCTGCGTTAACACCTGCCGTACTTCTTAATCCGGATTGAGGGATATAATAAGCAAACGAAATAACTCCAATAGGTAAAAACCAAACGATGAACATATGAGGAAAAAAAAGCAGTAATCCTCCTGTCACTACTAATGAAATTACAAATCCTGCCAGCACAAACTTCTTATGTTTAAATACCCATTGATGTCGCTCTGAATTTGCTAGCGAGTAGTTTTTTTCTATTAAAACCGGAAAAGCGTACTGCGCCAACGTTGCAAAAAAAACAAATAGCACATAATGAAAGTTTATGGCTACACCAATTAGCAAAAAAGTTTCGGCTGTAATGGCAGCAGCACAAAAAGAAATAAATAGGTTACTGTAAAGAATAAAGTTGAACCCTCTTTTCATGATGCATGTATTATTTTAATACTGCCCATATTCCAAAGCCGGCAGCTAACCCTATGCCCGCGCCAACCATGGAATGAAAAAAATTCTTTTTTCGGGCAACGCGTTCGTAGCCCATCAAATAAGTATCGTACTGTAAATAATTTTTGTTAATTATTTTTTTAGTGTTGACTCTAATTACAGGGATAATAGTGTGCAACGGAGTTATTGCTGCCGGTATAGGAGACAGCAAAACAGCATTTGAAAGTACTATAGGATAAATAATACCACTAGCAAAACCTATAATGAATGGCCATTTATTTTTATAATTTCTTTCCGCCTCCTGCTCTCCCAGCATAAACATCTTGGCTTCCATTACAGAAAACACATTGCCTAATATAGAATCGTGGAAATACATAATTCGTTCTTGCCCATTAGAAAACTTTAATGAAAATATTTTTGCCTTTTCAATGTCCTGCACTTTAGCTTTTCCATTTATTTTTTGCGGTAAAAAACGCACTAAATGAGCAACAGTATCAACAATTTTAACTGCTCTAGTTTCTCCATTAAGAAAAAATAAAGTATCCATTTTAGAAGTGTCCGAAGTGGTAGAAATTTGCCCAAACATAAAAAATGGGCTAAACATTGCAAAAAAGAAGAAAAAATGCTTAAAATTCATTGAATACAAAAGTAACAAAAGCACATCACCGAGTTCTATTTAGCGGTGAAGGACAATAAAATAACTACTTTTTTGAGGTTTAGATGTTTATGCGTGTACGAATATTTTTTTAACTTTGCGCATAGATATGATGGTGGAAAGGGGGATTGACAAAGTCCCCCTTTTTGTTTCTAAAAACGAACAATAACAATAAAACAAATGGCTACTAAAGCAGCAACTAAGCAAAAAGAGATTGACGTTTCAAATTTGATTGAGTCGTTCTCGGAATTTAAAGAGGTAAAAAGCATTGACCGCGTTACCCTCATTAGTATTCTAGAAGATGTATTTCGTGGAATTATCCGCAAAAAGTTCGGCTCAGACGAAAACTTTGACGTTATCGTTAACGACAAAGGAAAACCCGAAATCTGGCATAACCGTCAGGTAGTGGATGAGGAGTTTGCCGATGATAGTTTTGACTACGATCCAAATAAACATATATCTCTTACTGCAGCTCATAAAATTGATGAGGACTTCGAACTTGGCGAAGATGTTGCACAGGAAGTAAAACTGGACGACTTTGGAAGAAGAGCCATATTAACAATCCGTCAGAACTTAATTGGTCGTGTATTAGATCTTGAAAAAGATGCTGTTTACAACAAATATAAAGATAGAATTGGCGAAATTATTACTGGCGAAGTATATCAGATTTGGAAACGTGAAATGCTTGTATTAGATGATGAAGGCAACGAGCTTATCATGCCTAAGATGGAGCAAATCCCAAGCGATTTTTTCAAAAAAGGCGATACCATTCGTGCCGTTATAGGACGTGTAGAAATGAAAAACAACAACCCCGTTATTGTTTTATCAAGAACCTCTCCTTTCTTCTTGGAGCGTTTATTCGAATTGGAAGTTCCAGAAATTTTTGACGGCCTTATCACCATCAAAAAAATTGTTCGTGAACCAGGCGAGCGCGCTAAAGTGGCTGTAGAGAGTTACGATGACCGTATCGATCCAGTTGGTGCCTGTGTGGGAATGAAAGGTTCGCGTATTCACGGTATTGTTCGCGAATTGAAAAATGAAAATATTGATGTAATTAACTATACTTCTAACTCAACATTATTTATTCAGCGTGCTCTTAGCCCCGCTAAAGTAACTTCCATTAAACTGGATGATGAAAAAATGCGTGCTGAGGTGTATTTGAAGCCTGATCAGATTTCATTGGCAATCGGAAAAGGAGGACACAACATTCGCTTAGCAGGTAAACTTACCGGCTACGAAATTGATGTGTACCGCGATGTGGAAGAAGAAATTGAAGACGTGGAATTAGATGAATTCTCAGAAGATATTGAAGGATGGATTATTGATGAACTAAAGCGTATTGGTTGTGATACTGCAAAAGCAGTTTTAGAATTGCCAAACGATGATCTTGTAAAGAGAACTGAGTTAGAAGAAGAAACAATTAATGAAGTTAAAAGGATTTTAAGCGAAGAGTTTGAATAAGGACTTTAGGGGCATTGGCAAAATACTGATGCCTTCCTTTAAAAACTTGATTAAAAATCTTTTGGAGAAATAAGAAAACAGATATGTCAAAAGCTACAGTACATCGCCTAAGTAAAGTCGCCAAGGAGCTAAACATCAGCACTGCTACGATTGTTGATTTTCTCAAGGAGAAAGGACATGATGTTGTTAGTAATCCTAATACAAAAATCTCTGAGGAGCAATATGATTTGCTTTCCGATGGCTTCCTTTCTGAAAAGAAGGACAAGGAGGAGAGTATGCGCATTACGGAGCTGAAAGAAAAAAAGAAAGCGATTATTTCTGAAGAGGCTGCTCCTTCTGTATCTGAAATTACCACTAAAAAACACGAAGAAGACGAATTAGTAATTCGAAATGTAAGTGAACAAGAAATAATTCGCGCTCCCAAAGAAAAAACTCAATTTAATATTAAAGAAGTTGGTAAGATAGATCTTGACGCTGTTTCCAACAAAAAGAAAGCTGAGCCAAAAGCAAAAGAAAAGGAAGAAGTAAAGCCAGTAGAAAAAGAAATTCCTAAGCCTGTTCAAAAAATAGTTGCTCGAGAACCTGAACCTGAGAAACACAAAACTACTTTCTCTAAACTAGAAGGTCCTACAGTGGTTGGAAAGATTGTTCTTCCTGTAGAAAAAGAAGGAAGCAAAGGATCCAGCTTTGATACTAGAAAGAAAAAGAAAAGGATAAAAAAACAAAAAGTCCAAACGGATGAGTTTGCACGTTTTGCGAAAGATGCAGGGAAACCATCGGACACTAACGCTAAACCACTACAAAATCAACAACGAAGAAGAGGTGGTCCTGGTGGCGGACAAAGCGCTGGGCGAGGAAGAACTTCTGCCCCACGCACTGAACTTACTCAGGGAGAAATTCAATCTCAAATAAAACAAACGCTATCTAAAATTGGAGGTTCTGGAAAATCAAGAGCTGCGAAGTATAGAAAATTAAAGCGCGAAGCATTTACAGAGAAAAAAGATCAGCAAGATCAGCAGAGTGAAGCAGAAAAGAAAATTCTAAAAGTTACAGAGTTTATCTCGGTTAGTCAGCTGGCAACTATGATGGAGTTGCAGCCCACCAATATTATTTCTTTTTGCATGGGTCTTGGAATATTTGTTTCCATCAACCAACGATTGGATGCTGAAACAATTTCATTACTAGCCGAAGAATTTGGCTATCAAGTACAATTTATTAGTGTTGAAGCGCTTGAAGATGTACAGGAAGTTGAAGATAAGCCCGAAGATTTGTTGCCTCGTCCTCCTATCGTAACGGTAATGGGTCACGTAGACCATGGAAAAACTTCCCTACTCGATCATATTAGAAAAGCTAACGTTATTGCCGGTGAAGCAGGAGGTATTACTCAGCACATAGGCGCTTACAGTGTAGTTTTAGATAATGACAAAAAAATTACTTTCCTTGATACTCCTGGTCACGAAGCCTTTACAGCCATGCGTGCCCGTGGAGCACAGGTAACGGATGTGGCAATTATTGTAATAGCTGCTGATGATGGCATAAAGCCTCAAACAACAGAAGCCATCAATCACGCTCAAGCAGCAGGGGTGCCTATTGTAATTGCCATAAATAAAATTGATAAGCCTGGCGCCAATCCTGAAAAAATCAAAGAGCAATTATCTCAAATGAATATGCTCGTTGAAGATTGGGGAGGAAAATATCAATGTCAGGAAGTGGCAGCAAAAACTGGACTAAATGTAGATTTACTATTAGAAAAAGTATTGCTGGAAGCCGAAGTAAAAGAACTTACTGCAAATCCAAATAAACATGCTGTTGGTACTGTGGTGGAATCATCGCTAGATAAAGGCCGAGGATATGTAGCTACTCTTTTGGTGAGTGCTGGAACAATAAAAATGGGTGATGTATTAATTGCTGGTCCCTTCAGTGGAAGAATCAAAGCATTATATAACGAACGTGGAACGCCTATCAGCGAAGCAGGTCCATCTTCTCCGGTACAAATTCTTGGATTGGATGGTGCTCCTCAAGCGGGAGATAAGTTTCATGCTCTGGATGACGAACGTCAGGCAAAAGCAATTGCAAACAAGAGAATGCAATTACAGCGCGAGCAATCGCTTCGAACTAAAAAACATATTACACTGGATGAGATTGGCAGACGTATTGCCATTGGTGATTTCCAAGAATTAAATATTATTGTTAAAGGAGACGTAGATGGATCCGTAGAAGCGTTATCAGACTCTTTATTGAAACTTTCGACTCCAAAAATTCAGGTTCGTATTATACACAAGGGAGTTGGACAGATTAGCGATTCAGACGTTCTTCTTGCCTCTGCATCCAATGCCATCATTGTTTGCTTTAACGTACGCCCTTCTGCTTCAGCAAGAAAATTAGCCGAACAAGAACAGATAGATATTCGCTTATACTCCATTATTTACAATGCAATTAATGAAGTGAAGGATGCGATGGAAGGTATGTTGGCTCCTGAGTTTCAAGAAAAAATTACCTGCAACATCGAAATCAAAGAAGTGTTTAACATCACCAAAGTGGGTACCATTGCAGGATGTATTATGTTGGATGGAAAGATTAACCGAAACACAAAAATTCGTGTTATCCGCAATGGTGTAGTAATACACTCTGGCACACTTTCATCGCTAAAGCGCTTTAAAGATGATGTTAAAGAAGTAGTATCTGGTCAGGAATGCGGATTAAGCATTTCCGACTTTAACGATATTCAAGCAGCCGACATCATTGAAGGATACGAGCAGGTAGAGGTAAAAGCTAAACTGTAATTTCTTGAATTTAAGAAAGTTTGTCTTTATCATTTTATTGATTACCCCTATTACACTTTTTTCCTTTTGGCATTTTTTCCATACTGAGAATATAGAATACAGAAAGGTTGTAGTGCCGGATAAATTTTCTTTATCAATACCCTCCTATTTATCAGCATCCAACCAGGCAGACTCAAGCGCATTACTTCAACTTTTTGGTTCAAAAGAAAATATTTTTATGCTGGTCTACGAAATCCCTATTGATTCAAGCAATACATTAAAATTTACATTCAACAATTCCGCTCAAGAATATATTTCTAAAATGAATAGCGGAAGTTTATTGAAATATTACCCGAAAAAAATAAACAATCTTAATTCCTACATAGGCAACATCAGGGGACTGGTTGGCAAAACTAACATTTACTATAGAGTTGCAGTAATAGAAAGCCGATCAACATACTATAAAATCGTTTTAGGGATTACAAACGAGGAGCAAAGTAGTTACGATGCTGACTTCAATATTATTCTAGAAAGCTTTACCTCCATAAAATAAAATAGCCCTGACATTTGCCAGAGCTATTGATGTAATTTGTTATGCTCTTAAAAAGTAAATGCCAATCCTCCCTGCACAAAAGATTGTGCAAGTCCAATTTCTCCATAAATACCAAAGCTTTCAGTAAAAAAGTAGCGTACGCCAACCGTTGTTTCAAAGCCTAAATTTAGAGGGCTAGTCCAGGAGATATTATAAGCAGGATCTGTAGACTTAAACGCATAATTTACTAATCTATATCCCGCTCCAACTCCAAAATAAGGATCCACATGATCAGTAATTCCAAAGTGAAAATTAAATCTTGCCAAAATACTGGTTACAGAACGCTTAAACTCATCTTGGTAGATGACTCCAACTGCAGAAGAATCTGTATGTGTCCAGTTTGCCTGCCAGCTATTATGGTTTACACTAAGCACCAATCCCATTTTATCTGTTAATCCATACTCGCCTCTAAAATGAATAGGGCCTAAACTTGTAAAATTATAGCCGGCTTCAGATTCATAAGTTTTAAGTATTGCTTTTAATATTCCGCCAGAACCAGCGCCATACCCTAAAGATAAAGTCAGTTTCCCTTCTCCAAAAGCCTTAGCGCCTTCATCTTCAAGCTTGTAGCTTGAATTTAAAATATTTGATTTTTTGTTCTTTTTTAGCTGCAAAGGATTCTCAATAAATCCGTTTCCTGCAAAAGCACTCCCTGCAGAAATCAATACAATCATTGAGAAAGTATAAGTAATGATTTTTTTCATGTTGATTTGGTTTATAGATTTGTTGATATGTACAAAAATAAATATATTTTATTAGGAATGGTATCAAGTAGCAAATTGTATTTTTGATTTTATGAACAGGTTGGTGTACGTATTTTATATTTTTCTTTTTTCAATAACTGCTGTTCAGGCAAATCACAATACACTATTCATACCAGATACTTTACATACAGCAGAAACTGAACAATCGTTTTTATCTGATAGCCTAGCTATTCCATTAATCAACAACGAAATACCGCTTATTGCTGCATACGACTCTTTAAAAGTTTCAAATTATAAAAAGAAAAAGTTGATGGCTGCGATACTTTCCTTCCCTTTTCCTTTTGGATTACTTGGCTTACATCGAATTGCCCTAGGCACAAAGCCTTACATTCCTTTTGTTTACATTGGTACGCTGGGAGGTTGCTTTTTAGTGCTTCCCATTGTAGACTTCATTGCCATTCTCTCTGCAGACGAAGAGGCGTTTAAGCAGTTTGAAAACAACCCTAGAGTTTTTATGTGGGCTAAATAGTGTAAGAATTTACACCTTCCTTAAGGATATTAACAATCCTATCTTTATTGTGAAGAATTATATGTAACTATTAATTTGGGCTTTACGTTTCACTTAACAATATTTATAATGTAAAACCAAACCTATGAAACGTAACGATTTTCTACAATACAACGACACCTTGTGTAAGTTTAAACTAAAAGGCGGCAAAGAAGTCTTTGGCGTTATTTGGGAAAACAGCCTTGGAAATGAATTGATACATTTCTTCTCCACAGCCTCGGAGCGCATGCGTTACAAAATGGCCGAGCAGGCAAATGATAGAACCACCTGCGAACGACTAAAAACTCCTGTAGAATTGGAGGATATTGTTTTAGCCGAGCCGCTCGACTAATTTTATCTTTTTTTCATTTTTTGTATCTTTACAGATATGCCGGTAAGGATACAGTCTCTATTTATATTATTTCTATTTATTCTCTCCTCCATAAATGTTTGGGGTCAGGAGCCTGCTGCCGATAAACCTGCTAAACATAAAACTAATACAGAAGGTGGTTTTTTTGGAAGAAAGAAAAGTAAGCGTAAGGAGGCTAAGCAAAAAGAAAGTTTTAAAGCACCACGTCAAAAAAAATCAGGCAAGACGAGTGATGGCTTCTCTGCAAAAACTAAATCTAAAAGTTACGGAGATAAATCAAAAGGCAAAAGAGTAAAAAAGGAGAAGAATAAAATACAAAGCGATAACTCTTCCGATGCATTTGCTTCAAAAAGAAAATCCAAACAGTATGGAGAAAAATCCAAAGGGAAAAGAACAAAGCGTGTAAAAAACAAGGATAAAGGAGATAATTCATCGGATGCATTTGCTACCAACTCAAAATCTAAACAATACGGTGATAAAGCAAGAGGCAAAAGAAGCAAGCGTGTAAAAAATAAAACTAAAAGTGATGGCTCATCGGATGCTTTTGCTACCAATTCAAAATCAAAACAATATGGTGATCGAGCAAAAGGAAAAAGAGTAAAAGGAAAGAAAAACAAAAGAGTAAAAGGGAAAGATGTAAGCGATGGTGGCTTTACAGTTAGTAACGATTACACGATGGATTATGGCGATAAAGCACAGGGGAAAAAAGTTAAAAAAAGATCTGAGCGAAAACTAAAAAAATCTAAGGCTGGAGGAAATGATGCATTTGCAACACGTGTTAAATTAAAAAAGAATGCTTCTTCTAACGCTGCAAAGGGCAAAACAAAAAAACATAAAACCAAAGGAAAAAAGAAGTTTTTCAAGCGCAGCTCAAAAGAGGAAAAGCAAATGAGTCAGTCAAGCGGAGATGAGACCGGAAAATTTAGCCCTTCGAAAAAAGAACGGAAAACAATGCGCAAACAAAAAAATAAAAAAGAGTATGGGCTTGGAATGCCGCAGAAATAATTACTTAGCTGATGCGAAACACATCCTGCAAAACTTACGAATAGCCTTGTGCGTTTCTTCAGGAGCTTCATAAAAACCCATGTGCCCTGCATGTTCAAGAATAATATGATAAGATTTTTTAGGCAAGCTGGTTAGCAACAAAATATTTTCCCAAGCTAAAAGAACGTCCTTTTTCCCTATTACAAATAATACGGGCACTTTTGAATTTTTAAGCGTGTGTTCAAAAGAGGGACGAGTTTTCATTCCCAACAAAGCAGAAGCTGTACCTTCAACAGATGTTTCCATGGCTACACGCTTTGCAACAGCAATTTCCTTTTTAAACAATGAACTATTTTCGGGCGCAAATAGTTTTGGGATTAAATCTGCTACAAAATTTTTGTGCTCTTTTTTTACTATTTCAATCATACGATCCCGGTCCATTTTTTTTTCTTCCGAATCTGGCAATGCCGTAGAATCTAACAAGCAAAAACCTGCTAGTGGAACTGGGAACAGATTTGCAAATGCCAGAGTTGCATAACCTCCCATGGAGTGTCCAACCAAAACATATTTTTTCAAATGCAAGGAGTCTAACACAGACTTCACACACTGTGCCATCAAATCCATAGAGTGCATATAACCTACAACCGGAGTTTTTCCGTGCCCGGGTAGATCAATAGAAATAACACGAAAAGATTTTGATAGCTTGAGGGCAAGTTCTTCGAGCACTTCCAGGCTTTCTAAAAAACCATGAAGCAGTACCACTACTCTGCCCTTGCCAATGTCAGCGTACCGGACTTTTACATTTCGAAAATCTGCGTAACGTATCATTAGGCATTCATTAGGTCTTCAATCTCCTCTGCTTCAACAGGAATGTTTTTCATAAGGTCCACATTTCCATTTTTTGTAAGCAAAATATCATTCTCCAAGCGTATGCCTAAATTTTCCTCCCTGATATATATGCCTGGCTCGCAAGTAAAAACCATACCAGCTTCAAACTTTCGGTATCTATCGCCATAATCATGTACGTCAAGTCCCAAATAATGAGAAGTGCCGTGCATAAAATATTTTTTGTAAAGTGGATTCTTAGGGTCTTGTTTTTTTATTGCCGATGCATTTAATAATTTTAGCTTAACCAGTTCCGCTTCCATTAATTCGCCAACGGCTTCGTGATAGTCAATGATGTTGTTGCCTGGCTTTAACATGGCAATGGAAGAATTCATGACACGCAGCACTGCATCGTACACATTTTTTTGTCGCTTAGTAAATTTTCCGGATACAGGAACGCAGCGAGTTAAATCCGATGCATAGTTTGCATATTCGGCAGCTACATCCATTAATATTACATCGCCAGCCTTACATTCCTTATTATTATCTACGTAATGTAATACGCAAGCATTAAATCCGGAAGCTATAATAGGTCCGTAGGCAAATCCTTTGGAACGATTTCGCACAAACTCATGAATCAACTCCGCTTCAATTTCATATTCCCAAACTCCGGGTTTAATAAATCCTAACAATCTTCTAAATCCTTTTTCTGTTATGTCACAAGCCTTTTGAATTAAAACAACTTCTTCTTTTGATTTTATTGCTCGCAACTTATGCATGATAGGTTGCACGCGATTATAAGTATGTAGTGGGTATTGCTCTTTGCACCATTTTACAAAACGAGCATCGCGTGTTTCCACTTCGATAACTGCTCGTAGATGTTCGTTGGTATTTAGATACACTTGCTTGCATTCGCACATAAGCGTATGCAACACCGTTTTAAATTGCGAAAGCCAATAAACAGTTTGAATGCCAGAAACTTCGGCAGCCTGTTTTTTGGTGAACTTAGCGCCCTCCCATATTGCAATGTGTTCGTTAGTTTCTTTCAGAAATAATACTTCACGGTGCTCCGGCAATTTGGAATCCGGAAATATTAATAAGATGCTTTCTTCTTGATCTGCGCCTGAAAGCCACAAGATATCCGTAGCCTGCTTAAATGCCATGGTGCCATCCGCACTGGAAGGCATGATATCATTACTCTGAAATATAGCCAATGATCCTGCCGGAATCTCTTTACTAAATTTTTTTCTATTTTCTATAAATAGACTGGAAGGGATTTGGTCGTAGCGCATAGGAATGAGTTTATAAAGTTTTGAGCTTGTTTATAATTTTTGTTTCGTCAGCCACAATATTAATTCTTTTATGTGAATTAGTAAAACCTGAAATAATCTGAATGCTTCCCTTGTAAACATCAAACACGGAGGCTAAGTAAGTAATCAGATATTGATTAGCCTTACCAGCTACAGGCAAGGCGCGAATCTTAATTCTCAAAGTTCCATCCAACTCTACTTGTATCTTGTCTATTTTACTTTGGGGCTTAACCAGACAGCGAAGCTCCATAAAATATTATTGTGCGGCTTTGTCAGATTCACGCTGAAGGTACACTTCGGAAAACTCTTTATAGTTCATCGAATTAAAAAAAACGTTTTTTACAAATGAGTGAGCCATTTTAAGACTTTCATCATACCAAAGCACCATGACCGGTGCATCATCAATCATAATTTGTTCTGCTTTCAAAAACTCCTCATATGCTTTTTCGGGGGTTTTAGCAGAAACGCCTAATTGAAACAAACTATCAAACGAATGATTTTTATACTTGATTGTGTTTGGGAAAGAAGGTAAATTCATGCTATCGGGCACATTCTCTCCAGAAAAAATTCTCAGAAAACTTTCTGGAGTTGGATAGTCCGCTACCCAACCGGCACGACACATATCTATTTTACCATACTTTGCATCCTCAAGCTTTTGAGCAAATGGAACTACTATAAAATCTACATCAATATTTAGCACCTCTTTTAATTGCTTTTCTATCTCTTCAACAACCGCAAGGTGCTTTCCTCCTCCACTATTCAACTCAATGGTAATCTTGGGGAAATTTTTTCCATCCGGATATCCGGCTTCTGCCAATAGTTTTTTTGCCTTATCGCTATTAAACATATAGCCTTTGATTTGAGTGATGTCGTAATCCGGAATTCCAGGAGGCGTTAACCCACAAATGCCTGGCCCAAAGGCTTCTGAATGTAACACATCGGTAATAATTTTTTTTCTATTAATAGCATACGAAAATGCTTGTCTGACTTTCAAATCGGTAAATGGCTTTTTCAAAATATTAAACTGATAATACTGAGTGGACATAACCGGTGTGCGAAACAAAAGATACTTTGCTGATTTCTTATCAAAGTCCGCAATTTGCGCTTCCACCATTTCACTGATTGACTCAGAAGGAAGTTCAAATATGATATGAATATCTCCACGTTTAAATGCTTCCAGCTCTTCTTTTTTGTCTACAATAAAATTAAAAACTAAGGAATCTATGAATGGGAGTTTGTTCCCTAAAGAATCTGTACGGTGATAAACTGGGTTGCTCACCAAAACTAGCTGATCCAAACTGTTTTTGCCTTTAAAAATAAATGGTCCTGTTCCAACAGTAATATTTCGACCATATTTCTTTACTGCTTCCTGCGCTAAAACGGTACCACCTTCTCCAGCCAATATATATAAGAAAGAATTTGTTGGAGTAATTAAATTTATTTGTAAAGTATAATCATCAATTACGATAACTCCATCTAGGGATGATTTTTCACCACTATAAAATGCATCGGCACCTTTTACCTTTCCTTTAAAGGTTGATTCAAATAAAGGGTTGTCATCGCTCTTTGTACAAAGTAATTGAAAAGAATATTTAAAATCCTGCGCCTTAACCTCTCTGCCCTTACCATTTGGGAAACAAGGATCGTCATGAAAAAACACATCCTTTTTTAAGTAAAAAGTATATTGAGTGCCTGTAGCATCAATCTCCCATCTACTTGCTATGCTGGGTTGCACCTCGGTAATATTTCTTCTATCAAACCTAACCAACCCTTCGTAAATCTGATTTGCAATATTATGAGAAACAGCATCCGTAATTTTATAGGGATATAAAGAAAGATATTGATAGGATTCATTTACATGGAGAGTGCCACCGTAAACACGTCCTCCTTTAGGATTTTCGCGGTACGAATTATCAGATTCTCCTATGCCACAAGAGGCAAATAGCAGAATAAGAAATAGATAGTAAATATAATTTTTCATCACATAGACTACAAAATAGGGTCAAAAATAGTAATTATTAGCTCGAAAAAACTATATAATATCTTTGAAAAAAAGTTGGTATTTCAATAAAGTATTATATTTGCGGAGCGATAATGACCCCATAAAAGCGGATGAAAAAAGCAATAATTCTTATTCAAGCTCTTCTAGGTATTTCTTTCCTGGCTTCAGGAGGAAACATTATTATTGAAGGCAATTATCAGGGCAAAAACATTTATGTTCAAAATCCTTTTGCGGGTTCTGGTGTAGGTTTTTGCGTTCAAAAAGTAGAAGTAAACGGACAGGTTACTACGGATGAGATTAACTCTAGTGCGTTCGAAATAGATTTTAATAACTACCAATTTAAGATTGGAGATAAGATTACCGTTAAAATAACCCACAAGGATGATTGTAAGCCTAAAGTGCTTAATCCTGAGGTGCTTAAGCCTAAGAGCACTTTTGACGTTATATCTATGAAATTAGAAGGCGATGGTACTTTAAAGTGGAATACTAAAAACGAAACCGGAAAATTAGCGTTCATTATTGAGCAATACCGTTGGAACAAGTGGGTAAAAGCAGGTGAGATTGAAGGAAAAGGAATTGGCGATAACAACGAATATGTTTTCAAAATACCAACTTTACACTCTGGCGAAAACCAAATTCGTGTGAAGCAGGTTGACTATTCCAGCCAGCCAAGAATTTCAAGACCGGTAAAATACCGCTCTACTTCTGCCGAGATTACTTATAACCCAGTAAAAGTGTCTAAGGATATTACCTTCTCTGAAGAAACACTATACGAGATATACGATCAATACGGAAACGTAGTGAAGAAAGGATTTGGAAAAGTAGTGGATTGCGGAAACTTATCTAAAGGCGTTTACTACTTAAACTACGATAACAAAACAGCAGAATTCATTAAGAAATAATTTCTTAATTCAGCAATATTAATTTTTCCCCTGACGATTTCGTTAGGGTTTTTTTTTGAAGAATGAAAAAAGTTGAACACATAGGCATTGCGGTAAAAAGTATGGCTTCGGCCAATGCATTATTCACAAAGTTATTTGGCAAGCAACCCTACAAAACCGAAGCGGTAGAGCGCGAAGGAGTTAGCACATCCTTTTTTCAGATGGGGGAAACTAAAATAGAGCTATTAGAAGCAACCAATCCGGACAGTGCCATTGCTAAGTTCATTGAGAAAAAAGGCGAAGGCATACACCACATTGCCTTTGAAGTAGAGGATATAAAAGCGGAAATGACACGATTAGAAAAAGAAGGCTTTACCCTCTTAAGCAAAGAGCCTCAGAAAGGAGCAGACAATAAATTGATTTGCTTTTTACATCCTAAAAGCACCAATGGCGTGCTGGTGGAGCTGTGTCAGTCTGTGTAGGGTGTACGACAAAATGCACTTTAAAATATTCTATGGTGGGCTTGGACAAGCTCAGCCCACAAATTTAGCTCTAAACCCGAGGCCTGAGGCTCTCGAAGGCCGGATTGGAAAATGCGTTTTGTTGTACGCCCTATGTATAGTTAAAACACATCCGGAAAATCCCGATACAAAGCGCTTCTAAAATTTTTAACTCTGAAATAAAAGAAGGATCAACTAATTCGTTCAACCAAATCCTATACTATTCTAATATAAAAAAGAAAAAACTCCGTGATACTCACGAAGTTCTAACTTTTAGAAGTGGGCCCTCTAGGACTTGAACCTAGCACCCACAGATTATGAGTCTGTTGCTCTAACCAGATGAGCTAAGGGCCCGATTATTTATTTCAATTTATTCTTTAATATTTCCCTTCTAACCAGTCCTGATAGTTATCGGGACTAAGGACCTGATTATTATCTTTGCTTTAATGATGTTATTACAAAGGGACAATAAGGCTGCAAATTTAATACTTTGAGTATACCTACAAACATAAAGAACATCATCTTTGATTTTGGAGGGGTAATCCTTAATATAGATTATACCCTTACCGAAAAGGCTTTTGCCAAGCTGGGGTTGACAGATTTTGGCAAAATCTATTCTCAGGCCATGCAAAATGACCTGTTTAATGGTCTGGAAAAGGGGCAGATAACACCCACTCAATTTAGAGCTGAAATTAGGAGAGTGATAGGCTCTGATAAGCCAGATGAGCAGATTGACGAAGCCTGGAATGCTATGTTATTGGATCTACCAGAGGAAAGAGTGAATTTACTGGATGCCTTAAAAAATAAGTATCGTATTTTCTTACTCAGCAATACCAATAAAATTCACTACGATTCTTTTTCGGGATACATGAAAAATAAATTTAAGCGCGATGTGTTTTCAGATGTGTTTGAAAAAACCTACCTATCGCATGAAATAAAAATGCGTAAGCCAGATGCTGAAATTTTTGAATATGTGTTGTCAGAAAATAAACTAAAAAGAGAAGAGACGCTTTTCATAGATGATTCTATTCAACATATTGAGGGGGCAAATAAATTAGGGATTGCTACCCGCTTTCTAAAAAAGGGAGAGTCTATCGTAGAATTATTTTCTTAGTCTGTTGAGCGCAGCCTCCACTTTTCGGAATTTCTGATTAAATTTATTCATTACCCCACTCATCTCTTTTCTAATCTCTTTGTTTTGCAGATTTCCGATGCTGCCTTCGTGCGTATAAGTAATGTTTTGAGGCACCACAAAATTTCCAGCGGCAATATCATCCCCTACTTGCTTATATGCATCGCGGAAAGGCGTTCCTTTTTTTACTAATTCATTCACTGCATCTACACTAAACAGATGTTTGTATTTATCGTCTTGGAGAATGTTGCCTTTTACTTGTATTTTCTGAAGCATAAAACTCATCATCGTCAGGCAATTTTTTAGTTCGCCAACAGCAGGAAAATATATTTCTTTTAATAGCTGAAATTCCCGATGGTAGCCAGATGGTAAATTACCTGTAACAGCAGTTATCTGCTGTGGAATAGTCTGCAAATGATTGCACTTGCCTCGTACTAATTCAAAAACATCAGGATTTTTTTTATGCGGCATGATGCTAGAGCCTGTAGTAAGATCTTCGGGAAAAGAAACGAATCCAAAATTCTGATTCATGAACAGACAAATATCCATTGCCATTTTTCCTAACGTAGATGCTACTGATGCCATGGCGGTACTTACTAATTTTTCTGTTCGACCTCTAGTCATTTGTGCATAAACAGAATTTTGATGCATGCCATCAAAACCTAAAAGTGCTGTAGTAACTTTTCGTTTGATAGGAAGTGATGAACCGTATCCTGCAGCAGAGCCTAATGGATTTTTGTTAATGATATCGAAGGTAGCCTGCAACAACTTCATATCGTCTTTCAAGCTTTCGGCATAAGCACCAAACCAAAGTCCAAATGAAGAAGGCATAGCCACTTGCAAATGCGTATAGCCGGGCAATAATTTTTTCTTGTGCTTTTCGCTTAGGCTAATTAATAAAGAAAATAATTCATTTACCTGAAGAGCTAGGGTGCTTATTTCGGCACGAGAAAATAACACTACATCTAATAGCACTTGATCATTACGTGAACGTGCAGAATGTATTTGCTTACCTACATCACCTAGTTTTTGGGTAAGCATAAACTCCACCTGAGAATGTACATCCTCGGTGCCTTTTTCAATTTTGAAATTACCGGATTTGGCTTTTTGATAAATACTTTTTAGTTCCTTGTGCAATTTTTGTTGTGCAGCTTTTTTTAATAGCCCTGCTTCCACCAACATTTTTGCATGTGCCATGGAGCCCAACACATCGTGCTCGGCTAACAGCAAATCTAATTCACGGTCTTTACCTATTGTAAATTTTTCAACTTGCTTGTTGACCGATATTTTCTTTTGCCATAGCTTCATTGGAATACGAATTTACGAATGAAATATTAGTAACGTAGTTCTTTTTGTTATTCTTTGCGTTTCTTTGCGTCAAATTTACTTCGTGTACTCTGTGGTTTCTGTATTATTCACAGTCATGCTCGGAAACATTGCGAAGAACGAAGCCATAACCACAAAGAACACAAAGGTGCAACCCACGAAGAATCCACAAAGAGATATTAATCTCAAAAATCGATTGACTACAAATATTCTTAAACTAATTGATTCAATACTTTTATATATATGTTAATTCCTTCTTCAATTTCTTTTAAATAGATAAACTCATCGGCAGTATGAGAGCGCTCTGATTTACCTGGGCCCATTTTAATGGCAGGAACATTCCAAAGCGGCATATCGGAAGAAGTAGCAGAACCAAAGGTCTCGATTCCTAATTTTTGTGCTGCTTGAATTGCAAAATGATCTTTTGAAAGTCCGGATGCATTTAATTTAGTTGAACGAGGCAATACCTCACATTTCACATGCTGACGAATTATTTCAACAATTTCTTCATTCGTATAAGAATCTGTGGAGCGAACATCCACTGTAAACTTGCAGGTGTCGGGTATTACATTGTGCTGGCTACCAGCATTTATAATTGTAATTGACATTTTTACAGGTCCGAGAGACTTTGAAACTTTTAGAAATTTATAGCTATGAAACCACTCTATATCTTTTATAGCATTGGTTATTGCATTTTCACCTACATCGCGTGCAGCATGTCCTGCCTTGCCTTTTGCAGTACAATCCAACACCATCAATCCTTTTTCGGCTATTGCCATTTTCATTTCAGTTGGCTCCCCAATGATAGCGAAATCTACTTTCCCAATTTCTTCTAAGATTGATACTACGCCTCCCTTTCCTGAATTTTCTTCTTCGGCAGTTGCTGCAAGAATAAAATTATACTTGAGATTGTTTTTATTTGAATAATTAAGGAAGGTTGCAATAAGCGAAACCAAAGCTCCTCCGGCATCGTTGCTCCCGAGACCAAATAATTTTTCATCTTTTATAATAGGTTGAAAAGGATCTAGTGTCCAGCCTGCATTAGATTTTACCGTATCGTGATGTGAGTTAAGTAAAATGGTTGGTTTTTCAGGACTGAAGTCAGTATTTTTTGCCCACACATTATTTCCTTTTCGCTGTGTTTTTATATTGTGTTTTGCGAAAAAAGCTGCGATGGCATTTGCTGTTTTATCTTCCTGAGCGCTGTATGACTCAATAGCGATTAGTTGCTTTAACAAATCAATTGCTGTGATAGATAAATTGTTGGAATTCATAATAATTTAGTTCCCGCTTTCTCTTCTTTAAATATGTATTCCAAATCTTTTGCATGACAAATTGAAACTGATTTTACTCCACTCTTAATTGCATCAAAAGCATTATCCAATTTCGGAATCATGCCTTTGGAAATAATATTTTCGGTTTTATATTTTTCGTACTCTGAATAATTCATGGTTGAAATAACTGAGTTTTCATCTTCAATATTTTTTAACACCCCATTTTTTTCAAAACAATAAACAAGATGAACTTCATTCAATTTTGCCATGGCAACGGAAATTGCCGAAGCCATAGTATCTGCATTGGTATTCAATATTTGCCCCAATCCATCGTGTGTAAGCGGAGCAATCACAGGAGTAAACTCTGAATCAAGAAGTGCTGAAATATTTTTAGCATTTACTTCTTCCACATCTCCAACAAATCCGTAATCAACTTCTTTTACGGGACGTTTGTTTGCTGTAATAATATTCGCATCCGCGCCTGTCAATCCAATAGCATTGCATTTTCTGGTTTGGAGTTGAGCAACAATGTTTTTGTTTATCAGACCCCCATATACCATCTGAACCACTTTTAGTGTATCCGCATCTGTAATTCTTCTTCCATCTACCATGTTAGCTTCAATGCCCAATTGCTTGCTGATATCGGTAGCAATTTTACCACCGCCATGAATAAGTAATTTGTAATCTGTAAAAAAAGCAAAATCATTTAGGAATGAAGCAAGTTGTTTCTCATCATCAATAATATTCCCTCCAATCTTTACAATGAATAATTTTTTCATAGAGCGTGCAAAATCTTTTTCAAAATTACCTGCGCAGCATAAATTCGGTTTTGCGCTTGCTGAAGCACCATTGAATTGGGTCCGTCTAACACTTCATCTGCAACCACTACATTTCTTCTTACAGGAAGGCAATGCATAAACTTAGCATTGTTTGTTAGTGACATTTTTTTATTCGTTAACATCCAATTTTTATCCTGAGAAATAATTTTTCCGTAATCAGTATAAGATGACCAGTTTTTTGCATAAATAAAATCCGCTCCTTTGAAAGCTGTGTCTTGATTATATTCTACCGAAGCTCCTTTGGTAAACTTATCTGCAAGCTCATAGCCTTTGGGATGTGTAATTACAAACTCTACATTGGAACGTAGCATCCACTCGGAAAAAGAATTTGGCACTGCTTGTGGTAAACTTTTTACATGTGGCGCCCAAGTAAGTACAACTTTTGGTTTAGAAATTTTAGCAGTAGGATTTGAATTCCAAGTTTCGGTAATTGTAATTAAGTCTGCCAACGACTGAAAAGGATGAAGTATAGAAGATTCTAAGCTAATAACTGGGACCTTTGCGTACTTGATAAAACTGTTTAGCATTTCATCCTTGTAATCTTCTTCTCTATTCTGAAGTTTTGGAAATGAGCGCACTCCTAATATATCGCAATACTGCCCTATCACAGCAGCAGCTTCTTTAATATGTTCAGCTGCGCCTCCATCCATAACAACACCATCTTGAGTTTCAATGCTCCAAGCTTCTTTATCTAAATTCATTACTATTACATCCATTCCTAAGTTTTGCGCTGCGCGTTGTGTACTTAAGCGCGTACGCAAGCTAGGATTTAGAAAAAGTAATCCTAGTGTTTTGTTTCTGCCTAACTCCTTGTTAGCAAAAGGAAACTTCTTTTCAATCAATGCCTCCAGCACCAATTGATCGATGTTTTCTACATCCTGAACCGAAGTGAATTTCTTCATGGATTATTTTACAAGAGATTTTTTCATTACAGCAGCAAAAGCATGTAGGAATATTTCTGCTTCCTCTTTAGACAAGGAAAGTGGGGGAAGTAAACGAATGGTGTTTTTTCCAGATGTGCCAGTAAAAATGCGATGTGTAAAAATTAATTCGTTTCGAACAGTTTCGTATGGGAACTCTAACTCAACGCCTATCATCAAACCTTTTCCTCTTACTTCTTTAACTCCTGTAATTTTTTTAAGCACCGAAATCATATAATCACCAATTGCCTTTGCATTCATCATCATTTTTTCATTTTTGATAACATCCAAAACTGCAATGGCAGCAGCACAAGCCAAATGATTGCCACCAAATGTGGCGCCCAGCATCAAATGTGTTTGCTCAAACTTGGGACTAATCAAAACTCCGCCAATTGGAAATCCATTTCCCATTCCTTTAGCAGTGGTAATAATATCTGGCTTTACTCCCGAAAACTGATGTGCAAAAAATTTTCCACTGCGTCCATAACCAGATTGCACTTCATCCATAATAAATATAGCACCTACTTTATCACAAAGTGATCTTATTTTATTTAGAAAAGAATCTGTTGGGACTTGCACCCCTCCTACTCCCTGCATTCCTTCTATAATAACCGCACAAAGGGCATCATCCATTGCGCTTTCAAGTGCTGCTTCATCATTAAAAGGAAGGAAAGCTATGTTATCGGTTTCATTTATTGGCGCAATGATTGACTTATTGTCTGTTGCAGCCACAGCTAGCGAAGTGCGCCCATGAAAGGCTTTGCTGAAGGCTATAATTTTTTTGCGCTTGGTGTGAAAAGAGGCGAGCTTCAATGCATTTTCGTTTGCCTCTGCTCCGCTGTTACATAAAAATAAATCGTAATCAGAATAGCCCGACAACTCTCCTAGTTTTTTAGCAAGCTCTTCTTGAATAGGTATTTTAACAGAGTTAGAATAAAAGCCAATCTTACCTAATTGCTCTTCAATCTTTTTTACATAGTGCGGGTGCGTGTGACCAATAGAAATTACAGCATGACCTCCATACAAATCCAAATACTTGTTCCCGTCTTTATCCCACAACCAGCAGCCTTGCGCCTTTACAGGTTCAACATTCAGAAGTGGGTAAACATCAAATGGTTTCATTTAAAAAGCTGATGGTTTAAGTTTTAGCCCAGTAGTTTCATCCAAGCCAAAAAGTAAATTCATATTTTGAACTGCTTGCCCGGAAGCACCTTTAGTAAGATTATCAATAACACTTTGAATTAGCAATTTGTTTCCATGTTTTTCAATACTCAATATACATTTGTTGGTATTCACAACTTGCTTGATATCAGGATTTTTTTCAGATACAGTAACAAAAGGATGAGATTTGTAGTAGTTCTTAAATAATTGCTTTGCCTCCTCTAGCGATAATTCAGATTTAACGTATACCGCTGCCAAAATGCCTCTGGTAAAATTTCCTCTGTAAGGAATAAAATTTATTTCTGAAGCGAAGTTATTTTGTAATTGCGTAACGCTTTGAGTGATTTCTGCTAGATGCTGGTGCTGAAATGCTTTATAGATAGAAATATTGTTGTTCCTCCAAGTGAAATGCCCAGTTGCAGATAATGCTTGCCCTGCTCCGGAGGAGCCGGTTACTGCACTCACATGTACCTCATCGTTTAATAGTTTTTTTTCAGCCAATGGAAGTAATGCAAACTGAATGGCAGAAGCAAAACATCCCGGGTTGGCAATGTTGCTTGCATTTTTTATTGCATTGCGGTTAAGTTCCGGCAATCCGTAAATGAACTTCCTGCCTATTGCCGACTGCTTACTGTCTAATCGAAAATCTTGACTAAGATCAATCATCTTTGTTTTTTCCGAAATATCGTTTTCTGCTAAGAATTTTTTAGACTCCCCATGACCCATGCATAAAAACAACACATCGATAGCATCAGAAAAGGTGGATGAAAATTTCATTTCTGTCTCTCCCAGCAAATCAGTATGAACATCGCTTAATGGATTTCCTGCATTGCTTTTGCTATGCACAAATACAATTTCAGCTTCCGGATGATTCAATAGAATTCTAACAAGCTCACCACCTGTGTAGCCAGCACCTCCTGCAATTCCAATTTTTATTTTACTCTTCATTAACTCGGTGGTAAATCATAGTTTGATTAGAAATAATTTTCGAAAAGCCTTTTACATCATCCCCACTCCAAGCGTTGTTCATCTCTCCGTATTTCCCAAACTTGGAAGACATTAAATCATGCTTGGATGTTATTCCAATAATGCTAAATCGATAAGGAGCTAAAGAAATTTTTACGCTACCGGTAACATTTTTTTGAGTGGCCTCCATAAATGTTTCTACATTTCGCATAACAGGCTCAAAGAACTGTCCTTCGTGCAACATCATTCCATACCAGTTGCCCAACTGCTCTTTCCAAGAAGCCTGCCATTTGGTTAAAACGTGTTTCTCAAGAGTGGCATGTGCTTTTAAAATAACAACAGGTGCGGCAGCTTCAAAACCAACACGACCTTTTATTCCTATGATCGTATCGCCAATATGAATATCTCTGCCAATAGCGAAAGGAGCTGCTAGCTCCTGCACTTTCTGAATTGCTAAAACTGAGCTAGAGAATTTTTTCCCATTCACAGAAATTAGTTCGCCTTTTACAAATCCAAGCTCTATATTTTCTTCCTTTTTCTTACTGAGCTGCGTTGGGTAAGCTGACTCAGGCAATGCTAAATCAGAAGTTAACGTTTCTTTGCCGCCTACGCTGGTGCCCCACAATCCTTTGTTGATGGAATATTGTGCCTTTTCAAAATTCATTTTTACTCCATGAGCCTTCAGGTAAGAGATTTCATCTTCGCGAGAGAGTTTCATTTCACGAATAGGAGTAAGTATTTTAATTTTGGGAATAAGGATATTAAAAATCACATCAAAGCGAACTTGGTCATTTCCCGCTCCCGTGCTTCCATGCGCTATGTACTCAGCATTAATTTTTTTTGCTTGATGCGCTATGGCTTTAGATTGAAATACACGTTCAGCGCTAACCGATAATGGATAAACTCCCCCACGTAATACATTGCCGTAAATTAAAAACCGAACACACTCTTTGTAATAAGAGGAAGTCTCATCCAGTGTATAATGCTTTTTTACGCCAAGTGCATAGGCGTGGCTCTCAATCTTTTTTAATTCTGTTGGGGTAAAACCTCCTGTATTAACAATGGCGCTGTGAACCTCAAGTCCTTTTTCTTTTGCCAAATAAATAGCACAGTACGTTGTATCTAATCCACCGCTGAATGCAAGTAATACTTTCTTTTTCATTTTACTTTATCTATTTTGAAGAAGCATTTCCTGAACCATCTCCTCTAAATTTTTTAAAAAGCTTATAGTTCTTTAATCTGATCCATCGTTCTACTCTTCCTATTTGTTTCCTGATGTCAAATTTCTTTTGATGATTTTGTTTAGGATCGTAGAGCATGCCGGTACATAAACACATCTTGCGACTGTTGCGAGTAAGTATATCTACATTTGGACAGCTGTTACAACCCTTCCAAAAATCATCGTCCTGCGATAGCTCTGAAAATGTAACTGGACGATACCCTAAGTCAGAGTTCATTTTTAAAACCGCCATGCTGGTAGTGATACCAAAAATTTTAGCCAAGGGATATTTTTTCCTAGACAATTCAAAAATGGCACCTTTTACTTTTGCACCCAATCCATTTTTTCTGAATTCCGGATTAATGATTAGTCCTGAGTTTGCAACATAATTTCCATGCGACCAAGTTTCGATGTAACTAAATCCTCCAAAGCGTCCATCGCGATGAAGCGCAATGATTGCTTTTCCTTCGCGCATTTTTTCAACAACATATTCGGGGGTGCGAGTTGCAATACCTGTTCCTCTTTGCTTTGCACTTTCTGAATACATAACACAAATCTCATCTGCATATTGAAAATGCGAAGAGTTTGCTTGCTGAATTATAAATTCAGAATTTGTTGTCTTACTTTGAGTCATGGATAACATTCCTATTTTTTATGCTGGCAAATATCAATATAAAATTCATTGGATGAAAATAAATGAAGAGAAATTTCATAGGAGAAACAACCTGGATATCAAGCTAGGTTAAAGCGTCAAAAGAAAAATAGATTGGACTGTGGCTCCTAGCAAGAAACCTGCATACACTTGAGCTGGCGAATGCGCTCCAAGCCTTAAGCGCGAAAAAGCTACTAATCCGGCTATGATAAATAATACAATAAGTACAGGATGAATATTTATTTGTAATCGAGCAGATATTGCTACCATCATCCCACACAACCCGCCAATACCAACCATGTGGGCGCTAACTAACCAGTAGAGATTAATTATTAAAGTAATGAGAATTAGCAATGTGGCTCCTAGCATCATGGCCTGCACCAATACTGGTACATCTACTTTTAGCAAGAAGTATGATTCGGAAAAATAAAAAGCTGCAGATGCGAGATAAGGAATTTTTCTTTCCTCCTTTGAAGTCATTTCTAGCGAATTCACTATGTTCAATCTAACTAATACAAGTACCGTAGTTAAGGGTAGAAATAAAGTAGCTAGGAGAGTAATGGAATAAAGGAAACTTTGCATTTCCATAGTAGGAATCCATAATCCTGCTTCGTTTATATTAAAAATTAAAAACAAACCCAGTGTTGGCAACAACAATGGGTGAAATAAATAAGAAACTGTCTTTGCAAATAATGTACCCTTCTCCAAACTCAATTTTATTTAGTACAAGTAGCAGTACAGTTTTGAGGAAACCCACCTGACCCATCTGCCATAACATAAGGTATGGTTAACGAACTTGTGCTGTTTAGAGTGCCAGTTCCTGAAAATTGATAAGGTCCACCTTGAGTCCCGCTAACAACATTTTGGGTAGGGATGGTTAATTTATTCCCCGAAACTGTTCCAGTAAGGTTCCAGCCTGAAGCCGCTGTGCATTTTCTATAATTAGTGATACTTACTCCATTGCTGCCAGTAGCTGTAATTGTAATTTGAAAACTCCCGCTACAACATCCATCGGTAACCGTCCAAGTCCCTGCATAATCTGCATTAGTGTAAGAACTGCTATTATTTTTATCATCTTTCTTTTTACAACCTGAAAAAGTAAAAATACTGATAGCCAAGAATAACATCAAGGAATATGTAATATTTTTTGTCATAAATGGGGTGTTATATTTTATAATAAAGGTATTAATCTAATAACGCTATGCAAATAAAGATTTAAAGCTTTTTCCTCATACGAGCAACAGGGATATCGAGCATCTCTCTGTATTTAGCTACTGTTCTGCGGGCAATATTATAACCTTGGGTGTTTAGGATTTTGGTAAGTGCATCGTCTGTAAGCGGTTTCTTCTTATTCTCGGCTTCAATGCTATCGGAGATAATTTTCTTAACCATTTTAGAGGAAACATCTTCTCCTTCATCGTTAGTTAATGCCTCATTGAAAAGCGACTTTAGAAGTATAGTTCCAAAATTTGTTTGTACGTATTTAGTGCTTGTTACTCTAGAAACAGTAGATATATCCAGCTTTACTCTGTCGGAAATGTCTTTTAGAATCATTGGCTTTAATAAAAGTTCGTCTCCAGTAAGGAAATATTCTTTTTGGTATTCCATTATATTATGCATTATTCCGTAGAGTGTATTCTGCCTTTCCTTTATGTTATTAATAAAGGATTTAGCGCCTTCTATTTTCTGGCGAACAAACTGCACTGCTTCCTGCCCTGTTTTATCTTTTCGTTGAGCGTATTCATTAAGCATTTGCTGGTATACTCTGCTTACATGTAGGTCTGGGGCATTTCTCGAGTTCAAGGATAATTCCAATACACCACTGTTGTTATTAATAATAAAATCAGGCGTAATAACCAACATGGAACGTTGATTGTCTTTTGTTGACCCCCCCGGACGAGGATTTAATTTTAGAATTTCATCAATGGCAGGCTTGAGCTGCTCTTCGGACATATTAAAGTGCTTGGCTATTTTACTATAGTGCTTTTTAGAAAACTCCTCCATTTGATCGTTCACTATTTGAAGAGCTAATCCTCTGGCTTCTGTCCATTTTTTTCTATCCAACTGAAGTCGTAAACATTCCTGAAGATCTTTTGCGCCTATACCTGCTGGGTCAAATTCGTCCTGTATAAGTTTTAATACGTTTTCTATTTCCACTTGTGTGGTAGTTACGTTTTGAGAAAAAGCTATATCATCTACTATAGATGAAAGCTCTCTGCGGATGTATCCATCTTCATCAAAGCTTCCTAATATATATTCGGCCAAAACTTTTTCATGGTCTGTAAGCTCAAGGTTTTGAAGCTGACCTGATAGATTTTCCTGAAAACTTACTGAAGATACCATCGGCATATCTCGGTCGTCATTGTCTTTGCCTTTGTTATTTACCTGTAGCTTATAACTTGCAATGTCATCATCATCATCAAAATAATCTTCAGGCGAAAACTCTTCTTTTGCTGCGTCTTCGTTATCGGCTCCTTCTAATTTCTCCTCGCGTTCTTCCAATTGCTCATCATTGGTTTCGTTCTCTTCTTTTTCTTCAAAATCCTCTTCCGTATTATCCTCTAAAGCAGGGTTAATTTCCATTTCCTCTTTAATGCGCTGCTCCAACGAAGTAATAGGCAACTGCAGCAGCTTCATGAGCTGAATCTGTGCAGGAGATAACTTCTGCAGTAGCTTTTGTTGGAACGTTTGCCTTAACATATATACGAATAACGAATAATTACGAATTAACTAATTGAAAAAACACAACCTTAAAACTCTGCATTTTTAGGAGTTCTTGGGAATGGAATAACATCTCTAACATTAGTCATCCCAGTAATGAATAGCACTAATCGTTCCAAACCAAGGCCAAAGCCGGAGTGTGGACAAGTGCCAAATTTGCGAGTTTCAAGGTACCACCAAAGCTCTTTTTCAGGAATATTCATTTCTTTCATGCGCTGCAAAAGCTTTCCATGATCTTCTTCCCTTTGAGAGCCGCCAATAATTTCGCCTACATACGGAAAGAGAACATCCATGCCGCGTACTGTTTTGCCATCTTCATTTTGCTTCATGTAAAACGCCTTAATATCCTTTGGATAATTAGTAACGATTACAGGCACCATAAAGTGTTCTACTAAAAAGTTTTCGTGTTCGCGTTGCATATCTATTCCCCAGGAAACAGGGAATTCAAATTTATTTTCTGACTTTTCTAGTATTTCAATTCCTTCTGTATAGGTTATCCTTTTAAAGGTGGAATTCTTTACTGTATTCAATCTGTTAAGTAATTCTTTATCGTAATGTTCATTTAAGAAAGCCAGGTCATCGGCACTACTTTCAAGAACGTAAGCAATAACATATTTAAGTAAGTTCTCTGCCGTATCCATGTTGCCTTCAATCTCACAAAAAGCCATTTCAGGTTCTATCATCCAAAATTCAGCAAGATGACGTGGGGTGTTTGAATTCTCGGCTCTAAAGGTTGGGCCAAACGTATATACCTGTCCAACACCCATCGCTCCAAGTTCCCCCTCTAATTGTCCGGAAACTGTTAGGTTAGTCTCCTTACCAAAAAAATCTTTTTCAAAATCTATTTTCCCATCTTTTTGAGGAAGTTTATTTAAGTCAAGTGTTGTAACACGAAACATCTCTCCTGCTCCTTCTGCATCCGACCCAGTAACAATTGGAGTGTGTAAATAAAAAAATCCATTGTCATTAAAATATTTATGAATAGCAAACGAAATATGATGACGCAAACGGAGTATAGCTCCAAATGTATTGGTGCGCGGGCGTAAATGTGCAATCTCTCTTAGAAATTCCAGCGTATGTCCCTTTTTTTGTAGGGGATATGTTTCTGAATCTGCTGCACCCAATATGGAAACTTGCTCGGCTTGAATTTCTACTGCTTGTCCTTTTCCTTGAGATTGAACTAGTATACCTTTTACGGAAATACATGCTCCCGTTGTAATTTCTTTTAATACTTCTTCTCCAAATTTTGCAATTTCCGCTACAACCTGAATGGTGTGGATGGTGCTGCCATCATTTAATGCGATAAAAGCTACGCTTTTCGCCCCTCTTCGGGAACGGACCCAGCCATTTACGGTAACTTCTTTATTATAATCTGTGGATTTAAGTAAATCTGCGATTTTCATTTGTTTCATATATAATAAAGTATAATCCACACAAAAATAATCTTTTTGACTCAAATACCTAAGTGCTATCTAATTGATTTAAAGGCAGAAAAAAGCTTAAGGAAACTATAGGAATGTTAAAAGTTTCCTTAGTTTTGCCGAGATATTATTGCAATGGATACTAAAGAAAGAATATTATTAGCAGCTCAAGAGTTATATTATAAATACGGCATTCGCAGTGTTTCGATGGATGACATTGCCAAACATCTTTCAATTTCCAAAAAAACAATTTATAAATTTTATAATGAAAAAGATGAGCTCGTAATTGAGTTAATGAAAATAAAAATAAAAGAAGATCAAAAAAAATTCAAGGAACTGGAAGAAGAATCTGATAATGTGGTGGAAGAAACCATTAAGCTTATGAAACATGTAGGAAAATTGGTTGGCGAAGTGAACCCAAACTTTTTCTACGACATACAGAAATATCACCCAAAAGCCTGGGATATTTTTATTGACTTTAAAGTACAGTTTATTTTAAAAATGGTGGAAGACGTTTTGGTGCGCGGCATTAAACAAGGGTTGATTCGACCAGAAATAAATGTGAAGATATTGGCTCGTCTTCGCATGGAAGAAATAGAAATTGGGTTTAACCCTGCCGTATTTCCATTGGATAAATTTAAAATGCTGGAAGTTCAATTATCCATATTAGAGCATTTCCTGTATGGCGTTTGCTCTTTAAAGGGTCATAAATTAATAAACAAGTACAAACAAATAACCGAAGAAGAATAATATGAATAAAGCAAAGGCAAAAAGGCAAAGGGCAAAAGGGTTAACTACCATTTGCATTGCAATGGCTTCTATGATTGGAACAGCGGGTTTGTGCCAAACTCCAAGAGATACAGGAAAATATTCCTTTTCGCTACAGCAATCCATAGATTTTGCTGTAAAAAATCAAGCACAATTTGTAAATGCAGGTATTGACGAGCAAATAGCAAGACAAAAAGTAAAAGAGACAGTAGGAATAGGTCTTCCGCAAATCTCCGCCAGCTTTGACGTAAAAGATTTTTTGGAAATTCCAACCAGTGTGATTCCTGCTCAAGCCTTTAACCCACTTGCACCACCAGATGCGTTTACGGCCGTGCAGTTTGGTATGCAGTATAATGCCACGGCAGGAGTGGAGGCTTCACAGTTAGTATTCAGCAGTGAATATTTGATTGGGCTACAAGCTACTAAAACGTATCTGGAGCTTACTCGAAAAGCTACGCAACGAACAAAAATTGACTTATCTGTTTCAGTTTCCAAAGCCTATTATACGGTTTTGCTCAACGATGAGCGCATGAAGCTGATTGATGCCAATGTTGTTCGATTAAAAAAATTGATGGACGATACCAAATCCTTAAACACTAACGGCTTTGTAGAAAAAATTGATTTGGACAGAGTAACAGTTGCATACAATAATTTGCTGGTTGAAAAAGAAAAAATTAGTCGTTTAATGGAATTGGGAAATAGTTTATTGAAATTCCAAATTGGTATGGACCAATCTGCTTCACTTGTTCTGACAGATAAAATTACCGAAGTGAAAATAACACCGCAGGCAAGTGCTGATAAATTTGATTATGGGAAACGGGTTGAATATTCTCTTATGCAATCTCAAAAAAATATCTCCCAACTTCAACTCAAGCGATATAAAATGGGATACCTACCCAACATGGTACTATATGGAAGTGCAAACGCAAATGCATTCAGAAGCAAGTTTGACATTTTCGATACTAAATTAGGATGGTACCCCATGGTGGTGGTTGGCGCACGCATTGGCGTAACTCTTTTTGATGGACTGCAAAATCAACATCGCATTCAACAAGCCAAACTGGATATGCTCAAATCGGAAAACAATTTGAAGATGATCCAACAAAGTATAGACTTAGAGGTTGCAAGCACCAAAGCCAACTTATTAAACTCCTCCTCGGCATTGGAAATCCAAAAGAAAAACATTGAGCTAGCGGAAAATATTTACAAATCTGCAAAACTGAAATACGAGCAAGGCGTAGGATCTAGCTTAGAAGTAATGAGTGCAGAAACAGGGTTAAAAGAAGCGCAAACTAATTACGTCAGCGCCTTATACGATGCATTAATTGCAAAAATAGATTACGACAAAGCAAACGGGAACATAAAATAATTATATACAAAGAATAAAGTTAAATCACTCTTATGAAAACAATTAAATATCAAATTTTGACTCTGGGGTTTTTTAGTTTAATGGCTCTAATTAGTTCTTGCGGAAGTGGCGAGACTACCAATACGGAAGCTGCAAATGCGGATTCTTTGACCAGTACAAACAAAAAAGTTAGAACTGTTGAAATAATATCCATGCAACCACAGCTATTCAATAATTATGTAGAAGTGCAAGGAAAAGTAGATGCCGATGAAAATGTTTCGGTAAATGCTGAAATACCGGGTAGCGTATCCAAAGTGAACGTTCGACTTGGGGATGAAGTTAAAGCTGGACAAGTGTTGGCGGAATTAGATTCGAAGGTTTTACAACAAGGAATGGCTGAGCTACAGAATGCATTGGAACTGGCAAACACACTTTTTGAAAAGCAAAAAAATCTTTGGGATCAACAAATTGGCACTGAAGTACAGTTTTTAGGGGCTAAAAATCAAAAGGAGTCGTTGGAGAATAAACTTGCTTCGCTCCAAGAGCAGCTACGCATGTCGAAAATTATTTCTCCAATAAATGGCGTAGTAGATGCAGTGGACATTAAACTTGGACAATCTACCATGCCTGGGCTACCAGCAGTTCGGGTTGTAAATATGAAGAGCTTGAAAGTAAAAGGAGAAGTGGGTGAATCGTATTTAGCTAAAGTAAAAACTGGTAATGATGTAATTATAATTTTTCCGGATATGATGGATACGATTCGCACAAAAATTTCATACGCTGCAAAGGTGATAAGTCCGCTAAACAGAACGTTTACTGCTACAGTAAATCTTGATGGAAAAAAAGAGTACCACCCTAATATGATTGCTGTAATGAAAATTATTGACTACGCCAACCCTAAAGCATTTATAGTTCCCGTAGGAGCTATTCAAAAAGCACAGGAAGGGAATTTTATTTTTATATCAGAAAACAACAAAGTAAAAAAAGTAAAAGTAATCGTAGGCCGCACGTATAATGGCAATGCAGAAATTCTAGAGGGGTTAAAAGAGGGAGATCAATTTATCTCAAAAGGGTATCAGGAATTGAATGAAGGAGATGCTGTAAAATTTTAATTTAAAAGTTAACCTACTGTTTGTATGAAAGATATATTCAAAGAATTTAAGCCTAGTACCTGGTCGATAAATAACAGAACCAGTATTTACGTATTTACCATCATCATCACCTTTGCGGGATTGATGTCCTTTAACAATATGCCGAAGGAAAGTTTTCCGGAAATTGTTCTTCCTCAGATATTTGTGAGCACCGTTTATCCAGGCACCTCTCCTGAGAATATGGAGAACTTGGTAACCAAGCCACTCGAAAAACAGATGAAATCTATTTCGGGAGTTAAAAAGATTACCAGTAACTCCTATCAGGATTATTCCAATGTAATTGTTGAGTTTAATACCGATGTAAAAATTGACGTTGCCAAGCAAAAAGTAAAAGATGCTGTGGACAAAGCCCGAGCACAAGATTTACCTAGAGATTTACCTGCACCTCCAAACGTAATGGACATTAATTTTTCTGAACTACCCATCATGTACGTGAATGTTTCGGGCGATTTTGATTTAAACCGATTAAAAGGGTATGCTGATAAATTAAAAGATCGGATTGAGTCACTAAAAGAGATAACCCGTGTAGACATGATTGGTGCGCTTGACCGAGAAATTCAAGTGAATGTGGATATGTTTAAAGCACAGGCAGCCCAAATATCGATTGGAGATATTGAGCGCTCCATCGGTTATGAGAACATGACCATTTCGGGAGGAACCGTAAAAATGGATGGCATGGAGCGAACCATTAATGTTAAAAAAGAATTTAAAAAAGTAGATGAACTACGCAACCTAATTATCAAATCTCCAAATGGAGCTTCCATTTATTTAAAAGAGCTTGCTGATGTAAAAGATACTTTTGAAGACCAAAAAAGTTATGCTAGACTGGCAGGAAAAAATGTTATCACGCTCAGCGTAGTAAAACGTGCGGGGGCTAATTTAATTGAAGCATCGGACAAAATTCGTGTGCTGACTGAGGAAATGCAAAAAAAAGATTTTCCAAAAGATTTGCACGTAATACTTACTGGAGATCAAAGTACCCAAACCAGAACTACGCTTCATGATTTAATAAATACAATCGTAATTGGTTTTATTTTGGTAACTATTATTTTGATGTTTTTCATGGGAGCTACCAACGCGATTTTCGTAGCACTCTCGGTTCCACTTTCTATGTTTCTGGCATTCTTAGTAATGCCCTCTATTGGTTTTACTATGAACATGATTGTGCTTTTTGGTTTACTGCTGGCACTGGGTATTGTGGTGGATGATGCCATAGTAGTTATAGAAAACACACACCGTCTTTTTGGAAACGGAAAAAGAAGTATAAAAGAAGCCGCTAAAATGGCTGCCGGAGAAGTGTTTCTTCCTGTACTTTCCGGAACCTTAACCACGCTATGCCCTTT
Source organism: uncultured Bacteroidia bacterium (assembly GCA_964481195.1). Classification (GTDB taxonomy): domain Bacteria; phylum Bacteroidota; class Bacteroidia; order Palsa-948; family Palsa-948; genus Palsa-948. The sequence continues at coordinate 64,611 of CAYZTB010000002.1, read as the reverse complement.
TATTCCCCTTGCATTTTGGGAGGGAACCATTGGTGAGTTTATGTTCTTTCTTCCCATTACACTCATCATAACACTGCTTGCTTCGTTGGTAGTTGCCTACATAATGAATCCTGTTTTTGCTGTTACGTTTATGAAGCCTCATGAAGAAAAAGATGCAAATGCCTCTAAATGGACTCGTGGAACAAAGATTGTATCCGTCATATTTATTTCCTTAGCGCTGATATTTTATGTGTTTGGAAATTGGGGGATGGCTAATTTCATAATAACACTTCTTTTACTACACCTGTTATACAAGTTTGTTCTTGAGGGATGGGTAAAAAAATTTCAAAACAGAATATGGCCTGCAATCATAGAGCGATACAAAAAAGCATTAGAGTGGTCACTGAACCGACCTTGGACATGTATGTTCATTACAGTTGGTTTATTTTTCTTTTCCATATTTCTTATAACAGTTCGCGGAAAAGCGCCCACCTTTTTTCCTAGCGGTGAGCCAAACTTTGCATTTGTATATGTTACGCTACCTGTTGGAACAGACCCATCGTACACAGATAGTGTAATGAAGATAGTAGAGAAAAAAGTAAATTCTGTTTTATATCCGGGAGGAAAAGAAAATCCAATCGTGTCCTCCATGATTTCTAACGTGACTATTGCAGTAACCGATCCACAGGATCAGGATCAGGGGCAATATCCCAACCGTGGGAAAGTTCAAATAGCATTTGTTCCCTTTGCTGATAGAAACGGGGAATCCACAGCTAGCTATCTCCCTCGCATTCGAAAAGCGGTACAAGGAATTCCTGGTGCAGAGATTAGCGTAGCACAAGAACAAGCAGGGCCTCCACAGCCTAAACCTATCACGGTGGAAATTTCCGGTGACGATTTAACATTGATGGCTAAAACATCAAAAGAAGTAAAAAGATATTTGGACAGCCTGCGCATAGAAGGTGTGGAAGAATTAAAATCCGACTTTCAAGATACCAAACCAGAAATTGTTTTTGATATTGATCGCGAACGCGCAAACCGTGAGGGTATTTCCATAGGACAAATCGGAATGGAAATTCGCAACGCAGTTTTCGGACAATCTCAAACTTCTAAATACCGCGATTTGGACGATGAGTATCCAATCCAAGTGCGCTTTAAGCCCGAACAGCGAAATAACATTGATGCACTAAAAAATCTTACCATCGTTTACCGTGATATGGCTATGAACGGAATGATTAGACAGGTGCCCCTTTCCTCTTTTGCGGATATTCGCTATGAAAATACATATGGAGGAATAAAAAGAAAAGATCAGAAACGAGTTATCACTCTTTCATCCAACGTGCTAGTTCAAGGGACGGAAAATGAAGTAGCCTTCAAAGTGCAGAAAGAAGTAGAAAAATACAAAGCACCAGAGGGCCTATCAGTAGCCATGGTAGGAGCACAAGAAGAACAAATCGAAACAGGTAAATTTTTAGGAGGCGCTCTACTGACATCAATTATGCTGATATTAATAATTCTTGTAATGCAATTTAATTCTGTAAGTAAACCTATTATTATTATTTCAGAAATCGTGTTCAGCGTCATAGGTGTTCTCTTAGGAGTTGCCATTTTTGGAATGGACGTGTCTATTGTAATGACCGGTATTGGAGTTGTTGCGCTTGCAGGCATTGTTGTACGAAATGGAATTCTGCTTATTGAGTTCACAGACTTAATGCTAGAACAAGGCATGCCAGTTCGTGAAGCAATTATTGAAGGTGGAAAAACAAGAATGACTCCTGTTATCCTTACTGCTTTTGCAGCTATTCTTGGTTTAATTCCCCTGGCCGTTGGAATGAATATTGACTTTGTAACCATGTTTACCGAATTAAATCCGCACATATTTTTTGGCGGAGATAGCGTAGCGTTCTGGGGGCCCCTCTCCTGGACTATGATATTTGGGCTAGGCTTTGCTACATTAATTACTCTGATTCTTGTACCTGTAATGTACCTGATGGCATACGAGCGAAAAGCAAGAGCAATTAAAATATTAACTCATCACAAATTATTTTCCGGGTTAATGTATTTGCCTCTTATTATTCCAATTCTGAAATTTTTCACTCCAAAAGAAGTATATAGAAATTCATTAAAATGAAAACAATAATTAAAATAGAGGAGCTTGCACAATTTCTGCTTTCGTTATTTGCATTTCATTTAATGGGATTTTCTTGGAGCTGGTATGGGATATTTATTTTAGCAGCTGATATAAGTATGCTGGGATATTTGGCAAACACTAAATTGGGGGCTTTCGCTTATAACCTCGCTCATCATAAAGGAACGGCTATTGCAATACTGCTTACAGGAGTTTATTTTCAATCTCGCGAATTACAATTTGCAGGAATCATTTTACACTCCCACTCCTCCCTTGATAAAATTTTAGGATATGGGTTAAAATATTCCGATAGCTTTCAAAACACACATCTTGGAAAAATAGGCAAGCAATGAAAAGTATTATCGCAATAAGTGTTCTACTGTTTTTTTTCTCATGTGGAAAGAAAAGTGAAACAACTACCCCCACTAAAAGAGATATAACGCAGGCAATTTATGCATCCGGCAAAATATATCCAACAAACGATTATAAAGTATTTGCCAAGCTTCCGGGATATGTAGAAAAAATTCATGTAAAAGTGGGCGATTCTGTAAAAATCGGTCAACCCCTGCTCACCATAAAAAGTGAAGTGAGCGAGAAGAATGTTGAGATTGCTAAAAATCAATATGAGCTAGCATTAAAAAATTCTGGCGAAAACTCTCCTATACTTTCTGCAATTAAAGAGGATGTGAAATCGGCTAAATCTAAATTTGAGCTCGACTCACTCAATTACACTCGCTACATAAACCTAGCAAAAGAAAATGCCGCTTCCAAGATGCAACAAGATCAGGCTAAAACATTGTACGAAATTTCAAAGCAAAATTTTCAAAAAGCATTTAGCGCTTTAATCAGCACACGTGACAGACTTAATACAGAATTGGAAAATGCAAAGCTACAATTCGAAGCACAAACGTCCAACCGGAATGATTATGTGATTGCTTCGGTGTTAAACGGGAAAGTATATGACATCGTGCCAAAGGAAGGAGAATTGGTAAATAACATGCTGATGCTAATGGAAGTTGGGGATGGCAATACGTTTGAGGTGGAGTTAAGCGTTGACGAAACCGATGTATCTTACTTAAGAACCAATCAAGACATTATCTATTCCATTGATGCATATGCTGATAAATTTTTTAGCGGAAAAATTAAAGAAATATATCCTCGTATAAATCAATTAAATAAAACATCTAGAGTAGTTGCATCAATTGCATTAGAAAAATCAATAAATATTTTTTCAGGCATGTCGGTAGAAGCAAACATAATTATTCAAATAAAAAAGGGCGCATTGGTAATTCCACGCGAATATTTATTAGAAGGAAAGCGCGTAATCAGAAAATCAGAAAAAGATACGGTGGCAATACAAAAAGGAGTTGAAGATCTTGAGTTTGTTGAAATTATTAGTGGCATTGAAGAAAAAACAGAATTGATAAAGCCGTAACAGCTTCTCCTCGTTTAATAACAGAATTGCATTAGTATGCATTTTATAAAATCTCCATTACTGAAAATATCACTCCGGCATTTGGTTGCTAAAAAAAGGCAAACGCTGGTAGCTATGCTGGGCGTTATGTTTGGTATCGCCATTTTTATATTTCAAGCAGGATTAATGTCGGGCTTTCAAGTAACGTTTATTGAGCAAACCGTAAACACTACGGCAAACATCCGGCTTTTTAACGAAGCGAAAAAAGATAGAAAAAGCATTTTATCTCAAATTGATTCATTGGAAGGCTATCAACTATTTATTAGCAATCAAAAACCCAAAGAGGAACAAGCTAAAATCAGAAATGGAAAACAAATTATTGAAATCTTAGAAAAAGATAAAAATGTAATCGGCATATCTCCTTTTTTAGGCTCTCAGGCCATATTTAAATTAGGGGTTGCTCAGATGAGCGGTCGGATATCAGGGGTTGATATTGTAAAAGAGAATATTCTTTTCAATGTTCAGAAAAACAATGTTGAAGGGGATATTATAAAACTACAAACCATTCCTAATGGAATTATCCTAGGTCAAGGTCTGGCAGAATTATTAGGTGCCAAAATAGGCGATAACCTAAATGTGATTTCTCCTGCAGGAGTGACCTTGGAAATGAAAGTGGTTGGCATAAACCGTAGCGGACTTACCGAAGTAGATAAAACCAGAGCGTTTATAAATTTAAGAAATGCTCAAAAGTTTTTGCGAGTTGACGGCTCGTACATTACTGATATAAATATTAAACTTAAAAATATTGACAAGGCAGAAGAACTTGCAAAAGAATATCAGAAAAAATTTGGCTATCGAGCACTAGACTGGAAAGAGGCAAATGCAAGTATTTTTGGAATATTTAAAGTGCAAAATATGATTACTTACCTAGTAATAGTTTCCATTCTTATTGTTTCTGGTTTTGGAATTTTTAATATTCTGATGATGATCATTTATGAAAAAATGCCCGACATCGCTATCTTGAAAGCAGTAGGATATAAAGATAAAGACATTGTAAAAATATTTTTGACCGAATCACTATTAATTGGTATTGTTGGCGGTGCTTTAGGGTTGCTGCTTGGTTTTGCTCTACAACAGCTAGTTGGTTCCATAAAACTCAACATCAAAGGATTTGTATCCATGGAATACTTACAATTTAATTCCTCCCCCCTGTTTTTCATTTTCGCATATTTTTTTGCGCTAGTTGTCACTGCCATTGCAGGGTACATTCCGGCTCGCAAAGCCTCTAAAGTAGATGCCATCGAAATTATACGATCAAAATGAGTGCCGGAAAAAATATCATAGAATCTAAAAACCTCAATAAGTTTTTTCATGACCCGGTAGAATTTCAGGCATTAAAAAATATAAATATAAGTATAAAACAAGGAGAATTTGCATCCATCGTAGGCGCATCCGGGAGTGGAAAATCAACTTTACTATATGTGCTGAGCACATTGGATACTGATTACAATGGACATATCTATTTTGACGGTGATGATTTAAGTTTAAAAAGTAAAAATGAATTGGCTGCCATACGAAATGAAAAAATTGGTTTTGTCTTTCAGTTTCATTATTTGCTTCCTGAGTTTACTGTGTTAGAAAATGTGGCCTTGCCTGCCATTAAACTCGGGAAATATTCTCAAGAGGAAATTGATGAACGAGCAATGGATAAGTTGAAAATCCTTGGACTGGAAGATCAAGCCATGAAATTGACAAATAAACTTTCTGGAGGACAACAACAGCGAGTAGCAATTGCAAGGGCATTGATTAATGACCCAAAAATAATTATGGGAGATGAGCCTACAGGGAATCTGGATTCTAAAAATTCAAGAAACGTATTTGACATCCTCAAGGAATTAAAAGAGAATTTTAATCAATCCATACTCATCGTTACGCACGATATGGATTTTGCAAACAAAACAGACCGAATTATCACCCTACACGATGGGGAAGTGATTAGCCAATAAATTCCTATTAATTCTTATATTTGACTCCTCTATTAAATGAAACACCTTTTCATGATATTATTTCTGTTCCTTCTTTTTGAAAAAGAAGCGTTTCAGCAAAACAGTACTTCCCCTAAGGATTCAATTGATTTCTACGACATGTCTTTGGAACAGCTTTTGAACTTAAAAGCACATGGCGTTCCTTCAGAACTGGAAGAGCTTATTAATTCTTTGATTCTTGCTGCTTCTAAACGACCTATGACAGCTCGCGAATCTCCGGGCATTGTTACACTTATTACCGATGAAGAAATACAAAATTCTGGAGCCCGAGATTTGATTGATGTACTCCGCCTAGTACCAGGAATCGATTGTGGAGTTGATGTGGATGGAGTGGTAGGAATTGGCACTCGGGGGCTTTGGGCGCACGAAGGAAAAATATTAATCTTAATAGATGGACAACAAATAAATGATTTATTATTTGGAATTACCTCCTTTGGCAATCACTTTCCAATTGACCAGATAAAAAAAATTGAAGTGGTACGAGGACCAGGCTCAGCTATTTATGGTGGGTATGCTGAGTATGGAGTTATAAATATCATAACCAAAAGCGCTTTGGATAATCCGGGTATGACTATTTCTGCTACAGCCGGACAAATGCAAAATGTAATGGGAAGAAGAAACATTAACTTGTCTGCCGGCAAACAAAACAAAGATTTTCAGTTTTCATTAGGTATATTTCTTGGGAGCGGCAACCGAAGCGATCAAACATTTAACGATTTCTATGGAAATTCCTACGACATGTCTAAGAACTCTCAGCTAAATAATACACATACAAATTTGGGACTTTCGTATAAGGGTTTTAGTGCAAGATGGATAATGGACCTATACAACACAACATCTCAGGATGGGTATGATAATATTTATCCGAGTCAATACCCTGTAAATTTTACATCGCATTTTACGGAGCTGAAATATGTTGCCGAAATTGGAAAACATAAAAAACTTACTATAACGCCCAAGTTCAACATGAAGTACCAACGGCCCTGGGAAACTGTTTGGGAATTGGATTCAATTTTCCCAGATTACAGTAAAACTACTACTCGCTATACAGGAAATGTTACGGCCTCGTATAATTTAACTCGTAAAATAAATTTTATTGCTGGCGCTGAAGTGTTTGCGGATAAAGCAATTGATAATGTAGATAGTAGTTATTTTTCAAATGGAGAAAAAGAAGTGAGCTACCTCAATCAAGCCTATTTCTTTCAAGGACTTGCAAAAACCCGCTATGTAAATATTATTGCTGGCGCACGCTTAGACAATCATAATGTATACGGCTCTGCTTTTGTTCCAAGAATTGGATTAACAAAAAAAATAAAAAAGACTCACTTCAAAATTCTTTACAGTAATTCATTCCGAGCTCCAACTATAGAAAATATAAATCTTAGCACCGAAATTAAGCCAGAGCTTACGCAAGTACTAGAATTAGAGGCTGGGTATCAACTCACAAGAAAATCCTTGTTAACAATAAACTTTTTTGATATTACCACTAAAGACCCTATTGTTTACTTCTTTGATGATTCCCTACAAACAGATAACTACAAAAATTTTGGAGGCGCTGGAAGTCAAGGCTTAGAGTTAGAGTATAGAATGCGCGACAAATGGGGCTATCTAATTTTCAATTACTCTTACTATTCGGTGGCAGGAAAAAATAAAATAGCAGATTATGAAGTACCTGAAAATACTGCTGCACTGTTAGCCTTCCCTAACCATAAAGCCAATCTTAGCTTATATATTAAGTTGGGGAAATATTTTAGCGTGAGTCCTTCCCTTTCATACATTGGAGATCGGTATGCATACACTAGTGTTGATACCGCTGGCAATTCAGTTATTGAAAAACTTCCTGGACTTTTACTAGCTAACTTATACTTTAACATTACAAACTTAAAAAGGGGATTAACAATAGGGCTTGGTTGCTACGATATTTTAGATTCTAAATACACATTTATTCAGCCTTATAACGGCTATCACGCTCCGCTGCCAGGGCCTTCGCGGGAGCTGTTGTTTAAAATAACTTATGCGCTAAAACCTGCTCCAAAAAATCAATGAGTCGATTTATAAAATATAATATTTTGTTAGCTACTTTTTCGATTCTTTTTTCGATTCAGACTACCAATGTGCATTCTCAAGATATTGATCCCAAAGCATACACCTTGTTCTTATATAACTTCATGAAATATGTTGAATGGCCTACTACAGAAGGTGATTTTATAATAGGTGTCGTTGGCGATTCGCCTATAAAAACCGAATTACATACGCTTGCAAAAAACAAAAAAGTTAAGGGAAAACAAATAGTGGTAATTAGTGTTTCATCTACCAGCGATGCGCTACTATGTAATATGATATTTATTCCTGCCGGAAAAAGCACAGAGCTTAAATTAATTTCTGAAAAAATAAAAGGCAAATCTATTTTGCTTGTTGCAGAGCGCGAAGGTCTAGCTAAAAAAGGTGCAGCCATTAGTTTTTTTATTGGCGATGACGACTCTTTAAAATTTGACGTCAACAAAAATGTAATTGATAACCAAAGCCTGAAAATCGCCTACATTCTACTTCAACTTGGGATACTCGTTGGTTGATGCTCGATTTTCCCTCCTGTTTTTTTATATATTATTCTAATCATTTTTGTTAAATTTGCGACCTAAATCCTAATTACATGCAATTATTCTTTTCTATTATTTCAAAAAATAAATTTTCGACTAAAAACATCTATATATTCCTCTTGCTATCACTAGGAATAATCGCAAGCGCTTCGGCTCAGTATTGTATTCCTTCGTACACAAACCTATGCAGCTCAAACGACTACATAGAGAATTTTTCATTTAACACCTTAAGTAAATTAAAATCTGGTTGTAATGGGAATGCAAATAATTACATCTATGATCTTACCACAACTACAACCATAGATAAAGGAGGCGCTTATGCAATCAGCATGCAGTCAGGCGCTGGGTTTCCACAAGGATTTGGAGTTTGGATTGATTACAACAAAGATGGTGACTTTGCAGATGCCTATGAATTTGTTTACGCCTCGACAAGTCCTTCAAAAGAATTATTAGTAGCATATATCACTATTCCCTCAGCAGCATCTACGGGTACAACTAGATTACGAATTCGTTGCAGCTATAACTACAATATGATATCTAGCGATTATTGCTCAACATTTAGCTATGGGGAAACAGAAGATTATAACATTACCATTGCACAACCTCCTGCTTGTAACAATCCTCCTATTGCAGGAACGGCTGTAGCAACTAAAACCACTGTGTGTAACATCAACACACCATTTTATCTTTCCTTAAATGGCAATCCAAATGGACAAGGACAAACCTTTCAATGGCAAAAATCTACCAACGGAACTACATGGGCAGATATGTTTGGTGCTACAACGAAAGCCTATTATTTAACCATTCAGCAGTCAAGCTACTTCCGATGTATTGTAAAATGTTCAGGAACTTCAATTTCAAGTTCTGTATATGTTGCAGTTGCTGCACCATTAACAGTAAATATGATTCCAACGGATGTAAGTTGCTATGGCTTAAATAATGGATTGTTATCTGCAGTTGTATCTGGAGGAACTTCACCTTATAGTTATGCATGGTCAGTGGGAGGTAGTCCTATCGGACCTCCTAGAGTTTACCCAAATGCACCAACTATTGATAGCTTATACTCAAACAGCTTCAATGTAACTATTGCAGATGTAAATGGGTGTTCCATCATGGGGTCGCAATGGGTTGGACAGCCTAACTCGATCTTTTTGCAAAAAGATACAGGATACTCTACTTGTGGATCCTCAACTGGATGGGCTTCTGTTACTGTTTTTGGTGGGACACAACCATACAGTTATTTATGGCAAGGTGGACTAATTAAAGATACCATAACTGCTCTAGCTGCCGGAATATACGCTGTAACTGTAACAGACGGTAACGGCTGCAAAGATTCTACAAAAGTTGCTGTTAGCGATCTTGGTACACCTGCTTTAACATTTACTACAACACCAGGTAGTTGTAGTTATTCTTCTAATGGCACCGCTATCGTTACTGCCTCCGGAGGAGTTCCTCCTTTCAATTTTTTATGGAACACTACTCCCGCGCAAACTACTTCATTAGCAACTGGTTTAAAAGGTGGAACACATTTTGTTACTGTTTCTAATCTTTCAGGGTGTAAATCTATTGGTAGTGTTACTTTGTTTCCGCCAAGCCCACTTGCATCAGGGGTTAGCAGTTACTCTGCCACTTGCATTGGAGCCTATAACGGACAAATATATACCAGTAGTACAGGTGGAACGTGGCCCCATACCTATTTATGGAGCACAGGAAGTACCAACTCATTTATTGACTCACTTATTGCGGGAAGTTATTCATTAACAATTACAGATAATAAAGGCTGTGTTTTAAATGAAACGCATGCAATTGCTCAACCTAAAAAAATAGCTGCTAATGCAAATCAACAGAATGTAACTTGTTTTGGTCTTGGTAATGGCAAAATAAATTTATCCCCATCTGGTGGAAATCCACCTTATAGCTATAACTGGTCTCCGCTTAATTATACAGGCAATTCAGTAAGCGGATTATTACCCGGAAGCTATTCAGTAATTGTAACAGCATCTGATACTTGTGGAGATGCTGATACTGCATATGTAACTATCACGCAACCAATAACTCTTTCTTCAACAATTACAAATAATAGTGCTACTTGTTTTGGACTTTGCACAGGATTTGCCTCTGCTGCGTCCAAAGGAGGAACTGGAGCTTACACCTATTTATGGCAACCCAGCAGCGCCACAACTTCAGCTGCGTCCAATCTATGTGCTGGCACCTATAGTGTATTAATCACTGATTCCCTAAAATGCACTTTACTAGATACTGCTTCAATAGGTCAGCCATTGCCAATTCCGGCAACTGCATCTGTTACTCCCACTTCTTGCGGAGCTAAAAGTGGAGCCGCTACCGTTTCTGTAAGTGGACCGGGCGCTATTCCTCCTTTTTCATATTTGTGGACTACCGGAAGCACTAACACTTCTATTACCGGTTTAAATGCTGGCACCTACAGGGCCAACGTTACAGATGGTAATGGATGTTTTGGTTTTGCTGATGCGCTAATTACTTCTTCGAATGGACCCGCAATAACTACAAATTCTGTAACTGCAATTTCTTGTTTTGGAAAATCAAATGGCTCTATCGATATTGCAGTAACAGGAGGCGCAACACCTTATACTTATCTCTGGAGCAATGGAGCAACTACGCAGGACGTTTCAAATTTATCATATGGCCCATACGAAGTTAAAGTAACTGATGCAGCAAATTGCGCTGGAATAAAAAGCATTTTTGTAACTCAGCCTTCTAAGTTGACATTAAATTCAAATGTAATTAACTCTGGATGTACTGCCTCAAATGGATATGCAGCAATGTTAGTAAGCGGAGGCACCTCACCTTATTCCTACTTATGGGCAATTGGCGGAACTACTCCAGCAAAAGCCGGTCTTAGTGCTGGATTTTATAAAATAAATATTACAGATTTTAAAGGTTGTAAAGACTCTACGCTCTTAGCAGTGCAAGACAGCGGAGGGCCTGTTGTTAGTATTGATACTATTGCAGGAGTAAGTTGCGGTGGGAATGGATTTGTTTTAATTGAACCACAAAACGCAAATTTAATTAGCACTTATTTATGGAATAATGGAAATACTACTCAAAATCTTTTGAGTGCTACAGCTGGAAACTATGGGGTAGTTGTTACAGATGTTAGTGGATGCAAAAGCGTATTAGTTTCTACTGTAACACCGGTGCTTCCTCCTATAAAACCAATTTGCATCACCACTGTTGACACAATCTCCAATAAAAATATTGTGGTTTGGGAAAAACCTGTGAGCGCTGCAATTGCAGGATTTAATATTTACAGAGAATCTTCTTCTCAAGGAATATTCCAAAAAATTGCCTACTCCCCATACTTAAATGTAAGTACCTATTACGATGTCATTTCTGATCCTTCAATAAAATGGGCACGCTACAAAATTTCCATGTTAGATTTATGTGGAACTGAAAGCCCTTTAAGTTCGGAACATAAAACTATTCACCTGTCAGTTCAATCAAGCACGCCAACTACCACCACGCTTATTTGGGATGCACATGTAGGATTTTCTTTTGCATATTATAATATTTACCGAAAGGATAGTACAAATGGCGCGTGGGAGTTTCTTGCTGCTTTACCTTCATCGTTTACAACATACACGGATATTGCTGTTCCTCAAACTGGCGATACTGTTTCGTATCATGTTGACGTTGACCATGTAGGAGGAGATTGTATTGCTACTATTAAAAATCCTGTTCCACAAGCTACTTCAGTAAAGTCTTCTAAGTCAAATTCTTCTGAAAGACCCACTAGCCCAGGCTCCTCTGTTTCTGAAATAACAGCAAATAGTTTAATTAGCATTTTCCCAAATCCTTCAAATGGAGAATTTACAATTCTTAACAAAAAAGGATTGGCGTATGAAGTGAAAATTATTAATGCGCTGGGAGAGGAGATTAAAAAAATTGAGTTCACAAAAACTAGCACTCAAAAAATAGATTTACGTAATCAACCAAAAGGCATTTATATAATTCATATAACCACCGAAGAAAACACCTTCCCTAAAAAGATGATTCTTAATTAATACTTTCTGCTTCTGAAAATCAATATAGAAATAATTTAAAAAATATTTCTCTACCCTATTTCTTAAAAATGAAAAAATATTTTTTTTACCTCTTCAGTCTCTTACTAATTAATACTTCACATTCGCAGTATTGGAGTAAACTAACTGGGAACAATGTTTTTGGAGATCCTATTTATGCTTTATATACTGACAACGCCACCAACTCTCTTTATATTGGCGGGGATTTTATTTCTCCTGGCAACTACATTACTAGATAGGATGGCAGCTCTTATACTACTCTTGGAACTGGTTTGAATGGAGATGTATTTGCAATCACTAATTTTAATGGAGACATTTACGCTGCAGGTACATTCTCAACTGCCGGGGGATTGCCTGCAAATAATGTTGCTCGCTGGAATGGTACCGCATGGTCTCCGCTAGCACTTGGAACCAATGGACAAGTAAATGCGCTGGTTGTTTTTAATAATGAGCTTTATGCTGGCGGAAGTTTTACTATGGCTGGTGGAGCAACTGCAAATTACATTGCCAAATGGAACGGCACATCTTGGACAACAGTAGGGACTGGAATGAATGCAAAAGTGAATTCACTTATTGTTTTTAATGGAGCACTCTATGCTGGTGGCGACTTTATTACAGCGGGAGGTAGCGCTGCAAACTACATTGCAAAATGGAATGGTACTACTTGGTCAGCCCTTGGAACCGGAATGGATAATTGGGTAAGCGGACTCGGCATCTATAACAATGATTTATATGCTGGTGGAAGGTTTGCAAACGCTGGCGGATCTCCTGCGAGTAGAATTGCTAAATGGAATGGAACCACCTGGTCTGCACTAGGTGTCGGATTAAGCAGCGATGCAAATTGCTTTGCGGTCTATAACAATGAGCTGTACGTGGGCGGAGCTTTTAATACTGCCGGAGGGTCTTCGGCAAGTAAAATTGCACGCTGGAATGGCACAACATGGAACGATGTTGATGGCGGATTAGGCAACACCGTACTTACTCTTGCAGTATACAAGGGGCAGCTTTATGCAGCAGGTTATATCAGCTGGTATATTCAAAGATGGGACAATATTGCTCCAGGAACACTTTCGTTTCAAAAAGTGTATGGAAGCACTAGCGGAGGTGGTGAATTTATATATAACGGCATTGATCAAACAAACGATTGGGGCTATATTTTATGTGGAGCAACACAAAGCTTTGGATCTGGAAGTTCAGATATTTTCGTTACAAAAACCGACACCATTGGAAATATAGTTTGGTCAGAAGTATGGGGCGGATCAGCTTATGACGGAGCAAATGCGTTAGCAGTAAATTCAAGCGGAGATATAATAGTTGCAGGTCAAACTCAAAGCTATGGCACAGGAAGCAATGATATGTTTGCCATAAGAGTAAGTGCAGATGGCAACTCTTCTTGGAAAAGAACGTATGGTGGCTCAGGATCTGAAGCAGCATGGGGAGTGAAACAAACTGCGGATGGCGGCTATATCCTTGGAGGAACAATCGGACAAGATGCTATGCTGGTAAAAATATTTGCCAGTGGCGATACTGCCTGGACAAAAAAATATGGCACTGCTTCTCTTGAAGGTATTTATTCTTTGGAACTTAGTAATACAGGAGGTTATCTATTAACTGGATATACGGGGTCTCCTCCAAACTATAAAGTATATGTTCTATATGTTAATTCAACTGGAACAATTGTCTGGGATAAAGCGATAGGCGGTGCATTGCCTGACTATGGATATAGAACAAAACAAACTTCGGATGGTGGTTTTATTGTAGTAGGAAAAACTAAAAGCTTTGGTGCTGCAAATTATGACGGCTATGTAGTAAAACTTGACGCCTCTGGAAATACTTCTTGGTCTAAAATCTATGGCGGTGGCTTAGATGAATCATTTTACGATGTTCATGAAACGTATAACGGATATGTTTTTTTAGGAGGTACTGGATCTTTTGGTAAAGGAGGAGAAGACGTTTATGTAATAAAGACTTCTCTTAACGGAACCATGCAATGGTCTAAAACATTTGGTGGCACTAATAGCGAAAACAATTCCTGGGCAATGCAACGCACCCACGATAATGGTTACGCTATTTTATCACAAACAAATAGCTTTCCATATTCAGGTGGCATAGACATAAATATGTATCTTATAAAAACAGACTCTTTACTTAATATCGGAACTTGTCATCAAACAAATGGCGGAGGAACAGAAACTACTGTAACATCAATATCTAACTCGGCTGGAAGCATTGCCTCTAAAAGTGGAATCAGCGTTACTATTCCTGTCCCTGCACAAATAAGTGCCCCTTTCACTGCCTATGAACTAAATCTTTCAAGCACTGTTTCTAAAGTAAATGTTACGTGTAATAGCTTTGCTAATGGACAAGCATCCGTAAGTGTATCGAACGGATTATCTCCCTATACTTATTCCTGGTCAAATGGCGGAAGCACTAGCGCGATTAGTAACCTGGTTGCAGGTAATTACACAATTACTGTTTCCGATGCCACATCCTGCTCTAGCACAAATACAGTTGCCATTTCTCAACCAGCAGCATTAAACATTGCAAACAATAATGTAAATGTTTCTTGTTACGGTGGTAACAAAGGACTGATTGACATAGCTCCTACTGGCGGAACTATTCCTTACTCTTACTCATGGTCTAATAATGCAACCACTCAGGATATTTCTGGATTAACTGCTGGCTCGTATTCTGTTTTGCTTACTGATGCAAATAGTTGCACCGCTTCTGCAAGTTTTACCATTACTTCCTTGCTACCTCCAGTATCGATTTGTGTGGTTACCGTTGATACAATTACACACGACCGAAACAGAATCGTTTGGGAAAAACCAATAACAGCTGGAATAGATAGCTTCCGAATCTACAGAAATATATCTGCAGTAATGACGCATATTGCTTCTGTTCCATTTAGTAATCTTTCAATTTTTGCTGATACTACAAACGGAGTAAATCCAAAAATTCAAGCATATGAATATGCAATTTCTGCTATAGATACATGCGGAATCGAAAGCGCCTTAAGCAGCACACATATTACTATACACCAATTAACACCAGCTTTTACTCCTCCTTCTACGTTTGATCTTGTTTGGTCAGACTATCAGGGTTTTTCATTTGCTGATTATGATATTTGGAGAGATGGCAATAACACAAACAATTGGACAAAAATTGGTTCTGTACTATTTACGCTAGCAAATCAATATACCGACTTAACAGCACCCACCGATAGTGCGCGTTATCGAATTGTTGCTGTGCCAGCACAGCCTTGTGTTGCTACAACAAAAAATCCTAATCCGATGGCCACTTCTGTAAAATCATCAAAGTCCAACTCTTCAGAAAAAACAATTGGACCAGTAACCGTAATCGAAAACCCGATTTTAGAATCTATAATTATTTCTCCTAATCCAAACACCGGAACTTTTGAGGTATTCTGTAATAATATCTCTGTACAAAGCATAACCGTATACTCTATGATAGGAGAAGTTATTTACAGCTCTGTAGGATCTACAAAAAAAATATCCGTAACTATTCCTGAAATATCAAATGGTGTTTATTTGTTAAAAATAAAATCAGAAAACGGAATATTAAATACTAAAATTGTCATTTCTAGATAGTTCCGCTCTCTCGCTTAAAACCTTAAATTTGCCCTACACATTGGGCAATGATTAGGCTATATACATATTCTTCAATCCTTTTCTTTTTTTTCTTTATTGGGAACCACAATTCTAATACTTTAAAAGCTCAATCTGCAAAACAAAACATTGAGTCTTTATTTGTTTCCTTGCCTGATAATTCTTTAAAAGTTGATTCGCTTAATAAAATTTCTCGCGATGTAGAAAGCAACGAAGATGCTATCGTTATTGGCTTACGCATTCTAAAACTAGCTAAACAAATTAATTATAGAAAAGGCGAAGCACAAGCCTTAAACAATATTGGTGTTGCTTTTTATAATTCAGGCAAAGCAAACGAGGCATTAGAGTACCATCAAAAAGCAATGCTTATCCGCAAAGAGTTAGAAAACAAAAAAGATATTTCCGCCTCCTATACCAATATGGGAAATGCATACGACAGGCTTGGAAATAAAAAGAGGGCTATTGAATATCATACCAAATCATTAGCGCTGAAAACTGCCATTCGCGATTCCTTTGGGATGGCATTGTCCTACAACAACATGGCAAGCGCATACATAGATCTTCCTGATTATTATATGGCTATCGATAATGGATTTAAAGCATTAAAAATATTTGAATCCTTAAAATATGAATCTTATCATTTAGCAAAAACTTATAACAACATTGGAAACGCCTATCAAAATTTGAAGGAGTACGACAAGGCAATGGAGTATTATCAAAAAGCCTTATCTATTCAGGAAAGCTTAGGCGACATGTTTGAAGTTGCCAGAATGCTGAACAACATTGCCAACATCTATGTGCTAAAGGGCGAAGCTGAATCAGATAATGAAAAAGGAAAGCGCAATTTTACCATCGCACTCGAAAAATATTCTAAAGCACTTGAAATATTAAAAGCTGCCGATGATAAAGATATGGTTGCTTTAGTGAATAGTAATATTGGAAACATTTATTGGTCATTGAATAATTTCGATAAAGCACTTACCTATTTGAATTCCTCATTAGAAACATACAAATCGTTAAATAGCAAACCTGGAATAGCTAGCGCATTCAATAACTTATCCAAGCATTTTCGGCTTCAAAACAACCTGACACTTTCGAATCAATATGCATTGCGAGCTCTTGCCTTAGCGGATAGCATTAACGATGCAGAGCAAAAACAAAATGCTAGCGAATACTTAAGCGGCAATTATTTAAATCTTAAAGATTTTGAAAAGTCTCTCTATTATTATAAAAGATACGTAGCCGAAAAAGATAAAATAACCGATGTTGAAGGAGCAAAAAAATTAGTGCAAGAAGAATCTCGTATGGAATTTGAGAGAAAAGAACAGCAACTACTTTTAGAACAAGAAAAGCAAAACGCAATAGCCGAAGCAGAAAGCAAAAAGCAACGTGTAATAATATGGTCCGCCTCCATTGGCTTGATATTGTTTATTGTTTTTTCTGGATTCATTTACAGTCGCTACCGTGTTACCAACAAGCAAAAGAAGATTATTGAAGAGCAAAACGAGCAAATGGAAGAAAAAAATACTGCCTTAGAAATTGCTAATCATGAAGTTGCACAAAAAAATAAAGACATCACCGACAGCATTCAATATGCAAAAAGAATTCAAGGAGCTTTATTGGCAAGCGAAACATTATTAAAGAAAAATTTACCTGAGTTCTTTGTCTTTTATAAACCCAAAGATATTGTGAGTGGCGATTTTTACTGGGCCAACAATGTAAATGGTAAATTTTTGGTGATAACTGCCGATTGCACAGGTCATGGAGTTCCTGGCGCATTTATGAGCTTACTAAACATATCTCTCTTAAACGAAATTACCATACAACGAAAAATTACGCGACCAGATGAAGTGCTAAATAATGTTCGCGATCAAATTATTTCTATCTTAAATCCAGAAGGAACCGAAACAGAAAGTAAAGATGGCATGGACTGCATGTTGTGTTCTTTTGATTTTAAAAATGGTCAACTGGAATTTGCTGCAGCAAATAACCCATTGTGGATATTAAAAAACGGTAGTTCGGAAATGGAAAAATATAAATCCGACAAACAGCCTGTTGGATTTCATAGCATCTATAAACCATTCTCCCTTCACAATGCTACGTTAAACAAAGGAGATATCGTTTACTCTTTTACAGATGGCATTGCCGATCAATTTGGCGGTCCTAAGGGCAAAAAGTTTAAATACAAACAGCTGGAAGAGTTGTTGCTTTCAAACTCGCACCTTTCAATGGCTGAGCAAAAAAATAATTTAGATAAAGCATTTCTTTCTTGGCAAGGAGATTTAGAACAAATCGATGACGTATTAGTAATAGGAGTTAGAATATAAAATGAAAGCAAAAAAGCCTAAGCAACTTATTGGAAAAAAAACGTTCGTGGATTTTCCTGATTTTGATGTTGCTGGTATTCCAGCAAAAATTGATACAGGTGCTTATTCCAACACGTTGCATTGCCATAACATTGAAGTTAGAGAGCATAAGCTTTATTTTAAAGTATTAGACCCCAATCACCCTGTTTTTAGCGAAAAAGAGCATTGTTTTACTGAATTCTATAAAAAAAAGGTCAAAAATTCTTCCGGAGATATTGAAGAAAGATACATGATAAAAACCAAAATAAAAATTGAAGGGAGAGTAATAAAATCGATAATTTCGCTCACAGACAGGGGTAAAATGCGATATCCTGTTTTAATCGGACGAAAGCTTTTAAAAAATAAATTCATAGTCGATGTTTCACTAAAACCTTAATTTGTGTTTAAAAAAATTCTAATTGCCAACAGAGGGGAAATTGCTCTTCGTATCATTCGTACCTGTAAAGAAATGGGTATCAAAACTGTTGCTGTATATTCTACAGCAGACAAAGAATCATTACACGTACGCTTTGCTGACGAAGCAGTTTGTATTGGCCCTCCAGCCAGTAAAGATTCATATTTAAATATTCCAAGCATAATAGCAGCAGCAGAAATTACCAATGCTGATGCTATTCATCCAGGATATGGATTTCTTTCGGAACGATCTAAGTTTGCTCAAATTTGTGGAGAGCATGATATAAAATTTATAGGCCCTACCCCAGCAATGATTGATGCAATGGGTGATAAAATTACCGCAAAAGTAACAGCAAAAAAAGCCGGTGTGCCTTGTGTGCCAGGCTCTGAAGGCCTTCTTGAAGATTTAAACGATGCTAAAAAAATTGCCAAAAAAATGGGCTACCCTATTCTTTTAAAAGCTACAGCTGGTGGTGGCGGAAAAGGGATGCGTATTGTATGGGAAGAAAAAGAAATGGAACATGCTTGGGAATCAGCTCGCAAGGAAGCACTTGCTTCTTTTTCTAACGATGGTATGTACATGGAAAAATTTATTGAAGAGCCTCGCCATATAGAAATTCAAGTTGCTGGTGACCAATACGGCAAAGCTTGTCATCTTTCTGAACGTGATTGCTCCATCCAACGCAGACACCAAAAATTAGTTGAGGAAACTCCATCCCCTTTCATGACTCCTGAACTTCGCGATGCAATGGGAGAGGCATCCATAAAACTTTGTAATGCCATTAATTACGAAGGCGTTGGTACAATAGAGTTCCTAGTTGATAAACATCGCAATTTCTATTTCATGGAGATGAATACCCGTATTCAGGTA
Organism: uncultured Bacteroidia bacterium; assembly: GCA_964481195.1. Lineage (GTDB taxonomy): Bacteria > Bacteroidota > Bacteroidia > Palsa-948 > Palsa-948 > Palsa-948. The sequence continues at coordinate 45,128 of CAYZTB010000002.1, read as the reverse complement.
GAGCACCCTATTACCGAAGAGGTAATAGATTACGATTTAATTAGAGAGCAAATTCAAATAGCTGCTGGCGTTCCTATTTCAGGTAAAAATTATTTCCCGCAAATGCATGCCATTGAATGCAGAATTAATGCCGAAGATCCCTACAATGATTTCAGACCTTGTCCCGGAAAGATAACTTCCCTACACAAACCAGGAGGACATGGCGTGCGCGTTGATACGCACATTTATGCAGGCTATACAATTCCTCCATACTATGATTCCATGATAGCAAAATGTATTACCGTTGCTAGAACTCGCGAAGAAGCAATTACAAAAATGACCCGTGCTTTGGGCGAATTTATAATTGAAGGAATTAAAACTACAATTCCATATCATCAAAAATTAATGGAAAACGAAGATTTTAGAAAAGGGAATTATACTACTAAGTTTATGGAGTTACATAAGCTTCTGTAATTTACGTATGCCTCTACATTTTTCTACGACTGATATTCGCTTTTCTCTAAAGCAAAAGTCTAAAGTTTCCAAGCTGCTTCTTTCTGTGATAGCGAAAGAAAAAAAGAAAGCTGGAGAAATTAGCTTCACGTTCTGTTCAGATAAATTTTTATTGGCTATAAACAAAAAATTTCTTAAACACAATACACTAACTGACATTATTACATTTCAATATCCATCCAAGGAGCTTTCTTCAGAAATTTTCATCAGCATTCCTCGCGTAAAAGAAAATGCAAAAAAATATTCTGTTACTTTTGAAAATGAATTAAGCAGGGTAATGATTCACGGCATCCTACACCTTTGTGGATACAAAGACAAATCTGCTGCTAAAAAAAGGGAAATGAGAAAAAGAGAGGATTATTATTTGAAGCTATTGAAATAGTAAATAATCCTCTCTTGTATTTTTTATTTTTCTATCGAAAGTAGTTCCACATCAAAAATCAACATTTCATTTGGGCCAATTGGGCTACCCGGACTTCTCTCTCCGTAAGCAAGGTTAGCAGGAATCCATAATTTCCACTTAGAACCAACCGGCATTAATTGAAGTGCTTCGGTCCATCCCGGAATTACTTGTGATACTCCAAACTGTGCTGGCTGACCGCGCTGAACGGAACTATCAAACACAGTTCCATCTATTAACGTTCCATGATAATGTACTGAAACCGTTTCGGTAGCCAATGGCTTTGCTCCTGTTCCTTCTTTTATAATAATGTATTGTAGCCCGCTTGGAAGAGTCACTACGCCAGTTTTTTTACTGTTGTCTGCTAAACCTTTTTGTCCTTTATCTAAATTAACTTTGCCTTTCTCAGCAGATTTTCCCTGCATGTATTTTTGAATGGTCATTTGTGCATCTTGAATTTTTAAAAGACTGCTGTCATTACTAAAAACTGCTTTAATTCCATTTGCAATTTGTTCGGCACTAATATCAACCAAATTATCTTTTTTAAGATTTTGGCCAATACTTAAACCAATTCCATAACTAACGGAATCTAGTTGAGTAGCTAATACATTTTTGTCTTGCTTTTTCTTTTGTCCTTCACATGCTGATAGGCTTAAAAGCGCAATACCTGGGATTAAAAAAAGGTGTTTACTGTTCATAGAGGGTTTAAGGTTATGAGGCTTAGGTTTATATTTATTATAATTAAAAAACTAAGTAATCTTTACTTTTTAATGTACCGAAGACGAGAGTCGAACTCGTACAGGTGTTAAGCCCACTGGTGTTTGAGACCAGCGCGTCTACCAATTCCGCCACTTCGGCATTAAAAATATCGCTGCGAATATAATATTAATTGGTTGTTTGAAACCGATGTGAGTAGCTTTATAGGGCTCTAAAAAGTATTAATTCAACTGAAACACCCTAGATATATTAAACCCAAACTTATACCCTCCTCGACTCCAAGTATCGGTTGTGTTTGGTATAAGGCTGTTTTCTATTATGCCGGAAGCATTTGTAAAGTTCAGATGAAACACATGACCTCCGGTCTCTATTTCTATACCTATTGCTAATGGGTTATAGTGTGGCATGGTAGGATTATCTTTTCTGAAATCAGAAATAACATAAAAATAATCTGCTAAAAGCGAAACGCTACGACTCACTTTAAGCCGTACGCCAGCAGCTACAGAAAAGAGATCATTTTCATCAACCGCTCCATTTGAAGAGTTAATGTTTGCTAACACATAATTACGATGTGTATAGGTTGGAGCCACTGCTATAGAAAGCCAATTAGAAAACTTACGAGCAAAAACTAGTTGCGAAGTATACACCATGCGATGAATAAATTTTGCTGAATCATTTACCCAATTTGTATCGGCTCCTGAATAAAATTGCTGTTTTAGCATAGGTGTTAAGGACGCTATTCCATAGGCACAAATAGTAATAGGGACCTTATTATCAAGCGTTTGCTCCATCAATCTCCACTTCAAAGAACCGTCCAAGTTTTCCCGTTGCTTGTTTCGCGCTATACCTACTTGAAGTTTTTTAGTAATGCCGTAATCAAACGAAAAACGTACATCGGATATGGCATCCCAGCCATAAAGCGTATGAATACCTCCTTGACTTTCTTTACCAATATTCCCAAATCGATGTGTAATTCGAAAGTCAAGCTCGCCCTTGCCTACCGTTTGAGAAGATTGAAGGTTGATAATTTTTGTGGTCTTAAATGTAGCGGTAACAGTTTTGTGTTCTTTTTTTTGTGGGGCTACCGAATCTAGCATATTGAGAAGGTCATCTTGAGCGATAGCAGATAGTGTGAAAATGCTAAGCGTAAAAGCAAGAATAAATTTCATATAATTATTTTTTGTATTCAGTTAAAGTAGACTTAAGTGTAACCTCTATATTTTCTGCAATGTTTTGTGCAACCAAAGTTGGAATCTCTATTTCATGTTCCTTTAAGGCTACAATAAATTTAGTTTCAAGAGTTATTTCTCCTCCTTTAATAGTGACTACCCCATCTAGTGTTCTTTCTTTCTCAACATTGTGGATGTTTAACTTTCCGGTAGTTGTTACTTTATAACTTCCATCTTTTGAATAATCTACAGTCTCATTTATTTTTCCTGAAAAAGTTGCATACGGGTATTTATCGCTCTCCATATACTTCTCATTAAAATGCTCCTCCATTAATTTCTTTTCAAACGTAAACCCCTTGATGGTAATTTTTATAGCTATGGAATTGGATGCTATATTAAGAATGGGTTTTGATGAAGTGTTAGCTGCATCAATATCTTCTATGGGTCCGTCAGAGAATATTTTTATATTACAGGTTTTGCCTAAATAGATCTGAGCATTTAGCAAAGAACCCAAAAACAAAAAGGCTATAAATAATATGAGATGTTTTACTTTCATTTTCTTAGATTTTTATAAGGCAACTTAATTATTCTGAGCACCCGCCTCTAACCAACAATTTAACTTTTGTATAAGTGAGTCTGGCATAGGGCCTGCTTGAGGCATATCTTTTTTTGTAATTGCCCGTTCTTTTAACTTTCCATTATCGGCAAGGGCTTTTAATTCGGCATACACGTTTAAATTATTTAGGGCATTGCCTCCGTCATGACAGCCAGCTATTGCACATTGGGTTTGCAACATAGGCTTTATTACAGTTTGATATTTAACTTCAATACTATCGCATGGATTTATCTGCTCCAATCTTGCTGCATCTTTAACACAAGATGATATTGAAACAGCTAACAGTGTAATAATTAAGCTATACGCTAAAAGGAGTGCTTTTTTATTCATGGTATATATATTGACGCAAATGTAAATATATCTTACAAAATCCGTTCCATCATTACGTATAAGTAGGTCAATTTATCTATTTTTGCTCAAATTCTATTTAAATAATTATTAATATGGCTAAAGCGGATAATTTTCAGTACCACGACTATTTCTTAGTTGATGAGCTATTAACCGATGAACATAAATTAGTTAGAGATACCGCAAGAGCTTGGGTTAAAAAAGAAGTATCTCCAATAGTTGAAGAAGCCTGTCAAAAAGCAGAATTCCCAAAACAATGGATTAAAGGATTGGCAGAAGTTGGTGCATTTGGACCATACATTCCTACTGAATATGGTGGCGCTGGAATGGATCAAATATCTTATGGCTTAATAATGATGGAGCTAGAAAGGGGAGATTCCGGGTTGCGTTCTACTGCATCTGTACAAAGCTCGTTGGTGATGTACCCTATTTATGCTTACGGTAGTGAAGAACAAAAGAAAAAATATTTACCAAAATTAGCAAAGGGAGAAATGATGGGATGCTTTGGATTAACTGAACCGGATCATGGTTCAAATCCAAATGGTATGCTTACCAACTTCAAGGATAAAGGAGATCATGTTATTTTGAACGGTGCTAAAATGTGGATTTCCAATTCTCCATTTGCAGATATTGCCGTTGTGTGGGCAAAAAATGAACAAGGAGAAATTCAAGGCCTTATTGTTGAACGAGGAATGAAAGGATTTACAACTCCAGAAACTCATGGCAAATGGAGTTTGAGAGCTTCTGCAACTGGGGAGCTTGTGTTTGATAATGTAAAAGTTCCAAAAGAAAATATTTTCCAAAATATAAAAGGGCTTAAAGGTCCGCTGGGATGTTTAAACTCTGCGCGTTACGGGATTGCTTGGGGAACCATTGGAGCTGCGTTAGATTGTTACGACTCTGCGCTACGATATTCTAAAGAAAGAATTCAGTTTGGAAAACCTATTGGTGGATTTCAGCTTACTCAAAAGAAATTAGCGGAAATGATTACGGAGATCACCAAAGCGCAACTGCTTTGCTGGAGATTAGGGGTTTTGAAAAATGAGGGTAAAGCAACGCCACAGCAAATATCAATGGCAAAAAGAAATAATGTAAACATGGCTTTGCAAATAGCAAGAGAAGCAAGGCAAATTCACGGTGCAATGGGAATTACTGGCGAATATCCAATCATGCGCCACATGATGAATTTAGAATCTGTAATTACATACGAAGGCACACATGATATTCATTTATTAATTACCGGACATGATGTGACTGGCATAAGCGCATTTGAATAAAGTTTATAGATGAACCAACTATACTTTTCTTACTTCCAGTTTCTTCTTCAACAGCGGGCATTTATTCATAGCAGTAAAATCATTCCTTGGTCACGGACGGGGTATAAGGTCAAGAGATTTCATAATTCTTTCGATAACTGCGAGCGAATTCACCTACTCTTTGATCCGTTGCCAATAGAACAGCGCGATAAGCAGCGAATTTTTAGATAAAATGAAAATATTAACACTTTCTTTTGTCTACTTCCTCATTATTATCTTTGGTTCGATTAACGCATTTAGTCAAAATAATATTGACTCTCTGACCAATTTGCTTCAAAAAACTACACAAGACTCTGTTAAACTAAATCTGTTAGTTATCTTAAGCGAAAACTGTGATGAGCAAGATATCTTATCATATGCTAAACCTGCGGTAAAACTTGCAGAGAAGTTGTTACACCAATCGGCTGCTTTGAACGATCCAAAAATTTTTACATACATACTCAACAAGAAAGCGCTTGCGTTGAATAATATAGGATATTATTATTGGCAAAAGGGTGTTTCAGAAAATGCTGTGCATTTTTTTAAGATGGGCCTGGAGATCAGAGAAAGAACAAACGATAAGCTAGGGATTGCTGAATCACTAAATAATCTGGGGGAATTATGCAGACTTCAGGGGGATATCTCCTTGGCATTGGAATACTTTAATAAAAGCTTGAAGATGCGTGATGAAATTAATGATGTTCCGGGTTATATCGTATCGCTCAATAATATTTCGCTCATATACTTACAGCAGGGAATTCCGGAGCAGGCGCTGAAGTATTACTCAATGGGCCTGGAGAGCGCGGAAAAAATTAATGACGAAATGGGGAAGGCTTTTTTGTTAAACAATATAGGACAGATCCATCACTTTGCTAATGATACCATTAAGGCAATGCTTTATTACAATCGCAGTTTATCTCTTTTTAGGCAACTCCAACACAAACAAGGCATTGCAACTGTGCTTAATAACATGGGTTCGATCTACTTCAATGTAGAACACAACCTTGACAAAGCGCTGAGATATTTTGAAGAAAGTGCTTCGTTATCGCAAGAATCTGGAGATCGGATTAACTATACATCAGCGCTCGTAAATATAGGTACTGTACTTCTCAATAAAAATGAAAATTATTTGGCTCTCGAATGTGGACATAAAGCAATGAATTCTGCTAGAGCAACAGGTTCTCCAGACAATATCAAACGCGCCTCTCAATTGCTGTACTCAGTTTATAAATCAACGGGCGATTATAAAAATGCGTTGGTCATGCATGAACTAAATCTAAAAATGCGTGACAGTCTCGTGAATGAAAAAAATCAAAGGTCTACCATTCAACAACAGCTGAAATATGATTACGACAAACAACAGGTACTCAAAGATGCAGATCATCAAAAAGAATTAGCTATCGCAGAGGAAGAACGTAAGAGACAACAGGTCATTTCTTGGTCCATAGGAATTGGTTTACTAATGGCGATACTATTCACTGTATTTATTTTTAACCGCTTGCGTATTACTCGGAAGCAAAAACAAGTAATTGAATTACAAAAAATAGTGGTAGATCAAAAAAATAAACACATCACCGATAGCATCAACTATGCTAAGAAAATCCAAGATGCAATTCTCCCATCAACGGAAGAATTAAAAGTAGCGCTGAATGAACATTTTGTGTTTTTCCGACCGCTCGAAATTGTTAGTGGAGATTTTTATTGGCTGTCTACACAAGGAGATAAAACTATCGTAGTAGTTGCTGATTGTACTGGTCATGGTGTTCCAGGAGCATTTATGAGTATGATTGGCAATACCTTATTAAATGAAATAGTAAACGAAAAAAAGATCTTCCAACCTGGCGAGATATTAGATAGATTAAATGATGGAGTAATTCAAGCACTGCATCAAGATTCAAGAGCACAAGATGATGGCATGGATGTTTCCGTATGTTTATTCAATAAAGGAAGTGTAACATTTGCGGGGGCTAATCATTCCTTATATGTGGTGTGCAATAATATGTTGGAAGAAATAAAAGGTGATATCCACTCGATAGGTAGTGCCTTTGGCCCCAAGGGTGCATTTAAAAATAAAAATGAATTTACTTTTTCAGAAAAAACTTTTTCGCCCGCAAAAGGAACTACAATATTCTTAACCTCCGATGGTTTTGCTGATCAACGAGGAGGAGAAAATGGAAGAAATTATAGCACACAAAGGATGAAGTTGCTAATGGCAAATGTTGGGTTGCTAAAAAGCACAATACAAAAAGAAAAAATTGAAACTGATTTTACGGAATGGAAAAGAGAGTACGCTCAACTGGACGATGTGTTAGTAATAGGAATAAAAATCAGCTAGCTACATACCGGAAAGGCACAGAGGTTATTTTTTCAAACCTCTCTCCAGAAGCAAGCATATCTTCATCTAGCTTTTCGTAATGCCAGTAAATTATTGCTTTATCTTCCAAAACAGTTAATGATGTTATTATTTTAAAAAGTTGTTTTGCGGAAGACGTGTTAAAATAATTTAAATCGAAATGAAATTCTGTTTTAGGATTTGGAGTTTCTACATATGAGTTAATCCATGAAAGAACCGGCTCAAACATTTTTACAGCATCTTCAGGATGAGACCAGCCTTTTATTGAGAAAATATTTTTTCATTATCTAAAATAATAGCTGGGGAAACATCCCCTTCTGATTCAATATAAAGTGGTTTCATTATTTACAATTCTTTTTGATGGTGTCGTAAATTTTGAAATAACCTAACTCTCCAGCCTTGCTCCAATCCGAGCAAGCTCCTTTTAAGTCGTTAATCTTAAACTTAGCAAGCCCACGTTGCTCGTAAGCCTGATAATCTTTTGGACTTAATTCTATGACTTTAGAAAAATCAGTGATTGATGCTTTGTAGTCTTTAAGATTTAAATAGGAAATTCCTCTGTTAAAAAAAGCGTCAACGTAAGCCAAGTCAAATTCAATTGCTTTTGTGAAATCTTCTATTGAGCCAAAATAATCTCCCAACTTAGCTTTCACCCTACCTCTGCCCTTAAATGCGCGTGGATTTTTTACTTTCAGCTCAATGGATTTATTGTAATTCTCCATTGCTTTTTTCTGCTCATTTAAAATAAAAGCAACTTCTGCTAGATAGAAAAAAGCTTCAGGGTCTTGCGAATTAAGCTCAACAGCTTTGTTAAGCGAAATTTCAGCGCCTTCAAAATTACCTTCGTTGTATTGGGCTATTCCTCTTTTTAAGGACTCGACCGAATCTGTTTGCGCAAATCCTGAGTTGCTAATAGTAAAACACAAAACATAAATGATCGAAACAAGAATCTTGTTTTTCAAATCGATTAGTGTTTGTTATTTAAAATGGCAAATCATCGTCAGGCGTAGGAACTAAAGTTTCATTCGTAAAACTTGGCTCTGAGGTACCTGCGTTAGCCGATTTAGATTTTGAACTTTCTACTCTAAACACATCTAGTGAATTAAAGAATTTTATTTCGCCTTGTGGATTTTTCCACTCTCTGCCCTTCAGTAAAAAATGCACAGTAACTTCATCTCCTACATTGGCGTTTTCAATTAACGAAGTTCTATCTTGAGTTAGTTGAAATAAAATAGTTTGCGGGTACGATTGAGCGTTATCAGTTAATACAAACTCTCTTTTCTTGAACTTTTCAGAGATCTTTACTTCAGGGCTCTTTACTTTTAAAAATCCGGTGTACGTTAGCATGATATATATAGATTAATGGTTACGATTTGAAGCCTTAAAAATAAAAAAAAATCCTTAAAACTTATTAATTAGGTTTCAACAGATAAAAGCGTTTTCCAAGCGTCTGTTAGCTGTCCTGCCTCTAAAAGCTCCTTTGCAAGCGTGTGTAATTCATTTTCTCCCAAAACTTGCTTTAAAAATTGGTTCTTATATGCTATAACTTCGTCCTTACTGGGTATTTTATCGATATTACCAAGCTGACCCAGATTATTTCCGGTTAAAATATTGCTGTTTCTAATTTTCTGTGGAATAGCATCAACGCCAATTCCAAGGGGAGACGAGGGTTTAGCTACTTCAAATAACGCATTTCCAGAGGCTCGTACATACCAATTACCTCCTAGCCTACCCACTAAATCCAACTTGTGTTGATCAATAAAATTTTTTTCGTTTAAAACTGTTTCGCTAATATGCATCAACAGAATTTCGCAGATCACTAAATTTCCTGCTCCACCATTTTGACCTAATTCAATAACCTGCTTTACTTTACATTCCATTTGCACTGGCGATTCTTTTACTCTAGGAGGTTTCACCATTTCGGAAGCCTGCATCGTAAATCCTGCCTTCTCAAATTCATTTACTCCTTTCGCATACTCACTACTTGATAAAGAGGTTTGATGCACCATGTCATAGGTTACTACATTAATAACTGCTTCAGGCACTTCTAATACATTTTCATGCGTATGCTTTACCATATTGGCTCTTCCACTGCGTGCAGGGGAAAAAACCGCTATAGGTGGGCTTGTACTAAAAATGTTAAAGAAACTAAAAGGACTAAGGTTTGGCTTGCCTTCTTTATCAATGGTGCTTACAAATGCAACAGGTCGAGGCGCAACAGCGTGTGATAAATATGCTTGTAAAGCAGGTATTGGAACTTCCTTAGGATTAATGGTAAGCATAGTTACGAATTTACAAAAAATGAGAAACTACTATTCCTAAGAAATAGATAATAAAAAAATCAAAATCAAAGTGGAATATTAGTACCCGAGCACTTGTTCCTTCCCTGCCGCTTTTACATCAATAGCATCTCGCAATCCATTCCCTAAAATTACAAAGGCTAGTACCATTAGCATGATGGCTAATCCCGGTATGATGGCAAGATAAGCTGCATCGGTGGTGATGTAAGGACGGTGTTCACTAATCATAGCTCCCCAGGAAGGTGTTGGAGGCTGAGCTCCTAAACCAAGGAAACTTAATCCTGCTTCAATTAAAATTGCATTGGCAAAATTGTCAGCACAAATTACAATTACTGGCCCTAATATATTGGGCAGTACATGTTTAAAAATTAATCGAGTGTTAGAATAACCCAAGGCCCTTCCCGCTTCAATAAATTCTTGTTCTCTCAATCCAAGCGTTTGCCCACGTACTACACGAGCAACATCTACCCACATTGTTAATCCTACAGCAATAAAAACTTGTACGAGTCCTTTTCCAAGTACGAGGGTAATCGCAATAACTAAAAGCAAGGTTGGTATGGACCATACAACATTTATCAACCACATAATTAAATTATCAATCCATCCTCTAAAAAACCCTCCTATGGCTCCAATGGCTACTCCAATAACTAATGAAATCAATACAGACACCAAGCCAACAGTTAATGATACTCTTGTACCAAGCATTAAACGACTTAGTAAATCTCTTCCAAGTCGATCAGAGCCAAGCCAAAACTTTTTGTTTGTAAAAGATTCCTTTTCTACTAGCATTCGCATTTCGCCTATTGGCATGCTAATAATATTGGAATCATTTAAAGAATAAAACTCCATCAGCCCTCTAGTAGCATAGCTTCTAAATGGCTTATTGTGATCTATGGGATATAAAACATCAGCAAGATTAAAGCGAACCTCTTGCCCGTTGTTAGGCACAGCGCCAGTATATTGTTCAACAACAATATCATTATTATCAAAGTAATAATCATACATTGGAATTAAACGAAAATCATTTGTTTCGCCCTCTTGTGTTTTAGCAAAAAATCCTTTGGCATTGCTCTCTTCATTTTTTCTCACTTTCAAAAACTGCATTTCAAAACCTGGTTTTTTAATGTTCAATTCTGGAAATTGAAGATTGCCATTAGGTGTTGAATCTGGAGTTATACCGTAGCCTAACAGTGCAATTATTATGGAAAATCCAATGACACCCATTCCAAAAATTGCTTCACGATTTTTGCGCAGCCTATGCCACATCATTGACGAAAATGAGTATGAACTGCGATTTTTCTTTTTCTGTGATAACATAATATTGACTATCTACCTTTCCAAGTAAAAGTAAAAAATGGAGCTATCAGCCCTATTGTACTCACATAGATTGGATAAAAAACAGAGGCTATAATAAAAGTGAATGGATAAACTTTTTTATTAAAAAAATTCGAAGCTGTAAATAAAAACATAAAATCGACTAAGAGTTTAGCAGAAAAACAAATTATTGGAACCAACACAAATTTAAGGTTTATAGCCGACATGATTCCAGAAAAAAGTATTAAAAAATTTGCTAAAAAAACGAGTATTGCTATTAAAGTAATATGGCTAAATCCATAGGAAAAGGTCTTTGATGCCCATCGCTTACGCTGCTTATAGGTATCAACTGGTCCGCTTTGTGGCATTGTATAAACTGCTGCCGCAAGTGATTTTAAGTAACTTATTTGCCCAGGAAAAGCTTTTTGAATTTTGAGCATTAAGAAGATGTCATCTCCCGAAGCATAGTTTTCATTTCCATCGTAACCATTTACGCTTAAAAACGCTGCTCTCTCAAATATTAAATTAGCGCCACTGCACAAAATTGGTTTATTATTTTTTATTGATGCACAAGCGACAGATGTAAGTATTGTCATTTCTTGCGATTGCATTTTCTCCAGTAAAGTATTTTCTCCAGTTAACAAAACAGGAGAGACAATCATTTTTGATTTTGTACAGCCGTAATGTGAAATAATAGCATGTAGCCATTCTTTCTCTCGAATGCAATCAGCGTCAGTAGTAATAATAATATCTCCAACAGATTGATTTATGCCTACAGTAATTGCAGCCTTCTTCCCAAATTGCTTTTCAGCTAGAGAAACTATTTTTACATTTTGATATTGAAGATTACTAACAAGTAATACTGTTGCGTCTGTAGAATGGTCGTCAATTACGATTACTTCAAATCCGCTTTTTAAATAATTTTGGTTATAAATAGAATTTATACATGTTAAAATATGTTCCTCCTCGTTTCTAGCTGGAATAATAATGCTTACGAATGGATTTTCCGAGTTGGTGTTTTCAGCTGACTCTTTGCTGAATGGCGCAGTTTTTTTCCAAGCATATATATAATAAACTATCAATATTATATAGGCCGTTGAAAAAATGCCTGTTAGTAAGTAAAGTGCTATCACTATAAAATTGAATTATTGGCTTTTACCTTTGCAAAGATATTCAAATGAAGAAGGATAAAATCATATTAGGAATTGACCCCGGAACAAACATAATGGGTTATGGCGCTATTCATATTTTAGGAAATCAAATTAAATTACTTGGTGCTGGCATTATCAGCATGGAAAAACTTAAAGATCAGTCTTTAAAGATGAAAAGAATTTTTGAAGGCACCCTTGATTTACTAGAGCAATTCAAGCCCGATGAGCTTGCTATTGAAGCTCCGTTCTTCGGGAAAAATGTACAGTCTATGCTAAAGCTTGGAAGAGCGCAAGGCATAGCAATTGCAGCAGCTTTGATTCGCGATGTCCCAATTTTTGAATACGCACCAAAAAAAATAAAGCTATCCGTAACAGGGAATGGCAATGCAACAAAAGAGCAGGTTGCTTCAATGCTGCAAAAGATATTGTTATTTAAAAATATTCCTCATTACCTAGACGCTACCGATGCATTAGGAGCTGCCCTGTGCCATCATTTCCAAAATGGGATTTCTGAAACTACAAGTGCAGGTAATAAAAAAAAAGGAAGTTGGAAATCTTTTCTGACAGAAAATCCGGAACGGAAAGTTATCTTGAAAAAAAATAATTCGAAAATTTAGTGTTGAAAGTTCGCGCTAATGGAAGAAGCTATTTCCATAAGTTCTTCCTTTGAAACTTTTAATTTAGGAAGCGAAAAATTAATGTCACTGACATTATTTAAAGGAATTAGGTGAATATGAGCATGAGGCACCTCTAGTCCAATTACAGCCATTCCTATTCGTTTACAGGGTATAGACTTCTTAATTGCATGAGCAATTTTTTTAGAAAATACATGAAGCTCGGCTAATTCATTGTCCTCCACATCGAATATATAGTCAATTTCTTTTTTAGGAATAACCAAGGTGTGCCCCTTTACAAGGGGAAAAACATCTAGAAAAGCCAAAAACTTTTCTGTTTCAGCTATTTTGTAACATGGGATTTCACCGGAAACTATTTTAGAAAAAATGGTAGGCATTACATTCCTATTTCCAAAATCTCAAAAGTAATTTTGCCTGCTGGAACATCAACTACGGCTTTTTCTTTTACTTTTTTGCCTAATAAACCTCTGGCTATTGGTGAATCCACAGAAATTTTTCTTTCCTTAAAATTAGCTTCTGTCTCAGGAACAATCCAATAGGTCATCATTTTGCCATTAGCGATGTTCTTAAGCTTTACTTTTGATAGGATGGATACTTTTGAGTTGTCTAGTTTGGAGCCGTCTACAATCTTTGAATTGCGAATTACAGCCTCTAATTTAGAGATTCTCAGTTCCAAATGACCTTGAGCATCTTTCGCTGCATCGTACTCAGCATTTTCAGATAAATCACCTTTATCTCGAGCTTCTGCTATTTGTTTAGAAATACTAGGACGCTCTTTAGTTTTTAAATGATGTAGCTCTTCATTTAATTTTTTTAGTCCTTCTTCGGTTACGTAGCTCTGAGACATGGTGATAATATTAAGATAATATGAGTAAAAACCCCCCGACACGTTTGGTGTCGAGGGGTATACAAAGATAAGAAAATCTCTTGTAATTACAATTTCATGCGGATTCCAAAGCTGTGCGTGCCATCAAATGGCTGTGTTGCACGGTATGAGTAATCCAAACCAAAAGTTGAACCCTTTTCTTTATTTAATGGTAATTCTACTGTGAAGCCAGCACTAAGCCCTTTCTGTGCAGAAGTGCGATAGTTCTCTTTTGTTTCATCATCATTTCCAATTCCAGTTGTATAACCGTACCCGCCACGTAGCATAAAATATGACTTAAATCCATATTCTATTCCAAGTCTGAATTCGTCTTTAGTAAAAGAATTTGAAACGAAAGCTCCTGCAAAAGTTAATCTATGAGTTTGGTTAGCAGAGTCTCCTCCACCAATATAATAATCATACGTACCACCAATATTAACTTGGGAAGGTAACTCGAATGCTTCAGAGCGTTGCTCTACTGTCATAGAAGTTCCATTGTCTAGTAAATCTCTGAAAGAAAGACCATCTCCTCTGTACTGCATTTTAGGCCCAACATTCTTTAATGAAATACCAAACTTTGCATTGTCTTCTTTTCCTGCAACATATTGGATACCTGCATCTAATGCTACTCCACCTGCTTTTGCATCTGGAATAGATTGATTAATGACACGCATGCACATACCACCAAAAATATGGTCTGTAAATCCTTTAGCGTAAGACAGGCCAATGTTCATGAAATTTACAGGGTATTTTCCAAGTCCACCCTCTGGCATGTCAACTGTTGTAACTTCAATATTGCCAAAATTCATAGACATAAATCCTAATGCAAGAACACCAGAAGCACCAACTTTTTGAGAAAACCCGAAAGTATTGATGTTAATATCTGAGCCTTTTAAATAGTTAGTGTGTGAAAACAAAAGCTCGGTACGTTTAGTAAACGCAGTTCCTGCTACGTTTAAAAACTGAGCATCAAGCCCTCGAACGCCTGCAATATTTGCGCTGCCCATTCCTGAGCTTCTAGCCCATGGATTAATTAAAAGTTCAGAAGCGCCAGCTTGTCCAGCACGATCTTTATTTCCTGCAAAAGCATTTCCTGTAATCATTGCTCCTGCAAGAAGAACGGTAAAAATCTTGTTTGTATTTTTCATAGTGTGCATTTGTTCGTTTTTTTATAATTTAAAATATTAGAACGAATCGAGGTCAATAGGTCTCATGATTCCGAACCACTTCAATGTTTTTTCTCCAATCCCAGGAACATCTACATGGATAACATATACACCACTAGAAATTGGAATTCCAACAGTATTCTTTAAATCCCAATCCAATGATCCATCCCAAGTTGTAACCACAACTCCATTTGCAATGGTTGTAATCGCAGCGTTAAACGCAGCATGCGTAGTTACTACTTCTCCTTTCTTATACCTGCGAATTAGCGTTCCACTTAAATTATAAATGGATACGGTGCAAGCTTCCGGTAGGTTAGTAATCTTTATGCGATTATCCAACTGACTGGTTTCATATTTAGAAAATGCATAATAAGGATTTGGAACTACTCTAATATTATCCAGTGCGCTTTTAGCGATGTCATTTACGCCAGTATGCGTTGCAATACCATCTGTAGAAAACGTATACATTGGTCGGTTGCCATTTTGCCCACCTAATGTAGATGCAGTATCAGAATAGATTGTGCTCAATCCATCAATCCAATATGCTGGAGAATATCCATATTTATATGGCTTACTAACACGTAATCGAATTGTAGCATCAGACTCTAATAAAGTGTGTCCAGAATTAAGCAATGGAATATTTACCCACATAGCTTCGCGGAACATTTCACGTTTTTTAGTATCTACAGGAATATCACTGTCAAATCCTAAAACTTCTCTAATGCGTTTACATCCATCATATCTAGGAACGTTCATGCTGTCACTCGGAGTAATAATAAATGGCGTTCCGTCATTGTCCTTATTATGTCCAAAAACATATATATAATGCTGACCACCAAACACCGGGCTGCCAAAAGCTTGTCCAATAGTATCCCAAGGTAAATTATACGTTGTTGCATTTTTATTTTTTGTAGGGTTCCACAACATGTCGTTCCCATTTTCATTTACAAGACCTGAGTTCTCTCCAAAGGCAATGTTTAAACGCTCACCTGTTTCTAGATTAACTGCATAGCCTGGGAACCAACCCATACCTGTAGCAAAATCATTATTGTCAGGTCCTGAAGCTGTATTGCCATATTTATCTACAGATGCAGCACGTCTGAAATCTAGCTTTCTAGCTTTGTTTGTTAAACCTGCAGAATTAGCAGACCACTTTTGATCTTCGCAAAGCTCTAGCACAACAGCACGGCTCCACTTGCTCTTATCGGCAGTTAATACAACATTTATGCTTGATAAGTCCTTCATCTGCACTTGACTCATTAAATTCAATTTAAATCCAGGGCCAGTATGGTATTTAGTAGAGTCATATGGACCTAACTCAGTTGCTCCTACTAATCTATATGGAGCCCAAGTGCCACCAATTACACCTTCGTAAATTTGGTCAACGTCAATTCCTACGTAGTCATTTTGGAATCCGGTACTACCCGTTATTTCTCCAGCACGTATCCAATTTTCAAAATATGGCCCATCTCTATCTTTCAAAGCTGTTAACCAATTTTTGCTTGGGTCAGCAAAAGTCATATTACCTCCAATAAATCCATTATTAATAGAAGCTGGAGTTCCGGGCTCATCAATTTGAACAATTGAAACAGAAATACCCCACTTTAAAAGTAGTTGTTCATTAACTGCCTTAATAGTTTTATTAGAGTTAATAATTTCACCAGTAGTATTATTTTTCATATTCCAAGTTGAGTTTGCAATATTTGCACTGTCAAACTTCAACGTGAAAGATTGTCCATCAGGAACATTTAAAGGATCAATAACTCTTACACTAATTGGACCTTTTCCATACTCATAAGTAGGAGTTTTTGTTCTATGGTCTGATGCTGCTAAGATATCAGCTACAGTTGAAGCTGTGAAATCTAATTCTAAGCCACCGTTTCCATTACCTTCTATTCTAGTAATTCTTGGGCCGCTTCCATATAAAGCATGAATCTCAGTTCCACCAGTATAAGGCGTTGCGATATGAGGAATTCCAGTATACACTTTTAGGTTTTTTCTGCCTTGTTTAAACGGTTTCTTTTGACCGGTAGTAGCACCTGCAAGTGGATCACAAAGATTTTGATTATTTGGAGGTACGTCTTGCTGATATTTCTTATACTCATTGTACCCATAGGCAATTGCCATAAAGTAATAGGTTTTATGATTTATCAAATTAGGGTTACCTACCGCAAATGCATCTGTAGTAATTTTAATAGAGTGCGACAACCCTAAGTCTTTTCCATTAACTTTTTCTTTAGGAACACCTGCTCCAAGAGATTGGTCAAACTCATAATTTATTAAACGACTAATTCCATTTTTCAAGTCGCACTGATAAATCATTTGTGCCTTGTTTGGATCCTCTAAATCATTAGAAGAAACTGTAGCACTTTTAAGTTGGTATATTTTATATCCTTCAAAATTATAGTACTTGTTCACGTTTGGACAAGAATTACCATTTGAATCTATCAAAGAGATAAGAGGGTCAAACTCGGTATAATTTTCATTAAAATTATTTGAATTTGGGTCCTCATTTGTTAGATAAAGAATTAATCCTTTGTCCATTTCCTGTACAGAAACATCCGGAGCTGTAGGTCCATCTAATACTTTAAAGCAATTATCAAATAATGCCTGTGCTTTATCATCAACCACTTTAAGTAGTTTTACAGATGCTTGAGCACCACCTGCAGTTGCTCTTGCCCAAACCACACCAGTAGTAATTACGTTAACTGCACCTGGCAATAATGTAAATGGCCCTGCTGATTCAAGCATTCTTCTATCTGCTGGAGTATTTCCTGCACTTACTTCGTCCCACGCTGCAAGAGTAGGTGTAGTAGAGCAATTTCCTCCAATACCCCAATCATGCAAATCTGATGTAGGGCTTCCTGGATACATAAACTGGCATGCCTGCGTTCCTCCAGAACCATTTCCACCATAGGTAACAGATGTTCCATCACCCCATTTCATTCTCAAATAATTGTAAAAATGAGTAGCGCCTGAAGGATTTCCGTTTGTTACTCCATTTATATTATCATAATATAAAAATCCAGACATTATTATTTGCTCACAAGACTCGTCTGTCTGACAATTTCTGTCGTTATCTTTTCCATCTCCCGCATCAGCTAGCGGTCCTCTGAAGAAATCTATACCAATTGCAGGTGGATTTAAACCATATCCAGGAGAAGAACAGGCAACATCATCATCGTTATCTCCATTGTACGTGTATCCTAAACCTCTTTTTACATCACAACCTACAAAGTCATCTGTGTAGCATCCCAAATCCGCATCGGCCCATACTCCAAAATAGCAAGAGTCCACTTGAAATGTAGAGCGATTAAAAATACGGTAGTTATAAAAAGTCATGTTATTAATCTCATCATCTGTAAAAAAACCGAAAGCTTGCGCACGAATCTCTAATCCAATTTGCTGACCACCAGTTTCTCCGTGAATATTTCCTTTATCGTTAAACACCCACCATAAAGTTTCATCTCCAAAAAGCTGATCAACAGGAACACAATTATTAACCTGACAGTCGCCATATCCATCGCCTGCAACTAAATCATACCCTGGATAATCTCCTGCTGATGGGTTATAAATACCATCTGCATCTGCATCAAAGAAAGGCGCTAGGTATTGAGCTTGCCCTTTTGACATATCTCCATTACCTGGCCAATTTGTTATTGCATTTGTTTTAACTCCCGTAGTAACAAAAGTTTCTACTTCTTTTCTGGTTATTCTAAAATGCTTGTCGTATTCAGAACAAACTTCAGCATCTACCGATGCATTTGAAGTGTCCAATGGGCCGGGCCAGAAATCGTTACCCGTTTGACGATATGTTTGAGCTGCAACTTTTAATTGTCCTCCAACATCAATTCCTCCAATCCACAAAGACCCAGCAAAGATTGCCATTACGCCACCTCCTTTAGGTATTTCATAAATTCCGTTAGAAAGATCCCACCACATATCTCCCATTAATACGCGGCAACGTACATTGTTTACCGCTAAATCGGATTGGGCAGTTGCTTCAGAACAAGCTGCGTTTACAGTTGGAGGGTTATTTGCCACTCCAGACTTAAAGCCTTCTATCTTGTTTGCAGAAGCAATTTCGGGAGCACTAATTGCTGCAATCAGTGCTGGGATGATTAACGAACGTAGGTGTTTCATATTTTTAGAATAATTATTCATTATTTTTTCTTTTTATCAAAGTATATTAAAAGTCTAGCATGATACCAATACGAGCTCTTCTAGGAATGCTATAGTGAGATGGATTAGCAATCTTTGCTGTATACAAGTCAATGAAAGATTCAGGATCTAAATAGTTATTAATACCATTCTGATTTTCTGGCGCACTTAAATATCCATCATCATCAGGGTCACCAGTATAACGATATAAGTTAATAATGTTTCTGGTATTGAATATGTTTAATATTTGAACATATATATTTAAGTTAGAAGATTTTGCTTTACTATCTCCTTCAGCTTTTTTCCAGATTAACGCAATGTTTTTATCTAAACGTAAATCTGCACGGTACTGCCAAGGCAAATTAGAACCATTTAATTTTCCTTTCATAGATGCGCGCTGGTTGATTCCAAATACAACTGCACTGCTGTTATCTCCGTTTCCTGAAGTAACGTTGTTTTGACGAGTGTATGGAAGACCGCTTCCTGCACGGAATACAAGGTTACCACCAAAATTTTCAAAGAGCATCTTTGCCCACTTAGCTTGAGGGCCTTTATAATCTTTCCCTTCGCCCATGCGGTAATCTGTATTTAATACAATTGCATGACGCTGGTCAAAATCAAGAGGCATAGTTGTACGAAGGTTTGGCTGGCCTACACCAATAATTCCACCTGCAGAATTTGAAGCTGATCCAGTTCCATCAGCAAACTGTAAAGTATAAGAAGCAGTCATCTGAACATTATTGGTTTTGCGAAGGTCATAAGCAACAGTAAATCCTTTAACTGTACCAAAGTCAATGTTGCCATAACTGGTATAGTTGATAGGATAAGCACCATATAGAATTGTTTGCTGAATCATATCACGCATCTCTCTGTAAAACGCAGATAAGGTAATTGCAGCATTCTTTTTCTCATTAAGTACCTGACTGAATCCAAGTTCGTAGTCGGTTGTACGTTCTGCTCTTAATGCAGGGTTATTTACAATACCTCCAACATTTTGAATATATAAATAGCTAACAGGATTAAATCTCAATGCTGTAGGTGGGCGCTGAGTTAACACATCGTAGTGAGCAAAAAAGTTTGCCTCTTTAGATATTGGGAACGAGAAAGCTATACGAGGCATAAAAGTATTCTGTGCAGAATACATGTCAAATACTTTATCCACCTTAGATGATCCTAGGAATTTTTCATTTGGATATTTTAAGTATGGCTGAATTACTCCTGCCGAAGGTGTAATTACTTTTGGATCTGAAATAGCTGTTCCTTGTGCATTGTACCATTGATTTTCATCTCTATAACCTGCAATTGAGCCAGGATTTTTTGCATCGTCTACATATACTACTGCGGTAGAAGGCACGTTGCTTGGATGAGTTCCTAAGTTTGTTACATCGGCAACTGTTTTAGCTTCGTAGAATAAAAATTTATCGCGTAATACTGGCTGGTTTGCATTAAAACGATCTACACGTACTCCAACGTTAAATCTCATGTCTTTAATTTCGAATTTATCTTGAATAAATCCAGAATTGTATTGAGGCTGGAACGATGGGATGATTCGTGCAAGGTTACCATTGGCATCAGTACCCTTATAGAAATTTTCTAATGCTGCTAAATCAAATGAAGGCTTGCCAGCTAATTTTGTTCCGTCATAAGAATATCCATTATAGGCAACTAAAGCATTTCCATCATTTAATAATTCATCAGGGCTAAACATGCTAATATTAAATGAACTTGGATCATATGAATCTATATCAATCCACTCATCAACACCTTTGCCTAATGATTTACGTAAAGATTTATCAAAGAAAGATTGCTCAGAGGCATTTACTATATAGTTATAAGTATATGCATTTACAGTTGGAGTTATAAGACTAGATCCAACTAAAATTGTAGATCCTGTATAAAGTGAAGAATCTGACAAATCTAACTGGGTAATGTGTTTATTTGATAATTGGCGCATTAAACCCCACATGCCGATTGGAGAAACTGACCAAGATCTATCATCTCTGCGCTCATACTCAAATCCCATTTGAATAGCGTGATTCTTTATATCTGCAGAAAACTGACCGATAGTCCTAAGTTGCTGCTGATCTATGTTGTAAAATTGATTGTTTACACGACCGGTATTAAACCAAATTGAATAAACACTACGAGGGCGTGCTCCATTTAATAGTCCATACCCTTGTGTTATATCGGCTAAAGTATTAGGATCTCCTGGAACTAAATTATAAAATTGTGACGTGTAATTAGCTGCTAGTGGATTTTGAGATCCAGGTGTAAATAAAACTTGGGTGTCAGAAACAGCTATTTGATTATAGTAAATAGTTGCACCAGTAGTATCTTTTACTGCAGCAAAATTAGCGGCTCTCATTGTTTCAAATTTGCCTATATGCCCATAATCAAAAAGGTTGTCTTTATGAATTTCATCTTGTTGAGTTTCTTTATACTTAGTATAACCAAACTGCACAAAATAATATGCATTTTTTATGAGAGAAGTTGATTTTCCATCAGCCGAATTTTTATTCCCTAACCTATGTGTGAATTTTCCATAAAGCCTTGTTGTATTATTGATATTCTGAGCATTTTGATTTGAATTCAACAATGAGTACTCATATGAAAACACTCTACGGTTGTTATAGTCTATGGAACCTCCAAGTGTAAAAATCATATCCTTTGCAATCTTAAAATCAAGCTTTCCGGCCAAACGTGCATTGTTGCTTCCAACATTCTGTCTTGCTTTTATGTGTTCTAAGTCTGATGCTTTTAAAAGTTCTGCATTTAATATTGTTCCTCCACCAATATCAGAAGCAGCAAGAGGGTTTTCTTCTAAAAACTTTTGCTTTTCATCATTTACTTTATAGATTCCTACAGCTGAAGGGTTAGGGTCTTTTTCTGAAGAAACTTCACCTGATAAGAACATGCCTATTTTAGCATTTTTAAATCCCGTGCTATCTTTTTTTATCATTAAAGGGCCTCCTACGTTAAAGCCAGCAAAATTATAATCGTAAGCATCAGTTAACTGAGAAGAAATAAGCTCCACTCCTCCAAAAAATTCATTTCGGATACCACCACGAGTTGTGATATTGATAAAACCACCCGTTGCATCTCCGTATTGTGCCGGAACGCCACCTGTAATTACCGAAATTTGCTCAATGCCTCCCTGAGGAAGTCCTTCAGATCCTCTTACTTTTTCTCCATCTATATAATATTCTGTTCCTGTAGATCTTGATCCTCGAACGTTAAGTGCGCCACCTTCATCTTGTTGGAAAACTCCAGCAGTAGTAGAAGCAACTGAATTTATGTTTTTAGATGGCATTGCCAGATATTCTTCACGTGTTACCGTTCCACCTGATTTAGTATCAGGATCAATAAGTGGCTCTGTATAAGCAACAATTACAAAGGTTTCTTGTTCAACCATGGTAGATTTAACTTTAGCTTCTATGTAAGCTGTTTTATCACTGCCAATTACTACTCCCTTAGTAAAGTAAGTTTGAAAACCTACCGATGCAACTTTTACATCGTATACGCCAGGAGGAATAGGCTTAATAGTAAACTCTCCGTTAATATCCGCAACACCTCTAGCAACGGCAGAGCCATTTACTTCAATTTGGATATTGGCAAAGGAAATCCCTTCGCCATTCGTTTCATCTATCGCCTTTCCTTTAAGGGTACCTGTTTGCGCCATGGCAAAATTCCCAATAGTGATTGCTACTACTACAGCAGCGATGATTTTCTTAAGCATATTTATTTAGTTTTAAAAGTTTGCCCGAAGTGCTACTTCGGTGAGTACGTAAATTTATAACAGGAGCACAAAAGAAATAAATTTCTTTGTGAAAAATACAAGTATCGTATATCTTACTATTCGATAACAATTTCAATTTTATTTTTGCAATCTCTCCTAAGAGTTTAGGAACTGAGATTGCTGTTATTAAAAAGAGCGGGCAAATGTATAAATAATTAAATCCCATATCCAAATATTTTATAAAGTTTTTTTAATTATTTTTTTACCACTATGAAGATTATTTCCTTTCACAGTAAATATACGCACTGATATTGCTTCAGTTAGCAGAATTTAGTAAGTGGTTGGATAAAATGAGTAAGTGGTAAAATATAAGCAGTATCCGCTTATATTAACTTATTTAGAAAATCTTCTCGCTTTCGTCTAGAAACTTCTACCTGACTATTATCGCTCATCACTGCATAGCCCCCATCTTCTTTTACGAATCGAGTCATGTGATTCATGTTAATAAGGTGACTGTGATGTACGCGAACAAAATCTTTTTCGGGCAAAAGGTCTTCGTAATGCTTTAAGGTGCCTGCAACAAGAAACTTTTTTCCGCTAGCCAAATATATGTTTGTATAGTTATCGTTTGCTTCGCAACGGATTATATCCTTTATAAGGACTATTTCGTACGCATTGCCGGTAGGAAGGGTTATTTTGCTGAATTGATTTTCGTTTTGCCTTACATTTTCTAATAATGATCGTAGATTATCTTCATTAGAAACATTTTTTGACCTCTCAGAAACTTTACGTACTGCCAAAACTAATTCTTCAGCATTAATGGGCTTTAATAAATAATCTAACGCACTGTATTTAATGGCTTTAACAGCAAACTTATCAGTTGCAGTTGTAAATATTACATTAAACTTTAATCCACCTAATTTTTCGAGCACTTCAAATCCGCTACCATCAGGCATCATTACATCTAAGAAAATTAAATCGGGATTTAGGTTAGAAACCACTTCTATTCCCTCTTTTACATTCTCGGCCCTTCCTATTACTTCAACTTCGGGGCAGTTTTTTTTAAGCAGCTGCGCAAGCACCTCAGCGCTTTTGCTTTCGTCTTCTATAATAACTGATTTAATCATGGTACAACGATACGAAAATTAAAAACGACAATGGATTAACTTACCGGAATAAATATTTCAACGCTTGTTCCACAAGAATTGCCACTTGAATCGTATAAGTCATTAATTATTACACTAAGCTCGGAATTATGCATCCTATTTAATACTTCCAAGCGATCGGATGTTATTCTCATTCCCATGGATTCATGCCCCGGCTTTCCGGATCTTTGCTTTTGTTCATTTGACTTTTTTCTACCTATTCCATTATCTATAATAGAACAAATAATATGTGTATCATTTTGGGTAACTGAAATTTCTACTTTGCCTTTCCCATCTTCCTTAGGAACAAGACCATGTAAGATTGCGTTTTCAACATACGGCTGAATAAGCATACTTGGTATTCGGTGAAAATCTGTTTCGATTTCATTTGCAATATGAATGATAAATTCAAATTTGTTAGCCCAGCGAAGAGATTCCAGCTCAAGGTAAAGCTTTAACGCATCAATTTCTTCGTGAATAGTTACGGTAGGTTTTTCGCTGTTTGATAAAATCGTTCGAATCAGCTTAGCAAATTTATTTAAGTACAACAAGGCCGAGTCCTCATCCTTGGTCATAATAAAACTTTGGATGGAGCTTAGCGAATTAAAAATAAAATGCGGATCCATTTGAGCGCGCAATGCTTTGAGCTCGTTGTTAGCCAATTGAATTTCTCGACTTAGTTTCTCCGCTTCTTTTTTGCGGATGGAGGCGGTTCTTGCTCGTAGGAAAGCTGCGATAAAAGTAATAATGGCTGCAATTACAGAAAGCCTAAACCACCAGGTTCTCCAAAAAGGTGGAGAAATTGAGAAAGAAAAAGTGGCTGGTTCTTTGTTCCACAATCCTTCGTTATTACAGCTGATTACTTTAAAGTTGTATCTGCCTGGTAAAAGATTAGAATAGCGCGCAAATGTTTCTTTAGTTTCTGGCGACCAATTTTTATCATAGCCCGCCAACATATACTTATACCTTACTTTGCCCGGGTTCGTTAAACAAATACCGATGTATTCAAAAGAGATGTTATTTAAATAGTAGGGCAACGTTGAGTTTACTGGAAGTGCTGTGTCATTATAAAAAATGCGTGTGCTTGTAATATTAATAATGGCCTCCGCACTATTTTGATTCATTGCGTTAGGATCGAAATGAATAAGACCATTCACCGTTCCAAACCAGAAAGTTCCATCCTCATCTCTCCAGATGCCATTTGAATTTGTCTCGAGACTAGTTAATCCCTCCTCTTGGCCATAATGCTGAATGTTAATCTCTCCATTCTGTAAAAACTTTTTTGCATCAAATTTATTTACGCCTTGATTTGTTCCGATGTATAAATAATGGCAGCCTGTATCAAATGCCATTACATAAACCAAATCAGAACTTAGTCCGTCTTTCTCGCTTACATGTAAAATTTTTTCTGCAGAAGGATTATAAATATATACCCCATCAAAACTTCCGAAATATAAATTACCAGCCTTATCTTCGGTTACTGAAAAATAGGATTTGCTTTTGAGATTTAGCTTTTGAGAATAATTGTAGTAGTTTTTACCATCGAACATATACAAACCTCCAAGATAGGTTCCCATCCAAATATTTTTTTTGCTGTCTTCAAATAAATACCAAACATCAAAATTTTCTCCATCCGATTTTAATTCAAACGTTTTAAATTTTTTTCCGTTCCAAACTGCTCCGCCCCTATTTCCTCCTAGCCACATCTGCCCTTTGCTGTCTAACAAAATAGAAGTAACTGAATCGCTTTTAAGTCCCTCTTCAAATCCTTTATAATTTTTAAAAGTGTTTCCATTATAAATCGAAAGCCCTTTGTTAGTTCCCATCCAAATATTGCCTTGAGCATCTTCGGTACCTGCATACATTTGCGTACCAATCAAACCATCCTTTTCCGAAAAATATTTGAACTTATTTTTGTCGTATCGATAAAACCCACCATCGTAGGTTCCTGCCCAAAGTTGTTTTTTACTGTCGCGAAAAACAGGGAAAACAAAAGGTGCATTCAGTCCCTCTTTTTCAGCGTATGTGGAAAAGGATGGGTCGCGGAAGCGGTATAATCCATTTTGTGTTCCCAACCATAAATTTTCTTCTTCATCAACAAAAAGCTTTTCGACTTTATTTCCGCTTTGCATGTTGCTTACTCGATATGACTCTATGCGACCATTCTCTGATATTTTGTTAAGGCCTTTTAATGTTCCCACCCAAACACTGTTCGATTGTTTATCTTTTTCTACAGATAAAATGTCATTATCAAAAAGTCCATCGTTAGTAGTAAATACTTTATTCTCAACTCCATCATATTTAACTACTCCATTACCTGTTCCAAACCAAATAACTCCTGTGTTATCTTCCGTAATACTTGTCACTTGATGCTTATATGCCCCATTAATAATCTTATAGTTACTAAATGATTTATCTTGGCTAGTGCCTTGATCAAAAACAATTTTGGTTACTCCGCTATCGCTATTCATCCAGATAGTGCCTGACTTATCGGCATAAATAAGTGAAATATTATTTGTGGGAAGTCCGTTCTTAGATGTTAAGGAGGTGAATATTTTTCCATCGTAAATTGTGATTCCTGTTGTGGTGGCTATCCATAAATTTCCGTAGCGATCGGTAGTTAGGGCGTTAACATAATCGCCAACTAAGCCATGTTTTTTTGTAAACGCGATAAATGACTTTCCTTCTAGTTTACTTATTCCCGAAATTGTTCCTGCCCAGATGTCTCCGTTCTTGTCTTCTGCAATGCTAGTAACCCAATGATTTGCTAATCCGTTTTTAGGTGAGTAGTTTGT
Organism: uncultured Bacteroidia bacterium; assembly: GCA_964481195.1. GTDB lineage: Bacteria > Bacteroidota > Bacteroidia > Palsa-948 > Palsa-948 > Palsa-948. The sequence continues at coordinate 18,470 of CAYZTB010000002.1, read as the reverse complement.
GAATGCTTTTCCATCAAACCTGCTAAGCCCGCCATATCCTCCACTCCATAAATTTCCTTTACTATCCTGAAAAATAGAATACACCTGCACAAAGGGTAGTCCTTGCTCTGCGGAATAATTTTTGAAATTATACGATTGTGAAAATGAAATTAACGGAACAGTAATGCCCGTAAGCAAAATAGATAAGAAGCCTATTTTATACTTCTGGAACATAGAAATGAAAACAGGAATTCAAAAAAAATTAATATTGAGGTCTCTTTAAAATCTCTGAATAAATAATGGCGGTTTTAGCATCAAATTCGAAATCTGAAGTTTCTTCTTCAGTTGTTAATTCTTGTATGGGGTTGATTTTTTTTGATTTAAAATCTTTAGCAGAAGTAGTTGCTTCTGCTTTCCACTTTTTATTGTTTGCGGTTCTTTCCATTTCAGAGGTAAGAAATGGAGTGACTACTTTAGGTTTTTTTTTAGGTATGCTTTTAACTTCAACAGGAGCTGGGACACTTTGCGGAGGATTAATATCCAAAAGATCTTCTAAAATATCTTTTAAGTCTTTGGTTTTTTGTCTGGGTTTTTCGGCCGTAGGATGATTGCTGGGTTTTGATGAAGGCTGGATAGTGGGCTTATTTGCATTAGCCTTTTTCCCAGCCTTTATCATGCTGTAAATTACATAGACCACCGCAAAAATGATATACAAATAATTTCCAAAACCTTCTGCTAGCTGCATGAAAAAATAATTCTAAAATTATAGTGTTCCTCGTTGCTCTTGTTCTCTTTCAATAGCTTCAAACAACGCTTTAAAATTTCCTTTTCCAAAACTCTTAGCGCCTTTACGTTGAATGATTTCGTAAAATACGGTTGGGCGGTCTTCTACTGGCTTAGTAAACAGTTGCAGCAAATACCCTTCCTCGTCTCTATCAACCAAGATGTTTAGCTTTTTTATTTCTTCAATGTCCTCATCAATTTTTCCTACGCGAGCAAAAAGATCATCGTAATAAGTTTCAGGCACGTAAAGAAATTCGATTCCGCGCTTGCGCAATTCCGCTACCGTTGTTAATATATCATCTGTTAAAAGAGCTATGTGTTGTACGCCTCCTCCTTTATAAAACTCAAGGTATTCATCTATCTGAGATTTCTTTTTCCCTTTTGCCGGTTCGTTGATAGGAAATTTAACATAACCGTTGCCGTTGCTAACCACCTTACTCATTAGCGCTGTGAATTCAGTAGAAATATCTTTGTCATCGAACGTGATTAGTAATTTAAAGCCCATTACATCTTCGTAATATTTTACCCACTGATTCATTTGACCTAACTCCACATTGCCAACACAATGATCTACCACCTTTAATCCAACAGGTGAAGTTTTAATTAAAGACTTAGCAGGTTTATAGCCCGGCATAAATGCTCCTTTATAATTTTTCCTTTCTACAAATGTATGAAGCGTATCCCCGTAGGTATGAATGGATGCCACTTTAACTTCTCCAAATTCATCCTTCATAGTTTGTGGAGGAGAAAAAGGCTTTGCTCCGCGCTTAACAGTTTCATTAAATGATTTTTCTGCATCATCTACCCAAAGTGCTAACACCTTAACACCATCGCCATGCATTGCAACGTGTTTTGTTATTTCACTATTTGGATCAAAGGAAGTAGTTAAGACTAAACGAATTTTCCCTTGCTGCAAAACATACGAGGCTCTGTCTTTCACTCCGGTTTCAAGACCGGCATAGGCTACTACTTCAAAGCCCCAAGCAGCTTGATAATAATAGGCAGATTGCTTTGCATTACCTACATAAAACTCAATATAATCAGTTCCGTTTAGTGGTAAAAAGTCTTCTGTTTTATTTTTGTGTAATTCTTCTAGTTTATTTATAGATGCAGTTGAAGTTGTCATAATGAGAGTTTATTAAAAATGAAAAATGTTGATCTTAAATTACGAAGCTCGTTCGAACCGAAGTTCGAAAAAACAACTTAAGGCCACATGGCCAATTGCTGAGATAATATATGTAGGATAACTCCACTTCGCATTTAACAAAGTTATTAAAAAAAGAAATAATTGCTAGGTTTGTACCTAAATATAAATCTATGAAAAAGGCCAACCTCGTTTTATCCTTGTTTTTTGCATGTACTGTTGCGTTTGCACAGTCAGAAAACAAAAATGCTATGCGTTTTGCAAAGACTATTACTGCTGAAGATGCCAAAAAGCACTTATCTGTACTTGCTTCGGATGAGTATGAGGGAAGAGAAACAGGCAAAGAAGGGCAGCGCAAGGCTGCAAAATACATTGCAGAAAATTTTAAAGCATTAGGACTTAAATCCGCAACAGATAATTCTTATTTGCAAAAAGTTCCTTTGATGTTAAGCACTCCCGGAGAAGCGCGGTTAGAGATAGGCGGAAAAAAATATGAAAACATGAAAGACTTTTTTGCTATGCCCCTAGGTAATGATGTCGAAATTAAAGGAACTAATATTTTGTTTGTAGGATATGGAATTACGGAAAAAGGTTCTGATGATGGAAAATCCGAAGCCACAAAGCCTTACAATGATTACAATGGCGTTGATGTAATGGGTAAAGTGGTATTAATTTTAAGTGGGGAGCCGTTAACAAAAGATTCTATTTCACTAATCACAGGCACTAAAAAACCCTCCAAGTGGTCTTCGAGTTCCAGAAAAAAAATTTCCTTGGCTAAACAAAACGGAGCTGCAGCACTTATCATAATCAGTTCTGGATTTGAGGAAAACTTACCCATGATGAAGAAATATTTAAGCTCTCCTTCCTTGGATCTTATTCCCGACTCCACCCAAGCCGTGGAGACTGAAGCGGAAATTGCTCAAATATTTATTTCAGAATCTATTGGAAGCGCATTACTATCCTCACAAAAAAAATCCATAGCAAAAATAAAATCTAAAATTTTAAGGGATGGCAAGTCGGATGCTTTTGAATTGAAGTCTGCTTTTTTATTTTCTGTGAAAAATAGTACGGAGAAAATATACTCTGAAAATGTACTAGGGGTGGTTGAAGGATCTGAGTTTAAAGACGAAGTGATATTTGTAACCGCGCATTACGATCATTTAGGGGTGCGCGATGGCAAAGTATTTAATGGTGCTGACGATGATGGCTCGGGTACGGTAGGCGTTATGGAAATTGCAGAAGCCTTTGCACAAGCGAAAGCTGCAGGGCTTGGTCCAAAACGAACAATTGTATTTATGACAGTTACCGGAGAAGAAAAAGGACTTTTAGGCTCTTCGTACTACACCGACAATCCAATATTCCCAATTAACAAAACCGTGTGCGACTTAAACATTGATATGATTGGCAGAATTGATGAAGATCACAAAAAAGATTCTGCATTTGTTTACATAATTGGCTCGGATAAAATAAGTACCGAGCTTCATGCCATCAATGAAAATGCAAATAAAACTTACACGAAACTTTCGTTAGACTATACCTACAACGCACCGGATGACCCCAACCGATTTTACTACCGATCGGATCATTACAACTTTGCGGAAAAAGGCGTGCCCATCATTTTTTATTTTAATGGGGTGCATGAGGATTATCACAAGGAAACTGACGAAATTTCTAAAATAAATTTTGGCCTGCTAGCTACTCGTGCACAACTGGTATTTTACACTGCCTGGGAAGTAGCTAATAGAGCAGAACGAATTAAAACAGATGTTCCGCAGGAGGAAAAATAATAAAAACAAATTATTTAAATAAAGTCTTGTACTACTTTCCAAATCAGGGTAATTCCGGATATTATTAGGATGACTCCTGCTATTCTGTTTACCCATAATAATATTTTAGGACTTAAAAAGCCTGTTATTTTAGTTGCTCCAATGGATTTCAGTACATCTGTAGCAAAAATAGTTAGTAAAGCCGAAGTGAAGACTGCGACAACATGTAAATGAGAAAAGTCATATCGCGTACTCTCCACACTTACTATTCCTATCCAAAAAATAATTACAAATGGGTTTATCATATTTATAGCAAACCCTTTTAATGCAATAACTGCCAATGTTAAATTTGGCGCAAGTATTTTCTCCATCTTTCCTTCGCTTGCTTTCATATCCAAAGGTTGCTTTTGAAAAATATTAAAAACACCAAACAACACTAAAATAGTTCCACCAATAAGACCAATAATGATGCTATATTTAGGATTGTTAAAAAGTTGTAGCGCACCTAGATAAGAAAGTAAAATCAGCGTTGTGTCACTCACAAAAACGCCCAGCGCAAAAGCTATACCTGATTTATATCCATTACGAATACTAGTTTGGAGGAGTGCAAAAAAAGCCGGGCCTGTAAGGATAGCTAACGTGATTCCCAACCCAATACCTTCGGCAATGGCACGGAGCAAGGAAATAAAATAATCGTCCATTAGGATTTAATATTCTGCTTTTGTTTCAAGAAATCTTCCCAATCTGCCAATTGTTTGTTCTTCATCACTCGAGGGAATTTATTTTGGCCACCTGATTTTCCCTTCAGCTCCATGTATTCATAAAACAAGGAGGTAGGAAGCACTTCCACTAGTACATCTTTTAATGCTGCAATACGCTCTACTCGATAATCGTCATTGAGGGTTTTCAAATGATCATCCAGTTTATCCCTCACCACATTTTTATCTACCGATGCATTTACGCCTATGTACCATTTGTGTGCAAAAAGAGAGCCGAAAGGAATTCCTGCAACAGAAAATTCTTTAATCTCTACGTTTAAATCCTGCGCTACTAATTCTACGGCCCTATTCATATTATCCTGCGAAAGATGTTCGCCACACAAACTCAAAAAATGTTTGGTGCGGCCCGTAATCATAATTTCTTGTCTTAGGAGCGAAGTAAATTTTATGGTGTCGCCTATTAAGTAGCGCCATGCTCCAGAGCAAGTTGACATCAGTAAAGCATACTCTACTCCTTCCTGCACATTACCAATGGAAAAAGCCTGAGGGTTTTCTAACATGTTTCCGTCTGTATCAAAATTTGCATCGGTAAATGGAACGAACTCATAAAAAATTCCGTTGTCAAGCACCATGCGCATTCCTTCGCTGGTTGGGTTATCGTCATACGCAATAAATCCCTCACTTGCCAAATAGGTTTCCATATAAATAAGTGGGCGAGAAACTAATTTTTCGAGTCCTTTTTTATAGGGAGATATAGCTACCCCTCCATGTACATAGATAGTAAGGTTAGGCCAAATGTCATGGATTGTATTTACGTTGTAGTGTGCAATAATTTTTTCGAGCAGTATTTGCACCCAGGCGGGTACTCCGCAGATTGTTGATAGGTCCCAGCTTTTTGCGTTCTGCACAATTTCTTCGAGCTTGGCTGTCCAATCTCGTTCGCGAGAAATTCGTCTGCCCGGTTTGTAAAAATGTTGAAACCAAAAAGGGATGTTACTTGCTGTAATACCACTTAAGTCGCCTTCAAAATATGTTCCGTTAAAATTTAAATGCGTGCTGCCGCCCAGCATAAGTATACCTCGCTCAAAATGTTCTTTTGGTAAATTATAATGCGATTGGGCCAAAATTTGTTTAACACTTGCTCTGCGAATAGCACGAATCATGTCCTTGGTTACAGGTATCTGCTTACTGGAGGCTTCGGAAGTGCCAGAGCTGAGTGCAAAATATTTTACTTTGCCGGGCCAGCAAACAAAAGGCTCGCCATTTAAGGATCGATACCACCACCTGCGAAATATTTTATTGTAATCGTGCGTTGGTATGGCTGCCTGAAATGCATTTACCAAATCTTTTTCATTTAAAATTTTAGAAAAATTGTACTGCTCACCAAATGCCGTGTATTCGGCACGTGACAGAAGACGTTTTAAAGTTCGCATCTGCACTTTTGCGCCATTTTGCGGTAGGTTAGGCATTGCCTTTCTGAGGCCAATTGCTTGCTTTAGTATGCTTCCTAATATTGCCATATGTCAGAGACAAAAGTAATGAATTATACGGCAAAAAGAATGTTGATTCGCTTTTACGAGTTAAGTGACCGTATCAAAAAGAATTGATAAAAAATATTAGTGCGAAATGACTTTGCTTCTTACTTCGCCAACAATTTTTGCGAGCCCAGCAATTTCTGCTTCATTAATAGAAGATTTTTCTGAGAGTCCATCGTAAACTGTTTTGATAGATTTAAAATCCTGAATGATTGGCGTAAAGGATTTATCGTCTTTAAATTGTTCCAATAAACTAATAATCATAGTAAGATGATTTTTTTGCTCCCAAATCTTTTTGTAAAGTGTTTGAGATTTTTCGTTGTTAGGAGTATTGCCAAGCGTAGTAAGCGTAGCATACAATCCTTCCAGCCATCCACCGGAAACAACCAAAGAAGCAAGACCAATACGCTCGTTGGACTTTAACGTTTTGTCAACTTCAGAATACGAGTTGAAAACAATTTTTTCTAGGCTGTCTTTATTGGTTTTATATTTTTTATAGGTAGTCAGTGCACTTTGATCAAAAGCCAAAGGAATTCCTAAATCATCAGCAAGTTGTTTGGCACATTTAAGGTAGCCGCCCATGTCATCAAACTTTTCGTAGGTGATGCTATAAGCTAAATCACCCCCATAAATACCTAAGTTCATTGCTTTGGAGGTAGACGAAGTGTAATAAGTAAGATTCGAAGTTGGGTTTACAGCGTAAAAATTATATACAAGTGGAACATCTGCATGCAAACGAAGAATATCAAAAGGAATTGGAATGTTGCTTACTAATTTATCGTATTTAAATTGTGTAAGGTCATCAAGATCTCCAGATTGAACAGCTGTTTCAGTTGCCGTTGTATCTTCAGCAGGAATAGCTTGGTGCTCTTCGTTTCCACTACAAGATGAAAGTAAAAGTGAAGTAAAAATAGCTGCAGGAAAAGAGAAATATTTTTTAAACATGTTTTAAGAATTTTATTCCAGAACGAATTTAGAAAGAATTGATAGATTCTAATAAAAAGAGGCTGCTAAGTTAAGCACAGCATTGTGTTAATAAGGAGAGGGAATAGGGAATAGGGAATAGGGAATAGGGAAATTAAAATTTTAGTAACAAATAATTAGTCCTTTCAAAAAATATTTTTAGAAAAACCCTATCAGATGTAATTAAACTTCTGATTTTTCTTGATTCCTTTTAAGCACTCGTAAATAAGTTTGATCACATTTTCCACATCGTCCTTATGTACGGACTCTACCGTAGTGTGCATGTAACGCAAAGGCAAAGAAATTAATGCTGATGCTACGCCACTTCCTGAATAAGCAAAAGCATCGGTATCGGTTCCGGTAGAACGGGACGCCACTTCACGCTGAAAAGGAATTTTATTTTTTTTCGCTGTCGCAATAATTTGATCTAATAAATTATTATGCACGGCTGGTCCGTAAGTTAAAGATGGCCCTTTACCACAAGTAGTATCGCCCTGAGAAATTTTATTCATCATAGGCGTATGGGTATCGTGTGTAACATCTGTAATAATTGCTGCTGCCGGCTTTATGTGATTAGCAATCATTTTAGCTCCATTCAATCCCACTTCTTCTTGTACAGAATTTACAATGTATAATCCAAATGGCAGTTTGGTTTTCTTTTCTTTTATTAAACGAGCCACTTGAGCAATCATAAATCCTCCTACGCGGTTATCTAATGCACGACCAACATAAAAATTATTATTCAGCACCATAAACTCATCAGGATAAGTAACTACACAGCCCACATGGACCCCTAACTTTTCTAATTCTTTATCCGAACGCACTCCACAATCCAAAAAAAGATTTTTTAGTGATGGCTGCTCTTCCTTGCCATGTTCGCGCACGTGAATTGCAGGCCAGCCGAATACTGCTTTAACAATTCCTTTAGTAGTATGAATGTTTACGCGCTTAGAAGGAGCTATCTGATGATCGCTGCCTCCGTTTCTGCGTAAATAAATAAATCCATCTTTTGTAATGTAATGTACAAACCAAGAAATCTCATCGGCATGTGCTTCAATAACAATTTTATATTCTTCTTTGGGGTTAATTACAGCTACCGCAGTACCATAGGTATCTACAAAGCTGGTATCAGAATATTTTTTAATGTATTCCAACCACAATTGCTGACCTGTTTTGGAGCCATCGGGCAACTTACATTCAAAGCCAGTAGGAGAAGGAATATTAATATAGTCTTTTAAAAACGCTAGTGACTGATCGTTAAGGATTGAAGATTTTTTTGTTGCCATATGAAAAATAATTTAACGCGAATGTATATCAATTTTAATTTACTCTCGAAAAAAATTACACCCTCACTCCAATAACTAAAATGTTGTCAATCCCGATGCTCGAAAACCGATCGGGATTTCCTCCATATGCTTATACTCTAACTCCTATGACTAAAATGTTGTCAACCCCGATGCTCGAAAACCGATCGGGATTTCCTCCATATGCTTATACTCTAACTCCT
>CAYZTB010000002.1:0-9974 GCA_964481195.1 uncultured Bacteroidia bacterium | reverse complement strand
ATGACTAAAATGTCGTCAATCTGTTCGAGGGAGCCTTTCCAGTCTTCCATTGTTTTTTCTAGGATATCGTGCTGCTCTGCCATGGGCTTATCGCCAATGGAAAGCAATAAGGTTCTAAACTGAGAGTATTTGAATTTTTTTCCTCTTGGCCCGCCAAACTGATCGGCATAACCATCGGTAAAAATGTAAAAACAATCTCCTTTTTTTAATTCCAAGTAGTGGTTGGTAAAATCTTGTGTGCGGTCGCTAATGGCAACGGGCATAGGATCGGCATCTACCTGCTCAATTTCGGTAGGGTTTTCCTTCCTTATAATGTATAATGAATTATTGGCTGCTGCATATTGCATTTTACAAATATCGCCTTCCCTTTCTAATTTTACTAAGCCAACATCCATACCATCCTTCTGCTCACCCGATTCGCCTTTTTGTTTTAGTGCATGTATAATTCCCCTTCTTACTTCATTTAATATTTCGCTTGGCTGGTAAATCTTTTTTTCGTTTACTGATTCGTTAAGCAGCGAGGTATTAATCATACTCATAAACGCACCCGGCACACCGTGCCCTGTGCAATCGGCTGCTGCGAGGAGGAGGGAGGCCCCATTAGGGGGTTGGACGGACTGAACCTCCGCAAACCAAAAAAAATCTCCACTCACAATATCCCGTGGTTGAAAAAGAATGAACGAATCGGGCAATGCTCTTTTTATTCTTTCAGGGTCGGGGAGAATGGCGCGTTGAATTTTTTCTGCATAGTTAATGCTGTCTGTGATGTCTTTGTTTTTTTCTTCAATCACATATTTTTGCTCTTCCAGTTCCTCTTTTTGTTTTACCACTTCAGCAGTACGCTCTTGCACCTTTTCTTCGAGAATCTTTTTTTCTAAAATTAAAGCTCGCTCTCTGTATTTAATCGTTACATAGGTGCCGCCAACAATCACTATTAAATAAATAATTATTGCCGCAGTTGATCGATACCAAGGAGGGCTGATGGTAAATGTAAATGTTGCGGGCGCTGAGTTCCATACCCCATTTGCTCCGGATGCTATTACTTTAAAGGTGTAGGTTCCTGATGAAAGACCCGAAAAAGTTACGGAGGTTTCTTTTCGATCGGGCGACCATTCTGTTTCGGCTCCTTCGAGCATATAACGATATTTTATTTTTTGCGGATTGCCAAGTGAAATGGCTGCATAATCAAATGTTAAGTGATTATCAGAATACGAAAGTGTTAATGATTTAGGTAAATTAAACCATGCTTGAATGGAATCTACCCCTTTGGAAGTCCAGTCCACATCCTTAAAAAATAATTTTACGTTGGCAATGTGAATCTGCGGTTCATTTTTATTTATTATTTCGGCCGAGGGATTAAAGCGCGTTAACCCTTTTACCGTTCCAATCCAAATCATCCCTTCTGCATCGCGGTACATAGCATTGTCGTTACACTCCACGCCAATAAACCCATCGGTAGCATTATAATTTCGGATATTTAATATGGCTCCTTTATCATCAAATGTTACTTTATCAATTCCTTTATCAGTACCTACCAGCATGGATTTTCCAGAATGAGAAGAATTTTTTTCATCCAAAAATATTATTGCACGTACGGAATTGGAGCTGAGCAAGCTATCGTTTGCAACCAAGTGAATCTTTACTTTATTGTCAGTAAACATATCAAAGCGATACAAGCCACCACTGTTTGTTCCAATCCAAATATTTCCAAAGGGATCTTCCGCTAGTGTTTTTATTTCTTTGTGGTGTAATCCTTCTACTTCATCGTAGGTGGTTATTGCGCCATCGCCACCGTATTTTGCTAAACCTCCTCCGGTGCCAAACCAAAGATTTCCGTTCTTATCCTGAATAATGGCATTCACTCCCTTATCTTCAATTCCCATAGTTGCCATAGAAATATCTAAAAACTTTTGTCCGTCAAAACGACTAATCCCATCCAACGTTCCTACCCAAACGATGCCGTTTTTATCAACCAAGATGCTGTACGCACTATTTTCTAAAAGTCCTTGTGTTTCCGAAAAATTTTGAAACGACTTGCCATTGTATTTAGAAATTCCTGCATCGTTAAATACGCCCCAAATATTTTTGTTGTGCGATGCCTTACCTGTGGATACTGCCAACATGGAATTGCCGGGCAACCCATCCTTAATTGTAAAATGTTTTACAACAGGAGTTCCTGATTTTAAATCCAATTTAGCTAAGCCCCCTCCGCTGGTTGCCAACCAAAATGCTCCGGTGGAATCCTGATCGATACCCTGAACAATGTTGCTGGGCAAACCATCCCGATCGGAATAATGCGAAAACACATCACCCATAAATTTACAAAGCCCACTGCCGCTGGTGCCTATCCAAATATTTTTTTCTCTGTCTTCAAAAATAGATAGCACCTGATTAGCCGGGAGTCCTTCGTCATCAGAATAATTTTCAAATATATTTTTCGAGCGAGTATGATCAGCGGAAGAGGCTGCTCTTTTGCGCACTATTCCATTTTCTACCGATGCAAACCAAAGTTCATTGTTGCTTGTACGGTATATGCTCCAAATCTTTTTTGCATTAAAACCATTCAATTGATCATAGATGGTGAGTTTCCTGGAAATAACATCTAGCTTAATATTTGAATTTGCACTTGCCTGCGGAGGGTCAATTTTAAAAACACCTTCTTCGAGTGTGCCGCACCACAGCGCGCCATCGCTATCTTCCTTAATAGATAAAATATAATCACTTGGAATTTCCTTCCCTCCACGTAAATGTTCAATTTTAATAGAGTCTCTTTTTGTGGTAATTATATTGATGCCTCCAAATGTTGCTAGCCAAATATTTCCTTTAGGGTCTTTATGAATATTAAAGACAGAGTTGTTGCTTAATCCTTTGGCTTCATCAATCACCTGAATTCTAAAACTATCCTGCTCCGAGTAAATTTTATTTACCCCTCCATCGTCAGTGCCTGCCCATACAATGCCGTTTTCATCTTCCAGCAAACAAAGTATGGCGCTTCCTGCAAGTCCTTGTTTTTTTCCTACGGGAATAAATTTTTTGCCGTCATAAATAATGATGCCTTCATCTTTTGTACCTGCCCAAATTCTTCCCTGACTATCCTGTAATAAAGAACGAATGTTCCTGCCTTCAAAACCTTCTTTTTTTCCGTACGTTTTAAAATTTACTCCATCAAAGCGGCAAAGTCCTCCTCCATCTGTTCCCAGCCAAATATAACCTCGTTTATCTTGAATGATGCAGTAGATGGTTGCCTGCGGAAGTCCTTCTTCTAAAGAGTAGGTTTGAAAATTTTTTCGCTGGGCTGAGAGGGAAGTAGGTAATAGGAAATAGGAAATAAAAAATAGGGAATACGGAATTGACAAAATAAATCGGGCAACGGACAAATAAAAACTAACTAATTGTTTTTTCATTACTCTAATTTAAATACGCTACGATGGGGCGCTACGCCACAAATGTAATCAAAACAAAAAAACCAACATACTGTTGGTTTTTGTATCGTTATTAAATCTTTGATGGTTAAGATTTATTTCTTGATAAATATGAATTGTCCTCCCTCATCGCCTGTATTTTTAACTGGGGCAAGCTTGGGGCTTTGCTCTGAGTTATTAATTACAGGAATTTTTATTTTATTATATATCTGTGCTGCATCCAAGTATTTGTTTTGATTGTCATTCATGATCTTTAAAAAGTAATATGCAAAAACCGAATGCCCATCTTTACCTCCATCCATAACCGGCTCTACCCCACCCGATGTCATTGCCTGGCGGGATGAAAGCCCGTGTACCTCTTTATAATATTTTTCTGATTCTTCAAAAGGAACAGATACTGTATTGCCTCTGAAAATATCTCCACTAAAACAAGCATCAGCAACAAGTAGTGTATGTTTTGATTTCATTCCTCCTAAATATGTTTGTAAATCAGCGTTAGAAATATAATTTGCTGTTGAATTGCTTACAGCATCTACGGGAACCCAAAACCCTTTATTTAATTCTTGCTTGTACTCCCCATGTCCGGAATAGTAAATAAACACGTTGTCTTCAGGCTTAGCATTTACCGTTAGCCATTCTAGCTGACTTATAATTCCTACACGAGTTGCTTGTTCGTTGTAAAGAGATTTGAAATTATCAAACTTATATTTTGTTTTAAGAAGTGCTTCAATGGCTTGTGCATCGTTCACCGCATTTTGAAGCGGTGTCCAAGTACCCTTGTATTTATCTACTCCAATGATTAAAGCATAATATTTGCCAATCACCATATCTTTTGATTTGGAAACGTTAAGTCCTTTTAAAGGATCTCCGCTTCCTCTATATAATGGTTGCTCGGGCAGTTCGATTGGTGCTGTATTTTGTGCAATAGCAATATCCGTAGTAGGCAGCGCCTCTTTCATCTTCACTTCAAGCACTAAATCATTTGCATTGGTGTAAGCGCCTTCAAGATTTAAACCAATGTTGATTTTATCTTTTGAATACTCTTTGTTTGCATAAAATTCTACTGAAATTTCCTTTTCCTCACCGGGTGCAATAACTGGAACAAATTCCGATAGTTTATTTACCGCCATTACATTAGGAGGAAATATAAAATTCACTTTTACATTTCTTGCTTCTCCGCTGGAAGTGTTTTTCAATTTTAACTTTAGTGTGATTGGCGCTCCTACTTCTGCTTTTCCTGTTGCCGAAGTGTACGCGTGACTGGTAACCATTACATAGCTATAGCTAACACCTCCACGTGTTTGAAAATTTACTTTTAGTGGCGCAGGATTATACCCATTGCCTTCCAAAATATCTATTGTAAAAACCCCTCCGGATGTTTCCAAACTTGCCTCGGTAGTAATTGGAATTGAAACACTGGTGTATTTATCTGCATCTAAATTTCCAATTACAATTTCCTTTGTAAAACCGAATCCTACAATTGTATTATCTAAAGAAACTTTTGCAATTACATTGTAAGCAAGACCTTTGCCTGAATTTTTCAAGGTAAAATTAATAATAGGCTTCTCCGGATTTTCAATTATTCCGTTTCTGTTATCTTCTGATAAAGAAAGATTTAAAGTAGAAAGCTTTGGCTCCTCCGCATCTTTCATAAATTTTTTCTTGCCAATGTTTAAGTTGGTTACATCCCAAAGTTTTAAGCTCTTATCTTTACTAACAGATATTAAAAGCTTTCCGTCATCGCTGAAAGCTATACCGCTTACATCGCTGCTATGGGCTTCAAACTCTTTGGTTATTTCTTTGGTATTAATGTTCCAAATGCTAATTTTTTTACCTACTCCTGCTGCTGCTAAGTACTGCACATCCGGACTGATAGAAACCGTATTTACTTTAGATTTAAAATTAGTTTCTACAAATTTTGTCCCTGCTGGCATATCCCATAAAATTACTTTCCCACTTGCTCCACCACTAGCAAGAAACTTTCCATCGGCACTCCAGGTAAGCGAAACCACTTCTTTAGAATCTGCTTCCAAAGTAGATTTAAGTTTTCCATTTTCAGAGTCCCATATTTTAATTGTATTGTCTGATGATGCGGTGGCGATTGATTTTCCATCTGGGCTATATACTACAGCATTCACTTCTTTGGCATGTGCTTTTAATGTAAACAAAGAACCACCAGTGGTTGCATCCCAAATTTTAGCAGTACCATCTTTAGAGGCACTCGCTATATTATCATTTACAGGATTAAAGGCAAGACTCGTAATATCAAGCGTATGTTCTTTGGAAAGTATCTTTTTAACCTTAGATTCCTTGGCATCGAAAACTAATATTTTGCTATCAGCCGTTCCGGTAGCAAAAAGTTTACCGTTTGCGCTGTAGGCAACAGCTGTTACCGTAGCAGAATGACCAAAAACTTTGGTTTTATCGCCCGTATTTACATCCCACAATTGTGCACGCTTATCTGCACCGCCTGTTAAAATGTTGGAGCACTCCCCATTTATCGCTACGGAAGTTATTTCCAGAGAATGGGCTTCCTCTTTATTCTTTTTTAAATCCTGCGCTTGCAAGAAAAAGTTAATCCCAGCAATCAGAAAAAGGGAGATAATGGTTTTTTTTGACATTGAAATTGTATGTTTTTGAATGGTGAAGTTAATAAATAATATTATTACATTCGCATTGAGAGTTAAATGCATATTCCGTACAATAAACCTAAAATGAAAAGCAAACATTTTACATCCTTGTTAGTTATTTGTGTCCTGCTAATTCAAAATTTATTTGCACAAACACCTAATTTTAATTTTACTCAAACTTGCTTTGGCAGTCAAACTTCGCTAGTAGCAACCTCTTCGCTTCCTGATTCTGCAATTTCTACGTGGCAATGGGACTTAGATGGGAATGGCAGCTATGAAATGTCTGGAAAATCTATAATTTCTATACTTATTAGTAATGATACTGTTCCTGTTAAGCTTAAAATAACCCCTAAAGTTGGTTTAGCAGATTCAATTACTAAAAATGTAATTATTGATCCGCTTCCTCAAGTAAATTTTATTGCCAATAATCTTTGCGAAAGTCGCGCTGCGATTTATATAAGCCAATCTATCATCACCTCAGGCTCTATCGCTCAATTTTTGTGGGATTTTAACAACGATGGCATTGTGGATGATAATTCAAACGACACTGTAAGCTATATCTGCGGCCCGGCACAAACGTATGTTACAAAACTTACTTGCGTATCCGATAAAGGCTGCTCTTCCTTTACACAAAAAACCACCACGGTGTACCCAAATCCAGTAGCTGCATTTTCTTCTGCCAATACCTGCCTTGGAAATACAACAGCGTTTACAAATTCTAGCACTGCAGTAAATCCAGATTATTATAAATGGGATTTTGGGGATGGCAACTTGAATGTTGCATCGGGCAATACCAACCACTCGTATGCATCTGCCGGAAATTATAATGTAGAACTCATTGCGGTAACACAAGCCGGATGCCGTGACACTGCACTATCGGTTGTTACAATAAACAGCAATCCAGCGGCTAGTTTTCAATTTAGTGGCGACACTACATTTTACGAAGGAGGCACCGTAACCATATCCGTTGCTGGAGGTGCTTTTAATTATGCATGGTCTACCGGAGAGGTAAGCAACAGTATTTCTGTTTCACAAAGTGGTAATTATTCTTGCTCCGTTACTGACGGAAACGGATGTTTTACAAATTTAGCTACTACAATTTTAGTGCACGAGGTGCCGGACACCATCGTTGTGTTGGGTGTAATTCTTACTCCAAACGAGGATAATATAAACGATGCGCTAATCATCCAAAACATTGATGCATACTCAAGCTGCGATTTGAAAGTGTATAACATGTGGAACGATGAGGTTTATTCCACCACCGGATATAAAAATGATTGGGAAGGCAAAAACAAAAATGACGGATACCTTCCTGCCGGATCATATTATTATTTGATAAAGTGCGATGATAAAGCGTTGTTAAAAGGAAACATTAATATTCTACGATAGGTTTTATTATTTATTAAATGAGAAAATCAAAAATGAAAAAACTATTACATTTATTTTTTTCGCTACCAGTTGTATTTTTATTTCAAGCTGAATTCAGTCAGGCACAACAAATACCACTTTCCAATCAATACACATTAAATAGGTTTGCGCTCTCTCCTGCCTACGCAGGAACTAGCGATGGATTTGAAATTTTTGGTTCTTACAGAAACGAATGGATGAACATACCGGGAGCGCCAGAATCAAAAGTAATTTCTGCCAATGGAAAAATTTATAAAAACATGGGGCTTGGCGGAACACTTAGCAGCCGACAAGCCGGAATTTTTCAAGATCTTTCTGCCTCCGTTAGTTATGCTTATCATTTAAAATTCTCCGGCAACCACCAATTAAGTTTTGGACTTGGGCTTGGACTTCAGGATAGTCGTGTGAATGTTGCAGGAGGTCTTGCACAAGCAGATCCCGTTGCCGCTAACAGTGCCGATGTAAATGCATTGGTGTTGGATGCAGGCATTGGCGTGTTATACCGATACAAAGAACTACACATTGCGATTTCTATTCCTCGTTCAATAGCCAGTAAAGTAAAAGATGTGAACGGAAATCTTATTTACACACTCGCTTATCAGCAGGGATTTAACGTAGGATATAAGTATGCAATCAATACAGACTGGGCCATAGATCCTATTGTTAAAATAAATATGATAAACAGTAAATACATGTACTACGAAGCTACGGTGCCTGTTATTTATAAAAACAAAATATGGTTTGCTCCTTTCTATAAAAAGTCTGCCATTGCTTTTGCTGTTGGCGGATCGCCATACAGTAACTTATTAATAAATTATGCGTTCGAATTTTCTACCAAAGGCATCATGGCCGAATCGGGAGGCTCGCACGAAATAACGATTGGCTGGAAAATAAATTCTCAAAAGAAAAAATCTGATATTCCTGCTCCTGATGCCAAGAAGCCATACTACGAGTGGTTAAATAAATAATTATGAAAAAAAAAATCCTGCTTGCTATTTTGCTTTTTGCAATAGCTGTAGCTAACTCTATTTCTTCTTTTAGTCAAACTCCTGCCAAGCCTCAGACTAAAAGTATCTTATTAATGAATGGCATTGCGCATGTTGGAAATGGGACTGTAATAGAAAATTCTGCCATCGGATTTAAAGACGGGAAAATAACGTTGATAGGCGATGCAACCACCATTCGCATTCCGAGTGGCGCGTATGATACCACCATAAATATTTCAGGCAAGCATGTTTACCCAGGTTTTATTGCGCCTAACTCCACCTTGGGATTAAACGAGATTGAATCCGTAAGAGCTACCCGCGATTTTGCTGAAACCGGAAATCTAAATCCTCACGTACGCAGTGTGATTTCTTATAACAGCGATTCTAAAATTCCTCCAACAGTAAGAACAAATGGAGTACTGCTTGCGCAAATTACTCCGCGCAGCGGAACAATTTCCGGCACTTCTTCTATACTAGAATTAGACGGTTGGAACTGGGAGGACATGACTTTGAAAATGGACGATGGCATTCACCTAAACTGGATACCTATGTTCAAACGCGACTGGAAAGATTACGATGGGGAAGGTCCAATTCCGGAACTTAAAAAAAGCACTGACTACGACAAACAAAAAAGTGAGCTGAAGAAATTTTTTGCTGACTCCCGCGCTTATTCCGAAGTTGTTAATCCTGAAAAAAATTTAAGGCTAGAAGCGATGAAAGGGTTATTTAATGCGGAGAAAACTCTTTTCGTACATGTTAACACTGCAAAAGAAATTATGGATGCAGTTTATTTTTCAAAAGATGCAGGCGTAAAAAAAATGGTACTTGTTGGCGGCACAGATTCTTGGATGGTAACAGATTTACTTAAAGAAAATAACATCCCGGTTATGGTAAACCGATTGCACAATCTTCCTACTCGCACCGATGCGGATATTGATTTGCCATATAAACTTCCTGCGCTGCTACAAAAAGCAGGAGTATTGTTTTGCTTGGAAAATGCAGGCGATATGGAACAAATACATACCCGCAATATTCCATTTCTTGCAGGCACTGCGGTTACCTATGGATTAACGAAAGAAGAAGCGGTGGCTTCTGTAACGCTGAGTGCAGCAAAAATTCTTGGAATTGACAAACGCGTAGGCTCTTTGGAAGAAGGAAAAGATGCTACCTTATTTATTTCTGCTGGCGATGCGCTGGATGTAAAATCCAACGATGTTATACTAGCATTTATCCGAGGCAAAAAACTTGACCTCAACAACGAGCAGAAAGAGCTTAACGAAAAGTATCTG
Organism: uncultured Bacteroidia bacterium; assembly: GCA_964481195.1. Taxonomy (GTDB): domain Bacteria; phylum Bacteroidota; class Bacteroidia; order Palsa-948; family Palsa-948; genus Palsa-948. The sequence continues at coordinate 240 of CAYZTB010000002.1, read as the reverse complement.
AAGAAGTACGGACTAAAGTAGCTTTTTGAAGAATTTAAAATCTTAAATCCAGAATAAATACCTGAACCTATAAAATACTGAAAGGTGCGGTTATACACCCAAAAATGGGCGGATACCTGAACCTCAAGAACCAAATGGTTCAGGTATATACAAGTTATAGCCAATGGTAAAAAGACAGTAGAATAATGGGACTGACAGACATAAAAAAAGAACTTAAAAAACTTGACAAGGACAAACTCA
>CAYZTB010000001.1:0-145471 GCA_964481195.1 uncultured Bacteroidia bacterium | reverse complement strand
TGCCGATCAAGTACAAATTATACTTGGACTAAAAGATATGAAGCATCGGTATTACAAGTTCTTTCTTTTTGATGTTTTCTGGTCGTAGCGCACGTACTTGTTTCCCTGCTTGCCAAAGCTCACTATCGCGTATCTGCTTCAGTTCTTTATCTAAATTTTGTCGATAGTCGCTTTTGTTATTTGCAGCGATAACTACTGCAGCTTCCTTGCCTGATGCTACGCTTTCATACAACTCTTCGAAAAGTGGTAGCGTTACATCTCGGAATTTATGTCTCCAATCCAACGCCCCACGTTGAGCAGTGGTAGAAGTATTTGCATACATCCAATCCATACCATTTTCTGCAACCAGTGGCATTAAACTTTGAGTAAGTTCTTCTACAGTTTCATTAAAAGCTTCGGAAGGGGTGTGCCCATGGTTTCGAAGGACTTTATATTGTGCTTCAAACAAACCTGCTATAGCACCCATTAATACTCCTCGTTCTCCGGTTAAATCAGAATACACTTCTTTTTTAAAATTTGTTTCAAACAAATAACCTGATCCTATCCCTATGCCAACTGCTAGTGCACGCTCTTTTGCTCTGCCGGTAAAATCCTGAAATACTGCATAGCTGGAATTTAGTCCTTTGCCTTGTAAAAATAATCTGCGCAAAGAAGTTCCGCTGCCTTTAGGAGCAGCCAAAAATACATCCACATTTTTTGGCGGAACAATACCTGTCTGTTCGTGAAAGGTTACTCCAAAGCCATGCGAAAAATATAAACCCTTTCCTTCAGTCAAGTTTTTTTTAAGCATAGGCCAAAGTTGTATTTGTCCTGCATCAGATAGAAGAAACATTAACAAACTGCCTTTGTGTGCTGCTTCTTCGGGCTCAAAAAGATTTTTGCCTTCTTCCCATCCATCTGCAAGAGCTTTTTCCCATGATTTTGAATTTTTACGCTGACCAACAATTACATTAAAACCGTTGTCGCGTAAGTTTAGTGCTTGTCCGGGACCTTGCACTCCATAGCCGATTACAGCTAACGTTTCGTTTTTTAAAACCTCTTTTGCTTTTTCAAGCGGAAACTCTTCCCGAGTCACTACTTCTTCCTGTACTCCTCCAAAATTTAATTGTGCCATTTTTGTTTTATTTAATTGATTTATGTTTCTTAGTTTATAAATATTTGTTTTTCATTTAAGTAATTAGAAAATGCAACCATGGGCTTAGAAATTGCAACCCTGCCGGAGCGTACATATTCTAAAACATCAAATAACTTTAACTCCTCGAGCAATAGTTCCAAATCTTCTTCATGACCTGTTTTTTCTACAATCGCGAATGAGGGCTCTAGCGCAACCACTTGTGCATGATGCTTGCGCAGAATCATTTCTAGCTTTCCGCTAAGTTTTTCAATTGGTAATTTGTATAAGGCAATTTCTCTAAAAACTGTTTCATCGTTTAGATAAGAAAATGCTTTGAACACTTCTACTTGTTTTTCAATCTGCAATACCAATTTTTGTGCTTGCTCTGTTGTACACTTTATGACAATTGTATAACGACATACTTCCTTAATTTCACACTCGCAGGAGGTTATGCTTTCTATATTAATTCTCCTGCGTGTAAGCAAGGTTGTAAGTCGGGTAAGCATGCCCAATACGTTTTCGGTAAATACAGATAATGTATATTGATTTTCCATTTTGTTTATTGTTCTATCTATTATTAACTTAATCTAACTTCATCAACGGCAGCGCCAGTAGGAATCATAGGAAATACATTTTCTTCTTTTTCAACTACTACTTCTAAAATAAATGTAGTTTTACTATTCACCATTTTTTGCATTCCAACTTTTAATTCATCTCTTTTCGAAACTTTTAAAGAATTAATGCCAAAGCCAGCTGCGAGCTTCTGAAAATCTGGATTTACAATTTCTGTTTCCGAATATCTTTTCGAGAAAAACAACTCCTGCCATTGCCTTACCATTCCCAAAAAATTATTGTTCAGAATAATAATTTTTATGTTTTGTTTTTCCTGCGCTATTGTTGCGAGTTCCTGAATAGTCATTTGAAAACCTCCATCTCCTATAATGGCAACAACTTCCCGCTCCGGTGCGCCCATTTTAGCACCCAGTGCAGCAGGTAACGCAAAGCCCATAGTGCCAAGTCCACCCGAAGTGATGCTGCTCCGTTCTTTTTCAAATTTGAAATAACGCGATGCAACCATTTGGTGTTGTCCAACATCCGTTACTAAAATGGTATCTGGAGTTTTGCTTTCATTTAATACTCTTAATACTTCGCCCATCTTTAACGCAACAGAAGTGGGATAAAGATCATTTTCTATTACTTGTTCTTGCTCTGCTTGACACAACAATTTAAATTCTTGCATCCATGCATTATGCTCATTAGGGTTTACTAATAAGTTCAATAGACGTAAGGACTCTTTGCAATCACCAAGTACTGCTACATCGCAGGTTACTACCTTATTTATTTCTGAAGGGTCAATATCCAGATGTATTATTTTGGCTTGCTTGGCATATCTGTTTACTGCACCAGTTACTCTATCATCAAAGCGCATGCCTACAGCTATTAGTACATCGCAATAATTGGTTAGTAAATTGGGTGCATAGTTTCCGTGCATACCCAGCATTCCCATATTTTGTGGATGCTCAGTAGGTAGTGCTGATAAGCCTAAAAGAGTTGAAGCTGCAGGGATTTTGGTTTTATATAAAAGCGCTTGCAATTCTTTTTCTGCATTAGCCAGAACTACCCCCTGTCCAAATATTACAAATGGCCGCTTTGCATTATTTATTAACATTGCTGCTTTTTGTACCTTGCTAAGATCAACCCGTAATGATGGATTGTACGTGCGCATTCCTAAACATTTTTTATATTTAAAAATCGCTTTTTCAAACTGTGCATCTTTGGTGATGTCAATCAATACAGGTCCTGGTCTACCACTTTTTGCTATGTAAAAAGCTTTTGCTACAGCTGCTGGAATTTCAGAAGCCTTTGTAACTTGTATATTCCATTTTGTAACAGGAGTCGAGATTCCCATTACGTCTGTTTCTTGAAACGCATCGGTTCCTAGCAAATGACTCCCTACTTGTCCTGTTATACATACAACAGGGGTGCTATCTGCCATCGCATCGGCAAGACCAGTAATTAAATTTGTAGCACCTGGTCCAGAAGTTGCTATACATACTCCCGTTTTTCTACTAGCACGTGCAAAGCCCTGAGCTGCGTGAATGGCGCCTTGCTCATGTCGAACTAAAACATGCCGCAATTTTTCTTTGTATCCATACAGCGCATCGTATACAGGCATGATTGCGCCACCAGGGTAACCAAAAATGAGTTCAACATTTTCTTCAAGCAAGGATTTTACAAGCAGCTCAGCTCCTGAAAAACTTTTATTATTTTCTTTTATTAATTCAGTATTTATATTTTCTATTAATGTTTCCACGTTATATTATTTTATTCCTCTCTTTTTATGAGGAGTCATTAATTATCAGTTACACAGCCTTCGGATGCTGATGAAACCAGTTTTGCATATTTATACAAGTAACCTGATTTCACTTTTAGCTCAGGCTTCTTCCATTCACGTCTTCTTTCTTTTAATACATCGGAAAAAAGATGTGCGTGTATAGAATTTTTATTGATGTCAATGCTGATTTTATCTCCATCGCGTAGCAAAGCAATCATTCCTCCATCATACGCCTCTGGAGAGACATGTCCTACTACAAAGCCATGTGAGCCACCAGAAAACCTTCCATCAGTAATTAACGCTACATCTTTTCCTAACCCAGCCCCCATTAAAAGTGATGTTGGCTTTAGCATTTCAGGCATACCAGGCCCTCCCTTGGGGCCAACGTAACGTATGACTACCACATCGCCTTTTTGTATTTTTTTGGCAAGGATCGCGTCATTTACCTCTTTTTCTGAGTCAAATACTTTTGCTGGTCCAGAAAACTGCTCACCTTCTTTCCCTGATATTTTAGCAACGGCTCCATCGGGAGCTAAGTTGCCAAATAATATTTTCAAGTGACCACTTTTCTTTACAGGTGCATCAATAGGTAAAAAAACTTTTTGATTTTTCTTAAACCCGGGAACTTTTTGGTAAACTTCTTCAAGAGTTTTTCCAGAAACTGTAAGACAACTTCCGTCCAATAGTTTTTTATCTAATAAATATTTTATTACTGCTGGTGTTCCGCCAACTTCATGCAGATCTTCCATTAGATATTTTCCGCTGGGCTTTAAATCTCCTAACACAGGAGTTCTAGCGCTGATTTTTTCAAAATCATCTAAAGTCAATTTCACTCCAGCAGTTTTTGCTACCGCTAGTAAATGCAATACTAAATTTGTGGAACCGCCTAAAGCAACTACAACTGTAATGGCATTTTCAAAAGCAGCTTTAGTAAATAATTTTTCAGGTAATAAATTTTTTAGCAATAGTCTACTCATCATTTTTCCAGCTTCTTCACATTCTTTTTTCTTGGCATTGCTCATGGCAGGGTTTGAAGAAGAATAGGGTAGGGTTAGTCCCATCACTTCCATAGCAACAGCCATGGTGTTTGCAGTATACATGCCTCCGCATGCTCCAGCACCCGGACAAGCATTTTGTACTACTTTATTAAATTTTTCATTAGACATTTTGCCGGATAGTTTTTCACCCAATGCCTCAAACGCACTTACTACATCTAATTTGTTTCCATCCAAGCATCCGGATGCGATGGTGCCTCCAAATACTAAGATGGCAGGACGATTTAATCTAGCCATTGCCATCATAGCGCCAGGCATATTTTTATCGCAACCTACTACCGCTACAAATCCATCGTAATGCTGTGCGTTGACAACTGATTCTATACTGTCGGCAATTATTTCTCTCGAAGGAAGTGAGTATCTCATGCCTTCTGTTCCCATAGATATCCCATCACTAACGCCAATGGTGTTAAATATTAATCCTTTACTCCCTGAATCATTGCAACCACGTTTTACTAATGTTGCTAATTCATTCAGGTGCATGTTGCATGGGTTGCCTTCGTACCCAGTACTTACAACTCCTATTTGTGCTTTTAAAAAATCTGCTTCTAAAAAACCAACAGCATGAAGCATTGCTCTTGCTGCAGGAAGCTCAGGATCTTGAGTTATTAGTTTGCTATAATTATTCATGATACTTTTTCTTTTTTTAGTAAATAATTTTTTTCTCTAACTTTTAATGAATATGCCTTTTGGATTTTTGCTCCTAACGTATTACTCCATCGTTCTTTGAACGGAATGTCATTGATGGAGTGTATGCCTATAATTTCAGCTGCTGTACCACAAAAAAATGCTCCATCCATTCTAAATAACTCTGCGGGGTGAATTGCACAAACTTCAAAAGGCATTTTCAATTCTTCACATAATTCTAAAACTGTAGCACGTGTTATCCCAGGTAATATGTTTCCTAGTGGAGGAGTATATAGTACTCCATTTTTTTCGCAAAAGAAATTTGCTCCTGGCCCTTCAGCAATGTTTCCATTCATGTCAAGTAATAGTCCTTCATCAAATCCCTTTTCTTTTGCCTCAACAGTTGCAAGAATTGAATTCACATAATGACCGCATGCTTTGGCTTCCACTTTTACCGATTTTGGATTCGGACGCTGGTATGTGGAAACACAAACACGTAATAACTTATCTCCTAAATAACTGCCCCATTCCCAAGCACATATCATTAAGTTTACTTTGTTAGGTTTGTTTAAGCTCATATTGGGATCGCAATAAACGAGTGGTCGCAAATACGCATCTTGTAAATTATTTCTTTTCAATAGCTCATAGGACACGTGCTCTAATTCATTCGATGTGTAATTGAAGGGTATGTGTATTAATTCGCAGGATCTTTTAAGTCGATCATAATGCTCTTTGGCTTTAAAAATTTTCACTCCCTCCAAAGTTTTATAAGCGCGGATTCCTTCAAAGGCTCCATATCCGTAGTGCATAGTTTGACCATATAGATCAGTTTTAGCTTCCATTGCTTTTAAGAATTCTCCATTGTGGTAGAGTATTGTTTTTTCGTTGTAATACATGTTGAGTGTTGTATAATTATTTATTTTATTTTTCTATTTACTTAGCAATAGTATTGCGAAAATCGAACTGGTTTGTTTGAATTATTTTTATTGCTACTATGTCCAAACTTGCTTAGTAATGAAGTTGTGTGCTTTTTTATGGCATTTATCACATGATAAGCTACTATATCCAAATTAGTTTTTGCGTAAAGCATCGAGTAATAAGCTATTGTATTTTGCGAAGTAGTTGTATTTGGGTTATTACTGAGTAGTAAAAATCTTGTTCTGTAGTTTGTTTTATTGTTTTTGTTCATTTTATGGTTTTTATTTATTGTTTTAAATTCAAAAAGCCCTTCCGCAGTTTGAGCGAGAGGGCTTTTTCTTTGTTTAAGATATAGCATTCTCACCCGGGTGGTTTCACCGTAATGACAGTTAGAATAATAATAATGCTATGTGTTTTCATTTTTTATTTCAATTTTTAAACAAACATCTTTAAAGCAAAAAACCCTCTCCGCGGGGCGGAAAGGGTTGTAATTTTTTTATACAAAACTCTTCCGCTACCTAATTAAAGGTGTAATGACTTGCGTTAGAATAATTGTGTTGTTGTTCATTGCGATGCAAATGTAAATTCTTTTTTTAATGTGAAATGCCTTTTAATAAAAAATATTTTTATTCTTCATTTTTAATTCGTTTTAAAAGAAATAAGCTTGCCAAAGAAACTAAACACATCAATAAAAAAGCGAAACTATAATTATACGAAACAACAACAAGGCCGGAAATCCACACCACCCATGCTTCGCAAGCATTCGTTGCAGCCATAAAAGTGCTGAATTGTGTTGCAGCAATTTTAGGATTTGTTAAATCCATAAATAGCGCATACGAGGATGCGGTAAACATGCCGGTAAAAAAATACATTATCGACAAAAGAGTGAGTAGAACATAAATGGGTGCTTCTGAATTTAAGAATCCTATTCCAGAAATGATGGTTACTAAAAATACTACCCCAAGCAAAAAGATAAACACCGCTTTTTTTCGTTCTATATAATCTGACAAATATCCACCAGTTAAACCACCTAAAAGCATGGATATAACAACTGGAAGCCCAAAGAAATATCCAATCTGTTCCATGTTTATTGCCTTGCTCTTTAAAAATGGGCCCACAAAAGCACCTACTACTTCAAATGCAGCAGCAGCTGTAAGTGCAAATCCAAGGATATGCCAAATTTGTTTTGTTTTAAAAGTGCTTAGTAAACTGTTTTTAAATTGTAGTATCTGATTATTTTCCTTTTCCCTACTTTCATTTACAGAAATAAAGCGCAGCAAAAAGATAGTACATAATGTAGAAGCAATCATGAGTCCAATGGTAAGTGACACATTTGTTTTTGCTAAAAGAATTAATGCTCCTCCACCAAAAATACTTCTAGCAACTAGCATTCCTGCTTGCATATAACCGTTTAATGCACCATGCTCATTTTCTTTAGTCGTATTAATAATCATTGCATCAACTGAAACATCTTGGGTTGCAGCTGCCAGTGAATGAAGAAATAGAAACATACCCCACCATAATATATTTCCTGAAATCGGAATAAAAAGTAATGGAATTAAAGTCAAACACATTGCTAATTGAGAAACTCCAATCCATTTTTTAAAACCAAAATTTGGTGTGCGAAGTATATCTATTAATGGTGCCCACAAAAATTTTAATATCCAAGGTAGTGTTAGTAAGGCTGTAAATGAACCAATAACATCTACTTCAACACCATTTTGATTTAATAAAGTAGGCATAGCCCACCATATGAAGCCAATAGGTATTCCTTCGGCAAAATAAAAAGCAAAAACAATAAATCTTGTTCCTGCCTTACTCTCTAAAAGGTTTACTTTTTTTTGTTGGTTAGATTCTTTCAAGATTTTCTTTTGTACGCTCACCACCGCTTTCTCCGGTATTAATGGTAGTGGCAGGTTCAAACAACAGGATAGATACTTCGTTTTCAGCAACAGGTTTGTGTTCAACGCCTTTGGGAACTATTAAAAATTCATTTTCTTTTAGCAAAATTTTCTTGTCACGAAACTCCATGGTAAACTCTCCCTTTAATACATAAAACATCTCATCTTCATTATCGTGTTTATGCCAGATAAATTCTCCTTTAAACTTTGCTAGTTTAACGTGCTGTCCATTCAGTTCCCCAGCAATTCTTGGATTCCAATAATCGTCAAATAGACTTAGCTTTTCTGTAATGTTTACTTTGTTCATTTTATTTGATGTATAAATACGTGAGGTGTAAATTTAATAATTTGAATTTTAATGTTTCATCGCTTAAATTATTTACTTTTAACTACTATGAGTATTAATGATTTTTTGGATTTTAATATAATTGACGCAAAGAATTATCATATATCGGTATTTACAATTGTTGTAGTTTTTGGGATCATCATTGGTACATGGTTTTTCCTTACTTTATTAAAAGCACTTATTGCACGCTCTACAAAAAATTTGCCGTTTGATGGCGGCAGAAAGCATAGTATATTCTTGATTTGTAAATACATTACTTGGGTTGTAAGTGTGCTCTTTTGTTTACAAGTTCTTGACATAAAAATTACATTGTTACTTGCCGGCTCTGCTGCGCTGCTTGTAGGTTTAGGGCTTGGAATACAACAAATATTTAATGATTTGGTAAGTGGAATGTTTCTTTTATTTGAAGGCAGTGTTCAAATTGGCGATATATTAGAGATTGACGGAATGGTTTGCCGGGTGAAAGAAATTAAACTTCGCACTAGTTTAGTTGAAACTCGCGACAGCATCGTAAAAATTGTTCCTAATCATAAATTTATAAATGATACTGTAACTAATTGGAGCAGGCAAACCAGTAACTATGCGCGTTTTAGGTTGATAGTTGGAGTTAGTTACAAATCTGATCCTGAGCATGTTAGAAAAGTACTTACTGATGTTATGGAAAGAAATTCAGATGTTCTTGACATAAAAGATAAAGAGCCGAAAGTTAGATTTTCGTCTTTTGGCGATTCTTCCATAAATTTTGAAATGGTTTTTTGGAGTGAGCGTTTATTCAGAATTGAGAATGTGTTAAGCGATATTAGATACGAAGTGTTTAAAAGACTTCGAGAGGAAGGTATAGAAATACCATTCCCTCAACGCGATATTCACTTGAAAAGCAGTAATATTGGCAAGTTTTATAAGGAGGATTAATGTTTCTAAAATTAGGAACGATTATTGTACTTCTTTAACTAAGTTTGAAAACTATAACAGGTAATAACCATTAAAACATAATAAAATGAAAAATCTATTTTTAGCATTCGCATTAACAGGATTTGTTGGTGCTGCTACAATCAGCACTGCTGCAGTAATTACTCACGCAAAAGTTATTTATTCAGGAGGCGAAGAGTGTAAGAAATGTAAAAATGGTAAGAAGGGAAGCACTTGTTGCAAAGACAAAGCAACAACAAATGCAAATACTGAAAAAGGCTGCTCCTCGTCTGCCACTAAATCTTGTTGCACAATGCCAACAGGCGGGCATTCAACAGCGGGTAATAAAAAGCCAGCTCAAGCTCCTCCAGTAAAGTCTAGCACAAAAGTAGCAGAGCAGGAAAAATAATCAAATTAATTTTTTTAAAAAGGCTGTTTGGTAAATCTAAGCAGCCTTTTTTATTTTCCTATATGAAGATACTGAGAAAGTTTAAGAAAATGTGCTGCGCTATTAAGCAATATTGACCAAAGTAAAAGCGCAACAAATAGTAGTGATAAGTTTTTTATTTTGTTTTTGTAAAAATGTTGTATGACAAAGCATCCAATAGGAATAGAAAGGATAATAGGTGTGGCAAACACGAGACCCATTAGGCCAAATTTTTGTTTAATTTTTACTACAAATTTATTCATCCAAGTAAATTTCTTGTTCTGCTTATTTTTTTTTGTAAAAAAACTAATAGTTCTTTTCCATGCATAGGATATAGCTTGCCCTATGTAAGTGAACAAAACAATGCCAATTAGTCCGCCAGAGGTCGTAATAATAAATGCTTCTTTAAAATTCAAACCTTGACGTTCTGCTTCGAAAGGAGATAAAAGAAATTTAACGCTTGCAAGTAAGCCTACTTCTAATATTTTAAGTAGATGTATGATTTCTTCTTCGTTCATAAATTATAGCTTATCGCCAAATGCTAAATCTCCTGCATCTCCCAATCCGGGAACGATGTAAGCTTGCGATGTGAGTTCTTCGTCAATTGCACAAACCCACATAGTGACATTAGTAGATAAATGTTTCTTTACATAGGCCACCCCATCTTCGCTAGCTAATAATGAAACAACGTGAATGTGTTTGGGAATGCCATTTCTTTTTAATGCTTTAAATACTAATTCTATAGATTGTCCCGATGCCATCATAGGGTCGCATAAGATTAATGTTTTTCCATTTAAATCAGGGCAAGCCATATATTCTACCTGAACTTCAAAACTTCCATCCGGATGATGCTTTCGGTAGGCAGAAATAAATGCGTTTTCTGCTCGGTCAAAATAATTTAACATACCTTGATGGAAAGGTAGTCCAGCCCTGAGAATGGTAGCAATTACAGGCTGTTGTTTTAATACAGATACGTTAGATACGCCTAATGGCGTAGTAACTTCTTTGGGTGCCCATTCTAATTTTTTACTTATCTCATAAGCGCATATCTCCCCGGCACGTTCTAAATTTCTTCGAAAGCGCATGCTGTCTTTTTGTATTTCTTCATCGCGCATTTCAGCAATAAACTGATTGAGAATGGAATTTTCTTTGCCTAATTCGTATATCATATGTTATTTTTTTAATTACTTAATCCAACGTACTAGCTTTGGTAAGTTATTTTTTCTAATTTGTAAATATACTTTTTCTGAAGAACCAAATCCTTTGTAAAATCTAGCTAAGCCTGGAAGGTTGGAGCCTTCAAAATCAAGAATACTGTTTTTAGTAGCATTCTCTTTAATAAATGTATCTATCAAATAAAACATTGCGCCATTTTTTTTAGCCACTTCATTGGTTGCAGAAAATAAAAATATGCTTCGGTTTCCCTTACTGAGCCAAACCACTCCAGCGCATAATTTATTTTCAGAAAAAGCACCCCACGCCTCTGCATATTTTTTGTCAATACATCTAGTAATTAATTCAAGAAGTACTTTGTAGTTTTTATCTGTAAGGTTATTGATTTTCTTACCAATATTTTTTCTGAAAAGATGAATCAGTTTTTCGGGAGATACATTTTTTTTTATTTCTAAACTATGTTTTCCTGATTTTTTAATATTACGCTTAGTGTCTTCGGAGTATTTTTTGTGAAGTAATGAATAGTCTGAATTTAATGTAAGTTCAATATTGCAGTTATTTTTTATTTTATATCCGCCTAAGTTAAAAGTGTTTTGGGTATTTAAATTTGTCTCAATAAATTTATATTTCTCAGGTATAGATTCAAGCATTTCTTGAACTAACTCTTTAGATAGCTCTTTGATTGAGAAAACACCAAGTTGTTGGGCAAAGTATGGTGGATAGAGGTATTCAATGCCATATTTTTTATTTCCTGTAAGAGGCATTACCGTTTCGTAATTATTCTGAATAAGAGCATTCCAATTGGGAGAAACTATATCCAAGTACCAAGAGTAGGCGTAAACTAACTTGTTTGTAGATTGATCTATAGCCTTATCCCATTTTTTCTTATCAATTTCTTTATGAGTTAAAAATTGTATCATCTTAAGAAGGCGTTGCTGCTTTTAGTACTTCTTCATAAAATAATTTCCAACCTTTCCATTCTCTCCAATCACTTAATGTTTCATTGTGCCATATGGATATGAATTCTCCATTTACTTTTTTTGTTTCTGCTATCACTTTTTTTACTTCTTCAATTGCATTTTCAGGACTTAATTTTAAATAAGAATTCAACGTGCCGTCCATGACTGCAAATGGATGGATGGTTAGTGCCGTCTCTTTTTCATTTACTAAATCATAAAATTTATAAGGACAACATAGGCCAGATCTAAATCCAAGAGCATCAGCATAGCCCATCGTATAATCATCTGTAATACCTGCTTGTATAAGATTTCTGTAAGTATCGGGAAAGCGGAGCATTAAAAAATGTTGCCTGCTATTTACAACAATTTGATTAGTAATTTTTTCTAGTCTGCCTTTTTCTTTTATTATTTTTTTAGAATCACTATTTGATGCATAAGAAGGATGAATCCCTATTCCTGAATTTATTTTTAATTTTTTTATTAAAGATTGCATTTGCTGATTGTCGAATGGCAAGTTCTTGTCATTTGTAGCCCAATCACCAAGCAAGAAAAAATAGATTGGTTTTAAATTATATTTATCATGAAGCAACATTTGATATTCATACGTGTCGTATGGGTCTTTCTCTTTTCCTCTAAGAACATACAGTCTTTTTGTTACATCAGCCTTATCGGATTTTGATATAGCTCTAATATATCCTCCAATCGTTCTGGTTAAGCTCTTGCCCTGATAGGCGTATGCATTATCAATATCAATCGTTGGTAAATAAGAATATTCTTTTTCAGGAAAATTTATGTTTGGGAATGATTTCAGCAGTTCTTTTTTTATTTTTTCTGCCAAGATATTTACAACTGGCTTTAGCAAGTAGTTATTTTTGTAGGCAATAGAGTTTATTGCTGAAAAACGATTGTGGTTGTCAGGTAAAAAGGGTAGGTATTCTTCGTACCTCGTAGCCATTATAAAACAAAATGCAAATGGGTCTATAGTATTTATAAAATCACTATCAGACATATAGGTTAATGCATTTTGGTTTACGCCTTCAGAAAAAAGTAAATCTGCACTCGGGAAATGTAATTCATTATTGATTGACTTTATTGTATAGCTAAGTTTTGCGCCTGTGTAATTTTCGAAAGTTTGAGTATCAGAAGTAAAGCTTAGCTCTGCTCCAAGTATGGAATTAAAGATTAAATCAAAAGTATACTTGATTCTATTAGTTATTTGATGTGTGTAAATTAGGATCATAGCTTTTGAACGAATGTATCTAAGAAAAAGTATCAATAATTTCTTGGCATATAAAGTCAGCTGCGCGACCGTCACCAAATAAAGAAGGGAATGTCATCCCACTTTTTGATTTAAAATCAGAAAATGCTTGAAGAATCCTTATTTCATCAGCGTCTACTAATATAGCAGTTCCGCATTCTACTAACTCTATCCATTCTGTTTCAGACCTTAATATAATGCAAGGTTTTTGAAAGAAAAATGCTTCTTTTTGGACGCCACCCGAGTCTGTGCAAATTAACTTACAGTTTTTTTCTAGCACCATCATTTCAAAAAATGAAGCAGGGGGTATCAACAAGAAATTTGTATTAGAACGTATTGCAGAAAGGAGAGTAGTGTCTAAGTTGCTTTCAAGTATTTTACCCGTACGAGGGTGCATAGGCAGAACGATTTTGATATTATTTTCGACAGAAAATTTATTGAGGGCATTAAATATTGCGTTAATTCTTTCTGGAGAATCGGTGTTGTTGTTTCGATGAATAGTAGCTAATATGTAATTGCCGGTTTCTAAATTATATTTTTTTAGAATACCGGGTTTCTTTTCAGCTATTTGCGAAAAATATAGCGCATTGTCGTACATCACATCCCCGCAATGATATATGCGTGGATGGTCAGCAGATGGTTTTAAATTTGATTTTTCATTCCAGGTATTAAACCCTTCATCTATAAGATTATCTATGCCGGTTTTTGTAGGTGAAAACAGAAGAGTCGCGCATTGATCGCAAACAATTCTATTAATTTCTTCAGGCATGCTTTTGTTGAAAGACCGTAATCCAGCTTCTATGTGAATTATAGGAATTAGAAGTTTAGCTGCAGCAACTGCACCTGCCAAAGTTGAATTAGTATCTCCGTACAATACTACGCAGGCAGGATTTTCTTTGATTAATATTTCTTCAATCCCATTTATCATGGATGCGGTTTGTGCGGCATGAGATCCAGAGCCAACCTGTAAATTGTAATTTTCTTTTGGAATGCCCATTTCTTCAAAAAAGATGGAAGACATGTTGCTGTCATAATGCTGACCAGTATGGACTAGTATTTCAGTTATTTTTTTTGAGAAAGATGTTTGGATTGCTCGACTAATTGCGGCAGCTTTAATAAATTGTGGTCTGGCGCCTATTATGGTAACTATTTTAATCATTTGTGTGCAATGTAATGTGAAGAATAAAACCTACATCAATCCTTCATCAGCAAAACTAAAATATTCGGAATCTGTAATTATTAGGTGATCTAAAATTGGAATTTCCAAAAGTTGTCCGGCAGCTTTTAATTTTTTTGTAAGTGATAAATCTTGCTCACTAGGTTTTAAATTGCCCGATGGATGATTGTGGCAAAGAATAATGGAGCTAGCTAAATATTGCAGAGCAATTTTAAATACAATTTTCGGGTCCACTATAGTGCCAGATACTCCTCCTCTGCTGATGAATTCTTTTCGTATTACAGCATTAGAGCGATTTAACAATAGCACATGAAACTCTTCGTGAGGCAAATCTAAAAATACGGGATATAAAATTCTGTAAATATCATTACTTGATAAAATCTTTTCTCTTTTAGTTATCTCGGATTCTTTTCTTCTTCGACCAAGCTCTAGTGCTGCAACGATAGTGATTGCTTTTGCTTCTCCTATGCCATTAAATTTTTCTAGGTCCTTAACAGATAGTTTAGCGATTTCATTTAAGCTGTTTCCAAACTCACCAAGTATCCTTTTAGAAAGATCCACGGCAGTTTCTTTTTTGGATCCAGATCCAATTAATATCGCAATCAGCTCGGCATCAGTAAGTATGTGTCTTCCTTTAAGGATTAACTTCTCTCGTGGACGATCTTCTTCGGCCCAATTTTTAATAGTAAGAGATTTTAAGGATTCTTCCATTATTAACGAATGTAAATAAAAAAATCCCTCCAATTTTAATCGAAGGGATTTGAATATAGTTTAGAGAATGCTATTTAATAGCATTAACCATTTTAGTAAGTTTTGATTTTAAGTTAGCAGCCTTATTTTTATGAATTAAATTAGTTTTTGCTAACTTATCAAGTAAAGACGCTGCAGAAACTAATTGTTCAGTAGCAGATTTTTTATCTTTATTCACACGTAGTTTCTTCAATACTGTCTTTAGACCGTTTTTGCGAATTCGATTACGAGAGCGTTTTGATTCGCTAGCGCGAATGCGTTTTTTAGCTGATTTATGATTTGCCATTTTATTTAGTTATCTATTATTAAGGGTGGCAAAGATAAAAATATTTTCATAGTATAATCTATCAAAATACCTGAAAATACAGAAAGAAAGCCTTCATTTTAAAGCTCAATTTGCTTGTAGGCTATACTCTTTAATAACGTTATATAAAGTATCGCGCTCTGCAGGCACTCGGCCGTTCTGAGTAATCATTTCTACTATTTCTTCTGTCGACATAGATGGATTTTGGTCTTCAGCCCCTGCCATGGAGTAGATTTTAGTAGAATCATTGATAGTTCCATCTAAATCATCTACCCCAAATTGTAAGGATAGTTGAGCAGTATTTTTGCCGATCATTGGCCAATAAGCCTTTAAATGAGCGAAATTATCCATAAATATCCTTGAAATAGCATAGTTTCTTAAGTCTTCAATGACGCTTACTTCAGAGATATGTGACATTTGATTATTAGAATTTCGGTATTTAAGCGGAATGAAGCAATTAAAGCCTTGACTTTTATCCTGCAAGTTTCGTAATCGATTCATATGATCTATCCGATGCTCAAAAGATTCAATATGTCCATACAACATCGTAGCATTTGAATGAATACCCTGTAGGTGTGCTACTTCGTGTAATTCCAGCCATTGCTCCGATGTACATTTGTCTTCACAAATCTGTTTTCTTATAGTAGTATCAAATATTTCTGCACCTCCACCAGGGATTGAGCCTAAGCCACTTTCTTTTAATATTCTCATCCCTTCAGCATAAGATACTTTAGCTTTTCTAAACATATACTCCAATTCAACAGCAGTAAAGGCTTTAACATGTAAATCGGATCTATATTTTTTTATCTGCTTAATTAAATCTGCAAAATAATACAAGTCCATTTTTGGATGAACTCCTCCAACAATGTGAACCTCCGTAATATCTTGATCCATTTTTTTAACAGCATCTAGCATTTGTTCAGCAGTCATTTCCCAAGAATCGGAATCGCTTTTCTGTTTTAATAACCGAGAGTAGGAGCAAAATTTGCAATCAAAAACGCAAAGATTAGTCGGTTCTATATGTAAGTTGCGATTGAAAAATGTATAGTTCCCATTTTTATTTTCTCTTATAAAATTAGCTAGAGCTCCAACAAATGCTAATTCTCCTTCCTTATATAATACAATTCCCTCTTCAGATGAAATTCGACTTCCTGCTACAACTTTATGAGCTATTGATTGAAGAGAGGAAGGGGATTTTTCAATTATCGATAAAAGGGTATTCATAAAAAAAGTATTCAACAAATATAAAATAAAAAACCCCCTGAATATTCAGAGGGTTTTTTTTTAAGAATAAAAAAATTATTTACTGATAACAATTTGTTTAGTTACAACTCCTTCAGAAGTTTTTAATTTAATTAGATACATTCCTTCTGGTTTGTCAGTAAGATCCACTTCAACTCCGTTGCCGTATTTGATTGTGATTCTTTTTTCTAAAACAGCTTCACCAATTGCATTATAGATAATAATATCTGCAGTAGATACATTAGGAATAGAAGCATTAATGGTAAAAACTCCAGAGGATGGATTTGGAAAAACTGAAACTAAATCACTAAGATAGTTTTCCGAAATTCCAATACTGGTAGCGCCACAATTAGTAGCTGCAGAAGTAAGAAGCCCTGATCTAGTTGAAGTATTTAACGCTGCAACCATTCTGGTTTTTTGACCTGCGGTAAACATCACCATGCATTTGTCGTCCACATAATCCATGTAGTTTACGTGCATATCTCCATTTGGACCATTGCTACATGTTACTTTAGGAAATGTTGGGCAACCAAAATTTGAACCTTGCTGAGTTGGCGTATCAGCAACTTGGTCATCACCGCAATTCGCATCACCCCAAATATGTCTTAAATTAAAAAAGTGACCTAATTCGTGAACAGTAGTTCTTCCAAGTTCGAATGGTGCTGCACCGCAACCTCCAGACTGAACTAAATATTTATAATGACAAACAACTCCATCCGTAGCAGCAGATCCGCCCGGAAATTGTCCATATCCTAAAAGTGAACTACCAAGGTCGCAAACCCAAAGGTTTACAAATTTGTTTCTGTCCCAAACGTCCTTGCCTCCTTGAGCAGTGTACTTAACAGCATTGTTTGTGCTAAAGGAAGCAACAGTTGTAGAGGTACGAGTAATGCCATTTGAAGCAGCTCCAGTTGGATCTTTGGTAGCCATGCAGAATTGCATCTCACAATCAGCAGCCATTGGTTGAAAAACAGCAGGGCACTTTGTAGCAAAGTCAGCATTTTGCTTTCTAAAGTCTTTGTTCAAAGCAATAAGTGTTTGTGCAATACAATTATCTGAAACGTTTTCAGCTGCTCCATTATATACCACATGGAAAACAATAGGCATTGTAATAAGTGCTTGAGTTGACATGGCAGGATTGTTCTTCATGTAATGTTGCATTTCAATTTCAAGCTGTTCTCTGATAGATTTTAGAGCAGGATTTGCTTTCTCTTCCATAGCCTTATATTCCATGGAACCGCATCCTCTGTCTTTTTTTTCGCCTTCGCGGGCAGAAACTGTTTGCACAGCTAAGAGGGTTAACCCTGCAAGCATAATTGAGTGTAGTTGTTTTTTCATAGGTGATTTTTTTTGGATTTTTATTAAACCTAGTTAGTTCTGATTACCGTAAAGGTAATAATTATGATACAATAAACAAAATAAAAAAACATATTATTATTAATTCTGAGCAGTATGCTTGGGCTCTATTTTATTGATTTATAACTACTTTATTAAAGATATTAATATTTTCTAAATTCTACATAAAATGCGTTTTTGCTATCAATAATGAGTGAATTTAATTAATAGATATATATTAACCTTATTAATAACCTGCAATTATTCTTAGTATTCATATTTTCATTTCTAAACATTTGAGCTTTTTAAGAAACATTCAATTTTTATTAACACTATTCATTCTTTAAGGCTCATTAACTATCTTCGTCCTCTTTTACTTATTGCTATGAAATTTTCGCATTTACATGTCCATACTCAGTATTCTCTCCTTGATGGAGCATCGGGTATTTCTGCCCTTTATGAAAAGGCAGTAGAAGACAAGATGCCGGCACTTGCAATAACAGATCATGGAAACATGTATGGCGTTTTTAATTTTGTTGCTGAAGCTTCAAAACATAATACAAAGGAAAACCCCAATACGATAAAGCCAATTGTAGGTTGTGAATTTTATGTAGTTGCAGATAGATACAGAAAACAATTTACTAAAGAAGATAAAGACGTTCGTTGTCATCAATTGATGTTGGCAAAGAATGCTGAAGGATATGCCAATCTCGTAAAGCTGTGCTCTTTGGGATATGTGGATGGCATGTATGGTAAGTATCCTCGTATTGATAAAGAGCTAATATTAAAATATCACAAAGGGTTAATTGCAACAACCTGCTGTTTAGCAGCTGAAGTGCCTAGAGCCATATTAAATAAGAGTGAAGACGAAGCAGAGAAAATATTTAAGTGGTGGCTAGATCTTTTTGGTGAAGACTATTATATAGAGATTCAGCGCCACGGCATCCCTGAGCAAATTAAAGTGAATGAGGTTTTATTGCGTTTTGCAAAAAAACACAAGGTAAAAGTTATTGCTTCAAACGATACGCACTATGTAAATATTGAAGATTCAAATGCTCACGATATTTTACTATGCATCAATACGGGCGAAAAACAATCTACTCCCTCTGCAAAAGATTTTTCGGATGATAGTTTAAGCGCGAAAGGAAAAAGATTTGCGTTTTTTAACAATCAGTTTTTTCTGAAATCATCGGATGAGATGACGAAGCTTTTTAGCGATGTGCCTGAAGCAATTGATAATACCAATGAGATAGTGGATAAGGTGGAAGTGTTAAAACTGCAGCAGGATATCATGCTTCCTAATTTCCCGGTCCCTGAAAAGTTTCAAATTCATAACAAGGATGTGCGCTTGGACGATAAAACTATTTTAACTGCAGATACCCATAATCAATGGGAGTATTTAAAACACATCACCTTTGAAGGAGCTAAGAAACGATACAATGAAATAACTGCCGAAATTGAAGAGCGAATAAATTTTGAGCTGTTCACGATTAAAACAATGGGCTTTGCTGGATACTTTCTAATTGTATCCGATTTTATTAAAGCCGGACGTGACATTGGAGTTTATGTGGGGCCCGGCAGAGGATCAGCAGCAGGATCTGTAGTGGCATATTGTACAGGCATCACCAACATCGATCCAATTAAATACAATCTGCTCTTTGAGAGATTCCTGAATCCGGATAGAAAATCAATGCCCGATATCGATACGGATTTTGATGATGAGGGCAGACAAAAAGTATTGAATTATGTAGTAGAAAAGTATGGTAAGAATCAAGTAGCGCAAATTGTTACCTATGGCACCATGGCAGCTAAGATGAGCATCAAAGATGTATCGCGCGTTCTTGACCTTCCTTTAAATGAAGCAAACCTGCTAGCTAAGTTTGTACCTGAACGTCCAGGAATAAAATTAAAGAGAGTGCTTCAAGCTCCACTAACTGGCGTAGGAAGTTTAGTTGATAAAGACAAAGAAAATTTAAATTCCGATGAAATAGAATCAGTAAAAAAGCTGAGAGAAATTTATAAAGGCAATAATCTACAAGCAAACGTTTTAAAAGAAGCGGTTATTTTAGAAGGTTCAGTGCGTGGAACAGGTGTGCATGCTGCGGGAATCATTATTGCCCCAAAAGATATTTCGGATATTATTCCCATAGCAACCGCAAAAGGGAGTGACCTATACGTAACACAGTTTGAAGGTACTGTTGTGGAATCTGCAGGAGTACTGAAGATGGACTTTTTAGGACTTAAAACGCTCACTATCATGCGTGATACGCTTAAGCTGATTAAAGATAATCACGGAGTAGTCATTGACTTAGATACCATCCCTTTGGATGATCCAAAAACTTTTGAGCTTTATCAGCGTGGTGAGACAAACGGGACATTTCAGTTTGAATCGCCTGGTATGCAAAAGCATTTAAAAGATTTAAAGCCCGATCAGTTTGGGGATTTGATTGCGATGAACGCTTTGTATAGACCGGGGCCTATTCAACATATTCCCAACTACATTGCCAGAAAGCATGGGCGAGAAAAAATTTCATATCCACTTCCTGAGATGGAAGAGATATTAAAAGAAACATATGGCGTAACCGTATATCAAGAGCAGGTGATGTTGCTTTCCCAGAGGCTGGCAGATTTTACAAAAGGAGATGCCGATGTACTGCGAAAGGCCATGGGTAAAAAACAAAAGGCAGTTCTTGATAAAATGAAGAGCAAGTTTATTGAAGGAGCTTCAAAAAAAGGATTTCCGGAAGATAAGTTGGAAAATATTTGGACAATTTGGGAAACATTTGCACAATACGCATTCAACAAATCTCACTCTACTTGTTATGCCTTAGTAGCTTTTCAAACTGCTTATCTAAAAACACATTATCCAGCCGAATTCATGGCCTGTGTGCTGACACATTCTTTATCAAATATTGATAAGATTACTTTTTTTATGGAAGAATCTCGAAGAATGGGAATGCCGGTTTTAGGTCCTGATGTGAACGAATCAAAATACCAGTTTTCGGTAAATAAAAGAGGGGAAATACGATTTGGGCTAGGTGCTGTAAAGGGAGTTGGCGAGGCAGCTGTTAGCTCAATCATAGAGGAAAGAGACAAGAATGGTCCCTTCATCGATGCGCTGGATTTTGTAAAACGTGTAAACTTAAGAGCGGCAAATAAAAAAACTTTTGAAGGCATGGTTTACTCTGGAGCATTTGATTCTTTTGGATTGCATCGTGGTACTTATCTTACTCCAGGAAAAGATGGAATCGCGTTTTTGGAATTATTATTGAAGTGGGGCTCTCGAGTGCAAGAAGCAAAATTATCTGCACATGCATCTCTGTTTGGCGATTCGGTAGATGGAGAAATTCCTGAGCCTGCTATTCCAGAAATAGAACCTTGGGGAAACCTTGAACAACTAAAACACGAAAGAGAAGTAGTTGGGTTTTATGTGTCAGGTCATCCGCTAGACAACTTCCGAATAGAGATGGAAACCTTTAGTAAAAATAAACTTTCGGAGCTGCGAGATATGGACAAGCTAAAGGATAAAGAGTTTTCTTTTGGAGGTATGATTTCCATGGTTAACCACCGCATTTCAAAAACAGGGAAACCTTTTGGAAACTTTACTATCGAAGATTATGGCGACTCGCATGAGTTTGTGCTTTTTGGAGAGGATTATGTCAAACATAAATTACACATGGCGATCGGGTATTTTGTTCATATAAAAGGCAGAGTTCAGGCAAGGTGGACTCAATCTGACATGCTTGAATTTAAGGTTTCCAACATGCAGCTGCTTTCTGAAATGAGAGAGAAAATGCTGAAGTCTATCACATTAAATGTGCCGCTTCAAGATATTTCGGAATCATTTATCAATAATTTAAATGAACTTGTAAAGGATAATACCAAAGAAAAGGAAGGTACTTGCTATTTGAAAATTAATGTAATGGATTCGGAAGATGGCATAGCGCTTTTGCTTCCTTCGAGGAAAGTTCGAATTAATCCAGACAACTCATTTTTAAATACGGTACAGAATATGCCAAATGTTACCTATAAGCTAAATTAAAGGACAGATTGTCTGAGAATATATTCTGGCAAAATTATTGAACTCACATCAGAAATATTAAATTTGTATAATCATTTTTAATCGCACTAAACAAACTAAAACATATAAATTATGGCAATAGAAATCACAGATGCAAACTTTAACGACTTAGTTCTTAAAGCAGACAAACCGGTACTAGTTGACTTTTGGGCAGAATGGTGTGGCCCTTGCCGCATGGTGGGACCTGTAGTGGAAGAGCTTTCAAAAGAATATGATGGCAAAGCTATTATTGGAAAACTTAATGTTGACAATAACCCAGAAGTAGCAATGAAATTTGGTATCCGAAATATTCCTACGCTTTTATTTTTTAAAGGTGGAGAAATAGTAGATCGTCAGGTAGGAGCTGCTTCAAAATCTGCTCTTGAAGCAAAGCTGAATTCTCAGCTTTAATCTTTCATTAACTTTTTTGATAATACGAGATAAGAATAATTATCGTTCTTATTTCGTATTTTCGTTTTAAGGTTTCTCATTTTGCACTATGGCATTAGATCAACAAAAACTACAGCATTTATCACATCTTGAGCTATTAGCAAAGCAAGTGGTTGAGGGTTTTATTACCGGATTGCACAAGAGTCCGTTCCATGGATTTTCGGTAGAATTTGCTGAGCATCGTATTTATAATTCTGGCGAGCCTACCAGGCACATTGATTGGAAGTTATTTGGAAAGACAGATAAACTTTTTGTAAAACGATTTGAAGAGGAAACAAATTTACGATGTCAGTTGGTGATAGATTCTTCTTCTTCTATGAACTTTCCGGAGATTTCTAAACCTGCTACAAAGGGTGAAGGGAACGAAAATAAATTATCATTTTCTATTCATGCTGCTGCTGCGCTTACCTATTTATTAAAAAGACAGCGTGATGCTGTTGGGCTTACTATTTTTTCGGATTCCGTTGAATTAAACACACAGGCAAAATCCAGCTTAACGCATCAGCGAATGATTTTTGTTGAGTTAGAAAAATTGTTGGATGGACAAAAACTAGTTTCTCAGAAAAAAACATCTGCCACCGAGGCATTACACGAAATAGCGGAATCTATCCATAAACGATCGCTAGTGATTATTTTCAGCGATATGTTAGAAACGGGAAAGAAAGCGGAGGAGTTGTTTTCTGCTTTGCAGCATTTGCGTCATAACAAGCACGAAGTAATTTTATTTCACGTAGTGGATAAAAGTAAAGAACTTGATTTTGAATTTGAAAATCGACCATACCATTTTATTGATATGGAATCTGGCGAAAGCGTGAAGTTACAACCTAGCGAAATAAAAGAATCCTATAAAAGTGCGGTGGCCTCGTATAAAAAAGAGCTTATGTTGCACTGTGCTCAATATCGAATTGATTTTGTAGAGGCGGATATCAAGGAAGGATTTAAGCAAGTACTAATGCCTTACTTGATAAAAAGATCAAAGATGAAGTAAAGAGAATTAGATTTTCTTTACAAAAAGCTGAGCTGCTTCGAAACGTCTAACTATTATTTTCTCACTCTTTTCAATGTAACCTGTTTCTGCCGTAGCATCGTAAATACTTCCATCAATTTCTACTTTTCCGGATGGACGTAAGATGGTATATGCTATGCCCTCTTTTCCTATTAATAATTTTTCTTTTAAATCAACACCTACATATCCGTCATTACTTGAAATAGTAGATTGTACAGACACGCGACTGAAAAACGAAGACTTAATAAATCTTCCCCATAAATAAAAAGATAAACCTATGGAAAGTACCATTGCGCCAATGACTAAGAAGAGAGCATTTACAAAAGCATTTCCGTCAGGGAGATTTACTGGAAAATCTGTCGGTACACTTTTTACAAGTGAAAGTGAAAGTCCAAGTACGATAAATAATATTCCACCAACACCGGCAATTCCAAATCCAGGAATAACAAATACTTCTATGCCAAGTAATATTAATCCGATAAAGAAGAGCAGTATTTCCCAGTTTTCTGCTAGTCCGCCCAGATAATGTGGAGCAAAGTAGAGTAATGCAGCAACGATGGAAGCAGCAATTGGAAAGATGGTGCCGGGTGCTTGAAATTCATAATAAATTCCTCCCATGATAATCATAATAAGTATACCGCTAATAACAGGATTTATCAACCAATCGATGATGGAGCCAACGTTAGATATTTTATATTCTGAAATGGTATAGTTCTCTACCTTGGCAAGTTTTAGAACTTCGGCAACTGAGTTTGCTTCCCCTTCGCAATAATTATTTTTAATTGCTTCGCTGGTCGTAAACGTAAGAACTTTGCCCGAATCATTCACGCCTTGAATGTAAGCTCGTGGGTCGTTCATGGCTTCAGCAATTTTAGGATCACGACCACTTTTCTCTGCGGTGGAGCGTAACATCGAACGCATATAGCTCTGGTATTTTTCTGGGGTAGGAGTTCCGTTTTGATCTACAACAGTTGCTGCGCCAATGTTTGCACCCGGTGCCATGTAGATGCTGTCGCAAGCAATGGAAATTAATGCACCTGCCGAAGCAGCATTGTTATCGATGAAGCCAAAGACAGGAATTTTTTGATTTAGAATTAATGTTCTCATTTTATCGGCCGCATCAACAGCTCCACCGTATGTATTGATGTGCAGAATAATGTAGTCGGATTTATTTTTTTCTGCTTCGGCAAAACCTTCTTCGATGTGGCGTAAGGAAGCAGGCCCTATTTCTTCCTTAATGGGAAGGACATATACAATATTTTTTTTCTCGTTTTTTTCAGGAGCAGAGGCTGTTTGAGCAAATAGGTTGGCAGAAATTCCAGCCAAGAAAACGAAAGTAACCGCGAATTTGTATTTCATAAAGTAAAGGTAATGAATAACTATCTTCTCTTTAGTTTGGAAGATGCGCTAAATGATTTTTTCACAGCAGATAATAAGGGAGCATGTATTGCGTGGTTCGAGGCAATAATTTCTTTACCGAATAACCAGTTTTCTTTTCCGTTGAAATCTGATATTTTTCCTCCTGCTTCTTTAACTATTAATGCACCGGCTGCTACATCCCAAGGACTAAGACTGTATTCGTAAAAAGCATCAAACCTGCCGCAAGCAGTATAGGCTAAATCTACAGCTGCTGATCCTAATCTTCTCAAGCCACGGGTTTCAAACATTAAATGCCTAAACAATTTTATGTACTCGTCCATTTTTGAATAATCATAGGTTGGAAAGCCGGTAGCGAGCAAAGAGTCTTTTAGTTTTTTTGTACCACTAACAGAAATTCTTTTTTTATTCAGATAAGCACCTCCATTTTTAGTGGCGTAGAACAGTTCTTTCAGATTTGGCTCGTAGATTACCCCAACTAATGGGTGCAATGTTTTAGTTTTTGGATCTTGTTCGTACAATGCAATGCTAATGCAATAGCTGGGTAAGCCGTGAATGAAATTAGTTGTTCCGTCCAATGGATCGATTATCCAAGTATATTTTTTCTTTTCGGAAGAAATAGTTTCCTCTTCAGTAATGAATCCCGCTTCGGGTAAAATACGCTGCAGGCCCTTCACTAATCTTTTTTCGGATTCTTTATCTACATAAGTAACGAAGCTGTTTTTGCTTTTAGTTTCTACCTGCGAAGAGATAAGTTTTTTACGCTGTGCTAAAATAAAGCTAGATGTTTCAATAGACAACTCACAAACGCTAGCGCAGATTTTTTTTAGATTAAGTGGCATTTTTCTTGTGGAGGTTTCTGAAGTACAGGATGCCGATTATTCCAAGAAGCACTAAAACAAAAGAAATAACTTCAGCTTGTGTTACGTGCTTGCCAAATAATAAAAATGTATTGTTAATGCGAATTTTTTCAATGAAAAATCGCTCAACGCCATTTAAGATTAGGTAAATAGAAAAGAGCACTCCGGGAATGGTTATTCGTTTCCGTAATGACCAAAGCAGAAAAAATAAAGCTATGCACGCAGCAGCTTCATACAATGGAGTAGGGAACACTGGATTTTCTAGAACCGAACAAAATTTTCCCTGACAATTCTCCATTGGTATACCAACATTATTTACATTATGAGGGTAGGGGTAACTCCATGCCCAGTCCGGAAAAATAAACCAGGATGGCTTTTCCGCTAAGTTGTTAATTCCCCAATCTCCATCACCTGCTACTTGGCAGCCCAGGCGACCTGTTCCATAGGCAAGCATTAAGGAGGGGGCGCAGGCGTCAATTAAATGGGTTATAGTAATATTATTTTTTATTGCATAATACACTACGGCAATACTGGCAACGATTAAGCCTCCGTACATGGTTAATCCGCTGAAGGAAATTAGACTTCCAATGGGATCGCGTAAAAACTCATCAAAATTTTCTAGGTTATGAAATATTTTTGCGCCAATAATCCCTGCAACGGCAGCAATCAAGGTCATGTTTGGCACATGCTGAAAAGGGCGAACATTTTCAGTAACCCAGATTGGTTTTTCAAGCTGCGCCTTTTTCATTTCTCTATAGCGCATCCAGCCCAATAAGACAGCACCGGTAAGTCCGCCAAGAAAATTTCCTTCTAAGGATAGAATGAAGCCTTGCGTATCTCCAGTAAATGCAGAAAAATTAAAAGCAATATATACAATTTTATAAAAAAGTACAAAACCAAAAAAGGCAGATGTGCCAATTTCAGAAGTCGTAGGTGCTTCGCCTTTTAAAAACTTTTTTTCACTGGAAGAAATTAAGCCATCGTCTTCTTTTCTCTTTAACTCCTTGGAGAAAAAATGTGCAGCCAGTAAAAATGAAATTGCAACTAGAACTCCAAAGCTTTGAAAGATTTGTAAAAATCCCAGCTCCACACCAAAAAGATCTTTAAATAAGTAGAATAGATTTGGGTACATAGTTTTTTTTTAGTCTTTAGTTTTTAGTCGTTAGTTCCTAGTACTTAATCTTTAGTTTTAAGTATTTAGTTTTTGTTGTTTCTATTACCTATTACCTTATTTCTATTCCCTATTAACTAATTCATCAAAATTAGAAGAAACAGTATTGTCGTTATTTAGTTCAACTAGTTTTAATTGAATTGGTTTGTTGATAGCAACAGGATCAAACACAGCTTTTACCTTTATGTAATTTTCTGTGAAGCCATACATAAAACCTTCTTTGTTTTCTTTTTCAAATAATACAGTTTTTGTAAGTCCAATATTTTGCGCGTAAAAGTTGGCTTGCTTTACAGCCGAGAGGTTTCTTAATACTCGATTTCTTTTTTTACGTTCTTCAATGGGAACTACAGGCTTTATTAAAATGGCTTCTGTATTGTCTCGCTCTGAATAAGTAAATACATGGAGATATGAAACATCCAGCGAATCAATAAAATTAAAAGTCTCTAAAAAACCTCCTTCTGTTTCGCTGGGGAAACCTATAATTACATCTACGCCAATACAACAATTCGGCATTAGCGATTTTATTTTTTCAACTCGATCTTTGTACAACTTGCTTTTATAACGCCTTTTCATGAGGCCGAGTATTTTGTCAGAGCCAGATTGAAGAGGAATGTGAAAATGCGGAACAAACTTTTTTGAAGTTGCAACAAACTCAATAATTTCATCTGTCAGTAAGTTTGGCTCTATGGAAGAAATTCGAAATCGAACATCAAAATTTATTACATCCAGTTTTTTTATTAGGTCTAAGAACCCTAGCGGCTGCTTCCCTTCTTCCTTTTCCCTTTTGCCATCTTCCTTCTCTTCACCCTCTGCCTTCTTCCCTTCACCCTCTGCCTTCTGCCCTCTGCCTTCTTCCTTGGATATAAAATCCCCAATATTTACTCCCGTCAAAATTATTTCCTTCACCCCTTGTGCTGCTAATTTCTCTGCATTATAAACAACGTTTTCAATACTATCACTTCTGCTAACACCCCTAGCCATAGGAATAGTACAATAGGTACAAGTATAATCGCAACCATCCTGCACTTTTAAAAAAGATCTGGTTCGGTCATCCGATGAAAAAGCGCTGTTAAAGGAATCGATCTCTTCGATGGCGCAGGAATGAATTTCAGCCTTCGCTTTTTTCTTTCCTTCTTTTATAAAGTTGAGTACGTTAAATTTTTCAGAAGCGCCTATCACTAAATCCACCCCTTCCATGGTGGCAATTTCATCCGGCTTAAGTTGAGCATAGCATCCTGTAATTACTACAAATGCTTCGGGTGAGTTACGTAATGCTCCGCGAACTATGCGTCTGCATTCCCGGTTTGCATCTTCTGTAACAGAACAGGTATTTATTACATATACATCGGCAGCATCTTCAAACTTTGTTTTAGAATATCCTCCCAGCTCAAACTGGCGTGCCAAGGTAGAGGTTTCGGCAAAGTTTAACTTGCAGCCAAGGGTATGAAAGGCTACTGTTTTGGAGGTATTCATGATGAACCGCAAAGATAACATATGTTAATAAACTTGTTTATCATTCCTTTTCTAATAGGGTGTTTGTAGAGAATTGTTTTCCTAACATTGCTTTTACAGATGAAAAAACAATTCTTATTTAAGCTGGCTTTATATTGCCTTCCTGCCCGCCATACGTTAAAACTATTGTTGGTAGGCGGGTTGCCTATTGCCATTTGTCTATTGGTTATTTCTTGCGGTTCTTCCGAAGAAAACTCAGACAAAAAATTCTTTCGCTATAACGAATCTGGCGAAATCACCTCGCTGGACCCTGCTTCGGCAAAGCGTACCGAAAATATTTGGGCAGTTAACCAAATGTTTAATGGCTTGGTGCAATTGGACGATAATTTAGAAGTTATCCCTTGCATCGCTAAAAGCTGGGAAATTCTAGATAGTGGCAGAACCTATACATTTCACCTGCGCAACGATGTGTATTTTCATAACCATCCATTATTTCCAAACGGAAAGGGCAGAAGGGTAGTGGCACAGGATTTTGTGCTTTCGCTTTTCCGTCTAATGGACATGGATGAGGAGCAAAGTGCCAAATATCTTTTCTCGAACGTGGCACGTGACGACCGTAGTTTTAACTTGGGTTTTATAGCTCCTGACGACACCACTTTTATTATTTATCTTGCTGAGCCATTTCCTCCTTTTATGAATATTCTTACCATGCAATATTGTTCTGTTATTCCGAACGAAATTGCAGAACATTTTGGTCCCGACTTCAGAACAAACCCTGTTGGAACGGGTCCCTTTGTCTATAAAGCATGGGAAGAGGGCGTGCGATTGGTGCTTGTTAAAAATGAAAACTATTTTGAGAAAGATGGAGACAACCGCTTGCCTTATTTAGATGGCATCACAGTAAATTTTATCAAAGACAAACAAAATGCATTTATTGATTTTGAAAAAGGCGATGCCGATATGCTCTCTGGAGCCGACATGGTAAACATTGATTTGATTACCGAAAAAAATGGAAAGCTGAAAGTAGAATATGAAGGAAAGTTTAACATGCAAACAGGCCCTTACCTGAAAACAGATTACTTAGGATTTTTAGTAGATGCCGATTCGGCAATAGTTAAAAAGAGCCCACTGCGTAAAAAAGAAGTGCGTGAAGCTATAGGATACGCTATTGATAGAGAGAAAATTATACAGCACTTGCGTAACAGCATTGGCTCTCCTGCAACGCAAGGATTTGTTCCAAAGGGAATGCCTTCATTTAATCCAGCAATGGAAGGCTTTTCATATGATCCTGAAAAATCCAGAGCACTGTTAATTAAAGCCGGATATCCTGGAGGAAAAGGCATTGAAGAGATAACGCTTCACATCACGGAGCAATATTTGGATTTAAGTCAGTTTATTGAACACCAGCTGGAAGAAGTTGGAATACCAGTAAAAATTTATTTGAACCGCCCTATTGTACAAATAGAAATAATTGCCAACGCGCAGATAAACTTTTTCAGAAAATCATGGGTAGCAGATTATGCCGATGCGGAGAATTTCTTTTCTTGCTTTTACAGCAAAAACTTTTCACCCAAAGGACCTAACTACACACACTTTAAAAATAAGGAGTTTGATGCGCTGTTTGAAAAATCTTTAAAAACATCTGACAATGCAGAGCGCAAGGCCATCTATCAATCTATGGATAAAATATTAATTGTCGAAGCTCCCATGGTTCCGTTGTTTTACGACCAGGTGTTTAGATTAGTACACAAAAACATCTCAGATTTTTCTTTAAACTCGATGAATCTTTTGAACTTGAAGCGGGTGAAGAAAAGGTAGTCCTAAATTTTATTTCTTTCTGTACTTTGCTTTAGGCTCCGATACAATCGATAGTTTTGATTTTGGGTTTTGACGCGTGTCCCAGAAACTAATTAATTCAACTCGTTTAGCAGATTCTATAACTTGATAAAGCATTAGATTTTGTTTCGTTACCAATACCTCATAAATATTTTCTTTATCTGAGCCCCTAAATAAATATGGGTTTTGTGTCAGCAGGAAAACAACATCTTCGGTACGGCTAATAAGTCGGATTATTTCTTTGGAAGTCCAGTGCTCCTGGAGGTATTCAATAATCTTGTCAAAGGTAGTTTCTGCTTCCAGAGACCAGATTACTTTGTAAGCCATTTCGCATATTTTTTCATTACTTCTTTATGCGTTTTTCCTTCGCCCTGAGCCAACTGATGCCTAGCGCGTTTTATAGAATCCTTTTGTTCTTTGCTAAGCTCATCCCACAAATCAGTTTTATAGCCTGTTAAAATAGCCTTTACCTGTTTGAGGATAGATTCGCTCTTTACATTTAAAAGTGCCTTGGCAATTGCTATTTTTTCTGCTTGAATATTCATTGTATCGCGGTTTGGTTTACTTTCCTAACAAATATAAAAAGAATTTCAGTATTTAAAGACTCTCGTTCAGTCCGACCTGCCTGTACATCTTTTGAATTTGAAGAGGTGAAGAAGAGTTAGTAGGTAATTTGCAAATCTTCCGATTACATAAATAAAAAAAAGCCCTCCAGACTAGGACAGATTTTCTTAAATTAAAAAGCAACTTATCTACTCAAATACAGATTCCTTTCACTATATACCTTCTGGAAAAATTCATCTTCTAAGTCGTCAATGAAATAAATAGCTTCGCCTGTAGATTTCATTTCGGGGCCCAGCTCTTTATTTACATCCAGGAATTTATTGAAAGAGAACACGGGCACTTTAATAGCGTAACCATGTTTTTTAGGGTGGAATTTAAAGTCTTTAACTTTTTTAACTCCCAGCATAACTTTTGTTGCGTAGTTAATGTATGGCTCATCGTAGGCTTTAGCTATAAAAGGCATGGAGCGAGAAGCGCGTGGGTTTGCTTCGATGACGTAAACTTCTTCATCTTTAATAGCAAACTGAATATTCAATAAGCCTTTTGTCTTTAATGCGATTGCTATCTTTTTGGTGTAGTCCTCAAGCTTTTTAATCACTTTATCGCTTAAATCAAATGGAGGTAAAACTGCATTTGAATCGCCTGAGTGAATGCCCGCAGGTTCGATATGCTCCATGATGCCCATGATGTAGTTCTCTTTTCCATCACAAATTGAATCGGTCTCTGCTTCAATGGCACGTTCTAAGAAATGATCGAGCAGAATTTTGTTTCCGGGAATATCGTTTAATATTTTTACGATGTGCTGCTCCAGCTCCTGTTCGTTAATTACAATCTTCATGCTTTGTCCGCCAAGCACATAAGAAGGGCGCACTAAAAGCGGGAAGCCTAGTTCGCGAGAAATTTGTACGGCCTGTTCTGCATCTTCGGCAACACCAAATTTTGGGTAAGGAATTTTTAATTCGCTCAACAATTTTGAAAAGCTTCCTCGATCTTCTGCAAGGTCGATGCTCTTGAAATCGGTACCAATAATTTTTATTCCGTATTTGACCATTTTCTCTGCTAGCTTCAGCGCAGTTTGTCCGCCAAGCTGAACAATAACACCTTCGGGTTTTTCGTGTTGAATGATTTCATACACGTGTTCCCAGAATACAGGTTCAAAATATAATTTATCGGCAATGTCAAAATCGGTAGAAACAGTTTCAGGATTGCAGTTAATCATAATGGTTTCGTAACCACATTCTTTTGCTGCTAACACTCCATGAACGCAGGAGTAATCAAACTCAATTCCTTGTCCGATACGGTTTGGACCCGAGCCAAGTATAACAACTTTCTTTTTATTTGAAACGATGGACTCGTTTTCTTCTTCAAAGGTAGAGTAGTAGTAGGGAGTTTTTGCTTCAAACTCTGCGGCACAGGTATCCACCATTTTGTATACCCTGTTAATATTCATCTCTTTTCTTTTCTTGTAAACTTCACTCTCTAAACAATTTAATAAGTGTGCAATTTGTCTATCGGCATATCCTTTTTGTTTCGCATCAAGCATTAACTCTCTAGGAATTTTTGCCAATGTATATTTTTCTATTTCACGTTCAATGGCAATAAGTTCTTCGATTTGATTTAAGAACCAAGGATCTACTTTAGTAAGGTTATGAATTGTTTTGAAAGGAATGCCCATCTTAAACGCATCGTAGATATGGAAAAGTCTGTTCCACAATGGCTTCTCAAGATTAGCAAGCAAAGTTTTTTGATCGGAAGTTTCTCTTCCATCAGCACCTAGTCCGTTTCGCTTTATTTCCAAGCTCTGACAAGCTTTTTGTAAAGCCTCCTGAAAATTTCTTCCAATACCCATGGATTCGCCTACAGATTTCATCTGCAATCCCAAGTGCCTATCTGTTCCTTGGAATTTATCAAAGTTCCAGCGTGGTACTTTTACTATTACATAATCAATGGTAGGTTCAAAAAATGCAGAAGTAGATTTAGTAATTTGATTTTTTAATTCATCTAAGTGATAGCCTAGCGCAAGCTTAGCAGCAATTTTTGCAATAGGATATCCTGTTGCTTTGGATGCAAGTGCTGATGAGCGCGACATGCGAGGGTTTATCTCAATTACAATTAGCTCTTCTTCGTTGTTGGGATTTACAGAAAACTGAATGTTACACCCCCCAGCAAAGTGCCCAATGCCATTCATACATTTAATGGCTGCATTGCG
The DNA here is from genome assembly GCA_964481195.1 of uncultured Bacteroidia bacterium. Lineage (GTDB taxonomy): Bacteria > Bacteroidota > Bacteroidia > Palsa-948 > Palsa-948 > Palsa-948. The sequence continues at coordinate 112,656 of CAYZTB010000001.1, read as the reverse complement.
CATACGTTGATATACAGTATCAGAAAGCGTCATAGCTGGAGCAACAGTAACCGAATCACCAGTATGAACTCCCATGGGATCAAAATTTTCAATGGAGCAAATAATTACAACGTTATCGTTAGCATCGCGTAAAATCTCTAACTCATACTCTTTCCAGCCCATGATGCTTTTCTCGATTAACACTTCATGTGTTGGAGAAGCGTGTAAGCCTCTATTTAATGCTGCATCAAACTCCTCTTTAGTATTTACAAAGCCACCACCTGTTCCACCCAGTGTAAAGGAAGGACGAATGACCAATGGAAATCCAATTTCTTGCGCTATTTCTTTTCCTTCCAAAAATGATGTTGCAGTTTTTCCTTTGCAAACCCCCATGCCCAATTGAAGCATGCGCAATCTGAATTTTTCACGGTCTTCGGTAGTATTAATGGCATCTACGTTTACGCCAATCATTTTTACTTTATTCTTTTTCCAGATTCCTGCTTTTTCACATTCCAAAGCAAGGTTAAGAGCAGTTTGCCCGCCCATAGTTGGCAGCACTGCATCAATTTTATGTTTCTTAAGAATTTCTTCAATCGATTTTTTAGTAAGCGGCTTCAAATAAATATTATCGGCAATAACCTTGTCGGTCATGATGGTAGCCGGATTAGAATTGATAAGTGTTACTTCAATTCCTTCTTCTTTTAATGAACGGGATGCTTGTGAACCTGCGTAATCAAATTCGCAGGCTTGTCCGATAATGATAGGTCCAGAGCCAATGATGAGTACGGATTTAATGGATTTGTCTTTTGGCATTTTTGATTACAAATTAAAGGTTAGAACAATAAATTTTATCGGTTGCAAATTTATCTAAATACGTCTCTGAAATACCCTATATGAGACTGAAATGACTAAAACATTTTCACATTTTGTTGACAATTTCGGAAGGTCATATTTTCAATAAAATTCTATTATTTTGAAATTGTTATTTTTGCTTGTATCAAAACCGAAATATTTACTTAAAACATCTCAGAAATGATTAAATTAAAACAAATTGTGCTATTTACAGCTATTGTAATAGGCATTACTACCTCAACCGTAAATGCTCAACTTAAAACTCCAGCACCAAGCCCTACTCAAACATTGGAGCAGGATTTTGGTCTTTCAACAGTTAAAGTAAATTATTCTCGTCCGGGTGCAAAGGGACGTGTTGTTTATGGAAATTTGGTTCCATTTGGAAAAGTTTGGCGCACTGGTGCTAATTCTTCAACAAAAGTAACTTTTGGAGATGATGTAAAAATTGAAGAAAAGGATTTGAAAGCTGGTACTTATGCATTATATACCATTCCAAACAAAGAAAGTTGGGATGTGATGTTTTACAGCGATCTTACCTTAGGTGGAAACGTTTCGGATTATAAAGCTGAAAAAGAAGTGCTAAAAGTTACTGTAAAGCCTACTGCAATTTGCAATAAGGTGGAGACATTTACTATTAACATGGTTGATATTACAAATACATCTGCAAACTTTATTATTGTTTGGGAGCAAACTCGTGTAGTGTTAAAAGTTACTACCGATGTTGATGCTACTATTATGAAAAATATCGAGTCATCAGTATTAAAAGATAATCGTCCATACTTTGCAGCTGCACGTTATTATTATGAAAATGACAAAGACCAAAACTTAGCATTGGAGTGGGTGACTAAAGCATTGGAAGCTAGTCCTAAAGCATATTGGATAGCTCACCAAAAAGCAAAAATTCAGTTGAAGCTTAAAGATTACAAAGGTGCTGTTGCAACTGCAGAGCAATCAAAAGCATTGGCGCAAGCTGATCAAGCAGATGAGTATGTTAAAATGAATGATGAGCTAATTGCGGAAGCAAAGAAAGGGAAATAATATTTTTAATGATTACTAAAAAAGGCTCTCCGCCCGAATTTCGGGAGAGGGTCTTTTTTATTTGGATTGATTTAGGCTGCTAGAAAATTGCTGGAAGATTAATGAAAACAACATTACCAGTAAACACCCAATTACATTTAACCATAGAAAAGCTGTTAAATCATATTGCCAAGCAACCACTACAAAACATTCTGCAACTAGCGCTGCATAGAATACAGCGTTGCCTTTAACATTTTTTAAGTAAAATGCTGTGACAAAAATTCCAAGTATTGTTCCATAAAAAAGAGAGCCTAATATATTTACTGCTTCAATTAAGTTACCTAACCTGCCGGCATATAAGGCAGCAACCATACAGAATATTCCCCAGCCAAATGTTGACCAACGAGATACTTTTAAGTATTCGCCCCTTTCTGTGTCTTTGTAGATTAATCTTTTGTATAAATCAATCACCGTTGTGGAGGCTAGTGAATTTAATCCACTTGCCATTGAGCCCATGGAGGCAAGAAAAATAATTGCAATGAGCAATCCTGCTAATCCAACCGGCAAATGGTGTGTGACGAAATTCAGGAATATGTAATTGTTGTCGTTGATGTCTGCACCGGGGTCGTTGAGTTTAATGAGATTGGTGACGGCAATTCTTTTTTCTGATGCTTTATGTTCTGTTTCTTTTAGTCCTGCAATTGCTACTGTAAGCGCTAGCTCATCGTTATTTTTTCTGGCATCAATAAATTTTTCTGCTTGAATCTTTTTTTCTTCATTTATAAAATGGTAGTCGGACTGAAGTATTTTTATTTCTTCTTTGTACTGGCTATTTTCTAATTTGATAATTTCTACAGGGTTAAAAAACACGGGCGACTGAAAAAAAAGATAAAACACAAATACCAGCGTGCCAATAAGTAAAATAAAAAACTGCATGGGAATTTTCACTAAGCCATTCATGATAAGTCCTAGTCTGCTTTGATCAACAGAACTTCCGGTTAAGTAACGACCTACTTGTGATTGATCGGTTCCGAAATAGGAAAGTTGCAGAAAAAAACCTCCAATAATTCCAGACCAAATATTGTATTTGTTGCTGAGATCAAACGTAGTATCAATAGCATTTAATTTTCCCATGGTTCCTGCTAAACTAATGGCATCGGCAAACCCTATATTTTGAGGAAGCAGATGTATTATCATAAATGCAGAAACAATTAACCCAGAAAAAATAATTATCATTTGTAGCAGCTGCGTATGCGATACTGCTTTGGTTCCTCCGTAGACAGTATAAAGCATTACTGCGCAGCCAATAAAAATGGTGGTATAGGTAATATCAATGCCAAGGATTGCTGTAAGAACTAAAGAAGGCGCGTAAATGCTGATGCCGTTTGATACACCACGTTGAAGCAGAAATAGAAAAGCTGTAAGAGAGCGCGTTTTTAAGTCGAAACGTTTTTCTAGAAATTCATAAGCAGTATACACGTTTAGTTTATGAAACATGGGAACAAACGTGATGCAGAGCACAATCATTGCTAATGGAAGGCCAAAATAAAATTGTACAAATCGTAGTCCATCGGTATAGCCTAAGCCGGGAGCAGAAAGAAATGTAATGGCGCTAGCTTGTGTAGCCATGACCGATAGCATAATATGATACCAAGGGAGTTGCCTGCTTGCTAGTAAGTAGTCGTCTAAATTTTTTGTCTTGCGGCTCTTCCAAATACCATAGCTGACAATGCTTGTTAAGGTGACTATCAGAACAATCCAGTCGACTTGCTTCATTTAAATGATTCTGTTAGAAAATAATAAAACAAAATCTGAATAATCAGGAATGCGACTACTCCTAAATATTTCAGATTCCAACCGGAATTATTCTCGGGAGAATCTATCATGGCTTGTTTTGAGGTAAGGAGATTAAATTAGCAAATAGACGATAGGAGCCTGGTACTCCGGCAGGTAGTTCTCTAAAAAAGGCTAGCCCTGTGTAAACAAAATTCCCTTTTCCATATTTACCTATAATTAAGCTTCCGTCCAGTGGTTTTTCCCCTGCGTCATTCATGGAGAAAATAGTTTCGTAGTTTTTATCTACTTCTGAAGCAAAATATATTCCACGCTCCTGAATCCATCCATCAAAATCTATTTTAGAAATTATGTTTGGAAATGTTAAAGCAGAATGTTTTTCATTAGTTATTCTTACTTCAGCTATTTCGTCTGTTACGCGATCTCTGGTAATTTTAAAAGGGTAGGGGCCTATTTTTGGCTGTACAGGACCCATTCTGCTGTTTGTGTTGTATTGAACAATTAGGTTGCCGCCTTTTTCAACATATTCCATCAATTTGGAATAATGTACTTGTAGCCGTTCATTTGTGTTGTAAGCCCGTATGCCGACAATAATTGCATTGTAGGAGGAAAGGTCTGCATTCGTTAATTGCTCATCTGTTAAAGAAGTTACGTTGTAGCCAACTTGTCTTAAACAGGCAGCTACTTCATCGCCAGCACCATCGATGTATCCAATATTTACACCTTCTTTTTTAACGTCTATATTTATTAGACTAGCTTCAGCGTTACTTAAAATAAATTGATATGGAATGTGATCGTATTCAATTCTTGTAATAGATTTTGAATATGTTTTTCCATCTATTACTAATGAAGCAACTATTTTTCCATTAGAATTTGTAGCGGTAACAATGGTCGCTTCAATCACAGATTCATCGCCTTTGTTTTCAAGTTTGAAATTTTCATCTTTCAATACTGCAGTCCATCCTTCTGGAACACGTAAGGATAATTTCCCGGCAATATTTGCAGTATTAGCTTTAATGGTAAAAGAAACAGTTCTTGGTTTAGATTCGGAGAAAACATAAATTTTTTCAGAAGGAGTGACGGTTGCAGGAGGAAGAATTTCAAAAGGTCTGTAGACTTCTCCTTTTACGGGGTCGGTATTTTTATAAGTTAATTCTCTTTCAATCGGAAATTCTACCCCATCAATTTCTATAAAAAATGTTATTGTAGATTTTGAAATGTTTTTTGGTGTGCCAATCAGCATCCTGTCTTTAACTGTAAACATTCCAATGTCATGTTTTTCATTCAGCCAATAAGGATTAGAATATGCTGTTTGTGCTGATAAAATTTCATTATGGGTAAATGAATACAATTCATTGTGATTTAACGTTAATGAAGTTGTTGAGTCAGTTTTGCTGAGCCAAGATATTTTATTCAACTTTACCTTGTAGTTATTTCTAACTATTAGCTGAGGATTAATCTGAATTGGTTTACCCGGAATTCCTATATAGTCAGAAACGCCAGCTTCCAACCACAATCCGGAGCATGCAAGTATTAAATCTTGTGTTTCCTTTAGTTTAATACTTTTCCAATATTTTATAGTGGTTCCGCTGTCATCTAATTTTTGTAGTTGTTTATAGAGTTCTATTAATTCCGGAATAATTTTTTCAGGGTGCTGAGGGTCGAATTTTTCGATACAATATTCAATCAAGGTGTTAAATTTGAATGTTGAATACAATCTTCCCCAAGTCAAGTCAATATCATCAAAAAGATCTTTTTTAATTGAATCTCCCTTTAATAGTTTAAAATATTCAATATTACTTCCCCTAGTTTTTGCTGAACCAAAACCCTGACTTTTGTGCATAGAACGGCTTTCAGCTGCTATTTCGCCATAACTTTTTCCCAGCAATGTGTTATAAAGCCCAACATCTATTTGAGTTTGACTGGAGTCTGTTGTGTTGTTACTGCCAAATCTATAGGTATTCCAAAAAAGTCTTTTTGCATGCCATCTTTCTACATATTTAAGTTGCTCGGGAAATTTTCGTGGATCTCCAGCAGCATCAAACGCTTCTTGGGCAAGTATAGCTGAAGCAGTGTGATGTCCGTGACCTCCTTCGCCAGTAGTTGGGAACCGACAAATAATTACATCGGGTTTAAATTTTCGAATCCCCCAAACCATATCAGACAAGATGCTGTCTTTATTCCAGAACTTTAAAGTTTCTTCTGAATTTTTAGAGTATCCAAAGTCATTTGCTCGAGTAAAAAACTGTTCGGCACCATCAACATTTCTTGCAGCAAGTAATTCGTTTGTTCGTATCAATCCTAAAAGATCACTTTGCTCCTTGCCAATTAAATTTTGTCCACCATCTCCTCGAGTAACTGACAGATACCCGGTACGAATATTTTTTTCTTTACTTAAATAAGTGAGTAGCCTAGTGTTTTCATCATCCGGATGAGCCGCAATGTATAATACAGAGCCAATGGTATTCAGCTTTTTAAGCGCTTGAATAATTTCTGCAGCATTTAGTGTTGCGTTACTCTGAGCACTTAGCACTCGTGTTATAAAGAGCAACGTAAGAAACAGTAGGGTTTTTATTTTCATGGTGAGCAAAAATAAGATTTATTGAATAAAATTTTTTCTAGGTAATAGTATCAACACCAAACTGCATTCGTGGCAAAAATAAAAATCCCCTTAACGCTATGCGATAAGGGGATTTGCTGAGGTCGGGAGCGGATTTGAACCGCTGTAGGAGCTTTTGCAGAGCTCTGCCTAACCGCTCGGCCACCCGACCATTTTTGAGAGTGTGAATTTACAGGAAAAATGGCTAACTGGAATAGAAATTTTATTTTATTATTCTTTTACAAACAAAAAAGACAGACAAGAATAGCAAGCTATTCGTTTTCATAATCAAACAATAAAAAGGTTATTAAAAAAGCATGCTTCATTTTTCCGCCAAAAAAGCAACTGCAATATATATATATATATATATATATTGCAGCTGGAGGTAATAAGGCAAATGCCTTATTTATTGGTAAGAACTACGCTAACTTGTTCAACGTTCCCGGGAATGGGTGGGTTTAGTTTGCTCACTTTTACCTCGATTTTTACAGAGGTTGGAAAAGAATTCTCTAGGGTACTTAAAATCCGTTTAGCAACGTGTTCAATCAATTTAGAACGAATAGCCATTTCTTTTTTTACAATTTCGAAAACCGCAACGTAGTCAATAGTTTCATCTAATTTATCAGATGTTGAAGGTTTATCCAGGTTAGCATCTATGCAAACATCAATAACATATTTTCCACCAATGATGCTTTCTTCATGCATACAACCATGGTATGCGTGAAGTTTAATGCCTTGTACAAGTATTTTGGAAATTGCCATAGTGGCTTTACTCAATTTGTTATGATAATTTTTTTAGAATAGAAGGAATTTTGTCCTTTTACTTTTAGGAAATAAATACCAGGACTAAATTTAGAAACATTAATTGGGTTGCCAGATTTATAGGAAGGAAGAGATAGAATGCTTTTGCCTATGTCGTTAAATAAGGTAATACTTAATTCATTGGTGTTTGCGTCTAGGCTATTAATTACTAGCATATCATTTGTTGGATTTGGAAATATGAGAACGTTTGGTTCGGCAGTTAAATGGTTATTTACGCCTAGCAATTGAGATCCATCAAGTATAAACATTCCATTTAAAATATCTGTAGCAATAATAACTTTGGATGGCAAGTATGGATATACTCCCCAACATCCGGGACCATAACCTGAATAGTCGATATTTTGAATGTGCGTATCATAATACCCAGCTTGAAAAGGAGCTGCAGTATTAGAAATATCAAAGCACTGCACTCCATCGTGATAGTATGAAACAAAAACTTTATCGTTATCAACTATGAATGGGTTATGTGGTATACTTCCTTGTAAGGGGTCATTTAATAAGTTGGATCTGAAAATACTTTTTAAAGTAATGTTATTCATATTTGAAATGTCATACACTTTTAAACCTTTACCATGTGTTTCATCTGCAAAAACCAAAGTTTTGCCATCTTCTGAAACCCAAGAGCTATGGTTATATCCTTGTTCCGGGTAATTGGTAATACTTTGTATAAGTTTTGGGGAAGTAGGATTTGTATAGTCATAAATGAATAGTCCATCGCTGCCGCAAGATAAAAATGCAGTATCCTTGCGAACATTAACATCATGTACATAGCCGAAAGGAGGATTGGATAAATCACTAATTATTGTTGGATTTTCAGGATTTGTAAGTGACGCCACTCGAAAAGTTATTGGATTATCTTGATTGTCCTTGAGGCCGCAGAAGTATAGTCTGTGGTTGTCAATAAAAATATCGTGCGCTGTTTTGCAAATACTTTTACTGTCGTAAACTTTATGTGTGGAATCAGGTAAGTATTTTAAGTCAAATATTTGAAGAGAGGAATTTCCTTCGTCACAAACGGCATATAAGTAATTTTTATAAGTCTTAAAATCGCGATGTACAGCTTTGTCGGACGATTCTCTTCCAGCCTGAAAACTAACCAGAACCGGACTTGCAGGGTTACTAATATTAAATATGTGAGTACCTGCTGTAGAGCCCAAAATGGCATACTCTTTACCAGTAGAATCTACATAACCCCAGCAATCATTAAATGATCCGTTCGTCCAACCGATGGGCAAAGTTGTGTCTGTCCAAGTAGATAGCAGTGTCATGTTCAGCTTCATTTGAGCAAATGAAGAATTGATTTGCAAAAAGCAATTAACGAAAAGAGAAAAGCGAATAATGTTTTTCATTTTATAGTATTAAATGATAGTTCGAAGGTAATTAGGTTGTACTACAAAAGCAATAATTTTGAAGAATATATTATAGCATGATACCGTATTTTTGTTTTTTGAAGCGTTTCATGTCGTATTTGTTCTTACTTCCTTTGCCTAAGGTAGAGCTCCAGATCAACATTATTTCGTGTGAGCCGCTTTGGAATGCTCGCAACTCAGAAGTTACAAAATCATAGGAGTAACTTATTTGAAAGTCATCTGCTATGGTAACCCCCATGTGGAAAGCAATGGCGTCTCTTAAGCGAATGGAAACTCCACCAAAAAATTGTTGTTTATAATGCAGGCGTAGGCTATAATCGATATTCATAGGATTTGCTTGAGCATATAAAACTTGCAAAGCGTTTTCCCAAACCCAATCAGCTTGTCCCGACCAATTATACCCAACACTTCCATAAACATGTGGCACCATATGAATTTTGGTTTCTTTTGTTGAGTCATCTTTTGGGTAATAGTTGATGGATGGCTCTAACAAGTTTAACATGCTAAGCCCAATATGAAATCGGTCATTGTAAAATAGTATTCCTGCGTTAGCATTGTTTACAGTTTTTTTCTGAGAAGTAGATAAGTCTAGAATATTATCGACTGGCACATGCATATGTAGTTTTGTGCCATCAATTAAATAAGTTAATCTGTTAAAAGATAATCCGGCAGATAATTCTACATCATCAAACCTAACATGGTAGGAGTAGGCTAATGATAAATCTGATCGTTTTGTGGGGCCTGTTATGTCATTAAAATAGCTTCCGCCTAGTCCCATTGATCCATTTAATAAACGACTATTAAAAGAGATGCTTTTTGTTGTAGGCGCTTCATCAAATCCAACCCATTGCTTTCTGTAATTTACTCTTAAGTCAATTAGTCTTTTAGTGCCAATAACTCCGGGATTTAAAAATGCGCCATTCGATTTAAACTGAGTGTAGTAAGGTAGTTGTTGTGATTTTGATATTAAGCTAAAGCCAAGAATGAAAATAGAAAAGAATGGCAAACTAAATTGCGCAAACCTAAACTTTATTTGATACTTCGCTCTTTTCATTTTTTTTATTCTCAGCGTATAATTGTTACAGCGCCATTTACTTTTTTATAGCCGGGACCTAAATCAAGAATAATGTAATAGGTTGCGCAGGGGAGGTCGGCACCATCAATTTTTCCAGTCCAATCATTTTTGTACTGAGATTCTTGAAATACTAATTTCCCATTGCGATTAAATATTTGAATTTTATTATCAGGAAACTTTGCCAGGTTTCCTATAAATAGCTCATCGTTAACCCCATCTCCGTTTGGAGTGAAAGCATTATATATGATTACCGTATCGCTTGGTATAATTGTTAACACCATACAATCAAAATTGATGCATCCGTTGCTGTCAACTCCGGCAACGCAATAGGTTGTGGTGCTAATAGGTTCAGCAGTAGGAGTGGCTGTGTTTTGGTTTTGTAAGCTGCTGGCCGGTGACCAAAAATAATTTACTCCTCCAGTGGCTAGCAAGCTCGTATTACTACCACCCATTATGGTTTGATCAGGACCAGCTGATACGTTAGGTAGCGGAAGGTGTGAGATGCTTATCACATCTGTTGCAATAGTGCCAATTGAATCTGTTACCATTAATGTGTAGCTAGTAGGTCCGGTAGGAAAGGCTTTGGGGTTTGAACTAGTTGAAGAGCTTAATCCGAATACTGGCTGCCAACTAAAAGTATAAGGAGCTACTCCACCTGTAGCAGTTGGTGTTCCGCCTAAAGTGATTGTGTCGTACTGACAAATAGTAAGGTTGTTGCCTGCATTAGCTGATAATATTTGTCCAAATGAACAGTTGCTGAAATAAAATTGAAAGCAGAGCAATAGCAATGTAGTTAGCCGCCTATGTTGCGTCCTTAATAATAGTAGTAAAATAATATTATTATAATTCCTCATTATCTTTTTCTTGAATCTTATTAAACACACTTGTGACAAGCCATAACACAAAACTAAATAGCAATGCCCACCAAAATCCATTAACCCTAAAACCATCAACTAATTTATCTACGAGTAAAATGATAAACGTATTTATTACAATTAAAAATAATCCGAAACTAAATATTACTGCAGGTAGTGTGAAAATTATTAATAATGGTTTTATGAAAGCATTTAATAAGCTAAGTACAACAGATACTAGAATGGCAGTTAGAAAATTATCGACAGACACGCCAGGTAATATGTAAGAGGTGATTAGAATTGCTAGTGTAGAAATAATTAGTCGTACAACGAAATTCATAATGGCAAATATAGAATTCTAAACGCTGAAAGTTTATTAAAAATCAAATGAAAAAACGAAACTATTTAAATATATTACCCTTCAAAGTTTAATGAAATAAGCCACACCTTGGTGTTTATTTTATCTATGGGCATGGACCAGGCTGTGTTTTCTTTAAACAAGCGATTTTTAAACCCTGCCGAAAACTTTATTTCTGTGGAAAGCTTAAAGTACTCTAAATAAAAATCTAAACCAAATCCAGCTTCAAAGCTATAGTCTTTGCTGTTTAATTTCAATAAATCAGGATTTTTTGTTTTATCCTGAGCTGCCAAGTCAATGCTAAATTTTCCGCCTGCCAAAAGGTAGGCCGACATATTGTTTAGCCGCTCGGATCGAAGTTTTAGGTTAATCGGAAAGTCAAGTAAAGTTGACTCAACTTTCTTCTTTTCTACATAAAAAGAATCTGCTTTTGTGGCACTAGATGGGTGTATAAAATATTCCATTGCTCTGCCTTGAAAAGAAAGTGCTGGTAAAAAGCGTACTGTTAGGTAATCGTGTAATCTAAGATCAGAAATAATGCCTAGGTTAAATCCCCAATCAGGAATTGAGTTAACGGCCCAAATGGAGTCTGGATTTACGCTTGAAACTGAAGGTATAACAAGGAAGTCTGCTTTATTTACCCCTAAAGAAAAGCCAAAATGTAGCTTTTCCTTATCATAGCTAGGTAAATTAAGTGGTTTTACTCTTTGAGAATAGCAACTTATTGTTAAGCAAGTTAAGAAGCAGAAAATTATTATTCGTAATAAAAACATGTAAATTTCAAGGGTTGTATTCAGAAACGCAATAATACCATATTTATTTCTTTGCTATATAGATAGTTACTATGCCAAATGTTTGAGGGTAAGCAACAGCGCTCGAAAAGCCAGATTTAAGCAAAATCGCATTTAATTTTTCTCCGTGAGGGAATTTTTCAACTGATTCAAAAAGATAGTTATACGCCACTGGGTTTTTAGATATTAATCTTCCTAAAAACGGACAAATATATTTTAGGTACATGTTGTAAAGTTGCTTCATTGGAAAACGTTCAGGAATAGAAAATTCCAAAATTGCAAAAGAGCTACCTTTTTTAAGTGTCCTGCTTACTTCAAGCAAACCTTTTTCCAGGTTTTCGAAGTTGCGAACTCCAAACCCAACAGTTGCAGCGTCAAAAAAATTATCTGCAAATGGAAGTTCTTCTGAGTTTGCTTGTATTAACTCAATCTTTTCGGAGAGGTTTTTATTTATTAATTTATTTTTTCCAACTGCCAACATATCATTTGCAATGTCAATTCCAATTATTTTTTCTGGATTTAGTAGTAGTGAATCAATAGCGAAATCGGCAGTTCCGGTTGCTACATCAAGTAAAATAGAATTTTTAGTAGAAAGAGTTGTGCTCAGTAAGCGAATGGTTTTGCGCCTCCAAAATTTATGTATGCCAAAAGATAAAAGTTGATTTATGAAATCGTAGCGATGAGCAATTTCGTTGAACATTTTTTCAACTTGCTCTTTTTTTCCTTCTGTAGTATTCGAGTAAGGGGTAACTACCATGTAATAAATAATTACTTGGTAAGCAATGTGATGCTTTCTTCTAAAAGCAATTTTTTATCAATTGGAACTACACCCACTTTTTCACAAACCAGTCCGCCTGCAATATTGGCAAGTTCCACCATCAGAATAGGATCTAGTTTGAGTGCAAGGCCAAGTGCTGCCACTCCAATTACGGTATCGCCAGCACCTGATACATCTGCAACATTGCGAACATGAGCAGGGACAATGTGTTTTACTTTTTTAGTAGCAATAAACATCCCTTTCTCGGAAAGCGTAATGAGAATATTTTCCATTCCTTGTCTGGTTCTCAACTCATCGGCTACTTTAGAAAGAATTTCTTTTTCTGCAATATTTATTTCTTTCTTAATTCCTTCTCTTAATTCCTTCAGGTTTGGTTTAAAGAGCGTGATGTTTTTATAAAACTGAAAATTTTTCTTTTTTGGGTCAACAGCAACTGGAATTTTCTTTTTGCTGGATTCAATTACAACTTTAAGAATTAACTCAGATGTAATTACTCCTTTATCGTAATCTTCAAAAACCACAACGTCAATTGCATTGCTTTTTATTAAAAATGAAATTTTTTCAATTAACTGATTTGTCTCAGCTTTGGATACTTCAGACTCAATTTCCTCATCAACTCGTAATAGATGGTGGTTGTTTCCTATTACACGAGTTTTTACTGTGGTTGCTCTTTTATCGCTTCTGATAATTGCTTGTGTGCTAAGCTTTTGTTTTTCCATTAAGCTCACAAACTCATTCCCATACATATCATTTCCAATAACAGTACATAGTATGGGTGTTGCTCCCATGGCTTGTATGTTAAGTGCAACGTTTGCTGCGCCACCTAAACGTGCTTCTTTTTTTTGAACCGTTACTACGGGTACCGGTGCTTCGGGCGACATGCGGTTTACATTTCCCCAGATGTAGGCATCCACCATCGCATCGCCAATAATGAGAACGCGTACGTTGGAAAACGAATCGAAGATTTTTTGAAGATCTTTTTTAGTCATTGTTATTTTAATTCAGCTAATGCTTTAGTAATTCTTTTCATTGCTTCAATTAGCTTGTCTTCTGCTGCTGCATAAGACATGCGTATATGATTATCATTTCCAAATGCATCTCCGGGAACTAACGCAACATGTGCTTTTTCTAATAGATACATGCATAAGTCAGTTGAATTATTTATTCCTCCTTTTCCAAAGAAAGAAGATATCTCTGGAAAGAAATAAAAAGCCCCATCCGGATAATTCACTTTTAATCCAGGAATTTCTTTCATAAGATTATAAACTACGTCCCTTCTTTTTCTAAATGCATCACGCATGGGTTGGATGGACGATACTTGCAAATCTGCTGCTGCATGCATGGCTTTTTGTCCTATGGAGCAAGTGCCAGATGTAAACTGTCCTTGTATTTTATCACAAGCAGTAGCAATTGCTTTGGTAGCGCCAATATACCCAACTCGCCAGCCAGTCATTGCAAAACCTTTGGAAGCCCCATTAATTACGATAGTGCGTTCTTTTATTTCTGGAAATTGTGCAATAGATTCATGTTTGCCAGAAAAATTAATATGCTCATAAATCTCATCGGAAAGAACATAAATATCCTTATGAGGAAGTATTGCATCTGCAATTGCTTTTAGTTCCTCTTTTGTATATACCGTGCCCGTAGGATTGCAGGGGGATGAGAAAATGATAGCTTTTGTTTTTGAAGTAATAGCTTTTTTTATTTGTTCGGGAGTAACTTTAAAATTATTTTCTACGGTGGTAGGTATCACAACCGGTATTCCACCAGCTAATTTTACTTGCTCCAAGTAGGTTACCCAGTAGGGAGCAGGCACTAATACTTCTTCGCCTGGATTAACAATGCAAAGCATCACATTGGCAATGGATTGTTTTGCTCCGGTAGATACTACAATTTGATCTGCTGTAAAATCCAGATTATTATCTCTTTTAAACTTATTTGAAATAGCTTGTCTTAATTCTAAATAGCCTGCTACCGGAGTATAGAAAGAGAAATTTTCATCGATGGCTTTTTTAGCTGCTGCTTTTATCGGGTCGGGCGTAAAAAAATCAGGCTCTCCCAAGCTAAGGCTAATTACATCAATTCCTTTGGCTTTTAATTCACGCGCTTTACGCGCCATGCCAATGGTTTGTGGCTCTACGATATTATTAATTCGGTCAGATAGTTTCATAATGTGTTTTTAATCTAAATGGCTATCAAAGGTAGCGAAGATACAAATTAGAATAAGACAGAATTTTCATACATTTACCTTGTTAAAATGGTTTTATAAAAACCTTAAAATTACCTGCTATGGAACTCCCTATTCAAATACTTATTGTGCTACTTCCTTCGGTTATTATTTTATTCATCACGCATTCGATGATGAAAAATAATACGGATGCCATGCGCACTTTTTTTCAGGAAGAAATTAAATTACGCAGGCAAGAAATAAAGTCGTTAAATCAAAACATTACGGGTCCTTTACGAGTGCAGGCTTATGAACGAATGATTCTTTTCTTAGAACGTATTGCGCCCGATAGTTTGGTGCTGCGTATGCATAAATCGGATATGAATGCTCGCCAACTACACGGTGAAGTGCTAAGGGGGATTCGATCAGAGTACGAGCATAACTTATCGCAGCAAGTTTATTTAAGCATTGGTGCTTGGAAAATGATTTTGACAGCAAAAGAAGAAACAGCAAAGTTGGTTAACCTTACGATGGATTCTAATCCTGCTGCGACTGGTTTGCAACTAGGACAGGAAATTATTGAAAATGCTTCCAAGCTAAAACGTTTGCCTACCGAAGTGGCTATAGAATATTTAAAGAAGGAGTTTGCTGATAACTTCTGATTTTACAATTTATTTATGAGTAGTCCTAAAGATAAAATCGAAGAAAAAAAATATTGCACAGACTCAGGAATTGAGATCAGAAGAATTTACACAGCCCCAAATGTTGAGGATTCGGGGGAGTTTCCATTTTTACGCGGTGTTCAAAAAGATATGTATCGTGGTAAGCTGTGGACCATGCGTCAGTATGCTGGTTTTTCCACTGCTGAAGAATCTAACAAAAGATATAAATATTTGTTGGCAAATGGCACTACTGGTTTGTCTGTTGCCTTTGACCTGCCAACACAAATTGGCTATGATTCTGATCACGAACTTTCGGAAGGAGAAGTAGGAAAATCAGGAGTGGCTATTGATTCCTTAAAAGATATTGAAACACTTTTTGATGGAATTAAGTTGGAAGGAATAACTACTTCCATGACTATCAATTCCACGGCATCTATTTTACTGGCTATGTACATTGCCATGGCAAAAAAGCAAGGAGCCGATATAAAAAAGATATCCGGAACCATTCAGAATGATTTGTTAAAAGAATATGCTGCGCGTGGCACGTACATTTATCCGCCTAAGGCAAGCATGCGAATTATTACCGATATTTTTGAATACTGTGAAAAGGAAGTTCCCAAATGGAATACGATTTCTATTTCGGGTTACCATATTAGAGAAGCAGGATCAACAGCAGTGCAAGAGTTGGCATTCACCTTAGCAAATGGAAAAGCATATTTGAAAGCAGCTTTGGAAAGAAAGTTAGATATCAATGTTTTTGCAAAAAGATTATCTTTTTTCTTTAATGCTCACAATAATTTATTTGAAGAAGTAGCAAAGTTTAGAGCAGCACGTAGGATGTGGGCTACCATAACCAAAGAGTTAGGCGCTACCGATGAACGTGCCATGATGTTGCGATTTCATACGCAAACAGGTGGCAGTACGTTAACTGCTCAACAACCTCATAATAACATAGTACGCGTTACAGTTCAGGCGCTCTCTGCTGTTTTAGGAGGCACTCAATCTTTACATACCAATGGGTATGACGAAGCGTTAAGTCTGCCAACCGAAGAAGCAGCCCGAATTGCACTTCGCACTCAGCAGATCATCGCTTTCGAAAGCGGTGCACCCGATACGGTAGACCCATTGGGAGGTTCTTATTTTCTTGAAGCATTAACAAACGAAGTGGAAGAGAAGGCTTGGGAATACATACGCAAAATTGATGCGATGGGTGGTTCTGTAGCAGCTATTGAGCAAGGTTATTTGCAAAATGAAATTGCTCGTTCTTCTTATGAATACCAAGACAATATTGAAAAAGGTAAAAAAATTATTGTTGGCGTAAATAAATTTGAAGTTGACGAGAGGCCTCCCGAAAATTTATTTTCCATTGATGATTCGATTCGTAAGGTGCAGTCTGAGAAAATTAAAAATTTAAAATTGCAGCGCGACCATGCTAAAGTTAAAGCCGCACTTGAAGGGGTGGAGGAGGCAGCACGTGGAACAGAAAACCTAATGCCTTCTATATTAACTGCTGTTGAGTGTTATGCAACACTTGGAGAGATTGCTGATACCATGCGTAAAGTGTTTGGGGAATTTAAGTAACCTTCTTTTTCATTTTTTCTTTTATTACTTCTTCTATTGTTTTACGTTCAATTTTACTCTCTATCCAAGAGATAATATCAAAATAATAAAAAGCCCTTTTTTCGTATTGACTGGATTCTAATTTCAGTAATTCAATTTTTAATTCTGATAAAGCATTTAATAATTTCTTTTGAGTGTTGTTTTGCTTAAGTTTCCGTAAGAAATTTAATATCAGCGTTTGATAGTTATTTACACTTCCTTTTTTCTTTAAAAATCGGTACGTGGAAAGTATGTCGTGCTCAGCCAGTTTCTCATTGCCAATTTCAAAATAACTTATCAGGCGTATGATTCTTGCAAAGGCGTGTAGGTCTTCTCTGAGTTCAGTTTCTTTTTCATTAATAATTTTACTTAACCAAACTACCGCAGCACGAAAATTACTTGCTCCAAAATATAGGCAAGCTATTTTGTAATAGAATATAAGAATGGAGTGATTATCTAATTTCGGCATTAAATTATTTAATTCTACTTCAAATCGCCTAACAATCCTAGTGCCGGCTGTAAATTCACCCATCATAAAATGCCTATTAATTTCATGCAGGTAAATGGTCTTAAATAAATTTAAATTTATGTTTTCTGTTTTTAATAGATTTTCATCTCTTTTTAGCGAAATTAGTTTTCGGTGCGTGCCTTGAAATTCAGAAAACAGAAGTAGTTTATTTTGTGCAACTAGCAAAGCATTCAATGCGCGAATGTAAAGCTCGGGTTTTCTGTAAATCATTTCTGGATTTTCATCAAATAGATGTACCCATTTTTTGGCGTACACATATCCAGTTTTGAAATCTTGAATGAAAAAATTATATCCTGTGTAGGAATAGTATAAGTACAGTTTTTCGTGAAATGAAATTTTATCTTCTTTATATTTAGGCAGGTGTGTATGGAAAAATTTTGAAACGTTTTTATATTCATTTTCGTTTCTAATAAATCCTATTCGTTGATATAAGGAATTAAGCTTGATTGATAAGTTTGAAAATGCATTTATATTTTGAATGCTTATTGCTGTCTTGTCTGTGTACTCGATAATTGAAATTATTCTTTCTTCATTTCCTTCTCGTACAGTTTGCATTAAGGCGAGCTTTTCTAATTCTAATATTTCCAGTAGTAATACATGTAAATCGGTTTGAATGGCAATTCTTTTTGCTTTTTCTAACATGCGAATACTTTCGGTATACAAGCATTTGTTGTATAGAATTCTCGCAAAGTTTAATGTATCAGATACTTTCATTTCCATGGTTTTAGGAGTGGAAACAGAAAGGCATTTCATTATTTGTTGATACAAATGCGCTTTTAGATTTGGCATTTGAATTCGGCTTAAATCTTTTTCAGATTTAAGCAATTTTTTTTCATCGTACAATTTGTGTTTGTCAATATAATCAAATAGTCGGGTAATTTTTTTAGAACTATTTCCTCCAGTTCGCTCAACGAATAACTTTACTGACCGTTTTTCGCTTTTGGTAAGCGACTTAATTAGTTGAAAGATACTATCGTTATGTAATTTAGACATCGTATGTAAAAATATAATATTTATAATTATATAGGTTTAAAATTATTTAGATATAATATGTTATAAGTGTTTGGACATCGTAGTAATAATTCATTATATCATACCCAGCTCTTCTGTTTTGAGTTAGCTTAGCAGGCATGAAAAGAAACATTCAAATTTTCGACACTACGCTTCGCGATGGAGAGCAAGTTCCCGGTTGCCAGCTTAACACCGATGAAAAGATTATTGTAGCAAAAGCACTCGAAGAGCTTGGCGTAGATATCATTGAAGCGGGGTTTCCTGTTTCAAGTCCTGGGGATTTTAATTCGGTTGTAGAAATTTCAAAAGCGGTAACAAAGCCTGTTATTTGTGCTTTGACTCGTGCAATTAATACAGATATTGACAGCGCTGCTCAGGCATTAAAATTTGCAAAGCATCCTCGCATTCATACTGGCATTGGTAGTTCGGATATTCACATCAATCACAAATTTAAAAGCTCCAGAGAAAAAGTTTTAGAACAAGGAATAGCCGCAGTCAAGTATGCAAAAAAGCTTGTCAATGACATTGAGTTTTATGCCGAAGATGCAGGTCGCGCAGATAATGTTTTTTTGGCTCAAATGATTGAGGCGGTAATTAAAGCGGGTGCTACTGTTGTAAATATTCCCGATACTACCGGTTACTGTTTGCCTTGGGAATATGGCGAAAAGATTAAATTTTTAATAGATAATGTTCCCAATATTGATAAAGCAGTTATCTCTGTGCATTGTCATAATGATTTAGGATTGGCAACCGCAAATTCTATTGCCGGCATTACAAATGGTGCTGGTCAAATTGAATGTACTATTAATGGGATAGGAGAACGAGCAGGAAATACTTCTTTGGAAGAATGTGTGATGATTATTAAAAGTCATCATAATTTAAATTTGACAACAGGAATTGATTCGACAAAAATATTTGGAATTAGTAAATTAATTTCAAAGTTAATGCGCATGCCGGTTCAACCCAATAAAGCGATTGTGGGCGCCAACGCATTTGCGCACTCATCTGGAATACATCAAGATGGTTTTTTAAAACATCGTGATACCTATGAATGTATCAACCCTGCAGATGTTGGCGTAGATGCATCGTCCATTGTGCTTACAGCTCGTAGTGGTCGTGCTGCGCTTCATTTCAGATTTTCGCAAGTAGGTATAAAGCTTTCTTCCGAAGAACTAGATGCTATTTATCCAATCTTTTTAGAAGAGGCAGATAAATTGAAGCTAATCACAGACGAAAATTTATTGGAGATATTTGAAAAAAGAGGATTAATGATTTCTAGCAAATAATTATGGGAAAAACACTCTTTGATAAAATTTGGGATGAGCATATTGTTACATCCCCGGATCCAGAAATGGATGTGATATACATTGACCGTCATTTTATTCATGAAGTAACGAGCCCTCAGGCGTTTTCAGGATTAGAAAAAAGGGGACTTTCTTTTTTTAGAACAGAAAATACCGTTGCAACAGCCGATCACAATGTGCCTACCGTAAATCAGCATTTGCCAATTAAAGAAAAACTTTCTCGCGAACAAGTTGAAAAGCTTGGAGAGAACTGCAAAAAGCATGGCGTTGAACTTTTTGGATTAGGACATGAACAACAAGGAATTGTGCATGTGATAGGACCAGAGTTGGGATTAACATTACCGGGAATGACAATAGTTTGTGGCGATAGCCACACTTCCACACATGGAGCTTTTGGTTGCATTGCGTTTGGTATTGGAACCAGCGAGGTAGAGCAGGTTTTTGCATCGCAGTGCATTATGCAAACAAGAGCAAAGACAATGAAAATTGATATTAATGGAAAAGTTGGGAAAGGAGTAACTGCGAAGGACATTATCCTTTACGTCATTGCCAAAATATCTGCAAGCGGAGCAACCGGGTATTTTATTGAATATACTGGTGATGCAATTCGTAAAATGAGTATGGAGGAGCGCATGACCATTTGTAACATGAGCATCGAAATGGGTGCACGAGGTGGACTTATCGCGCCCGATGAAATTACGATTGATTATTTGAAAGAGAAAAAATATAGTCCTAAGAATTTTGAAAATGCTGTTCAGTATTGGAAATCACTTTCTTCGGATACAGATGCAAAATTTGATCATGAGCTTTTGATTGATGCATCTGACATTGAGCCGATGGTAACTTTTGGAACAAATCCAGGAATGGGAGTAAAAATTTCTGGAACAGTTCCTAAGGATAATTCTTCTTTAAAAGCTTTGAACTACATGGGTTTAAAAGAAGGAGAAAAGATGATTGGTAAAAAAATTGATTATGTATTTATTGGCTCTTGCACAAATTCCAGAATTGAAGATTTACGTGCAGCAGCATCGCTCATAAAAGGAAAAAAGAAGGCTAGTGATGTAGAGGTGTGGATAGTGCCCGGCTCGCAAGCGGTTGCCAAACAAGCTATTGCTGAAGGGTTAGATAAAATATTTATTGAAGCTGGTTTTCAATTCCGTCAGGCAGGTTGTTCGGCATGTTTAGGAATGAACGAAGATAAAATTCCGGAAGGAAAATATTGTGTGTCAACTTCAAATAGAAATTTTGAAGGCAGACAAGGGCAGGGGGCAAGAACAATTCTGGCAAGTCCACTAACCGCTGCTGCTTCGGCAATAAGGGGTTGTATAACTGATGCTAGAGAATTTTTAAACTAATATGGAAAAAGTAAATATTATTTCATCAACAGCGGTTCCGCTTACTATCGAGAATGTAGACACGGATCAAATTATTCCTGCTCGATTTTTAAAAGCAGTTTCCAGGGATGGATTTGGACAAAATTTGTTTTACGACTGGCGTTACGATGACGCAGGAAAGCCTAAAGCAGATTTTATACTTAATGATTCAAGATATTCTGGAAGTATTTTAGTTGCCGGAAAAAACTTTGGATGCGGATCCAGCAGAGAGCATGCTGCTTGGGCATTGGCAGGTCATGGTTTTACAGTTGTTGTGTCAAGCTTTTTTGCCGACATATTTAGAAACAATGCACTTAATAATGGTTTACTGCCTGTTCAGGTAAGTGATAAGTTTTTGGAATTTATTTTTGCAGAAATTGAAAGCAACAACAAGCAAAATATTACTGTGAACTTGAAAGACCAGACTATTTCACTGGATGGAAAAAATGCAAGTGAAAAATTTGAAATTAATGCTTATCGTAAAACTTGCCTGCTAAATGGATACGATGGAGTTGACTATTTGGTGAGTAAGAAAAAAGAAATTGAATCATACGAACAGAAAAGTAAGTTCAAACAATTATTATCAAAATAAAATGACTACAAAAAAAATTGCTGTATTGTCTGGAGATGGAATTGGTCCAGAAGTTATAACGGAGGCTATCAAAGTATTAAAGTCGATAGAAAAACAAGCTAAAGTAAAGTTTGAATTTACAGAAGCATTAGTTGGCGCTTGTGCAATACATGCAACAGGCAGCCCGTTGCCGAGCGCAACACTTCAAATTTGTAAGGCTTCCGAAGCAATTTTGTTTGGTGCTATTGGATCTCCAGAATTTGATAATAACCCGGATGCAAAAGTTAGGCCAGAACAAGGGTTGTTGATGCTTAGGAAGGAGCTTGGTTTATTTGCAAACATCCGACCTGTAAAAACATTTCCTTCCATTGCTCATTTATCTCCTTTGAAAGAGGAGAATATTAGAAATGTTGACTTCGTTGTTTTTCGTGAGTTAACAGGAGGGATTTATTTTGGTAAAAAAGAATTAAGCGCAGATGGAAAGTCTGCTTCCGATCTTTGTGAGTATTCGGAAATGGAAATACTGCGTATTTCTAAATTAGCATTTGAAGCTGCCATGCGTGGAAGAAAAAAAGTGACTTTAGTTGATAAAGCAAATGTGCTTGAGACTTCTCGCCTTTGGAGAAAAACCGTAAAAGAGCTTTCAAAGCAATATCCCGAAGTTGAGTTGGAGACTATGTTTGTAGATAATGCAGCAATGAAACTTATTTTGAATCCCGGTTCATTTGATGTAATGTTAACTGAAAACATGTTTGGAGATATTCTTACAGATGAAGCATCAGTTATTTCAGGTTCATTAGGGTTAATGCCATCAGCATCTATCGGAACTGGAATATCTATGTTTGAGCCAATCCATGGTTCGTTCCCGGAAGGTGCAGGCAAGGGAATTGCAAATCCTGTTGGAGCAATTCTGTCTGCGGCAATGATGTTAGAATACTCTTTTGGTATGAAGACGGAGGCTGCGACTATTCAGCGAGCTGTAAAAGAATCTTTATATACGGGTATGGTAACTAAGGATATTAATCCCAATAATTATTATTCTACTAAAGAAGTTGGAGATACTATTTCTGCAATGATTTCAAATGTGCTGGTAGAGATAGTTTAGTTTTATTTGAGGCTATCTTTAACTATAACAAAAATATCTTCGTTGTCTTTCTTCATCATGTATTTTTCGCGTGCAAATCTTTCTAAGTTGGCAGGATTTGTGCGAAGATTATTCATGTCCTTTTTGTTTTTCTCTATTTCGGTTTTGTAATACTGCTCTTCTATTTTTAGTTGGTCGAGTTTTTTAGTGAGTTCAAGTTGAGAGAATAAATCATCTTTATCAAAAAATGCAACCCAAATGGCGACAGCCAGTACGGAAATAAAATACTTATTCCACACAAAGGGTAAGATGACTTTAATAAATGATTTCTTTTTTCCCATAAGAACCTGTAAACAAAGACTATGTGAAAGTAAGTTGGTTTACGATCTTATGCAAAGTGTGACGTTGTACTTTTAAACATAATTGCTAACAAAATGAAAGTAGGACTTTGGTTTGTAAATTGGATTATACTTTTATGTTTGCCTAATGTATTTTTTAGCACAAACTTAATGCAGGATTCATTTAAAGAGCAGCAATTAAAAATTACACGTGTAAAAACTGCTTATGCAGAAAAAGAGAAATTGGTAAAAACGCTTTTTTCCTCTAAAGGGATGGATCTTTCATCGGCAGATATTTATTTTAGAGCATTCAAAAAAGAGGCGCAGATGGAAGTTTGGGCTAAAGCATCTAAGGAAAATAAATATGTTTTGATAAAAACTTTTTCTGTATGTGCTTCATCTGGAGTTCTAGGGACAAAGCGCAAACAAGGAGATGGGCAAGTGCCAGAGGGGTTTTATGAAATTGATCGTTTTAATCCGGCAAGTAATTTTCATCTCTCTTTAGGATTGAATTATCCGAACAAATCAGACAAAATTTTAGGGAAAGCAAATTTAGGTGGAGATATTTTTATACATGGCAATTGCGTAACTATTGGCTGCCTGCCATTAACTGATGATTTAATTAAGGAAGTGTACATCATGGCTGTTGAAGCAAGAAGCAGAGGTCAACAAAGAATTCCAGTACATGTGTTCCCTTGTAAGCTCAACAAATTGGAATTTAGGTATTTAGAAGATAAATATAAAGGGAATAGTGTGCTTGTAGATTTTTGGAAAAACTTAGAAGCTGGATATCAGATTTTTGAAAAAAACAGGGTATTGCCTTCTATCAGTGTTGATAGCAAAGGCGCTTATTTGTTTAAATAATAGATAATAATCATATGATTTCACCAAAATTAAGGGTTTGAAATTTATCTCATCTTTTAAGGCAACTTTTTGAATAAATTGCGTCTATAATATATAGGCAAATTACCTAGATATTTATAAAAGATGAAAAAATCGATATTTTCTTATTTACATTTCTTGATAATCTTTGGATTGTGCATTTTTTATTCTGTTTGTGCTGCAGCGCATGGCAATGAAGCAGCACCTTCGAGTAAATTATTTTTTGAAGAAAATAAAAATCAGTGGCCTTCTCAAGTTAAATATGAAGTAGGAATTTCTGGTGGATCTGTGTTTTTAGAGAACAACGTATTTACATTTCACCTAGTTGAAAATGTAGATTTTCATGGCTTTGTTAGGAAGAGCAACGATTCTATTACTGTAAATCATCACGCTTACAAAGTTCATTTTTTAAATAGCAACTCGGCACCCAAAATTTCAGGAATAAATCCGTATTCTTTTGTTAGAAATTATTACCGTGGTAACGACCAATCGCAATGGGCCGAAAATGTTAGCGTGTATCAAGCTGTTCAATATGAAGAAATGTATCCAGGGATAGACATTAAACTTTATAATTCTGAGAAACATTTAAAATATGATTTTGTAATAAATCCGGGAGCTGATTATAAAAACATTCAATTGAAATATGAAGGCCCCTATGAAATGCATTTAGAGTATGGTCACCTATACCTTAAAACTAGTGTAGGCGTGATACTAGAACAAAAGCCTTATGCGTATCAAGAAATTAACGGTGTGAAAAAAGAAGTGGTTTGCAAGTATGTATTAGATGGGAACATAATAAGTTTTCAACTTAAAGGACAGTATGACAAAACTATTCCATTAATTATCGATCCAACTTTAATTGTTTCTACTTACACAGGTTCTACTGCCGATAATTGGGGCTTTACTGCAACCTATGACAAAGCAGGAAATATATATACTGGAGGTATAGCAGCAGCAACTGGTTATCCAACTACAACAGGTGCTTTTCAACTTACGTTTGGTGGTGGTGGCAGTGGAGGTATTGGCTATCCATTTGATATCACACTTTCAAAATTAAATCCTGCAGGTACGGCTATGCTTTACTCTACCTACTATGGTGGTTCAAATAACGAACAGCCGCATAGTCTATTTGTAAATAATAATAACGAATGTTATTTAGTAGGGAGAACGTATTCTTCTGATTTCCCTACTACAGCTGGAGCATATGACCAAACATATAACGGTGGTTCGGATATTATTGTAGGAAAATTTAATACTACTGGAGGCTTAATCGCATCCACATTTGTGGGAGGCTCTGCCGATGATTGTGTCAATTACAATGCAAGTTCATTTAGTTATGGAGGAACAAAGTATAATTATGCAGACGATGGAAGAAGTGAGATAATGTTAGATAATGCAAGTAATGTTTATGTAGCAGCTTGCACTAAGTCGGCTAATTTTCCTACTACTGCAGGAGCGTATGATGCAACTCTTGGAGGTTTGCAGGATGGATGTGTTTTTAAGCTGAACAGTAATTTATCTGGATTAGTTTTTAGTACCTACTTAGGAGGTTCAAATTACGATGCAGCTTATGGATTAAAAATTGGAAATAATGGAGACATTTATGTAACCGGAGGTACAACCAGCAACGATTTCCCAACAACAGCCAGTGTGCTTAATCCAACATATAAAGGCGGTCAGGCAGATGGATTTATATCTGTATTTAACCCTACCGGTACTCAACTACTTCGTTCTACTTTTATTGGAACAGCTGGATTTGACCAATCTTATTTTATTGAGTTTGACTCGAACAATGATTTTTATGTATTTGGATTAACCACTGGAGCGTATCCTGTTTCTGCTGGCGTATATACAAATCCTAATAGTGCGCAGTTTATTCACAAAATTAATTCTGCTCTTTCCACCACTATCTTTTCTACCGTTGTAGGAACTGGATCTTTAAATCCCAATATTTCTCCTACTGCCTTTTTAGTTGATAGTTGTCAGAGTATTTATATTGCAGGTTGGGGCAGGTGTTCGGCTTTTTTGACTCCTAATTCAAATACTGTAACTGGAATGCCCATTACTGCAAATGCACAGCAATCTACTACAGATGGATGTGACTTTTATTTTCTTGTTCTAACTCCTAATGCAAAAAAGATTTGGTACGGAACTTATTTTGGAGAAAATACGACTGTTGAGCCTGACCATGTAGATGGTGGAACGAGTCGCTTTGATACAAGAGCATTTATTTATCAATCCGTTTGTGCAAGTTGTGGCAATAACAACAACTTTCCAACAACTCCCGGGGCTTTATCAAACAATAATAACAGCAATAATTGCAATAATGCAATAATAAAAATGGATGTAAGTGTTCATCCTGTTGCTAAAGCAAATATGACAGGACCTACAGTTG
Organism: uncultured Bacteroidia bacterium; assembly: GCA_964481195.1. Taxonomy (GTDB): domain Bacteria; phylum Bacteroidota; class Bacteroidia; order Palsa-948; family Palsa-948; genus Palsa-948. The sequence continues at coordinate 86,452 of CAYZTB010000001.1, read as the reverse complement.
GTTGTGCCCCCTTTGTTGTCCCATTTAATACTACAGGTAGTTCTGCTTCGTATTACATGTGGAATTTTGGCGATGGTAGCCCGGTTGACACGGCCTTAAATACCTCTCATACTTTTACTGCTGTAGGAACTTACACGGTTACGCTGTATGCCACAGATTCACTTGGAGTATGTGTGTATTTGGATTCGTCTAAGCTAGTTATTAATGTTGGCTTGCCCCCAGTTTTGCAAATGGCTCAGACTAATAACCTTTGTTTTGGCGATGCTAATGGTTCTGCTACGGTTACGGGAACTGGAGGATTGTTGCCTTACGCTTATTTATGGACTGCAGGATCTCAAACTACTAATACAGCAACAGGGCTAACTGCAAATAATTTTACTGTTCAAGTGACAGATAGTATAGGATGTATTTCTTCTGAAACAGTAACTATAACAGAACCAACACCTATTGTTGGAGGAGTAGTAAATACGACAAACGTAAGTTGTAAAGGTGGAGCAGATGGAACAGCAACAGCTAATGCTACAGGTGGAACTGGTATTATCACATATTCCTGGAATACAAATCCTGTACAACCCGGGCCGGTAGCAACTGGATTGGCGGCTGGAAGTTATATTGTTACCATGATTGATTCTAATGGCTGCATGATTACAGATACTGCTGATATTATTGATCCACCTGGTATGACATTAACTAGTACGACAACACTTTGTGGTTGCGGTCTTACTAACGGTACAGCTTTAATAAATTCTTCTGGAGGATCTACACCTTATACCTATTTGTGGCTTACATCTCCAGTACAAACTTCCGCTTTAGCAACAGGGTTAGCTATAGGTTCTTATTCTGTTGTAGTTACAGACTCAAAAGGTTGCTTGGAAATTTATACCACAAGTATTAGTGGCTCGGGGCCTCCTACAGCAAATTTTAATTTTTCACCTACCGAAGTTTCGTACTTAGATCCTGTGGTTTCCTTTTATGATCTTTCGACAGGAAATCCTTTCTTTTGGTCATGGAATTTTGGTGATCCAAATTCAAATTTGAATAATATTTCTCCGTATCAAAATCCAAACCATACGTATGCTGATACTGGATATTATTGCATCACACTTATTGTATTTGATTCAACAAAAGTTTGTTCTGATACAGTTGTAAAGTGTTTGAAAATTGAACCTGAATTTACTTTCTATATTCCAAATGCTTTCACACCAAATCACGATGGAAAAAATGAAATGTTTTTTGGCTACGGCACTTACATCAAAGAATTTAACATGTTGGTTTTTGACCGATGGGGTAATTTAATTTTTGAATCCAACGATATAAATAAAGGTTGGGATGGAAGAGTTCAAGGAGGGTCTAGTGGGGAATTTGTCCAGGAAGATGTGTATGTGTGGAAGGTTAGTATTATTGATATCAAAGACCAGCCTCATAGTTATATTGGGCATGTATCGAAGATCAGATAAAACTATCTGAAAACCCTTTTATTTCTTAGCAGTTTATGTCAAATAGCTTTGTTAGTTTATTTGTATAAAAACTAATGGAATTATGCAACTTTTTCTAGTAATTTTCGTCTAAATGATATAGTTATATAATGAAAAGCTCTATTAATTGATTTTAATGAAAAAATTCACACTTTTTGCTTATTGTGTTACTCTTATGTTCATTCTTGGGCAGAAGAGTTCTTTTGCAGAAAGTTTGAATCTTGAAGGCAAGAACAAATTAAACTTTGAAGAGAATAAAAATCAATGGCCAGCTCAAGTATTATTTTCATCAGATCTTACTAACGGAAAAGTTTTTTTTGAGAAGAATACATTCACCTATGTTTTTCACGAGTCATTAGAGCATCATCACGATGCTGGTCTTGCAGGATCGGAGTTAGTAAAGCATCATGCATTTAAAGTAAATTTTCTAAATGCAAATAATCAAGTTCAAGTATCTGGGCTAAATGCATTTCCACAGTATCGTAATTATTATCGAGGCAACGATCCGAGCAAATGGGCAGAAGGTGTTCGTGTATTTGGAGAAGTAAGTTATCAGTCTATCTACCCGCAAATAGACTTGAAAGTGTATTCAAAAGAAGATGGGAATATGAAGTACGATTTTATTCTTCAGCCTGGTGCAAACCACAATTGGATAAAGTTAAAATACGAAGGAGCAAATCACCTCAAGATAAATAATGGAAATTTAGAAGTACAAACTGCAGTTGGAGATATTATCGAGCAAAAACCATATGCTTATCAAATCATAAACGGAGCAGAAGTGCAAGTAAGTTGCGCATATATATTAGATGATAATAACGTTTTGGGCTTTCAAATTTTTAGTGATTACGATCGAGATCAACCTTTAATCATCGACCCAACGCTTATTGTCTCAACATTTACAGGGTCAACTGCAAATAATTTTGGATTTACTGCTACGTACGATGCAGCAGGAAATATATACACGGGAGGTATTGCTTATGGAGCAGGCTATCCAACAACAGTTGGAGCATACAATTTAACATTTAACGGGGTGGTAGATATTTCATTAACAAAATTTAATGCTACAGGTACCGCACTTGTATACTCAACTTATTATGGTGGTTCCAATAGTGAACAACCACATAGTATTATAGTAAATAATAGCAATGAGCTTTTTGTGACTGGACGAACTAATTCAACCGACTTCCCAGTGCTTGGAGCCTATCAATCATCCTCAGGTGGAGGTTATGATATTATTCTTGGCAAGTTCAATGCTGCAGGTGGCTTGTCTGCCTCAACATATGTTGGAGGAGCAGGAGATGATGGCGTAAATTACAGCACCGGTTTGATGGGAAATACAAAATTTAATTATGCCGATGATGGCCGTGGGGAGATTATGCTTGACAATGCAGGGAATGTTTTAGTTTCCATGTGTACGCAATCTGCAAATTTTCCAACTGTAAGTGCTTACGATGCTACGCTTGGAGGTGCTCAGGATGCTTGTATTTTTAAAATGAATAACGCCCTGTCCACGATGAGCTGGAGCACTTATTTGGGTGGAGCTTTGTACGATGCAGGTTTCGGAATTAAAGTTGACGCAAGCAACAATGTGTATGTAACTGGTGGAACAACCAGTGCTGATTTTCCTACTTCAGCCGGAGTGCTAAACACTACTTTTCAAGGAGTACCTGCTGATGGTTTTGTAACAATTTTTAATTCAGCGGGAGTTTTTCAACGATCAACTTACATTGGTACTGCCGATTATGATCAAAGTTTTTTTATTGAGCTCGATGCAAGCAATAATGTTTATGTAATGGGACAAACTATGGGTGCTTATCCAGTAACAGCTGGAAAATACTTTAATGCCAATGGCAGGCAATTTATTCATAAGATGAATAATGCATTAAATACAACTATCTTCTCTACTGTTTTTGGAACAGGAGGTGCCAATCCGGACATTTCTCCTACTGCTTTTTTGGTAGATAGCTGCCAAAACTTATATGTTTCCGGATGGGGTAGATGTGCTGGCTTTGGAATGTCGTTTACAGGCACAACCATTGGCTTGCCTATAACTGCGAATGCTTATCAATCAACAACCGATGGCTGTGATTTTTATTTTTTAGTACTTACAGCAGATGCAAAAAAAATATGGTATGGAACTTTTTTGGGAAGAAATGGTGGAACAGGAGATCATGTAGATGGAGGTACCAGTCGATTTGATAGGCGCGGAGTTATTTACCAATCTGTTTGTGCTGGATGTAGTTTCAGCAGCGCTTTTCCAACAACTGCCGGTGCTTATTCTACTGTAAATGGTAATTCCTGCAATAATGCAGTAGTTAAAATGGATGTGAGTATTAAGCCGCTGGCAATCGCAAACCTTGTACCTCCGGGAATTGGATGTGCGCCATTCACTATTCCATTTAATACAACTGGAAGTACTGCTTCTCATTACCTTTGGAACTTTGGAGATGGTAGCCCTACAGATACAGTGAGAAATATTTCACATACGTATACTACCGCAGGAACTTTTACCGTTACTTTATATGCAATGGATTCGTTGGGTATTTGTGTAATTATTGATTCTTCTAAACTTGTTGTAACTGTTGGTTTGCCACCAAACTTGGTTATGACTAAAACTGATGTCACTTGCTTTGGTGGAACAAATGGATCGGCTACTGTAACTGCAACAGCTGGATTATCTCCTTACACATATGCGTGGACTCCAACTCCACAAACTACTTTATCAGCTACAGGACTTTCAGCCGGAACCTATTCTGTTGTGGTGCGAGATAATATAGGTTGTTCAAACACTGGAAGTATAACTATTACTCAACCCCCGCTTTTAACAGCTGGATTTAACAGCGGAAATGTATGTTTAGGAAATGCTACAACATTTGTTAATCAATCAAGTGCCGGAGCCGTTTCCTGGAATTGGAATTTTGGAAATGGCAATACGTCTACCCAACAAAATCCAACAATAACATACACTGCTGCTAATACATATACCGTAAATTTAGTTGTTACTTCTGCAAGCACATGCACTGCTTCAATTACTAATACGGTAGTAGTTAATCCTCAACCTGTAGCTAGTTTTAGTGCTACAACAGTTTGTTTAGGAAATCCTACTTCTTTTTCTAATCTTTCTACTGGTGGAGGTACTAATTGGAGTTGGAATTTTGGCGATGGTAACTCTTCTACTCAGCAAAATCCATCTAACACCTATACGGCTGCAGGAACCTACACTGCAACATTAATTTCTACAGCAAACCCTGGAGGCTGTAATTCTTCCATTTCAAAAATTATTACAGTTAACCCTCAGCCTATTGCAAGTTTTAGTGCGAGTACGGTTTGTTTAGGCAATCCTACACAATTTTCAGATTTATCTACGGGAGGAGGAACAAGCTGGAATTGGAATTTTGGCGATGGTAATAGTTCTTCTCAGCAAAGCCCATCTCATACTTACTCTTTATCAGGGACTTATTCCGTTACATTAAATACTTCTGCTTCTGGTGGATGTAATGATATTATTACTTTGGTGGTAACAGTAAATCCTCAACCGCAAGCTGTATTTTCAGTCAATACGGTTTGCCTTGGATTGCCTACTCAATTTACAAATACTACTACCGGAGGAGCTACTCAATGGAGTTGGAATTTTGGCGATGGGGGTACAAGTACTTCTCAAAATCCTTCAAATACATATACTGCTGCCGGCACCTATTCAACAACTTTGGTAGCAACAGCAATGCCAGGTGGTTGTAATTCTACTTTCTTACAGGTTGCAACAGTTCTTCCTGTAGCGCAAGCAAATTTTAACACTGCAGATATTTGTCTAAATACAAACCCGGCACAATTTTCTGATTTATCTATCGGAGCCGCTCAATGGTTATGGAATTTTGGCGATGGAACACCAACTTCAACTCAGCAAAATCCCTCTCACATTTTTGGTGCTCCTGGTACCTACTCTGTAACACTTTTAGTTCAAAGTAGTGGAGCTTGTTTAGATTCAATCACTCAGATTATAAATGTTAATCCAGTTCCTGACGCTATTTTTATTTCCAATATAGTTTGCTTTAATAATCCAACACAATTTACAGATCAATCATTAGGAATTCCTACACAGTGGAGTTGGAACTTTGGCGATGGTAATACAAGTAATTCTCAAAGTCCTTCACATACCTATGGTGCACCGGGAACCTATACCGTCACGTTAATAGCTACAAATACATTAGGATGTTCTGATACTCTTCCTCTCGTAGCGGTAGTAAATCCATTACCAAGTGCTAATTTTATTGCACCTACTGTTTGTATTGGCAGCACTACTTGTTTTAAGGATACTACATTGCTCTCATCCGGAGTCATTGCAACTTGGAGTTGGAACTTTGGAGATCCTACTTCTGGAACAAATAATATTTCAAACTTGCAAAACCCATGTCATACTTATACGGCAGTAGGAGTTTATAATGTTGTTTTAACTGCTACTTCAAACGATGGATGTCAGAGCACCATTAATCTACCGGTTAGTGTTACATTACCTCCTGTAGCATCTTTCACAGCTACCAGTGTTTGTATGAATACGGCAACTACTTTTTCTAATCTTTCTACAGGCTCTATACAGTGGAGTTGGAATTTTGGCGATGGAGGAACTTCAACACTTCAAAGTCCTACACATGTTTATTTGGGTTATGGAAATTATGTTGTTACCTTGATAGCATCTTCTGGAGGGCTTTGTGCAGACACAATCATTGATACCATTACTATAAATCCAACCCCAGTAGTTGTATTTAGTGCAGATACTGTTTGCGTGGGTAAGCCAACTGCTTTTACTGATGCTTCCTTTATTCCTTCAGGAAATATTATTTCATGGATATGGAACTTTGGAGACCCAACTTCTGGAGCTAACAACTCTTCTTTGCTTCAACATCCAACACATATTTTTTCTGCTGCTGGATCTTATTCAGTATCCTTAACTACTACTTCGGCAATAGGTTGTGTAAGTAGTAATGTTATTTCAGTTATTGTGTATCCTGGTCCTAATGCTGATTTTACTTTTACCCCAAGTTCTCCAATCAATATTAGCGATTTAGTATACTTTAATGATCAATCAACGGGATCACCTGTTCAATGGTGGTGGAACTTTGGGGACAATGATACTTCGATCACTCAAAATCCTTCACATCTTTATTCTGATATTGGAACGTATACCATCACACTTATTGCAGTTACTCAAAATGGATGTGCTGATACAACGTATCATCCATTAGAGATTTTACAATTTGCTTTCTACATCCCTAATGCATTTACTCCAGGCATAGATGGTAAAAACGATTTTTTCTTTGGAAAAGGAGTTGGTATAGTAGAATATGAATTAATTATTTTTGATCGTTGGGGAAATCAAATATTTTTCTGTAAAGTGAAAGATCTTCCTCAAACACCTCCCTGTATGTGGGATGGAAAAGTTGAAGCAGGTACATCTAATGAGCGAGCTCAGGAAGATGTATATGTTTGGAAAGTTGAATTATTGGACATATTTGGCGATTCTCACTCCTACATCGGTACAGTTACTATAGTGAAATAACTCAAAAATCCATCAACAAGCTACGGTTAATACTGTTGTTTGTAGATGTAGATTCTCTATACTATCTTTGCCCTCTTCAGTATAATTTTCAAAATGAGAATAGCTATTTTCAATAATTCATATATTTTATTTTTTTTCTTATTTTTAATTCAATTTGGGTTTATTAATGAGGCGAATTCGCAATGTTCGTTAGTTGCTAGTACTACCAATGAATTTTGTAATAGGGCTGACGGTACAGCTACTGTAGCAGCATCTGGAGGAAGTGGTATTTACACTTATTTATGGATGCCAACTGGCCAAACAACGGCTACTGCAACTGGACTAGTAGCAGGAAATTATTCAATTACTATTACTGATGGAAGTAGTTGTATTATAGATACAGTATTGACAGTAAATTTCACAACTGGTCCATTAGCAAATGCTGGTGCAGATATAAGTTTATGTTCTGGAAATTCTGTTTCTTTATCTGGCTCGGGAGGAGGATCGTATACATGGAGCCCTTCGGCAGGTTTAAGTAATTCAGCTATTTCTAATCCGGTATTTTCTGGTACTGCATCTACCACATATACATTACTTGTAACGGATGTTAATAATTGCACCGCATCAGACGATATATCGGTCACTGTTCACCCAACCCCTGAAGTGAGTTCTACTGCAACTGCTGCATGTTTTAATAATCCTACTATTTTTAATAATACAAGTATTGGAGTTGTTTCTCAGTGGACTTGGCATTTTGGAGATGGGAACACAAGTGCACTTCAAAATCCTACTCACACATATAATAATTCTGGAACTTTTACGGTTACGCTTGTTGCAGAAACAGCGCAAGGGTGTAAAGATTCTACCTTTTTACCTGTAACGGTTTATCCACTTCCGGTTACTAGTTTTTCCTCCACAACCGTTTGTATAGGATCCGCCACCGCTTTTACTGATCTATCCACTGTATCATCTGGAAATGTAATCGCATGGAGCTGGAATTTTGGAGATCCTGCATCCGGCTTAAATAATACTTCCAATTTACAAAACCCTACACATGTTTTTACTGCCGTAGGAAACTTTAATGTATTGCTTACTGTCACATCCAGTAATAATTGTCAAAATGTAGCAAACAAACAGGCAGTGGTTTTATTCCCACCTGTTGCTGCATTCACAGCCAAGGATACCTGTTTAAATGCTGCAACTAATTTTACCGATCAATCTTCAAATACATTAAATTGGTTTTGGAATTTTGGCGATGGCGGTACATCCACTACTCAACACCCAACACACACGTATTTAACACCAGGAAGTTATGTAGTTACGCTCATAGCCTCATCTACAGGAACATGTATTGATACTATTACAGATACCATTACTATTTATTCTCCACCCATTGCAAAGGGTATAGCTGATACTGTTTGTCAAGGTGAACCTACTAACTTTTTTAATCTTTCTTTTATTCCCAATGGAACTATTACTAATTGGTTGTGGGATTTTGGCGATGGAAATACCTCATCACTAGTAAACCCAACTCATATTTATTCTTCGGCTGGAAGTTATACTGCTACATTAACGGTTACTTCTTCGTATGGCTGTGTTGGTACAACCACGGTTCCTATCCTTGTCTTTTCTTTACCTAATGCAGATTTTTCATTTTCACCATCACCAACAGCGCAACTTATAGATGAAATATTTTTTACAGATCAGTCTACAGGAGCACCTGTCAGTTGGTTTTGGAATTTTGGAGATGGCGACACATCCACCCTACAAAACCCAGCTCATTTCTTTTCTGATACGGGTGCATTTGTGGTAACGTTAATTATTGAGTCTGCAAACGGTTGCTTTGATACTATTCAACATAAAGTAGAAATTAGAGATTTTGCATTTTATATTCCCAATTCATTTTCGCCAAACGGTGATGATATAAATGAATTATTTTTTGGAAAGGGAGTAGGAATCATTGAATATGAAATGTCGATTTTTGATCGCTGGGGAAATCAAGTATTTTATTGTAAGATAAATGACCTGCCACAGACTTTTCCGTGTATGTGGGATGGAAAAGTAGAAGCTGGAAGGTCAAATCGTTTAGCGCAGGAGGATGTGTATGTGTGGAAAGTAAAGTTGATTAACATTTTTCATACAGAATACAATTACATAGGAAATTTGAGTTTAATCAGATAAGAAGTCCAATAGGATTTTCTTATCAACGTAATAAGTGTACGTTCCCTTTGTAAATCTTTTCATTTACATGAACGGTAAAATAATATACACCTGCGCTGGCATCTACACCGGCATTGGTTCTTCCGTCCCAAGCATTATTTCGTAAAGAGGTAGAAAATAATAGTGTTCCCCATCGGTCGTAAATGTGGAGCAAAAACTTTTCGTTTGGACAAATTCCAGGAATATAAAATAAATCATTTACGCCATCGGCATTGGGGGTGAATACATTTGGAATTAGGTCCTCTTCAGAACAAGGTTCAGAAAGTATAAGGATGGAATCCTTTCCTATGCATCCTGACTTGTCATAAATTGTAAATACATAATAGATGGTATCGCCAGTTCCAATAATTTGAATGGTAGCACAGGTGTCGCAGCTAATTCCTGTATTGGGAGTCCAGCTAAATGTGTAGGGAGATACTCCTCCAGAATAATTTACTGTTACAGTGATGATGCTATCTTCAGGGATGGTTACAACGTAAGGAGAAGGAGATAAAGGTGGATTCCCTGATAATGAAACATTAATAACGTTGCTTGCAATTACGGAGCCAGTTAAATTATTTGCTTGCGTGATACAAGGAGCACCACTTGGTAGTGTATATTGCAACAATAGAATAGGATTAAAAGTGCCCGCGTTAATAAATGTATGACAGGTATCGCCACCTACAGAATTCAGCACTGTTCCATCCCCAAAATCCCAAACATAATTATTAGTGTTTAATGCACTCACATTAAAACATACGGTAAGTGGAGTACATCCAGAAGCAGGAGCAAGTGAAAAATCTCCGGTTGCAAAGGGTACCGTTATAATACTATCTAGTCTTAATGTGTCCTTGCATCCACCGGCATTTGTAACAATTAGTGTAACACTATACACTCCGCCTGTTGAATATAGCGCAGTAGGATTTTGAAGTGTAGAGGTGCCTCCATTACCAAAATTCCATTGCCAGTTATTTACATAACCCAATGAAGAATCGGTGAATGTCACTTGCATATTTCCGCAATATACCGTGTCAATTTTCCAACCAAAATTTGCCGTAGGCTTTAATATTCGAATGGTATCGGTTACCATGCTGTCGCAGCCATTTGTGTCAACAACAGTTAGTGTTACTACATATATTCCATCGTTAATATATGAATGCGTTATGATTGGGCTGCTAGTAGTATCTGAACTTCCATCCCCATAATTCCAAATATAGGTTCCTCCAATAACACTGGTAGAAGATGCGTTATATGTAAGTACATCAAGTTTACATGCAAACGTATCAACTATAAATGATGGTAGCGGAAATGTTGGTTTTATGTAGTTGGTTTTTACAATTGTTTTAATACACCCATTTGTATCGCGCACAGTCATAGTAACGGCAAAACTTCCAGTAATAGTATAAGTATGTGCAATAGAGTCATTGCTTGTTGTGTCGTTGGGACTTCCATCTCCAAAATTCCATATCCATTGTGTAAGAGTTGAGTCAGAGTAAGAGGTATCAACAAATGTTACAATGAGTGGTCTGCATCCGGTTAGTGTATCCGCATAAAAATAGGGTAGTGGTCCTAATGTTTTAAGAGTATCAACTAGCGTATCCTTACATCCATTTACATCAGTAATTATTAATGTTACAGGATAGGCTCCAGGGTTATTGTAAGTATACAAAGCAGAATCAACAACAGAGGTATCTGCTAAGCTCAACGGATCGCCAAGATTCCAAAAATAGGAGGATGCATCTTGTGATGTGCTAGCTAAATTTACACTAAATGGATAGCAGCCTTTGGATGCTATAATTGAATAACTTGCTATAGGCTCCGCTATCGTAAAAGTTGCAGTCGCTGAGTCAGAGCAACCTGTTGCGTAATTATATGCTATAAGTGTTACGGTATAGGGCCCGCGAGAAGGATAGGTGTGAATTGGATTTAAAGTCTTTAGGGTGTCTTTTGTACCATCTCCAAAATTCCAAACGATAGAGTCTGCACCGTGAGAGGCGTCAGAAAACTGTACGGTATAATAGTTTGTGCAACTTAACGTAAAAGTAAATATTGCTTTTGGGGGAAGTATTACAACATTTTGAATTAGGGATGTATCTGCACATCCGTTGTTAAATGCAATTAACATTACTTGGTAAAATCCTGTATCAGGATATAGGTGCATTGGGTTTTGAATAGTAGAAAATTGCCCATCACCAAAATCCCAAAGCCATCCGGTAACATTTAAGGAGGAATCGCTAAATTGAACAGGTTTCCCATAGCATACCGTGTCTTGTAAAATGCCAAAATTAGCTATTGGCTTTATGCCAACTTTAATACAATTTGTACAAGTGAAAGTGTCTATGCAACCTGCTAAAGTTTGTACAATTAAAGAAACTGAATAAATACCTGTTGTAGTATAAGTATGTGAAAGCGGGGGAGCGCTGTTTGCAGTAGTTCCATCTCCAAAATTCCAAAAATAATTTGCAATAGGATTAGCTGGACTAATACTGTTGTTTAAAAAGTTTACAGTTAATGGAGCACATCCACTATCCGGAAAAGTGGTAAAGCCTGCAACAGGAGGAGAAATAATAATGAATGAGTTTTTTACAATTGTATCCTGACAAGGACCCGAAGAATTAATTGCTATTAACGACACGCTATATGTGCCAAATGCAGTATAAGTATGGGCGGGACTTAGTAAAGAAGATGTGGGGCTGCCATCCCCAAAATTCCAAGTATAATTTGTCCCTCCAATTGATGTATTAGTAAAATTCACAGTGAAAGGTACAGAGCAAGCAATGGTAGTGTCGGCAATAAAATTTGCTTTTGGTGTTTGGTTTACAGTAATATTATTTGAAATAGTGTCTTTACAACCACTTGCATCAGTAGCAATTAATGATACCGTGTATGTGCCAGCAGTAGTATAAGTATGTGTAGGACTTATTACTGAAGATACACCACCGTCTCCGAAATTCCAGCTTACAGACGCTGGTGTTGGTATTGATGTATTTGTAAATGCCACAGTTTCGCCAGTACAAATTGTAGTAGGTGTTGCTGAATAACTAGCAACAATTTTTTGAATAATTATTTTATTCGGAGCGACAATAGAATCAACACAGCCATTTTGATTTAATATGAGTACTATACTAAAAGATCCTGTAGTAGTGTAGGTATGAGTGGGGTTTTTTATCGTAGAAGTGCTGCCATCCCCAAACTTCCATAAATACGTTGTAGCTCCTATTGATGTAGAGTTGTTTGCAAAAGTAACTGTTAATGGAGCCGTACATGAAGTGGTTGGTGTTGCTGAAAATGATACAGTGGGTTTAGGTAAAACAACAATATTTTTCACCACATTCCCGGAGCATCCATCAGGATCAGTAACTATTACACTGATAGGATAATTACCTGGAGTAAGATATGTGTGAGAAGTTGTTGGAGATGTTGTGGATGTTGAAAACCCATCACCAAAGTTCCAAGCCCAAGTTCCAATAGGGGAACCCCCAGCAGATATTGTTGATGCATCGGTTAATGTTACTGGCTGACCCACACAGGTGGTATCCGTACTAAGTGTAAATCCTGCAATAGGTTTATTGTAAACGACAATGTAGTTTGTTTTGATTTCAACATCAGAAGTCACTCCGTTGGTAACGCTTAGTGTTACTGTGTATACACCTGGAATTGTATAGATAGCACTAGCCGTAGTCCCCGTACCAGAATTACCATTGCCAAAATTCCAATTCCATGATGTAGGATTCCCGGTAGATTGATCTGTAAAAGTTACTTGTAAAGGGGAGCACCCTTTTAACGGGTTGGCAACAAAAGCAGCATTGACCTGACTTATTGCCTGCAAAGAAAACAAGCATGCAATTAATGTAATTGATGTTTTAAAAATATTTTTTGTAAGTAAGTTCAACGCTTATTTAATATAAGTAACAAATATAAGTCTATGTACCCTTAATAGTAATCTATAAAACACATATTATTAGCAACAAGATGTTAGTTTTCATGTAATTGATTCGCCAATGCTAGCGTTTACGAATAGATTTAGGAATAGTTGCTATAAAATGTATCTATTTTATTCATTTTTAGCCTTTTTTGAACGAGTTATTAAGTTAGACGTATCTTTGGTGCATATATGTGCGGAATTTCAGGAATATTTCATTTTGATTCATTGAGGGATGTAGATGAGTCTATTTTGAAAAAAATGACAACAACGTTGTCTCATCGAGGGCCAGACGGGGAAGGTTTTTACATAAAAAATAATATTGGGCTAGGACATCGAAGATTATCAATCATTGATCTTTCTACAGGAGATCAGCCCATGTTCAATGAAGAAAAGACTATTGCAATTATTTTTAATGGTGAGATTTATAATTACGTAGAACTCAAAGAAGAATTACAAAAGTTAGGTTGCAAGTTTCGTACTAATTCCGATACAGAAGTTATTATTCGTGCTTATGAAACATGGGGGGTAGATTGCCAAAACAAATTTAATGGCATGTGGGCTTTCGCATTATGGGATGAAAAGGAAAATCAGTTATTTATTTCTCGCGATCGTATGGGTGAAAAGCCATTGTTTTATACTACCTACGAAAACACGTTTGTATTCGGTTCTGAAATAAAAAGCATTACTGCCTATGGATGCCCTAAAAATCCCGCAAATGAATTTACTGAATTGTATTTAAGTCTAGGATACATCCCTGCGCCTTATACTTTTTATAAAAATATCTTCAAACTACAAGCAGGTCATTATTTAATTGTTAAACCAAATTCGGTAAATGAAATAAAGTACTGGGATTTGCCAGAGATAGATGAAAATAATATGAACTCCGATAAGCAGAAGGTGTATGAAAATTTCGAAAATCTTTTAAAAGATTCCGTCAGAATTAGGATGCGCAGTGATGTGCCTTATGGAGCCTTTTTAAGTGGAGGGTTAGATTCTGCAGCAATTGTTGCGCTGATGAGCGGCATAAGTAAAGAAAAGGTTAAAACATTTACGATTGGGTCCAAAGAAAAAATGTTTGACGAGCGGGAACTTGCAGCATTAGTAGCGCAAAAATTTAATACAGATCATCAAGAATACATGGTTGAGCAGGATAATTTTGAAGAATCGCTCATAAAAGTATTGCATCATTTTGACGAACCTTTTGGAGATTCTTCTGCTTTGCCAACCGGAAAAGTATCGCAAATAGCATCTCAAAAAGTAAAAATGGTTCTTACAGGAGATGGAGGAGATGAAGTGCTTTCGGGTTATAATTCCAACAGAGTTGAAAAATTTGCTGAGCAATATCAACGTATGCCTAGGTTTTTAAGAAATATTTTCCCTGGTGTTGTAAATGCAACAGCATCTATATTCCCGGGCGATAATAAATATAAACTCAAGCAAATTGGCAAGGCTTTATCTTTTTCCAACGAAACATTTGAAAAAAGACTTATAGCTAAATCATGGTGCAAGCCTGAGTTGCTTAATTTGTTAATTGCTGATTGTGGAAAGCAAGTTAAATTGTCTGATTTTATAGGTGATTTCTTTTCAAAATACAAAGTAAAAGATTCGTTTTATAAATTAATGTTTTTCCAATTTAAAGTTTTGTTACCAGATGATTTTTTAGCAAAAGTTGATAGAATGAGCATGGCCTCATCTCTAGAAACTCGTGTGCCTTTTCTTGATTACCGATTGGTGGAATATATGACGCATGTTCACAGAGATGTAAAGATGCAAGGCTACGAACGTAAAAGTGTATTGAGAAATACCATAGGGAAAATACTTCCGCCTGCTTTACTGCGTGCTCCTAAAAAAGGGTTTAGTATCCCACTTCGTGAATGGTTTAAAGGAAAAGAATTTGAGCCTCAGCTTCAGTCACTATGTAGTGCCGATTTTGGATTAAATCAAAATGTACTTAAGAAAATTATTGACGATAATAAATCCAGTAAAGAAGATTATGGGAATTTAATCTGGATGTTGTTTGTATTGAAAGCTTGGAATAATAAATAAGTAAAAGAATATTTATTTATTTTTTTATTCTGAATACAATAAAAAGAGTAGTCATAAAAAATAAAGAGCTAAAAAATACGAGCATCTTTAAAAGCTTTGGACTATCTGGTTTGTTTCTAGGAGAAAAACTCTCAATAACTTGAATTGAATCAATTAGTTCTAGATCTTCTCTTAAGTTTAAGTCAGTGCGATAAAACTCCATACTTGCTTTGTAAATATTTATAGGATCAATTGGTTGGCCAAATACAAATCCAGATCCAGTTCCGCGGGGTAGTATATTTGAGGAAATATTTTTTTTAAGAGTATCAAGTTGCTGCATTTCTGATTTTAGCTTTTCTCTCATCAAAAGAATATTCTCTTTATTTATTTTTTTTCTATCTAATGCGTATTTATTATTTTCTAAATAATTAACAATGGCAAGTTCCAAGGTATCAAAAACGGTGTTGTTATAGGCGTGCACAAATATTTTAAATGGAATACCAAGTACAATAGTATCTCGATCTTCATATATTTTACTTAGCTTACTACTATAGTTACTAAACTCAATCTTTTTTATTGCTTCAGCAGCTTCAATTGGTATGTTTAGTTTTTTTGCTATTAATTCAGGTGTTCCATCTGCAACTGTTTCGCTAAGCTTTCCAATAATACTAGCACAATAATCATTGGTAAGAATTTTTGATGAAATTGAAACAGAAGAAATATAGACAGGAGGAGAGATGCTATAAATACTGTAGCCTACACCACAGCCTAGCAAAATAATAAATGAAAATAATATCCATTTGGTTAATAGAATTTGTAATAAGTCTTTGCAGAATTGAATACCTGAAAAAATAAACTTACTAATACCATTAAAAATGGTGATCAAATCAATTTCTTCGTTCTTATTTGGCTGATTTTCCATCTAGATAAATTCTATCAGCAAAAGTATTCTATTTTTCGCAATTAAATAAACTTAATATTAATATATTTGTACAAATAACTGATAATTAATAACCTACCGCTATGCTAGATTTAAATGGTAAAAGCATTCTAATAACCGGAGGTACCGGAACATTAGGAAAACAACTCACAAAAACCATATTGGAACGTTGGCCAAATGTTAAAAGACTTGTTATCTTTTCAAGAGATGAGCAAAAACAATTTCAAATGGCAATGGAATACCCCGAAGCTAAATATCCTAGTATTCGTTTTTTTATTGGAGATATAAGAGACTACGAAAGATTAATCAGGGCCTTTGAGGGCATTAACTATATTATTCATGCTGCAGCAATGAAACATGTTCCAATTGCAGAATATAATCCCATGGAATGTGTTAAAACTAATGTATTAGGAGCGGAAAATATTATTAATGCTGCACTTGCAACTGGGGTAGAAAACATAGTTGCTTTATCTACAGATAAGGCTGCTGCTCCTGTAAGTTTATATGGGGCAACCAAGCTTTGTTCAGATAAATTATTTGTGGCTGCAAATAACATCAGGGGATTTCATAATATTAAGTTTTCTGTAGTTCGCTATGGAAATGTGATGGGGTCAAATGGATCTGTTATACCATTTTTTCTCAAGAAAAAAGCTAGTGGAACATTACCTATTACTGACCCAACCATGACACGTTTTAACATTTTGCTTAGCGAAGGGGTTGATTTGGTTTTACATGCACTTGAACATGCTTGGGGAGGAGAAATTTTTGTATTAAAAACACCTTCCTATAAAATTACAGAAGTAGCAAAAGCGATAGGCCCGAATTGTAAAATTGAAATTGTTGGAATTCGTCCAGGAGAAAAAATTCATGAGGAAATGATAACTTCCTCTGATTCATTTTTTACGTATGATGTAGGAAAATATTTTGCTATTCTACCTCAAGTGCCAAGTTGGAATATAAAAGATTTTATTAAACAATTTAATGCAAAAATTGTAGCTCCGGGTTTTATTTATAATTCGGGCGATAACCCAGACTGGGTTGATGCTGTTGAATTACGTAAATTAATAAAAGAGCATGTAGATCCTGACTTTTCTATCTAAACTAGATTTGAAATGAACGTTATTCCCTACGGTAAACAGCAAATAACACAGGAAGATATTGAGGCTGTTATTTCTACTTTAAAGTCTGATTTTCTTACACAAGGGCCTAAAATTGCAGAGTTTGAAAAATTATTTTCAGAATATATTGGCTCTAAATATGCCGTAGCAGTTTCAAATGGTACTGCGGCTTTACATTTATCCGTTTTAGCTTTAAACATTAAGCCAAATGATAAAGTAATTACTACTCCTATTACGTTTGTTGCAAGTGCCAATTGTGTCCGATATTGTGGTGGCGAGGTGGTTTTTTCGGATATTGACCCTTATACTTTTTTGCTCGATATAAATAAAGTTAGAGACTTACTCGAAAAGCATCCTAAAGGAACATTTAAAGGAATCATACCGGTGGATTTTGCAGGATACGCAGTCGATCTTGAAGAGTACAGAAAATTAGCTGATGAATATGATTTATGGCTAATTGAAGATGCTTGTCACGCACCTGGCGGTTTTTTTAGTAACAGTAAAGGGGTGAGACAGTATTGTGGAAATGGAAACTATGCCGATCTATCCATTTTTTCTTTTCATCCAGTAAAGCATATTGCTACTGGCGAAGGAGGAATGATTACTACTAATAGAAAAGATTTGTACGAAAAATTAAAAATGTTAAGAACACATGGAATCACCAAAGATAAATTATTGATGAATGAAAATCACGGTAGCTGGTACTATGAAATGCAGGAATTAGGATATAATTATCGCCTAACAGATATACAGGCTGCACTTGGAAGTTCGCAATTAAGACGTGCAGCAGTAGGATTGGAAAAAAGAAAAATTATTGCTCAGAAATATGACGAAGCATTTAAAAAACACTCTCGAGAAATAATATCGCCTGTATATAACGAAGGGCATGCGTTTCATCTATATATAATTCAAGTTGAGAATAGAGTAGCACTTTATAATTATTTGCATGAAAATAGTATTTTTGTTCAGGTTCACTACGTGCCTGCGTATCTTATGCCTTTCTATCGTAACTCAGGGAACAAAGCAGGAGATTTTCCTGCTTCTGAAAAATATTACTCTGGTTGCATTAGTCTACCTATGTATCCTAGTTTAAGCGATGCCGAGCAAGAGTTTGTCATTAATAAAATATTAGAATATGTCAGAAAATAACCAAAAAACAGTCTTCCTTCAAGAAGAAGGAAATGAGTATTATGAGCGAAACAAACAAGTGCTGGTTGAAAAAAAGAAAGATCTTTTAGTTGAGCTACTTTTGGAAAGAAAATTATTGCCGAAAATAGTATTAGAAATAGGATGTAGCATTGGGTGGAGGCTCGATAGCATACATAAATTGTTTAAATCCGATTGCTATGGAATTGACCCATCATCGCAAGCGATAAAAGATGGAAGAGACTTGTATAAGGACATTATTTTAGAACAGGGAACGGCAGATGTTATTCCGTTTTTTGATAAGAAATTTGATTTGATTATTTTTGGTTTTTGTTTGTATTTGTGCGACAGGAAGGATTTGTTTAAAATTGTTTTTGAGGCAGATAAATTTTTGAATGAAGGGGGTCATATAGCCATTTTTGATTTTGAGCCGGCCGCTCCTCTTAAAAATAAATACCAACATAAAGAAGGGATATTTAGCTATAAAATGAATTACTCAAACTTGTTTCTTGCAAACCCTTCCTATTTTTTAGTTTCAAAAAATATCTTTACTCATTATGGTTTCGAAAAAATAGATGATCCGAATGAAAGAGTATCTGTGTCTTTGTTGAGAAAAAATACGATGCAAGCATATGCTGTTAATTATTAGGGTATGGTATTTTCTGCCTTAATTAACATATGCGATAGAGTGAACGGAAGAGATAGTAGTGACTGGAAGTGTAAATATTAATTTTTTTTCGTTTGAAAAGAATAGCAATAATACATGCTAGAGGTGGAAGCAAGCGACTCCCATCAAAAAATATAAAATTATTTTTAGGGAAACCTATTATAGCATATTCAATAGAAGCTGCTATAGAATCGAAATTGTTTGATGAGGTTATGGTGTCAACGGATGATGATGAAATAGCTTCAATTGCAAAAGAGTATGGTGCGCTTGTTCCATTTATGCGAAGTGAAAAAAATTCAGACGACTTTGCCTCTACAGCAGATGTGATCCTTGAGGTAGTAGAGAAATACACTGAACTTGGAAAGAAATTTGATCTATTGTGTTGTATTTACTCTACAGCTCCCACCATTACTTCATCCCGGCTTCAAAACGCATTCGAGCTGCTTGTTAATGGTAAATACAAATCAGTATTTCCTGTTTTGAAATTTAATTATCCTATTCAAAGAGGCATGGTTATTAAGGACAGTAAAATTGTTATGCTAAATCCTCAAAATTCTTCTGGTAGAACACAGGATTTAGAACTGACCTATCATGACTCAGGTCAATTTTATTGGATTTGGACTTCAGAATTCCTAAATTCAAATAATATATTTACAGATAACTCGGGTTGTTTGATAGTAGAAGAAGAAAACTCTCAGGATATTAACACGGAATTTGATTGGAAAGTTGCAGAATTTAAGTATAAGTATAATATAGAGAAAAGCAGGAATAACAAAATTTGTGAAAAGATAATTTTGGGAACTGCGCAGTTTGGATTTGATTATGGAATTAATAATACCGTAGGAAAATTGAAGCAAGAGAGTGTAAATGAAATTTTGAATTTTGCATATACTAATAGCATTGGAATCTTAGACACAGCAGAAAAGTATGGAGATTCACATGAAGTAATTGGAAAATTCCACAAGGCATTTGATGTCAAGTTTAAGGTCATTACAAAATTTGACCCTACAAGAGAAGATTTGCCGATGGATTTAACAGAGAGAATAAAACGCAATCTTGCTGTGTTAAACGTAAATTACTTGTATGGTTATATGTTTCACTCGTTTGATAGCTTTAAAAAATGTTTTGATCAGTATAGAGAGGAGTTGCTTGAACTGAAAAGTAAAGGTCTAATTCAAATGATTGGTGTTTCTGTTTATACAAATTCGGAGATCAATGAGTTATTGCATTATGATTGTATCGATTTTGTTCAATTCCCATTTAATTTTTTAGATAATATTAATAAACGCTCAGAGTCTATTGAAAAATTGAAACGCAGAGGTATTCAAGTTCATACTCGATCTACTTTTTTGCAAGGATTATTTTTTAAAAGGGAAATACCAGATTCGTTGAAATATTTGGAGATATATATTGATTTGGCAAAGCAAATTGCCACTGGTAGAAACATTGACTTAAATACATTGGCCTTAAATTATGTTTTTCAGCAGGATAATATTGATAATGTACTATTTGGTGTTGACTCTGTCGAGCATTTGAGGAAAAATATCAACCTATTGCGTACTCCGATTTCTCGGGAAACAATAGTAGAAATTAATTCAATTGACGTTAAAGAAACAGAATTGTTAAACCCTGCCAATTGGAACCGCTAAAGATATTGGCTATTACCCAGGCTAGATCTGGCTCCACAAGGTTGCCTGATAAGATATTTAAAGAAATAAATAGATTTACTTTGCTTGATATTCATGTAATGAGAATATTGAAGTCAAAAAGAATTAGTCAGTTATTAATTGCGACCACATTAAACGTTGAAGATAATAGAGTTGAGGATAAGGCAAGAAAATTAGGCCTGCCATGTTTTCGTGGCAGTGTGAATGATGTGCTGGATAGATATTATCAAGCATCGAAAAGCTATTTACCAGATTTAATAGTTAGGCTTACATCAGACTGCCCTTTAATTGATGCTAACCTAATAGATATGGTTATTGATAGATTGATAGAAATTAATGTTGATTATTGCTCTAATTCACTAGTGTCAACATTTCCAGATGGAATGGATGTTGAGGTTTTTAAATTTTCTGCGTTAGAACGGGCTTGGAACAATGCTAAATTAACTTCTGAAAGAGAACATGTTACTTCCTACATTTACAATAATTCTACTTTTTTTAATAAACAATTATTTACTGCTGTTAACTTTGTAAGTGAATTTAACTATGGTAATGTAAGATTGACAGTAGATGAGGAACGTGATTTTCTTGTAGTTAAACATTTAATTGAAAAATTTGGAATTGATAAAGATTGGAAAACATATGCGGATTACTATCTCTCTAATGCAGAGATTAGTAAGCTAAATAGTTCAATTGGTAGGAACGAAGGATATATTAAGTCTTTGAATAATGATTAACAAATACACATCAATTATCTAATATTTATGGGACAGGGACAGGAGTTGTATAAAAAAGCTAAAAAATTAATTCCGGGTGGAACAATGTTATTGTCAAAAAGGCCCGAAATGTTTCTGCCCGATAAGTGGCCAGCCTATTTCAGTAAATCAAAAGGCTGTAAAGTATGGGACTTGGATGGAAAAGAATATATCGACATGTCTATCATGGGAATAGGAACTAACATTTTAGGTTATGGCGATGATGAAGTAGATGCTGCAGTTATGACTACGGTAAGAAACGGAAATATGTCAACTCTAAACTGTCCAGAGGAGGTTTATCTGGCGGAAAGACTTGTTTCCCTAAATCCGTGGGCCGACATGGTGCGCTTTGCTAGAAGTGGTGGCGAAGCAAATGCAATTGCAATAAGGATAGCACGTGCTGCCTCCGGCCGTGATAAGGTAGCCATTTGCGGATATCATGGTTGGCATGATTGGTACTTGTCTGCTAATCTTGGCAGTGAAGAGAGCCTTGCTGGTCATTTACTTCCTGGCTTGGATCCGTTAGGTGTTCCTAAAAATCTTAGTAACACTGTATTTCCGTTTAACTATAACAAGATTGAGGAATTGGAAACTCTTTTAACTATAAACCCAGATATTGGTGTAATTAAAATGGAAGTTTCCAGAAATAAAGGACCTGAAAATGATTTTTTACTTAAAGTACGTCAGCTTGCCACAAAGCATAACGCTGTTCTGATCTTTGATGAGTGTACCTCGGGGTTCCGCCAGACTTTTGGTGGTTTATACAAACTTTTTGGTGTTGAGCCTGATATGGCAATGTACGGTAAAGCACTCGGTAATGGATACGCTATTACAGCAGTTGTTGGCAGGAGGAATATCATGGAAGCCGCCCAAAAAACATTTATTAGTAGTACATTTTGGACTGAACGTATAGGTCCAACCGCAGCATTGAAAACACTGGAGGTAATGGAGCGGGAGAGGTCATGGGAGGTAATCACTAAAAGAGGAACTGCAATAAGCGAGAAATGGTTGCAACTCGCTTCGCATCATGGATTTAAGATCAGTATTAATGGATTGCCCGCACTGATTGGGTTCAGTATAGACAGCCCTAAAGCGCTGGAGTATAAAACCCTTATAGCTCAGGAAATGTTAAAGAAAGGTTACTTGGCTGGAACAAGTATTTATGTCAGCATAGCTCACACCGAAGCAATTATTGAAAAATATTTTGAAGCAATCAACCCTATTTTTAAACTGATCAGGGAGTGTGAAGGTGGAAAGGATGTGAATAGCCTGTTGGAGGGCCCCACTTGTCATGGCGGATTTAAACGGTTGAATTGATATGCGAAGAGTTTACCAATGCCTGCCGGTATATGAATTTTCGACCGGTAGTTATAGTATAGTTCCGATCCGAGATGAGGATAAATATCCAATCATGCAATGGCGGAATGAACAAATTGATGTTTTAAGGCAAAGGCATTTTCTCACTAGAGAAAACCAGGAAACTTATTTTAAAAATGTAGTTGATAAGTTATTTGAGAAGAAACAACCGGATCAGCTTTTATTTAGTTTCTTAGAGAATGATATTTTGATTGGATATGGAGGACTAGTACATATTAATTGGGAAAATAAGAGTGCTGAAATTTCATTTTTAACGGAGACTGGCAGAAGCCTTGATAAACATCAGTTCGTAAATGATTGGAATTCTTATTTGAAAATCTTAAAAAAAGTGGCCGAATTACAGTTGAACTTGAAAAAAATATATACGTATTCTTATGACATACGGCCATTGTTGTACCAGGCCTTAAATGACAGTGGCTTTATTGAAGAGTCTCGCCTTAAAGACAAGGTTTATATTAATAATAAGCAATACACTGTACGTATACATTCGCTTGTTTTTGAAGATATTTCGTTTAGAATGGCAGACGTTCAGGATGTTGATTTGTATTTTAAATGGGCGAATGATGTTGAGGTTAGAAGGAATTCATTCCATCAAGGCACTATTAGGTATGAAGATCATTCTAAATGGTTTTTTTTTAAATTAAAATCCGAAAAATGTTTTTTTTATTTATTTATGGATGAGCAAAAGAACGCAATCGGTCAGGTGAGGATTGAGAGCAATCAACACGAAACCACAATAGGTGTTTCGGTAGATTCGGGTTTTAGGGGGAGATCATTGAGCGGTAAAATGCTTAAAAAAGCAACAGATAATTATCTTCGTAAGAGACCGGACGGAAACATCGTAGCGTATATTAGATATGAGAATATTTCATCGCTTCGATCTTTTGTTTCGGCTGGTTTTATTCAACAGGAGGTGTTAGTGCACGAAGGGGTTAAGAGCTATAAATTTTTGAAAGGATAAAATGTCAGCAATTCAAATAGGGAAGATACAACTTGGCTATCAGAACAAGCCTTTTATAATTGCCGAAATGTCTGGCAATCATAATAAGTCTCTAGAGAGGGCAAAAGAAATTATTAAAGCTGCAGCAGAGTGCGGTGTTCATGCGATTAAACTTCAGACCTACACAGCAGATACGTTAACAATAAATCATAGAGGTGGCTTGTTTGACATTGCAGATAAAAACTCCTTGTGGTTTGGTAGGAACCTATACGAGCTGTACGAAGAAGCACACACACCGTGGGAGTGGCATAAGCCTCTTTTTGAGTATGCAAATCGCCTTGGATTGGTTTGTTTTAGTACGCCATTTGATGACACGGCAGTTGATTTTTTAGAGTCATTGAATGCGCCATGCTATAAGATTGCTTCATTTGAAAATACCGACCACCCACTTTTAAAAAAGGTGGCGAAAACCGGGAAGCCAGTAATTATGAGCACTGGTATAGCTGATATAGAGGAAATTATTGAATCAGTTGAGGTGTTAAAAGCAAATGGATGCTCAGAAATTGTACTGCTGAAATGCACAAGTACGTATCCTGCTACTCCTGAAAATACCAATCTTTTTACTATTCCTGAAATGCAAAAGATATTTCCCGGTTGCATCATTGGGTTGAGTGATCATACTATGGGTATTGGAGCGAGTATCGCTTCAATTGCATTAGGAGCAAGAGTCATTGAAAAACATTTTACTCTTAGTCGATTAGATGGAGGGGTTGACAGTACTTTTAGTATGGAACCTGCTGAAATGAAATCATTAGTTATTGAGGGTGAGCGGGCATTTTTGGCTTTAGGGAATATACAGCTTAAGGTACAAAAAGCAGAGGAGAAGAGCAAGGCATTTAAGCGGTCTATTTATATAGTTAAGGATATAAAAAAGGGAGAAGTATTTTCGAAGGATAATATCAGAATAATTAGACCAGGAGATGGACTTGCTCCCAAAAAATATGATAGCATTATAGGTAAAACTGCAAAAGCAGATATTAAATTTGGAACGCCCATGAAATCAACATTTTTTAATTAAAATTCAAATGAATCAAATTCAAGAAGTAAAAAAAATATATGAAAGTGGAGGTAATATCATGGATTTTCTAAAATCAAGGTCCAACAGCAGCAAAAATTCGACAGAATCGATTCTGATTAGTTATGATTTTCAAGCTGGAACTTATATTGAATCGGCAAATAACAATATTGAATACATTAATAATTACACTGGTTCAATCGCATCACTTTTAGGTAAGTGGCAATTCGATTCAATTTTAGAAGTGGGTGTTGGTGAAGCAACTACGCTAGCTAATGTTGTTCAGCGACTAGCTAAAAAACCGAAACATGTGTTTGGTTTTGACCTCTCTTGGTCAAGAATCAAGTATGCTCAAAAGTACCTAGAAGGGAAAAATATTCAAGGGACTTTATTTACAGGGAATTTGTTTAATGCACCAATTGCAGATAACTCAATTGATTTAGTTTACACTTCTCATTCTATAGAGCCAAATGGCGGGAGAGAAAAGGAAGCCCTAATCGAATTATATAGAATCACTAATAAGTATTTGGTTTTATTAGAGCCAGCATATGAATTTGCTGATGAAGAGGGAAAAGCGAGAATGGAAAAACTCGGCTATGTTAAGAATTTATATATGACTTGTTTGGAATTAGGATACAAAGTTATTGAGCATAGAAAATTTGATTTTTGTAATAATCCTTTAAATCCTACAGGTTTAATTGTAATCGAAAAAGAAGGAAATCGACAGTCACAGCATGTTCTGGCATGTCCGGTTTCAAAAACACCTTTAGTATTTACCAATGGTATTTATTATAGTAAGGATAGTTTTTTAGCATATCCCGTAATTTCGAATATTCCTTGCTTACTGGAAGAAAACGCTGTTCTAGCCACACACTTTCATGAAAGTTAATTTTGTAAAAATGTCTCTGCTTCAAATTATTAGAAATATACTTAAAGGAGTAAAAATAAGGGGCTATAGAAGCATTTTTCTTGCTAACACTGCCCGTCTTGGTCAATATTCAAGAGTATTAGCACCGACTTTTACTTTGAAAGATAGTTCAACTGCAGCTATTAATTTAGGTAATAATGTTAGCATAGGAAGTTTTACTGAATTGCAGGTTTGGGATGGAAATGTGATGGTAATTAAAGAACAAAGTAGTATTAATGATAATTGTAAGATACTTGGTGATGTATTGATTGAAAAATATTGTCTCTTTTCTGCAAATATTTTCGCTTCCTCTGGCAATCACTATGCCTCTGTCAATCCTACATGGCTTATTAAAGATCAAGACTCTTTTGTATTGCTGGATGAGGAGAGGCAAAAAAATCACTCAAGAAAAATTCATTTTGAAGAAGACTGTTGGATTGGATATGGAGCATTTGTAAAACAAGGTATACACATAGGTAGAGGAGCGATAGTTGGCGCTTATACAATAGTTACAAAAGATATACCTCCATACAGTGTGCAAATTGGCAGTCCTAATAAGGAGATAAAAAAGCGTGTTAATTTTTCTCCTCCTCTTGAAATTAATTGCTTAACAGACTCTGATCTCCCTTATTTTTATAGAGGTTTTGGTCACAATCGGTCAGAGTTAAAAATATCTAGAAACGCTAATATTATTTACTCAGATGCAGAATCTATTGTTACCCTTGCTAAATTAGATGCTATGAAATGTTTGCATATCTCTGGAAAGAATCTGTGCTTCCCAAACATAATTCAAATGACTCTTTATTTTAATGAAAGTCATTATTGGAAGGTAGATATTGCAAGCGAAAAATTTGACTTATCATTTAATATGATTGAGGGTATTCTCACAATTGAAAATATCTTACCAGAACGTGTTGGGGCGGATCTTGTTCAGTATAGTGTTATTAGGATAGCTAGTAGTGTAATAAAAAGTAATCAGCATAAATATTGTTTTGGTATATCACAAGTTAAACTCACATAAGATACTTTGAGAAAAGCAATTCATTTTATTATTTTTTGGCTAGGCTTTCAAATCTTTAAGTTCACTAAGAAAACCTTTAGTTACTCCTATTATAGTTTTAGAAAGCTTTTTGTATTAACTAAAGGTAAGCTCAATGACAGTTACACCAATTTACTTAATGTAAATATTGGAAAGTATGAGTTTCCTGCGATTGCTGGTGTTCTAGGAAATCTTAGCTATCATGATGTTAAGAAAATTGCTAACGAGATAGATAGAGATGGATTTTATATTTTTAAAAACAAGTTAAGTAACGATGCAATATCATCTTTACGAGAATTTGCTTTTTCATCTGAAGCAACCCTAGTTCCCAGAGCGCTTAGTGGAAAAGTGAGTTCTAAGTACGATAGGAATAATTTACTTTCTCCTCGCTATCAATTTGATGAATCCTCACTTTTGACTAATAAATTTGTAAGATCATTAATGACGGATTGTAGCTTAATTGCGATTGCTCAGGAGTATTTAGGTTCAAAGCCAATTCAAGACCTCACAGCAATGTGGTGGAGTGCTCCTTTTGCAAAAGAAGCTAGTTCGGAAGCTGCTCAATTGTATCATTTTGATATGGACAGATTTAAGTTTATTAAATTTTTCTTTTATTTAACAGACGTTTCAACGGAAACAGGACCGCATTGTTATATTAAGGGAACTCATAAATGCTTGCCTGATCCACTATGGAAGGATGGAAGGATTTTAGATAATGAAATTAATAGCTTTTTTTTGAATAAGGATAAGGTTGAAATTACTGGGGGCATTGGGTCCATAATAGCTGTAGATACAAGAGGCCTTCATAAAGGAAAATTGTTAGAACGTGGAGAAAGATTAATACTTCAGTTTGAGTTTACTAATTCTCTTTTTGGCGCTCCTTATAGTGTTGCCAATCTTAAAGATCAGATAGATAGTTCCTTCATTGAGTTTATTAAAGCCTTTCCTCACACCTTTCAACGATTCAGATATTAAGCGTTTATTTTATAGATATATATTGTGCAGTCAACAAACGATAATTTCTTAGACAAAAACACCTTAAAAAAAAGATATTTTTATAAGGTAACATCTAACATTGTAACCATTCTTTCTGGTCTTTTTACTTCAGCTATAGTTCCTCGAGCGTTAGGAGTGAACGCGTACGGAGATTTTAGTTTTGTAAATAATGTTATTTCTCAAATCCTTTCTTTTTTGGATATGAGAGCTTCGACTTGTTTTTATGTGAAACTTTCTCAAAGGCAATCCGAATCTAAAATCATTACGTTTTATGGCATATATACTCTGCTTATTTTCTTTATCCTTTTTATCATCGTTTCTATTTTATCCATTCCATCTAGCCGTCATTTTATTTTGGAAAATGTAGATGAGAAAATCATCTGGTTTTCCTTCGTTTTAATTATTGCAAAATGGATTGTAGATGTTTTTATAAAAATATCTGATGCTTATGGAGCTACGGTCGCAATAGAAAGGATTAAGATGGTTAACCAGGGCTTAAGCGTAATTCTTCTTGTATTGTTATTTTATTTTGACTTAATAAACATTTCATTTTTCTATCTCCATCAAATATTCATTTTTTTATTTCTTGGGTTTCTAATGTATAATTTTTTTAAAAGTAAAAAGTATCAGATTCCATTTATAGCTCCAATTGAATTGAGCGCAGTAAAGAGTTATACAAAAGAATTTGTTTCATTCAGTGCTCCGCTCTTAATATTTCTCATTGCTCAATTAGTTGTAGAAATATTTGATCGGAACATCTTGCAGCATTTTGGTGGTAGCTATCAGCAAGGTTTGTATGGTTTTTCATTTTCTATCTCTACAATGACAATTCTTTTTGTTGTTGCAATGGTACCTCTTTTTACCAGAGAGCTTTCAATTGCATTTGCAAGTAATAATTTAGAGTCAGCAGCCAGTTTGTACAGGAAGTATGTGCCTGTTATTTATGTTGTTAGCGCTTTTTTCTGTTCGTTTTTATTTATTAACGCACAGGGATTGATATTTTTATTTGGTGGCGAGCAATACTATGAATCACTCGTCACTTTAAAAATTATGCTTTTTTATCCATTAGTTTCAACGTATTCAAATTTGAATAGCTCCGTGATATACGCAAAGAGCGGCACTACAATCATCAGGAACATTGCATTGGTACTCTCGCCAATAGGAATGCTGTTATCTTTTTTGTTGATATCGAGTAGTTTTTTCAACCTAGGAGCTAGCGGTTTGGCGATTAAAGTATTAACGCTGGAATCGGTTAGTGTGATAATTATCCTTCTGCATATTTCTAAGTATCTAAAGATTAAATTATTTAAGTATTTTGTGCATATGGTTTTTGCTCCACTTACCTTGCTGCTAATTGCTTTTGCAATAAAGTGGATTTTGGAGTATTTTTCTTTTTCTTCTGATTTTAGTATATTCTCATTTGTATTTTCTGGTTTTATTTATTCTTTGCTGACCGGCTCACTGATATTTATATTTCCTTCATTTGCTGGTTTGTCAAGGAGTAATATAGATTTGGCATTAAAAAAAATTAAAGAGTATGCTTATTAGTATCATAAAGTTATTTATTTCGAATATTATTAATTAAGGATTAACCATGCCTACTCATTATACAGATAGAGAGTTTTGGATTGCGTATTGGAGAGCAAAAACTGATCTTTTGGTATCAGTTGACAAAAATTATACCTTTCATAAGCCGCTGGCTACTATTATTAAGTCGCACAGTATTAAGACAGCAATTGAATTAGGAGGGTTTCCGGGCTATTACGCTATTTTTCTTAAAAAATATTTTAATGTTAGTAGCTCATTATTTGACTTTTTTGTGGACAGGAGTATTTTAAGTAAAGTTTTGAAGAAAAACGAATTGACTCAAGATGCCATTGAAATTATTGAGGCTGACCTTTTTAATTATTACAGTGAAAAGAAATACGACTTAGTCCTCTCATGTGGGTTGATTGAGCATTTTGATGATACCAAAGATATTATCAATCGGCACATTCAACTTCTTAATGATAGAGGAGTACTGTTTATTTCTTTGCCGAATTTTACGGGATTAAATGGCTGGATTCAACGTAAATTTGACATGTATAATTTTGAGAAGCATAACATACGATCTATGGATTTACTTTTGTTAAAAAAAATATGCCATGATTTGAAATTAGTTGATGTTAAGATAGAATATTACGGAAAGTTTACAGTTTGGTTGGAGGATGTAAAGAAAAAACCCTTGATGGTAAGATTTTTTGTGAAATGTATTTGGTTTTTAGGTAAGTCACTAGTAACTCTCATTCCGTTTGAAAGTAAGCTTCTATCGCCATATATTATTTTAGTTGCAAGTAAAACAAGTTAGAGTAAGGAAAAATGGGTAATCGTGCTTTAATTTATTCTGCAAATCCTCAATCGCCTCATTTGGAGACAGATTTGGAATTGGCCTGTCGCTTGAAAAGTGCAGGGAAAGAAGTTGTGCTATTAAGATGTACTGGTCAGCTTAAATCTTGTTTGGTTAATCCCAAACATAATAAGTTGATTTGTTTGTCGTGTAATTCAAAGTATAAAAATGCTTTGAATGCAGCGCAGATGAATGATTTTACAATTGTGACAATACCAGATACTGCTTTTGATTATAAACAACCACCAGCTAGTTTTGACAGTGTTGACGATTTAAAAGCATTCAAGTTTAATGGTGCAAGCTTGGGCATTCCGGTAGTGAGTACCTTGGTAGGACGATTGTATGATCACAAATTTGATACAATTAAATATAGGAAAGAAGTCAATGTTGAACTTAAAATGTGCATTGAACTGTATCTTGCCTTGCAGTTAGTTTTGAATAAAATAAAACCTGACGAGATTTATTTTTTCAATGGAAGATTTTCTATTTATTACCCCCTAAAAGCTTTGTGCATCAGTAGGGGAATTGTTTTTTATACTCATGAGCGAGCCGGAGTGAATAATAAATTTATTAGTAGAAAAAATACTATTCCTCATGATAAACAATATTGTTTAGAGGAGTTGAATGACCTTTGGAATAAAGCCGATGAATCGGATAGAAAGAACTTGGGTAGCAAGTTTTTTTCGGACCGTAGGAATAAAGTAGTTCAATCTTGGGTCTCTTTCACTACATCACAGAAATTAGGACTCCTTCCAATAGGCTTTGATTTGAACAAAAAAAATATAATGGTCTTTAATTCTACGATGGAGGAATACGAGGGAATGGAGGATTGGAAGAACACTATTTACGATGATGATAATATTGGGATTGCTAGAATTGTTGAAGCGTTTAGTGCTAATAATGAATATGTTTTTTATTTAAGAGTGCATCCCAATATGAAGTTTCTTCGCAATTCTCAAATGAAAGAACTGGA
Source organism: uncultured Bacteroidia bacterium (assembly GCA_964481195.1). Lineage (GTDB taxonomy): Bacteria > Bacteroidota > Bacteroidia > Palsa-948 > Palsa-948 > Palsa-948. The sequence goes on along the minus strand of CAYZTB010000001.1, from coordinate 55,312 downwards.
AGCGATGGCGCTTAAATACAAAAATTTGTATTTAATTAGGCCGGAAGATCAATGTGATTCTTATGCTCTCATTGATAATGCATATAAAGTTGTTACTTTCGGGTCTACAGTTGGAGTAGAAGCAACATATTGGAATAGGGTGTCCATTCTGTGTGGTCAGAGTTTCTATATGAATATTGATGCTTGTTACCAACCAGCCAATCACAAAGAGGTTGTAGGCCTCTTGAGAAATGATAGTTTGTTGCCTAAAGATCAAATTAATGCAATCAAGTATGCATACTGGGAATTAATGAAAGGAGAGTATTATAAAAAATTTAAACAAGTAGATTTATTTAAGATGGAATGTGATGGTGTTATTATTGAGGCTAGTAAGCCATTGCAGATATTAGAGAAATTTGCAAAAATTGGATTGATACGAAATAAGAGAGGTTTGAATAATTTCGTTACCAAGACTAAGAATTTTTTAAAATGGTAACCCCATTTACTACACCGATACTTTTGCTGATCTTTAATAGACCTGATTCTACTATGCAGGTGTTTAATCAAATTAGAATTCTTAAACCCAAGCAATTGTTCATTGCCGCAGATGGCCCACGTAAGAATAAGATAGGTGAGGCTGAAAAATGTGAAAAGGTAAGAGCAATTACCGCACTAGTTGATTGGGATTGTGATGTAAAAACTTTGTACCGAGAGAGAAATTTGGGTTGTAAATTGGCTGTTAGTTCTGCTATATCTTGGTTTTTTGACAACAATAATGAAGGTATAATCTTAGAGGATGATTGCGTGCCTAACCAAAGTTTCTTTTTTTTCTGTGCAGAATTGCTACTGAAATACAGGAATGATTTCAAGGTAATGCATATTGGAGGAATAAATCTTAACCCTACTTTTGATTCGAAAGATTCGTATTATTTTAGCAGACATACGCATATTTGGGGTTGGGCGACATGGAAAAGAGCGTGGAAAGAGTACGATGTTAATGTAGCCGGTTTTCCTCTATTTCTAAAAGAAAACAGAATTAAAAAAGTATTTGGTTCAAACATGGCTCAGTTTAGTTGGCTATATAGATTTTGGAAAGTGTACAGAAATAAAATAGATACATGGGACTACCAATGGACATATTCCGTGTGGAATTGTGGCGGTCTTTGTATTTCACCATCAAAAAATCTTGTGTCGAACATTGGTTTTCATTCGGATGCAAGCCATACAAAGATAATGAACCATAATGTTGCAGAATTAAAAACGGAAGCAATTTTGGAGATTAATCATCCCTTATCGATGGTGATTAATACGAGTGTTGATAATGCTTCTGAAGCGATTTCGTATAATTTAACCTGGTTTAGAAAGATTATATATTTTATAATTATGAGTATTGTTAAACGAATTATTGAGAAATGAAAATTGGGGTTGTACAAATATTCATTTTTTTACTGCTGACTTTTATCCTTCTGGAGAATTTCTATGAACCGCTTCGGTACCTTAAGTATATTCTTACTTTTATATTACTTTTTTTGTATTTTTTTATAAAAAAAGCGCCCATCAAATCTGTTTATTCCTCCTATTTACTGACATTTTTTATTTTTTATTTACTGATTATTTTTTATTTATTTATTAAAGTATTAATTTTTGATGAGTATAGCAACAGATTTTTAGCTAACACTGCTTTAATTCTTTTCCCATTAATTTCAATAATAATGCTAGTCCCTTTTTTTAAGGAAGAAGATATTGGTGGGTATGTGAGGATTGCTTTTTATTTTGCAGCTGTAGTTTTCGTTTTTCTGGTATCTAAAAACTTATTCGTTATTATTTTAGATTTTAGCAAATTTAAAAAGGCAGTTTTTTCATCTGAAATTGTTACTGAGAATCAATTAGCTTTTATTTTCGGTTTATTTTTATTCTATTTTATTGTTGAAAAAAAATCAAAAATGCATATTATACTTTGCGCTATAATGTTTGTCGTTTCATTTAAGAGGATTGCTATTGTTGCATTTGCTGTTTCGTTTGTATTATATTATTTATCAACAAGTGTTTTTAAATTCCGCGCAGAAAAGAATAAATTACTCATCACACTCCTGGCTTTATTAATCAATTTTTTGTTTATACAGATAGTTTTTGTAATTGTTAGTGGAGGTTTGGATATACAAATTGAAAAATACACAAATTTGTCAGCCAATCAATTCTTAATGGGTCGACAAAATTTTTACAAGACTGTGCTAGATGTTACAGGTAATATTAGCTGGGGTGGGGTAGGTTTGGGTAGTGTTGACCAAATACTGTTTGAGAAATTTAAACAACCTTGGAATTTACATTCTGATATTCTCAAAAACTATTTTCAATTTGGTGTCATAATTTTCTTTCTTTGGATTGCACTGCTATATTTGAAAACGTCATTTTCTAACAAATCTCTCTCTTTACTTATCTATTTTAATGTATTAATGCTAACAGATAATATTTTTATATATTTTGATTTCATGTTTTTTTTCTATTTGTTTGTATTAATTTATCTTTCCCAAAATCCTCAATTAATGAAGACTGGGAGGTAGCTGGATGTTTTTTTTAATGAATTTAATTGCTTTATTTAGAATAGATTGTAATGAAGATATTATTAGTTCATAACAGGTACAAATTCACGGGTGGGGAGGATGCTGTGTTTGAGTCTGAGAAATTGTTACTAGAAAGCAGGGGGCATACTGTTAAGCTACATTCTTTTAGCAATGCATCAAGTAATACATTCTTAGAGAGAATTAAGCTGGCTTATAATTTTATTTATAATGTTGAGTCCGCTAAGATTATTGTTCGTTTGATAGAAGAATTTAAGCCTGACATCATTCACATACATAACCTGTTTTATGTAGCATCGCCATCGATTTTATATGCTGCACATAAATGTAAAATTCCAACAATTGTGACTTTGCATAATTACCGTTTGATTTGCTCTGGGGCACTTTTAATGCGAGATAATAAACCATGTGAGCTATGTGTTGGGAAAACTTTCCCAATTGCTGGAATTAGATATGCATGTCATCGAAACTCGAGATTAGAAACTGCTCTGCTTACGTTTGTAACAGGATTGCATAAAATACTTAGTTCTTGGAGCAGTAAGGCAACCTACTATATAGCACTTTCTGAATTTGCCAGAAATAAATTTCTCAATTCTTCATTAAGAATTTCACCCCAAAAGATTGTTGTAAAATCGAATAGTGTTGAGGATAGAGGGTTTGCTTCACCTATGGAAAGGGAAGGTTTTTATTTATTTATAGGTAGGTTATCGGTTGAAAAAGGAATAATGGTTTTAATTGATGCGTTTAGTAATAAGCAAGAAACATTAGAGATAATAGGAGAGGGGCCATTAACTAAATATGTGGAAGCGAAGGCTAGCACTAGTAGCAACATCAAAATTCTAGGATATAGAGACAATACTTTTGTTGTTGAAAGACTTAAAAAATGTCGTGCATTAGTTGTTCCTTCGATATGTTATGAAAGCTTACCTACAGCTGTATTAGAAGCTTTTGCAACAGGAACCCCTGTTATAATTTCTGATATAGATAATTTAAATACCATTGTGGAGAATCATTATAATGGTGTTCATTTTAAAGTGAATAATGCTATTGACTTATATAGCGTAGTTAGTGCTTTTAATAAAAACGAAATCTTATTCCCGATTCTATGTAGCAATGCTAGAAAGACATTTCTGGAAAAATATTCACATGATGTAAACTATGAAAATTTAATGATAGTGTATAAGTCAGCAATGAAAAAAAATCTTAACAGACTCTGAATTATATAATTTATTAAATCATCCGTATGGGCTACCTGTGTGTTAGAATGCATTTATCAATTTTGTCATGTGTTTTATTTGTTATTATTTTTTTGCTAAGTAGTAGGGTTATTTCTCAGCATATTACGGATGGTTATACAGATAAGATTTCATACTGCCAAGGCGAACCAGTGCTAGTTTATGTCAATGCTGATTCTTCTATTGTTGGATGGAAATTATTTATTCGTGCAGCAAATAACACAATTGTTGATTCATTAATGGTGAATATATTTCCTCAAAGTATCACAACAAATGAACCATGGAAGGACGGCTATGGTTACACTCCTAGCTTTACTTATCAGATCCCACTTACTTTACATAGCGATGTGTATAATATCGAAAATAAAATATTTTTTATTGTAAAAAATGTAAAAAGAAATGCAGATATTACAATTGTTTACCCTTCAAATACTGAAGCGGCCTATAATGAATCAGGCGGGAAAAGTCTATATGATTTTAATTCTACTAATGGCTTGCGTTCAAGCATTGTTTCAATCCACCGCCCACTTTCACAACAAAGTTTATTGCAAGTAAAAATTCTGTCCGATGGCTTTATGAATTGGGTTACATCTGTAAAGGATTACAACTTTCAGGTAATCTCTGATCAGGATTTGGATGATTATAGTCAGATTGAGCAATCTAAAATACTTGTCGTAATAGGCCATAGCGAGTATTGGTCACGCATGGCTAGATTAAATTTTGATAGTTTTGTTAACAGTGGGAAAGATGCAATAGTTTTGTCTGGAAATACTATGTGGTGGCAAGTTAGGTATTCAGATAATAGAAGTCAACTAATTTGCTATAAAAATACACTAACTGATCCCATAGAGAATGCATTGCTTAAAACCATTACTTGGTCTACTCCGTCACTTCACTTTCCAATTCTTACCAGCATAGGAGTTGATTGGCCTCATGGTGCACTTTCAAACAACAGCGCACATGGGTACTTTGGTTATAGGGTTCTATTACCTAATTCTCCGCTGCTATTTAATACAGGCCTGAATTATCATGACACTCTATCTTGTAAATCTTCTGAATATGATGGTACAATTTTGTTAGGTTTAAATTTAGAGGGTGACCCAATTGTAGATATTGCAAGCCTTGGATTTTGCAAAATCGAATTGATTGGATATGATTGGGGCCAGAATACAATGAATAATAGTGCGAACAAAGGATATGGAACATTTGTGGTTTTTAAAAAATCCTTTTCATCTGGTAAAATTATTAATACTGGTTTTAGTAATTGGTGCTCATTGACTCAGCCTCCTGATTGGACGGGTGGCTTTGGAGGTATAGATAGTAGTATTATTAAAAAGATTACGAAAAATATGTTTGATCTTTTGTTAAATACGCAAGATGTATTTACATCAGGAGTAAATGATATTTGTGAGGATTCTAAAAATGATTGTGAAGCAATTTCTAGCAAGCAATTTTTGATAACGCCTAACCCTTCTACGCGATTATTTGAGATACGAAGTTTAGCTTTTGGAATACTGGAGTTAGAAGTGTATAATAATATTGGAGAAAGAGTGTATTATTTTCTAGACCCTTTTAAATCGTATTTTATTAAAAATATTGATATGTTTGGTCAGCCAAATGGAATTTATTTTGCGCGAGTTGTAACTAAATGTGGTGAAATCACTTTTAAGTTGTTCCTTCAACAATAGATACTAATATTACATTGTGATAAATCAAGATCTGATAATAAAAAATATGGGCAAAGTGAAGCTGTGGGTGTTTGTTTTACTTATAGCGTCACTGCCAATGTATCACTCAATATCTAGCTTGTTAATAATGTTGGGAGTTTGCTTAAGCCTCTTTTATATATACTCACTCAGAAAAACTTCTGCAATACGAATAGATTCCCTTTACATATTGTTCTTCAGTTACTTCTTGTGGGAGTTAGTTGGTATGGCTTACACTGAACAAAGAAATTTTGGAATAGGGATTTTTAATTTGGAAAAACATTTAGGTTTTATTGCAATTCCGTTTCTGTTTATAAATATGAAAATCAACACAAAGCAAAGAAAAATATTTTTATTGGTATTTGCTCTCAGTTGTTTTCTCTCTTCGCTTGTATGTATGGTTTATAATGTCTATTGCAGTATATTCGAATATAATACTCTTATTCACGAATGGAGATTTTCTCATGAAAGACTAGCTGAGCCATTAGGTATTTCACCTATTTATTTTGCCCTGTATTTAAGTTTTTCTTTTTTCATTTTATTGAATTACTTGTTTACTCATACAACTTCATTGTCGAAAACTAAAAAGGTAGCATCTGCAGTGATTCTTTTTTATTTTCTTGCTTTTATAGTTTCTCTCGGTGCTCGGACAGTAATTACTTCAACAGTTCTTGCTTTGTTTGTGTATATGTTAATTTATGCTCGAGCTCAAAAATCACTTTATTTATTTACTCTTGCCTGTTTGTTGCCGTTGTTGATTGGAGTTGTTGTTTTTTTTAATCCAATTGTAAAAACTAGATTTATAGACTTATTATCTCAAAACTATGAGCATTCGAATTATGGAGGCGTTTTTTCTAGAACGTATATTTGGGAGTCGGGATTACCACTTATAAGAGATAACTTTTTACTTGGTGTTGGAACTGGAGATGATCAAGCAATGCTCGATAAAAAATTTGTAGAGGATGGTTTTTTTGAAGGTGTTCAGCATTATAATATGCACAACCAGTATCTGCAATCATTATTAAGTAATGGTTTAGGTGCATTGTTGATATGGTTATTGGTGTTGCTAGTTCAATTCATTAATGCTAAACAAAAAAAGGATTCATTGTATTTTATTTTTTTATTTTTATTTGCATTAAGCTGTATGACAGAATCAATGCTTTGTACGCATAAAGGAATAGTTTTTTTTATAATTTTTAGCTGTATTTTTTATAAGTCTGAAAGTAAAGTTGTATCTAACTAATTCTTTTCAAATCCATATATAGCACATGATTACGAATAGAGATAGGAAGAGTGTTCTAGCTCTTGAAATTGATCTGGTCAATTTTAAAACAACACTCAATAAGATTACTGATTTGGCCGAAAATAATGTTCCAAGTTATGTTTGTTTTGCAAACGTTCATATGACAATAGAGGCCTATCATGACCATATTTTTGCTCAACAAGTTAATAATGCATCTTTTGTATTATCGGATGGGATGCCGCTTGTTAAAGCGCTGGATTTTTTTTATAGTATTAAACAGGACAGGATTGCTGGAATGGATGTTATGCCGGATTTAATTAAAGAAGCGTCTGAATTGAATCTAAAAATGTATTTTTTTGGTACAACTCAGGAGATGCTTGATAAAATTAAATTTAGAATTAAAAGAGAGTATCCAAATTCACAGATAGTAGGTATGGTTTCTCCACCGTTTAATAAATCGCTAGACGATGATTTATATATTGACGAAATAAATAATGCTGGTGCGCAGCTCGTTTTTGTTGCGCTTGGTTGTCCAAAACAAGAAAGATGGATGGCAAAACATTCACATAAAATTAATGCAGTGTTGTTAGGAGTGGGTGGTGCATTTCCGGTGTATGCTGGAATGGCTTCTCGAGCACCTAAGTTTATGCGCAACTTATCATTGGAATGGCTTTACAGACTTTATCAAGAGCCAGGAAGGTTATTTCTGAGATACTTTAATACAAACTCGTTATTTCTGTTTCTAGTTATTAAGACAAAATTTTATATGTTGTTTAAGAAAACAGCATAATTGAATTATCTCCCTTGCTTAGTAATTTATTTAGCATTAATCTTTTGTAAATATGAAATGCTTCTTTTTTAGCATAAGAATTTTATAGGAGCATATTTTTCTACCTTTGTGAATAACATATAAAACATCCATGCCGGGTTTATATAACAGCATCGTCAAACCAGTTCATTTTTTTGGTGATTTACTAATTATTAATATCGTATTTCTTACAGGCTTTTATTTTTTAATTGATAACACAAGCGATTATTCCAATCTTCATTATTCTAGCCTTCAGCTTCTAGCAAACTTAGCATGGCTATCCTCTATCATTTTTTTAAAACCTTACAAACTTTATAGGGTTCAAACAATCATTACGATCATTAATAACACGCTAAGAATATTAGCGCTCTTTATTGTGATAATGGAAGCTGCTGATGGTCTAGTAACAACAACATATCACTCAGGACTATTTGTATATTATTTTTACGGGCTTAGCTGTTTATTTATTCTACTTTGGCGAGTAGGAACAACACTTTTTTTAAGGTTTATTAGGAGAAAAGGATATAATTTCCGTAGGGTAGTTGTTGCGGGTATGAATAGTGCTGCTAAAGAAATGGTAGATTTTTTTAATAGTAACCCAGAGCATGGGTATAAGCATTGTAAGACTTTTGATTTAAATGATTATGCAGGTGATTTTAACAAATATTTTTCCGAGTTTAAATTATATTGCGTAGAAAATAAAATTAATGAGATTTATTGTTCTTTGTCTGAGTTTAATGCTTCTCAAGCAGAGCAAATTGTTGAATTTACTGACAAAGAAGTTTTGCGATTAAAATTTGTTCCAAACTCTGCCGGTTTCAGTCTTGATAATTTTAAGATTGATTTCTATGGCTACCTACCTGTATATATATTCAGACCTCTGCCACTTGATAATAATTTTAATAAATTTATTAAATGGTGCTTTGATATTGCCTTTGCACTGTTAGTTTTTATTTTTATTTTCTCTTGGCTGTTTCCTATTATTGCCATAGTGATAAAATTAAATTCTAAGGGACCTGTATTCTTTAAACAACCTCGTTCCGGTATTGGTAATAAAAAATTTGGGTGCTATAAGTTTAGATCCATGTATGTGAGTGAGGCGGCCGATGGAGTGCAAGCAACAAAAGATGATCCTAGAGTTACTAAAGTAGGTGCTTTCTTAAGGCGTACCAGCTTAGATGAACTACCGCAATTTATTAATGTAGTATTAGGTCAAATGAGTGTGGTTGGTCCTCGTCCGCATCCATTATGGTTAAATGATAAATACCGTGACGATATAGATAAATACATGGTCAGGCATTTTATTAAACCTGGAATTACCGGTTTAGCTCAGATAAAAGGCTTTAGGGGAGAAACTACAGACCCAGCTTTAATGGAAAGAAGAATTAAGATGGATGTTTTTTATTTAGAAAACTGGTCTTTTTTATTAGATGTTAAAATAGTATTCTTAACTGTGTTTGGTTTTTTGAAAGGCGATGATAATGCTTTTTAATTCTTAATTTTTTCAATTATTTTATTTTGGATAGTATTCTTTTCTAATTTATTAACGTTAATCGTATGCGTTGCTAAAGAATAATATTTTTTCCTTTTTTTGATATTTTTTTCAATATATTCCATAAGCTTTTCAGACGTTAAGTTATTTACTAGTGGGCGGTTGTAGTTATTTTCAGATAATCGATTATAAAGCGTAATCGTATCAACTTCAAGATAAATCGAAACACAAGTTTTGTTAATGAGTTCCATATTATTGAAAAAGCAAGGTGTTCCGCCACCGAGCGCAATAATGATGTTATCTTTTGAAAGCAGTTTTTTAAGATTTTCATGTTCTAATTCCCGGAATTTATTTTCTCCCTCAGAAGCAAAAATATCGGGAATAGATTTCTGAGTTTCTGTTTCAATATAGCTGTCAAGATCTATGAATTCTAGCTGTAATTTGTTAGCTAAAAGCCTACCTATTGTGCTTTTTCCACAGCCCATAAACCCTAGTAGGCAGATATTCTTCATATGCAAATATAGTGTAGTAACATAAATAGTTAATAATGATGAAATTCTTTGTTGATGTTTCCAAAATGCTTATATCTTTGCGCTCCGTTTTAAAAACGTGGAACTTGATCCCGTAGCTCAGCTGGTAGAGCATTACACTTTTAATGTAGGGGTCCTGGGTTCGAATCCCAGCGGGGTCACAAAAAGGTCTGAATTGAATGATTCAGGCCTTTTCTTTTTTGTCATTTTAATTCTTTAACTTTGGTACATGCCAGTATTAGAAGGATTCCTATTTGGGCTGGGGATGGTTATTTTTATAGGTCCAGTTTTTTTTACACTTATTCACAGCTCTTTTCAATTTGGGATGAAGGCTGGTTTTGCAGTTGCTTTGGGTATATTGGCAAGTGATGTACTAATTGTTGGATTGTGTTCCTATTGTTTAATTGGTTTTTTTGAAAATGAAGATCATCGGTCATGGATGGCGCTAATAGGAAGCGGAATCCTTTTTTACCTGGGCTTTAAATACATTTTGAAGCCAGCAAAAATGATAAATGATGTAAAAGATCCTACAATGTTAATGCTCTCGTCTTTTTTTTGCAAAAGGGTTTCTCGTGAATTTTGTTAATCCTTTTGTTTTTATTGTTTGGATATATGTAATTGCATATGCTGAATCCAACTATGAATACCAAAGGGATATAATACTTTTTTTATCTTCTGCGCTAATTGGCATCTTGTTTACAGATTCAATAAAAGTTATTTTAGCTGAAAAAATCAAGAAGTTATTGAGTCCGGAATTGTTTAAGACAATCTTATTAGGGATAAAATTGGTATTAATATGTTTTGGATTTAGATTACTCTACTTTTTTTTTGGCAAATGAAAAACTAGTAGATTTGCTAAACCCCCTAAAATAAATAACATGATAGAATTAAATTTGTGGATTATTCCTGTAGCGGCATTAATTCCTATGATCCTAGGCTTTATTTGGTACAATCCTAAATTTTTAGGCAAGGCATGGATGGATGCAGCCGGAATGACAGAAGAGAAAATGAAAGGTGCTAACATGGGTCTCGTATTTGGACTCAGTTATTTATTTTCCTGTATGCTGGCTTCTGCAATGATGCCTATCACAATCCATCAGATGGGATTTCAATCTATGTTAATGAATGAGCCTGGTTTTGGAGAATCAGGTAGTGAGATAATGAATTTTTTATCTGACGCTATTTCTAAATATGGAACCAATTTTAGAACATTTAAGCACGGGGCTCTTCATGGCTTCTTGACAGGTATTTTTCTTGTCTTTCCAATTATCGCAACGAACGGAATGTTTGAGCGCAAAGGATGGAAATATATTTGGATAAATACAGGATATTGGATCTTATGTGTTACCCTTATGGGAGGTATTGTTTGTCAGTTTGCTTAATAGTATTTTAAAAATTCATAAAAGGTCAGCTTGCTTGCAGGTTGACCTTTTTTATTTCCCTCCTATGCGTTTCATAAATGTTTTAAATACTGTGCTTATTCCTTTGATAGGCCTTTGTCTTTGATGAACTTGTAATTTATCGTTTTCATACCACAGTTCATGACAAAAGAGAAAACTATTAGGGTCGTTGCTCATACCAGCTTGACCAAATCGCATATCATAGAAATAGGTTTTATCTTCTTCGGTTGTAATGATATACCAGCCTTCAGAAAGTTTTATTAAGCGTGTAACAATATTTTCTTTAGCCATATCCCCCAAGGCTTCATAATTTTTATCAAACGCTGTAAATTCTATTTCTCCTTCTCCTTCTAAAATGGAGTAGTAGCCCACTAAAATATTTTCCTTTGTGTCTACCGTTGCAGTCCAAAGTAAACTGTTAAATGGAGTTGGGTTTGTTTCTAGTTCAGTATATTCTATATATTGTTTTTGTAAATTATTTTCAAATTTTTGGTAGCCAATACCTTTAAAAATTAAGGTTAGAAGCATGTATGAGCTACTAATGATCAACCCAAGATTATTGAATTTTTTTCTTTTTGGATTATCTCTTTTATAGCACATGGCTATGATTACAAAAACTAAAAATGGTATTGTGTAGAGTGGGTCGACTATAAAAATATTCTTATAAGCTACTTTGTATCCCCATGGCCAAAATAGTTGAGTGCCCCAGTTGGTATGCGCATCTAAGAGGGGGTGGGTAACTAAAGAGCCAAACATGAGCCAGCTCCATTCTTTCCAAGATGCATTTTGATTTCTATGAATTTTATAGGCAAGCCAACCTAACAATGGTGCAAATAGTATGCTGAATAAAATTGAATGAGAAAAACTTCGGTGCATTTCTGTGGCAGTAAGCTCATCAACAAAAAATCGCATAAAAACATCCAGGTCCGGAATGGTTCCTGCAATAGCACCCCACAATATCGCCTTGTTGCCAACTTTTTTTCCAAGAATCGCTTCGCCAACTGCAGCGCCTAAAACTATTTGTGTAATGGAGTCCATTTAATATGCAAATTCTTTCCTAAAGGGAGCCCTAAGTTCGAATTTAGACGGAGTGATAGATGATATTATTGGTGCAAGTAGTTTATTAGTAATCCTGTTGCGATGTTTAATATATAGCTTCATATCCACAGGTTCGGCACCCAGACTACTTTTTATTTGCTCAGCAGTTCTCCCTAGGCGAAGTTCTTTTACCCTGAGATGTAAGGACTCTTCAACAAAATCATAAAGCATGCGTTGATACACAGCGTATTCTTTGTTGTAATCGTAATCTAAGCCAACCATGTTTGCATCTAAAATAGTATCTAAATAAAATGCAATACTAAAGCCAATCAGCGTCTCTTTCAGAAAATACCCTTTAAATAAAAACTTTTCGCTAAGATTTCTTTTAAAATTTATTAATGCAGTAGCATTCAGTTCACCGAATTTATAATCTGCTTGATTTAATACAGACAGATAAAGTGTTTCTATTCTTTCTTTATGTTTAATGATGTCATTTAATTCAAAAATTTTTACACGCACTGCTTCTGATTTTTTGTAAACACCTTTTGCCTTTGTTCTAAATTTTGCATTCATGGAAGAAAAATAATCATCCATTTTTTTCCAGTCAGGATGTATCTTCAACACCATGTTAACGTCAATTTCAAAACCTCTATAGCTATTGTTTTTTAAATTATTAGCTAGGGTTATAGATTTCGGCCAAAAGTCTTTCATTAACGAGAAAGATATTTGACCATTTTTATCTTCATCTTGAGTGAGGCGTTTCATGCTACCGGCAAGCAAATTAAATGCATCACTCGGTTCAATATCAGAGGTAAACATAAAGCCGTTTTCTCCCGAAGCAAATATGTTTCCACAAACAAGTGCTTTTACCTCAATAGACTCAAGAAATTTATTTTTTAATTTATTGCCTAATTTGCAAAATATTTCCTGGTATTTAAGGCCCTTATCTATAAAATGGACAAGCTGAATGTAGGCAATAGCAACTGGTTTGAGTGCGCTATTGTAGTAGATGATATATCTGAACTCCATATCATCTTTTTTGGCATCTTCTAATGCGGTAAGGAATTCAAGAGATAAATAGAGGTTCTTTTCTTTTAATACGTTATTCCAGTCTGATTTATTTACCAGAGCAGCAGAATCAAATAGACTGAGCTTTGGCTCAGAGCAAACTTTTTTTTTCAATTCTTTAAGAAGCATAAGCTGTTTATTATGATAATAAAGGTAGTGGATTTTTAAAAGAAAAATTCTATTTTAACTTATCAATTTCTTTTTGTAAGGTTCCTACAAGGTTACTCAACTCTCCTGTATAAGAATATTTGATTGAAAAGTCTTTTCCAATTATCGAAATTTGAGGATATGTTTTTACTAGTCTGGTTTGTAATGCATCGGATAGTAATTCCGAATTAGCGCAGTGCGTAAAATAAAATGGCTTCCTGTCTAAAAACTTAATAACCTTTTCGTTTGATTCATCCGATAAAGCTAAAAATAATATTGAAGAATCTAGTTTGTATTTTTCTTGTAGGGAATTTAATTCCGGAATCTCTTCTATGCAAGAATGGCACCAAGTTGCCCATACATTTATCAATGTAATTTTTCCGGCTAAATCTTTATTTGAAATTGTTGTGCCGTCAATAGTTTGTAATTGGAATGCTGGAATTTTCTCTCCTTCTTTAGAGCAGGAAATAATAAATACAAGCGTGAAAAAGTAAATTATCTTTTTAGGCATAAGGGTGTTTTCTATCGTTTGTTGAAGTTACTGTATCTATTTACTATTCTGACGTATTTTTATCTAAATACTTACAAAATATGCTAGAATATTGAAGAAGTTAGCATGTAGGTTTTTGGCTACAGAAATATTGATTCTGTCTAGGATATCCCTCAAAGAATTTTATCTTTACCCCTTCTAAAAATACGCATTAAGTGAAGCAATATCCCGAATACAAAAACTTGAATTTACCTGAAATAGCTACAGAGATTTTAGCTTTCTGGAAAGAGAATCATACGTTTGAAAAAAGTGTCTCTACCAGAGAAGGTGCTGAGCCTTTTGTGTTTTACGAAGGTCCGCCTTCAGCAAACGGCATGCCGGGCATTCATCACGTTATGGGTCGTACCATTAAGGATTTGTTTTGCCGATATCAAACCTTAAAAGGCAAGCAAGTAAAACGCAAAGCAGGGTGGGATACACATGGTTTGCCTATTGAGTTGGCAGTTGAAAAAACCTTAGGCATTACCAAAGAGGATATTGGCAAGAAAATATCTATTGAAGATTACAACAAAGCCTGCCGCAAGGAGGTAATGAAATACCAGGATAAGTGGGAGGAGCTTACCCTTTTAATGGGCTATTGGGTAGATATGGAGCATCCGTATATCACGTACGAAAACGACTACATAGAAAGCGTTTGGTGGCTATTAAAGAAGCTATATGACAAGAAATTGATATATAAAGGCTACACCATTCAGCCTTATTCTCCTGCTGCAGGCACAGGCCTAAGTACGCATGAGCTGAACCAGCCTGGTTGTTATAAAAATGTAAAAGATACTACTGCGGTTGCTATGTTTAAAGTAAGGTCATCAGCTGGTAATAAGCAATTAGTAAATTTTGGTGATGAGGTTTACTTTTTAGCCTGGACGACTACGCCTTGGACATTGCCTTCGAATACAGCACTAGCAGTTGGAGCAAAAATAGAATACGTAGCTATAAAAACTATAAATCTATATTCTAAAAAGGAAGCTGTTGTAATACTTGCTCAGTCATTAAGGAGCAAATATTTTGGTGATGGAACCACTAAGCTTCCAGTAGGAGAGGACCTTGCTAGTTTCACAGGAAAAGATTTAGCAGGAATCCAATACGAGCAACTTTTGCCTTTTGGGGTTGCGCCTACCATGAGTAATGCTTCCTCCCTTGATGAGGGAGGGCAGGAGGGGGCCTTTGTAGTAATCTGTGGTGATTTCGTTACCACCGAGGACGGTACAGGCATTGTTCACATTGCGCCAAGTTTTGGTGCGGATGACTTTAGAGTTGCAAAGCAGAATGGCATTGGCTCTCTTACGTTGGTAGATAGAAGAGGAAAATTTTTACCCGAAGTTCAGGATGGAATATTTTTATATGGCGATGAATTTGTGAAGGAGGCATATCTTTCTGAAAGTGATAAAAAGATTGAATTTGAAAAGCAGAAAAAGATTTTAGAATCAAATGGAAAAATAAAGGAGCTCAAGGAATATCTAAGCGTTGATGAACGCATAGTTCTAAAACTTCAGGAGGAAGGCAAGCTTTTCAAGAAAGAGAAATACGAGCATAGCTACCCGCATTGCTGGCGTACCGACAAGCCAATTTTATATTACCCACTTGATTCTTGGTTTGTAAAAGTTACGGAGTATAAAAACAGAATGGTGGAACTAAATAACACCATCAACTGGAAACCTGCACATACCGGTACCGGAAGGTTTGGCGAATGGTTGAATAATCTTCAGGATTGGAATTTATCACGATCACGTTTTTGGGGTATTCCTCTCCCTATTTGGAGAACTGAAGATGGCACAGAAGAAAAAATTATTGGTTCTACAGAAGAGCTGAAATCAGAAATTGAAAAAGCTAAGAAAGCAGGATTCAGCTCAGATTTTAAAACCGAAGGAACAGAGTTTGATTTGCACAAGCCTTACATCGACCGAATATTTTTAGTGTCTGATTCAGGAAAAAAAATGGTTCGTGAATCTGACCTTATTGATGTTTGGTTTGATAGTGGTGCCATGCCTTACGCACAGCTTCATTATCCGTTCGAAAATAAAAATGAATTGGCAACAAATTTCCCTGCTGATTTTATAGCTGAAGGAGTTGATCAAACTAGAGGTTGGTTTTATACTTTACATGCCATAGCTGCCTTATGTTTTGATTCTGTTGCCTATAAAAATGTGGTAAGTAATGGCTTGGTGTTGGATAAGAATGGCAACAAAATGAGTAAGCGCCTTGGCAACACTGTTGATCCTTTTGAGACGCTTGCCAAGTACGGACCAGATGCGGTACGCTGGTACATGGTTACTAATGCAGATCCTTGGGATAATTTAAAATTTGACCTAGAAGGTGTTGCTGAAAAGCAACGCTCGTTTTTTGGAACGATATATAATATTTATTCTTTTTTCGCACTATATGCTAATATCGACAAGTTTGTTTTTGCTGAAAAAGAGGTGCCATTAAAAGATAAGCCCGAAATTGATAGATGGATTTTGTCGGAGTTGAACTCGCTAATAAAGAACGTAGACAAGAGCTTTACTAATTACGAACCAACAAAAGCAGGAAGATTTATTGAAACTTTTGTTGATGAACATCTGAGTAATTGGTACGTTCGTTTATGCCGCAGAAGATTTTGGAAAGGGGAGTACACTCAAGATAAAATATCAGCCTACCAAACATTGTATCATTGTCTGGAAGTAGTTGCTCAGCTTTCATCGCCAATAGCTCCATTCTTTTTTGATAAATTATTTAATGATTTAAATAAAATTACAGGAAGACAGAAGGTGGATAGTGTTCACTTGAGTGTATTTCCAATAGCAGAAGATGCTGCAATTGATAAAGAACTTGAAGAGCGAATGGAGATGGCGCAGAAAATATCTTCCATGGTACTTTCTATCCGAAAAAAAGAAAACATACGTGTTCGTCAACCTTTGGCAAACATTCAAATACCAGTTTTAGATGATTCGTTTAAGAAAAAGATTGAGCTGGTAAAAGATTTGATTTTATCAGAAGTTAACGTAAAGCAAATTCAGTTTGTAAGCGAAAAAGACACGCAGATTGTAAAAAATCTAAAATTGAATTTTAAAACGCTGGGAAAAAAGTGCGGCAAAGACATGAAGGCTGTTCAACTGTTTGCTCAGGATAATTCACAAGCTATTATTTCATCCATCGAAAAAACAGGGCAGTTTGATATTAAAATTGCAGATATTACTTATTTGCTTGTTAGCAACGATGTGGAAATCATTCCAGTAGACATTCCGGGATGGAAAGTAGCTAACAACGGATCTATTACGGTAGCATTGGACATCACGATAAGCCCTAAGTTACGTGAAGAGGGTATAGCCAGAGAGATCGTAAATCGCATTCAAAATATACGAAAAGAGAGTAAATTTGATGTTACAGATAGGATCGTAGTAAAGATGATAAATCACCCTCAAATTAATGATGCGATAATTAATAATTTAGATTACATTCGCACGGAAATTTTAGCAAACACGTTCGATATTGTTAAAGAACTATCGAGCGAAGGGCTTGAAATTGAGATAGATGAGCATATTAAAACAAGGGTCTTGATTGACCGAATAAAACAACTAAATTAATTCTATTACCATGGCAAAAGCAAAGAAAAAGGCTAAGTCAAAAAAAGTAACAGTTAAGAAAGCTAAAAAGGTAGCTAAGAAGAAAACTGTAAGCAAAAAGAAGGCTGTAAAGAAAAAGACAGCTCCTAAAAAGAAGAAGGTAGTTAAAAAGAAAGCGGCTGCTAAAAAGAAAAAAGTAGCTAAAAAGAAAATTGCTAAGAAAAAGATTGCAAAGAAGGTTGTAGCAAAGAAAGTAGCAAAAGTAGAAGTCGATTCAACAAGGCCTAAGCCTAAGCCAGTTTCTAAAAAGGAATTAAAAGCTCTTAAAAAGGATGAAAATAGAATAATTGAAGTAGCTAAACCTGCTCCAGCTTCTAAACCAGAAAAGGAGAAAAAGAAGACAAAAGAAGAAATTGCTGAAGAAAAAGAATTGGCAGGTGAAGAGTTATACTCTTGGGATAGCGGTACTTTTTCTGACATGAAAAATTACGAGCCAACACCGGTATTCAGAAAGCCAGATCCTCCACAGCCTACATTCAAAGGAAAAAAAGATAATAGAAACAGATATTCGGACAAAGAGCTAGGAGAATTTAAGGCTATCATCAATGAAAAAATTGCTGAGGCAGAAAAAGACTACGATTTGTTAAAAAACACCTTAGCTCACAAAGATGAGCACGGCACGGACGATACTTCGCCAACCTTTAAGGTGCTAGAAGATGGATCCGATGCTATGTCGCGTGAAGAAATTGCCCAGCTAGCATCCAGACAGGAAAAGCATATCCAGAATTTGAAAAATGCTTTGATTCGTATTGAAAACAAAACTTATGGAATCTGTCGAGTTACTGGCTTATTAATTCCAAAAGAAAGACTTCGTAGTGTACCACATGCAACACTTAGCATTGAGGCGAAGTTAAAACAGAACAATTAATTTATAATAGATATAGTAAAGGCATAGAGGAACAACCCTTTATGCCTTTATTTATTTATACTTTTGTACAGTGAAAAAATCGATATTATTAATATTTCTAGTTCTGTTAATTGACCAAGTTGTAAAAATTTGGATCAAAACTAACATGACTTTAGGGGAGCAGATTTCTGTTATTGATAACCTATTCTACATCCATTTTACTGAAAACTATGGCATGGCCTTTGGACTTGAGCTGGAGGGTTCTTATGGTAAGTTGCTTTTAAGTCTTTTTAGAGTTTTAGCAGTAGGAGGAATTGGCTGGTATTTATATTCGCTAGTCAAGCAAAATGAACACATAGGTTTGATTTACAGCATTTGTCTGATAATGGCAGGTGCAATTGGAAATATAATTGACAGCGCAGTATATGGATTACTTTTTTCCGAAAGCACTCCCATGGATGTATCTGTTTTTTTACCTGCCGAAGGAGGATATGCTAAATTTTTGCATGGTGCTGTGGTGGATATGTTTTATTTCAACTCTCATTTTGATTCTGTTTTTTGGAGTGACAGACCCTTTACATTTTCTTTTCCAATTTTTAATATTTCAGATTCAGCCATTACGATAGGAGTAGTGATTATTCTTTTATTTCAAAAGAGATTTTTTAAAAAGGAAGAAGCTGTTTTGGTTGATGTAGTAAATGACAATACAAACAATACTTCAGAAGAAACCAGCACTACTGCATCAATCACAGTAAATCAGTAAAAAATCGGTTATCTGCTCCAATGGGAAAAAAAGCTAAGCCCAAATTTTATGTTGTTTGGAAAGGAAAACAACCAGGCATTTTCGACAATTGGGAGCAGTGTAAAAAGCAGATTAATGGTTTTACCGGAGCGCAATACAAATCATTCCCAACTAAACAAGCTGCTTTAGCAGCCTTTGATAAATCCCCCAAAGATTTTATTGGTAAAGAAAATTTTGTCTCTGTATTAACTTCTGAACATCTAAAAAAAATTGGGAAACCTATTCTGGAAAGTATTTCTGTTGATGCCGCCTACAATGGAAAAGAAATGGAATACAAAGGAGTTTACACAAAAACAAGACAAGAATTATTTAAGTTGGGGCCTTTTGAAGATGCAACAAATAATATAGGCGAGTTTTTAGCCATTGTACATGCGTTGGGCTATTTAAAAAAACAAAAAAGCACTGTGCCTGTGTATTCAGATAGTATTACAGCTATGCATTGGGTAAAAATACAAAAGGCAAATACCAAATTAAAAGCTACTCCGGAGAATAAATCACTTTTTTACCTTATAGAAAGAGCCGAGAAATGGTTGAAGGAAAATAATTGGACCAACAAACTTCTAAAATGGGAAACTAAAGCCTGGGGGGAAGTCCCTGCAGATTTTGGTAGGAAGTGAATTTAGTTAGAGTTGTTTACTAAGATTTCAGATAATTTCATCATCTCTTTATCTCCGAATTTTTTTCCCATCAGCTGCATGCCAATTGGCAAGCCTTTGGAATCAATCCCAGAAGGGATAGATATAGCAGGAAGCCCGGTAAGGTTTGCAAGTACTGTAAAAATATCTTCTAAGTACATTTGTATAGGGTCTTTCACTTCGCCATGTTTGAATGCGGTGCTGGGAGTGGTAGGAGAAAGTATAAAATCGTAATTAGAAAGAATTTCATTTGTCTTATCACATAATACTCTTCTTACTTTTTGTCCTTTTGAATAATAGGCATCGTAATAGCCAGAACTTAGTACAAAGGTCCCAAGCATAATCCTGCGCTTAACTTCTTTTCCAAAACCTTCTGATCGAGATTTTCTGTATGTCGATTCAAGATCGGTAGCATTTTTGCTGCGATACCCATATCGTATTCCATCAAAACGAGCAAGGTTAGAACTTGCTTCGGCAGTAGTTAAAACATAATAAGTTGGAACTAAATAATCTAAATAGGGGAACTCAACTCCTTCAATTTTATGTCCTTGTTTTTTAAGGCTTTCAATTGTATCTAAAAGGTGCTTTTTAATTTCAGGATTTAACCCGGGGTGGTCAATGCAATCTTTAAAGTAAGCAATTTTATAAACCTTTTTTTCTTCGTCAGCTTTGAGCCATTTATTTTCATTCATGGTACAAGTGCTGTCAAACTCATCGGCACCGGCAATTACATCAAGTATAATTTCTGCATCTGCAATAGAATGTGTAAAAGGACCTATTTGATCAAACGAGGAGGCGTAGGCTATTAAGCCCCAGCGAGAAACTGTGCCGTAGGTAGGTTTTAATCCAACTACTCCACAAAATGAGGCTGGTTGTCTTATAGAACCACCCGTATCGCTTCCTAAAGCAGCATGGCAAAGATTTGCCGCAACCGCCACTGCACTTCCTCCTGAAGAACCTCCCGGAACTCGTGTAGTATCAATAGGGTTTAAAACATTTCCAAAGGCTGAGTTTTCATTGGAGCTGCCCATAGCAAACTCATCACAATTGGTGCGACCAATGATAATGGCATCTTCTTTTAAAAGACGTTCTACAACGGTAGCGTTATAAAGGGATGTGTAGTTTTCTAATATTTTTGATGAGGCAGAAACTTTATGGTCTTTGTAACTAATATTATCTTTTATAGCTATAACAATTCCTGCAAGTTTACCTTGCTTTTTGTCTTTTAGCTTTATATCAACTTCATCTGCTTTTTTTAAGGCAGACTCCGAGAAAACTTCTAGAAAAGCGTTTAAGGATTTTTTTTCTTCAATCCGAGCAATGTATTCTTCAACAATTTTTCGGCTTGTAGTTTTTCCTGATAGTAAATCTTTATGAACATCAGAAATAGTAGGGTAGGTCATGTCAATGATAAATGCAAAATCCTCTTTTTTAATTAAAAGGATTTGTATGGGAAAGGGGTTTACTTGTTTTCTTCTTTCTTGTCTTCTGGCTCAATTCCTTTAGAGCCATCCTTAAATTCTTTCATGCCTTTTCCTAAGCCACGCATAAGTTCAGGGATTTTTTTTCCGCCAAAGAGAAGAAGAACAACCACCACAATAAGTACAACCTCAGTGGTGCCAAGCATTCCAAGTAAAATAGTTCCGGTAGTCATAGTAATTTATTTAATTATCAAAGGTATGAATAATAGTTCATTTAGCCTCCAGGCGGATATTAGCTTCTTCCCAGTTCACAATATTCCACCAAGAATTAATATAATCGGTTCTTTTATTCTGGTATTTAAGATAGTAGGCATGTTCCCATACATCAAGTCCGAGTATTGGTTTCCCCTTAAATTCAGATAAATCCATGAGTGGGTTATCTTGATTTGAAGTTGAGCCAATTTCTAATTTTCCAGCTTTGTTAATTACTAACCAAGCCCATCCTGATCCAAAAACTGAACCAGCTTTTTCTGAAAAAAGAGTTTTAAAATTTGCAAAGGAGTCAAAAGAGTTTTTTAAAGTATCGGCAATTTTTCCAGTTGGTTCATTAGCAGTCGAGGGAGAAAGTACGGAACCTACATTAGGCTTCATCCCTTTCCAAAACATTGAATGATTGTAATGTCCACCTGCATTATTGCGTACTGCTGAAGAATACTTAGACGCATTATTGCAGATTACATCCAAAGATGTTTCATTTATTTTTTCTGTAGCCAGTGCTTTGTTGAGTTTACTTACGTAACCTTGATGATGTTTAGTGTAGTGAATCTCCATCGTTTGCTTGTCTATGAATGGTTCAAGTGCATCGTACGCATACGGCAACTTAGGGAGTTCAAAAACACCTTCGGATAAAATAGGCAATGTGCCTTCTACTTTATTCATAAAATTTTCGGAAGCGAATGAGTTGCCAAGTATCACCATTCCTGCTCCTCCTAAAAATCCTTTTTTAAAAAAATCTCTTCTGGTTGTCATGTTGGTTAGATTAAATGAAGCTGATTAACATTTGATTTTTCTCTACCGTATCGTTAGTTTTGATATGGACTTTTTTAACCGTAACATCTGTGGATGCTTTTAAAACATTTTCCATTTTCATTGCCTGAAGTACTACCAGCGCATCACCACTTTTAACAACATCTCCTTCTTTTACGCGTACATCTACAACAAGTCCTGGCATTGGAGCTTTAAGGTCTTTTATTTTTACAACACCTGCATTTTCCATTCCAAGTTCTTTGAGTAAATCATCGTATTTATCTCTTAGTAATACATTGTATTTGTTTCCGTTGATTCGTATTGCAAAACTTTTCTCTGCATGGTTTGCTATCAGCACTTCGGCATTGTATGATTTGTTGTTTTTAATAATACTAAATACACCATTTTTTATTTCAATCAAATCAATAGCATTTTCGGCAGTACTATCTAATGAGAATTCATATTTACTATTTACGTTGGCTTTAATCATTTTTTATTCAAGTATAGTTATCATTTTCGTTTTTACATACTCCCCGCTAACAAACCTACAAAAATACACGCCACTTGGCAAATCAGAAATTTCAATAGTCGTATTTGTCTCAATAATCTGCTTTTGTAGCATTAGTTGTCCTAGAGAATTGAAAATATTTAGTTGCACTGGAAGCATTTTTTCATTTGGAAAAATTATGGAAAGAATATTGGTAGTCGGATTGGGATAAAGTAATATAGGGTTCAGTAAAGTATTATTTTCATTTTCTGAAGTTAAGATAGCAGTAGTGTCAGCAAATTTTGATAGCAATTTTACATAAGCAGCATTTACGTATATACCAACTTCCGAAATTTCCCAAGAATTTTCTGGCCATCCAGTATTCCAATCTTTATAGCATTTTTGAATAGGTTGGTTTTGTGGAGGAATAATGGCAGGGCCCGAATAGGTAGCATCGGGGAAATAGTTTTTATTAACCCCACAGCTAATAAATGCTGGAGGTGCTCCAATAAACGGATTTGCGCTACCATCAAAAATGGTCCCATCACCAAACCATCCATGATAAATTTCCTTGATAGGATTATCTACACCAAAAACGGACGAGTTGGTTAAAAAGGCTATTCCATTTGGATTTAACCCATGTAAATAGTGGATGTATGCAGCAGCAGCTTGTAAATATTTAGCTTGATTTGGAATATCTAAATTATACTGAAGCATGTTATAAAAAATAGATCCGGTTTCGCACTTAAACTGATTATTTCCCCACACATAATCATTTTCCTGCATGTGAGCCATATAGGCATCTGTTAGATTATTATAAGCAGTTAAAAGATCTATATTATTTGATGTAATCGATGATGTGCAATTATTTTTAATAGCGTTTACAACGCTGGGTGTTGCTCCTGTTGTATTGCAGTAGTAAAGCAGTGCATCTTGAAATGCAGATTCAAATGGATACCAATAAGTCCACTGTATGGGTTGAAGATTATAGTTGTTGTCTACATACGTTCGGTAGGTGGTTTTCCCAGTAGCAGCAAATAAATAAATAGCTGCTGTGAGAGAAGTGGCATTTTGTCGGTAGGAAGAAACTTCTGGATTTGCACTGCCAAATCCTGAATTATTGTAGTTGGAATTTCCAGGATTATTCTGTAGCCAAGTCCAAGCTAATTCTGATTTGACAAGAAGTGTATTTGAAAACGAAGAATAAGTAGGGAAATTTTTAAAAATAATATGCGCATGCGCTAGCAGACTTGAAAGTGTGCGAGTTGCAGAGGAGGCAGCAGGTCCATATAGCCGTTGAGGAGTATCGGTGCTTGGAGGAGAGCCGCTTGTGAAACCGAGGGTAGAAACTTTCATCAATACAGAGCCATCGCTATTTTGCATCTTTAAAAGCCAATCTAACTCGTATTTTACTTCATCAAGGATATCGGGAATGCCATTTCCACTTTCTGGAATGCCATAGTTATCTTTAAAAACTAATGGATTCTGTTCGTACGCATCAAGCAAGTAATGAACGGTTGCAAAAGTGAAGTTTGTATATTTATTGTAGTCTCCGGCATCGTGCCAACCTCCCGAAAGATTTTTTTCTAATGTTGTGTTGTTAGGTTGAGTAACATCTCTACAGTGTTGATCCTGTAAAGTGTTAATATGGCAAGCAACGTCTGTATAGTCACTTCCTGCGTATGCAGAAGTCTTGCTTACACCACATCGTTGGTAGTAAAAAAATCGAACAGCATGCTTGAGCGCTTCGTTATAGATATTATTACCAATAGTAAATTCATAGGAACGTTTGTTGTTAGTTGCATCCATCACATAATAGTTGCCAGGGATTATAAAGGAGGAAAAGTCAAACCACCACACTTTGTCTCCACTTTGAGTATGTGTAGTGCCACTTTTCCAAAGTGAAGGTGAAGCTGAAAATACAGTGGAATTGTCTGATTTTTTTTTTAATTCCAAGTTGCTGCCTGGGACATATGTGTCAGGCGAATTGTATCCTACTTGAGGACTTGCAATAACACATACTTTTCTGTCGTTTGGGCGATATCCAATTTGATCAAGCTTAAAATGAACATCGATACTTTGTGAAGTAGAGGCTAGAAGTATAGAAAAGAAAATAAGAAAAGAGACAAGTTTTTTCATTCTTAACTGGAGAAACCGCTTTGGATAATTAGCTTTTTAAATTGAGCTAGCGGAATTTGGTTTTCTGCATCTGATTTAGCTTTCGCAGGATTGGGGTGCACTTCAAAAAATAATCCATCAGCTCCAACGGCAACAGCAGCTTTAGCAATGTGTGAAGAATATTCTCTATTTCCTCCTGATTTATTTCCATGCCCGCCTGGTTTTTGTAATGAATGAGTTACATCCATAATAACAGGGAAGCCCAATTTCTGCATGTCAATAATATTTCGGAAGTCAACAACCAAATTATTGTAACCATACATATTTCCTCTTTCAGTAAGTAATATTTCTTTATTTCCTGTGGAAAGAACTTTTTTTACTGGATGAATCATGTCGTTGCCAGAAAGAAACTGAGCTTTTTTAATATTTACAATTCTTTTAGTCTTACCTGCTGCAACAAGCAAATCAGTTTGTCTGCAAAGAAAAGCGGGTATTTGCAAAATATCCACCACCTCAGCAACTTGTGCTGCTTGGTTTGCTTCGTGAATATCTGTCAGAATAGGAATAGATAGCTTTCGTTTTACACGATCTAGCATAGCAAGTCCTTTTTCTAATCCCGGCCCTCGAAATGAATCTACGGAGGTACGGTTTGCTTTGTCGAATGATGCTTTAAATATGAATGGAAGATTAAGCTGACTGCAAATCTTTTTTAATTCAGTAGCAGTTTCCAAAAGTGTCTTCTCGTCTTCAATTACGCAGGGACCTGCAATAATGAATCTTTTCTTTTTTAATATTTCAAATAATTTACTCATACTTTGGCAAGGTTGTAAATTTGAAATACACCAATTATTTTACTTTTTTCTGTTACAACGAGCGAGGTGATTTTGTATTTATTGCAAAGAACTTCTGCTTCAATTAATTTAGCATCTTTTCCTATAGTTTTTGCTTTGCGAGTCATGATGTCTTTAGCCTGAAGAGAAAATATTTTTTCTTTATTTTTTTCTATCGCTCTTCGTAAATCTCCGTCTGTAATAATGCCGTTTAGCTTTTTTTCATCTGATACAATGGCCATACCCAATCTGCCTGCTCCCATGATGGAAATAACTTTTGAGAGTGGTGTTTTGGTGTTTACAATAGGAAGATTTTTTGTTGCCATTAAATGCTCTACTTTGGTCAGCAATCGTTTTCCAAGTGATCCTCCTGGATGAAGCATGGCAAAATCTGAGGGTCTAAAACTTCGTTGTTTCATTAAGGTAACTGCCAGTGCATCTCCCATTACTAATGTTGCAGTGGTAGAAGAGGTTGGAGCTAATTGCAGCGGGCATGCTTCTTTTTTTACGTGTACGCTAATGTGATGATCAGAATGTTTAGCTAAAGTTGAAACTGGATTTCCAGTCATGGAAATGAGCTTGATCTTTTTAATTTTTAGGTAAGGCAGTAATTGAATTGTTTCTTCGGTTTCGCCAGAATATGAGATTGCCAGTGCTATATCTTGGCGCGTAATCATACCTAAATCTCCGTGCTTGGCTTCGGCAGGGTGTACAAATAAGCTTGGAGTCCCCGTGCTGGCTAAGGTAGCAGAAATTTTCTTTCCAATATTTCCGGATTTTCCCATGCCAATTACAATAACCCGTCCTTTGGTTTTCAGGATTGCTCGTGTAGCATTTGCGAAATCTACCGTAATTAAAGATGAAAGATTTCGAATTGCTTCGCCTTCAATTTTAAAAACTTCTTTTGCTGCAGTGATGATGCTAGCGGAAGATTTTGCTTTGTTTATTTTGGGCATGTAATCTACTAGGATTTTTTACGCTTGTTTAGTTCATCACGAATGCGCGAGGCGCGTTCGTAATTTTCACCATCAATAGCTCCCTTAAGTAGTTCTTTTAGTTCTTCGGTAGATTTTTTAGTAATGTCTTTTTCTTCTTTCGCAGGTGCCTTTTTTTCAACTGGCTCTTCAACGGAAGATATATCCCCTTCTTTGGGTTGGTCATCTAAAATAATGCCGGCAGCAGACAAAATAAATTCGTACGTGTATATAGGGCAGTCGAATCGAACCGCCAGCGCGATGGCATCTGAAGTTCGTGCATCAATTTCAACTTCTTTGTCGTTATCTTCGGATATAAGCTTTGCGTAAAAAATTCCTTCTACTAAGTTGTATATGATTACTTCTTTTAGCTTGATGTTAAATGTATCAGCAAAGTTTTTGAAAAGATCGTGAGTGAGCGGACGGCTAGGTGTCATTTTTTCAAGTTGGATTGCAATAGCCTGAGCTTCAAAACCACCAATAATGATCGGCACTCTTCTTTTTCCTTTTACCTCCCCCAAAACAAGTGCATAAGCACCTGCCTGTGTTTGGCTGTAGGATAATCCAATGATATCTAATTTGACCTTTTTCATACGTTAAATGCGATATACTAAGATAAAAAAATTAATGTGCCGATTTGAATTTTTTAACTTCTTCAATTAATTTAGGTACTACTTCAAATGCATCGGCACAAATTCCATACGTTGCAGCTTTAAAGAAAGGCGCCTCTTTGTCATTATTTATTACAACAATAACTTTTGAAGAGCTAACGCCAGCTAAATGCTGTATAGCACCAGAAATTCCAATAGCAAAATATAAATTAGGGCCAATCGTAATACCTGTTTGACCAACGTGTTCGTGATGTGGTCTCCAACCTACATCGGCTACTGGTTTTGAGCAAGCCGTAGCAGCTCCTAAAAGTTCTGCTAACTCTTCAATCATTCCCCAGTTTTCTGGACCTTTCAATCCTCTTCCAGCAGAAACAACAATTTCAGCTTCCGTAAGAGGTATTTTTCCTGAAGTCTTTTTTACTTCTTTTGAAGTGACAGAAAAATCAGTATCAGCAATCGTTGGAGTAAAATTTTCTACGGCAGCACTTTCCTCTTTCGTTTCTATTTTATAAGAGTTGGGAGTAAGTCCTATGATTTTAATATCTGAACTTACAACTACATCGGTAAGACCTTTTCCAGAAAAACATTTTTTACGAATTGTAAAAGGAGAGGTGGAAGAAGGAATTGCAGTAGCGCCCGCAACTAACCCGGCTTTTAATTTTACAGCTACTCTGCCAGCAACAGATTTGCCGGAATACGTATAAGAGATCACTACCACTTTTGCATTTTCTTTTTGTGCTACTTGTGCAATTGCTGATGCATATGCGGAAGGTTTTAAAGTATTTAGCTTGTCATTTTTTACAGACAGTACTTTTTGTGCTCCATATTTCCCCAACGATGTAAGACCTTCATCGCTTACATTTCCAATTACTACCGCAGTAACACTGCCTCCTGTTTGCTTTGCAATCTCAGCTCCATACGATAAGGCTTCATAAGTAGATTTTTTGAATTTACCATCCCAGTTTTCTGCAAATACTAATACGCTCATAATTTTTTTGTTAATAGTTTTTTAAACTTTAATTGGCATTAAATGACTTTTGCTTCGGTATGAAGTAGGTTTACAAGTTCTGCAACATTATTTGGGTCAATCATTTTACATTCCCCTTTAGCTGCAGGAAGTTCAAAAGTTGTTGAGCTACTAAGTGTTTCTGTAGTAGTTGGCTCCAAAACAGTTAATGGTTTAGTGCGTGCAGTCATAATCCCTCGCATATTTGGAATGCGCGGCTCTGCCATTCCTTTTTGCGCCCCCGCCACAAAAGGTAAGCTGGTTTCAACAACTTCTTTTCCGCCATCAATTTCTCTTTCTAACGTAGCAACAGTGCCATTAATATCTAATTTGGTTGCTACAGAAACGGAAGAAATATTTAAGAACTCAGCCAACATGGTAGGAACCTGACCTCCATTAAAATCAATAGCTTCTTTCCCGGTTAGTATTACATCGTAGCTATTTTTCTTTGCTACTTCTGCAATTTGAGACGCAACAAAATAGGCATCAGTCGGGTCCGCATTAATGCGGATGGCATCATCGGCTCCAATGGCAAGTGCTTTGCGAATATTTGCTTCAGTAGCAGGAAGGCCTACGTTTATTACAGTTACAGTTCCGCCAGCTGCTTCTTTAATTTCTAATGCTCGTGTAAGCGCAATTTCATCGTATGGATTGATGATAAATTGCACACCTGCCGCATTCAAGGCCTTTTTATCTGGTGTGAAGTTTATTTTGGTAGTTGTATCAGGAACTTGAGTAATGCAGACTAAAAATTTCATAAATAATAGGTTTTTACAAGGATGACAAAGATAAAATAAAATGGCAATGTAAAGGATGCAAATACAATGACTTAAATCAGAAAAATATACCTAGTACTTTTGTTTTTATGTTTTGTTTATGGAAAAACTACATGTGCTTCATCTTACAAGTAAACAAACACTAATTACTATGAAAAACCAAACAAATTTTAAAGTAAGTATTCCAAAACCATGTCATGAAGATTGGAGTAAATTTACTCCGGACGAAAAAGGAGCCTTTTGTAAAGTATGCAGTAAGTCGGTTCACGATTTCACTAAAAAATCTGACGATGAAATTCAGTCTATTTTAGTTGAACAAATTTTGGCGGGCAATAAAGTGTGCGGCAGGTTTAATGAAGATCAACTTGAAAGCCCTCAAAATACTTTTCCTGAATTAAGCAGCTATTCATTAAATTTCCAAAAGATCAAAAAATTCGCTATTGCATTATTTTTAGTTTTTGGTAGTTATCTATTTAATTCAATAAAATCTTCGGCACAAAAGGTTGGTAAAATAGCCTACACCTGTAGGATTCCCGTAAAAGGAGAAGTATCAATTCCAACTCCCTCTGTAGATACTATAAAATCTAGCGTTGAAATTGATGAAGTGATAGGCGATGTAGCTATAGAGCCAGAAACCAAGCTTCAAATTATGGGTGGTGTTAAAGCTATAAACATTGAAGAAGTTTTGGGTGAACCTTCTATAAGTCCTGTCCTGATTGGCGCTACGCTTGTAGAATTTACTGCAAATCCTGAGCAGATTTGCGAAACAGCTGTGCTGGAAATAGATAATAAAATTCCAGAAGTTATATCAGAAAATGAGTTTGCGGTACCAGAATCTACCAATGTGGTAACTGAAAAAAATCCAACCAATGATGCTGAATCTAATTTTGGATTTAGTGTAAAAAGCTTCCCAAATCCAACAAGTGGTGTTGTAAATATTAAATACATTGTTCCTGAGCCGGGACTAGCAAGGCTTCAGATTTTTGATTTAAATGGAAAGCTGATTAAAACGCTGCTGCCACCCACTAAATTATATGCTGCAGAGTATAATGCTGAGTATGACCTACGTGATTTACAGGATGGTGTTTATTTTATAACTTTTGAATTAAATGTAAAGAAAACAACTCAGCGTATTATTTTGAGTAAATAAATAAAATATTGATTGTGTCTTTCTTTTTCTCAATATCAATAATTCTCTACATTTGCCCCCTATTAATAGATTATGAAAACCCTTCAATTCCGAGAAGCGCTTAGAGAAGCCATGAATGAGGAAATGCGCAGAGATGAAAGCATATTTCTAATGGGCGAAGAAGTTGCAGAGTATAATGGTGCTTACAAAGTTAGCCAAGGCATGCTTGCTGAATTTGGTGAGAAGCGTGTAATTGATACGCCTATTGCAGAATTAGGATTTACAGGTATTGCAGTTGGAGCTGCAATGAATGGTTTACGTCCCATCGTAGAATTTATGACTTTTAATTTTTCTTTAGTCGCCATCGATCAAATAATAAATAGTGCTGCAAAAATGTTAAACATGAGTGGCGGGCAGTTTCCAATGCCTATGGTTTTCCGTGGCCCTACAGGCTCTGCCGGACAATTAGCTTCTCAACATTCAAACGCATTTGATTCATGGTACGCAAATTGTCCTGGATTGAAAGTGGTAGTTCCTTCTAATCCGGCCGATGCTAAAGGATTGCTAAAAGCTTCTATTCGCGATAATGATCCCGTTATTTTTATGGAAAGTGAGCAGATGTATGGCGATAAAGGAGAAGTTCCTGAGGGTGAGTATATTATTCCAATTGGTGTTGCTGATATTAAGCGAGTAGGTACCGATGTTACTATTGTGAGCTTTGGAAAAATTATTAAAGAAGTTTATAAAGCAGCCGATGAGCTTGCAAAGGATAATATTTCTGCAGAAGTTATTGATCTCCGAACTATCCGCCCTATTGATTATGCTACTGTAATTGAATCAGTAAAAAAGACAAATAGGCTAGTGGTTGTTGAAGAAGCTTGGCCTTTGGCTGCCATTTCTTCAGAGATTGCATACTATGTACAAAAACATGCATTTGATTATTTGGATGCTCCTGTAGTACGTGTAAACTCTGCCGATGTTCCTCTTTCATACGCTTCAACATTGATAGAGGTATCATTGCCAAACGCTGCTAGAACTATTCGTGCAGTGAAGGATGTTATGTATCTTTAGCTTTTGCAATTCTATTATTTCATTATTTATAAATTTACACAGAGATAACCATTTATATGAAATCATTAATCGAAAATTTTCCTAACCAACTTCGAGAAGCAATTCAGATTGGTGAAAAGTCAAAACTGACTACATCTAAAAGAAAGATTGCCAATGTGCTTATAAGTGGCTTGGGCGGATCGGGTATTGGCGGAAGTATTGTTAGTGAAATTGTAGCATTGGAAGCTGCAATTCCTATTACTGTGAGCAAAGGCTATTTCATTCCGAAATTTGTTAATGAAAACTCGTTAGTTATTATTTCTTCATTTAGTGGCAATACGGAAGAGACATTAAATTGTCTTCATTTAGCTTTGAAACGAAAAGCAAAAATAGTTTGTATAACTTCTGGAGGTAAAGTCGCTGAAATTGCAAAAAAGAAAAAACTCGATTTAATCGTATTGCCAGCAGGAAAATCCCCAAGAGCATGTTTAGGGTATTCGCTAACACAACTTTTTTATGTGTTATCATTCCATAAAATTATCAGTAGAAAATTTAAATTACAGCTGCAAGCCTCTATTCTTTTGTTGGAAAAAGAAAGGACGAAAATAATTGCCGAAGCGCAAGAAGTAACTGATAAGATATTTGGGAAAACACCCATGATATATGCTACCACTTATTTTGAAGGGGTCGCCATTCGTTTTCGTCAGCAAATAAATGAGAATGCTAAAATGCTTTGTGGCCATCATGTAATTCCAGAGATGAACCACAATGAATTAGTAGGATGGGCCAGTGGCAGTGAACGGATATCCGTTATTATCTTTAGAGATAAAGATGAATATGCTAGAAACAATTCAAGAATAGAAATTAATAAAGAAGTAATTAGTAAATACACGCCAAACATTATCGAGATCTGGTCAAAGGGCAAGTCTCAGTTGGAAAAGGCTATCTATTTTATTCATCTAGGCGATTGGATCTCAATTTTTCTTGCCGAAAAGCGTGGCGTGGATCCCATCGAAGTAAAGGTGATAGATATGTTGAAAGGAAAACTTTCCAAGATTTAAATTTCATGTTATCAGTTAAGGGGAAGCAGCTGGTAAAGTTTTCTGACCTTGGCAACATCGATTACAAAGAATGTTGGGATTATCAAGAAAAACTTTTTCAAGAGATTATTTCCATCAAAACCCAAAACA
Organism: uncultured Bacteroidia bacterium; assembly: GCA_964481195.1. Classification (GTDB taxonomy): domain Bacteria; phylum Bacteroidota; class Bacteroidia; order Palsa-948; family Palsa-948; genus Palsa-948. The sequence continues at coordinate 23,033 of CAYZTB010000001.1, read as the reverse complement.
GAAATCTGCCTGCCGAAAGTCAAGCGCCTACAACCAACCATTTTTTATTTTGTGAGCATCCTCATGTTTATACATTAGGTAAAAGTGGGGACGAAAAGCACCTTTTGCTCAACAATGCTGAGCTTGAGTCAAAGCAAGCAACATACTATAAAATTAATAGGGGAGGAGACATAACTTACCATGGTCCCGGACAAATTGTTGGGTATCCAATTTTAGATTTAGAAAACTTTTTTACGGATATTCATAAATACCTAAGACTTCTTGAAGAGTCTATTATTTTAACTCTGAAAGATTATGGAATTGATTCCGGAAGAATTGATGGCCTTACGGGAGTGTGGCTTGATTGGGAAAATCCAATTAAAGCAAGAAAAATTTGTGCGTTAGGAGTACGCACTTCCCGCTGGGTAACCATGCATGGTTTTGCTTTTAATGTAAATAGCGATCTGAGCTATTTTAATAATATTATTCCTTGCGGTATTCAAGATAAAGCGGTCACATCCCTAAATAAAGAACTGGGTAGAGATTTGAATTTAGAAGAAGTAAAACAAAAGATTCAAAAATATTTTACCGAAGTGTTTGAGTGCGAGGCACTTTAATTTTATTTGTTGTAAATTAGCTATGTAATCTGCACAGGAATGAATTTATTAATTAAAATTCTAAAAAATATTTTTAAAGCACTGTTGTTGTTCTTAGTGCTGATTAATGTTTTTATTCTTATTTCTGGCAAAACATATTTGTATAAAGGAGTTGCAAATACTTACTTTAAAGGACGTAGTTCTGTTAGTATTGACGATTACCCGATTTTTGAAAATCGTGTTATCAAAGCAGGTAAGTCTTCCGGCTGGCCTTTAGGAAGCAATTACAATAAAAGCAAAATTCCATCGGAATATATTTCTAAACTAGAAAGTATAAATACCATTGCTTACGTAGTTATTAAAGATGATTCTATCCGGCATGAAGAGTATTGGGATGGCTACAGTGACACATCGCATACAAGTTCTTTCTCGATGGCAAAAACTTTTATTAGTGTATTAGTGGGCATTGCTATTGACGAAGGGAAAATAAAGTCTTTAGATCAACCTATTGCAGATTTTATTCCTTCTTATAAGGATGGAAAAAATGCCAATGTTACTTTTCGTCACCTCATAACAATGAGTTCTGGAATAAATTTTACGGAGGATTATAAAAACCCTTTTGGCTTTCCTGCCGAAGCATATTATGGAACTGATTTGCGAAAGTTGGTTTTTAAATACCATGCAACTGAGGAACCTGGAAAAACGTTTGAATATTTGAGCGGAAACACCATGTTGCTTTGTTTTGCTTTAAGCAAAGCAGTAGGAACGAGCGTGAGTGATTATGCAGCTCAAAAATTGTGGCAACCTATAGAAGCGGAGCAAAATGCTTTTTGGAGTTTGGATAGAAAAGATGGAGATGAAAAAGCGTATTGCTGTTTTAATTCCAATGCCAAAGATTTTGCACGAATTGGGAAATTATTTTTAGATAGCGGTAGGTGGAATGGGAACCAAGTTATATCGGAAAAATATGTTTTGGAATCTATTAAGCCTGCGAAGTTATTCGATAAAGATTTAAAGGTAGCCAACCAGCGATATGGTTATTCTTGGTGGACATATCCTGCCTATAAACCAGCAGGACAAGAAAATAAAAGCTACCAAATTTTTTATGCCAGAGGTATTTTAGGGCAGTACATAATTGTTATTCCTGAATTGAAAATGATTATTGTTCGCTTAGGGAAAAAACGATCAAACGAACAAATAAAGGGACATCCTAACGATTTTTATTGGTATATTGATGCAGCTCTAGAAATGACTACATAAAATTTATTCGTTTAAGTGCAGATTCATTTAATTTTTTTTCCAATCTATTTCAATAAGACCTTGTTTTTTTAATAAAGCATTTGCTTTTGAAAAATGTTTGCAGCCATAAAATCCTGTATGAACGGAAAATGGTGATGGATGTGGTGCTTTTAAAACATAATGTTGTTTAGTGTCAATTAATTCAGCTTTGGCTTGAGCAAACTTGCCCCATAATAGAAATACCAAGCCACTTCTTTTTTCTGATAACGCTTTTATAGCTGCGTCTGTAAATTGCTCCCAACCGTGTTTTTGGTGTGACCCAGGCTGATTTGCTCGAACAGTGAGAATAGCGTTCAAAAGTAAAACGCCTTGTTTTGCCCAAGACTCCAGGTTGCCTGTTTTTGGCATAGGAATGCCTAAGTCTAAATTTATTTCTTTAAAGATATTTTGTAAGGAAGGTGGAATTGGAACTTCATTGCTTACCGAAAAACATAGTCCATTAGACTGATTTTCACCATGATATGGGTCTTGGCCAATAATAACAACTTTAATGTTTTGAAAAGTTGTGTAATTAAACGCTGCAAATATTTTTGATGCAGGTGGGTAAATAATATTTTCTTTTCTTTCTTTTACTAAAAAACTCTTAAGTTCCTTAAAATAAGCACTTTGAAATTCATTATTAAGAATTTCTTCCCAAGAGGAATTTATTTTTGGAATAATGGTAACCTTTTCCATAACTGAACGTATAACATGCAAAACTAACAAGAGCAGGTTCTTGTTAATAAGAATGAGAATAAATATATTTGCTAAATTAAAAGAAAGCCGTACTTTTGCTTTAGTTTAAAGTTTGGCATATATATTGTCAATAGCTAATAAACTAAAATCTAAACCGTAATAAAACACGACAAAGTATGAAGAAATTCTTAGCAATTATCGCAACTGTTGCCCTATTCGCTACTGTTTTATCGTCTTGCAAGAGTCATGAGCTTTGTCCTGCTTACGGGAAAGTTGATGCCAAAGCAACTACCGAAAAGCAAGCTTAATTAAAAGAAATTTAGCATTTACTCGCTTTCAGCTCCGAAGGGAATCCCTTCGGAAAAATGGAAGCGGGTTTTTTGCATTACATCGGGATGTATGCTTTTAGCAACCGGACAAGCAAGGGCAGTATTTTCTAATAATTGCTTTTCCTTGTCGGAATAGCTGTTTTTTGGAAAGTACATATGTACATGTATTTCAGATATTCTTCGAGGATTTTCGGCCATCACTTTCAGAATTTCAACTTTTGTGCCATCCATTTCAATGTTATTCCGTTTTGCAACAATACCCATAACAGTAAGCATGCAGCTACCTAATGAGGTTGCCATTAAATCGGTTGGAGAAAATGCTTCACCTTTTCCATTGTTATCAACAGGAGCATCTGTTATAATTTCTTTTCCAGATCTTAAATGAACGGCTTTAGTTCTAAGATCGCCTTGATATAAAATTTCTGATGTATTCATGCGTAATTATTTGAGAGAGCAAAAGTATTATTAATCCAACAGCTTTTGTACATTTGTTATTATCCTTTTGGATAAAATTTATTCTATTTTTTTTAATGAAAAATACTTTTTTCATATTATTTTTTATCCTTCTTGTTGCTGATCTTTCAGCACAAGAAAATGCTAATGGAACGGCTCCTACTGCTGCCGAGAATGGTGATGCGCTATTGCTATATCGCAATGAGCAAGAATTTGGTGCTGTGCTTCATTCCTCCGGTTGGGGCCTTAACTATCGCAGGTGCAAGCATGTAACAGGCTATAGAAAACGAATTTTTGAGGCAGAAATAGTTGGTATGCGGCACCCTAAAGAGATAAAGTTGCAAGTACCTGATATTGGAACAAGAGGGTATTTTTATGGTAAACTAAACGTAGTAACATTTTTACGCGGAGGATATGGATTTCATAAAATTATAACAGGTAAAAGTGACAGGAGGGGTGTAGAGTTGCGTTTGCTTACTATTGCTGGCCCTTCTATGGCATTCGCCAAGCCTGTATTCTTAAATATTTGGCATCAAGATCCTGTAAACCCTCCATTTGGAAATATTACCATTGAGAAGTATGACCCAACAAATCCATTTCATACGCCTAATTACATTATTGGTCGTGCTGGATATTTTAGAGGAGTGGATCAAATGCGTTTTTACCCAGGTGTATTTTGTAAGTTGGGAATTAGCTTTGAGCATTCAAATTTAGATGATGAAATAAAACTGCTGGAAACAGGAATTATCATTGATGCATTTTATAAAACCGTTCCTATCATGGCTTCATCAACCAACAACCAAGTTTTTGTAAACGTGTATTTGAATATCATGTTTGGTAAAAAATGGTTTTAGTTTATTATCGTTGTTCTTATTTATTCGGAACTGTACCAATGGCTCACAAATATCTTTAAATCCATACCATGAAAAAAATCATAACACTTTCCCTTGTTGTATTTTTTTGCAGCAGCAATATGGTTGCACAGATATTCACCAAGAACACCACGCTGGACATAGTCACGGCTGCAGAAGTAACGGGCAGCTCATGGGTAGATTACGATAATGATGGAGATTTAGACGTTATCGTTTATGCGAATCAGCCTTCGGGAAATAACCCCAACGGATACCATTATATATTCCGCAATGATTGCGGAACAGGGTTTACAAGAATAACATCCGGCTTAGGAGGAGGAATAGAGCAAGACAACGGAAGCGGATGGGCAGATTTAGATAGCGATGGAGATATTGATCTCTACATACCCAATCATGCCATCTACTACAACAACGGCTCCGGCACGTTTACCAAAGTAACGTCCTCGCCAATAATTGATGCCGCCTTCGCAAATAATGCAAGGCCATCCTTTGGAGATGTGGATAATGATGGAGATTTAGATATAATGATTACCACCTTGTTCTCTCCCCCACAAACCACCTTTTTCAGAAATGATGGTAATGGAAACTATACGAACATACAAGGAGGCGATGTAACAAATTCCGGAACAAGAGGAACCATCAGCACCTGGGGAGACTATGACAATGACGGACTCATGGATATTTTTGTTTCAGTCATACCCAATCCTCCCGTTAATTCGCATAAGCTCTATAAGAACGCAGGCAACGGCACATTTACAGAACAAACTACAAGTGTTATTCAAACCACCCCCGGAGGCGGCTACGGTGGAACTTGGGTTGATTATGATAACGACAACGACTTAGATTTATATGTTCCAAATTCTTTCCCAGCGAATTTTAAATTGTTTAATAATGATGGTTCAGGTAATTTTACAGACGCCTCTATCGCAGCTGGATTAACTTTAAGCCGTAGCAACAACGATGGACATGCCTGGGGAGATATTGATAATGATGGCGACTTAGATTTATTTCAAAGTGCGTTCTTACAAAATATACTTTACCTCAACAATGGCGATGGAACTTTTACACTCAATACCTCAGAAATAGTTACCAACGATGTTTTGGTAGAAAGCTATGGAGCAAGCATGGTTGACTTTGATAATGATGGGGATTTAGATTTATTTGTTGCCACGAACAGTGGCCCAACAGAAAGTTTGTTTTATACAAACAATGGGAATTCAAACAATTGGGTAAACATACGTTGCAAAGGCGCCCAGACAAACGCTGCTGCCGTAGGCGCAAGAGTATATGTAAAAGCCACCATTGGCGGAACACCAAAATGGCAGTTCCGTGAGATGAACGGCAACCCCTCAGCCTATCAGCATAACAACAACGTAGCAAATGAACATTTTGGTTTGGGCGATGCTGCCATTATCGATTCTATAAAAGTAGTTTGGCCAACATCAGGTACAGTACAGTATTTTACAAACGTTTCTCATAATAGGTATATTGATATTACTGAAGGAGTAAACTCGTTAAGCAACAGCAAGGATTGTAATGTAATTCCGGGCTCATCGTGTGAATCTGCAATTGATTTGGGGCAGGGAGATAGTTGCCTTAATAATATTACAATGACAGGAAGTGAGATGTGGTTTAAGTTTGTGTCAGAAGAGAATACTGTACGTATTTCACAAACTGTTATTTCAGGTAGTCTTAATTCAGTTGTTGTTTTTGGTGGTGCTTGTAATGGTTTAGTCGTTATAGACAGTGTTTTTGATAACAGCGGCACATTGGTTTTAGATAAAGTCGGATTTATAATTGGTCAGAACTATTTTATTAGAACTAATGGAACAAACAGCACTCAATTCGATTTGTGTTTACAAAATTTTGATATTTCTAACGAGAAACAAATTGTAGTCAGTCATTTTCCAAGTATTACAAATGAATCTGCAAGAGATATTTTAACTTCAATTGGAGGCCATATTGTATTCCCAGCTCCTTATTTTAGAATGATTACACTATATGTTGACCCTATGTTAATCAATACTATTTCTCAGCTTCCTTGGGTGGAATCAGTCGATTTATTAGACCACCCTGTTGCACTAGGCAATAATGATTCTAGAAGTAGTATTAATGCGGATCAGGTATTAAAAGCCCCCTTTTCTACAATTCCCAACCCATATAATCTTTCAGGATTAAATGTAAATATAGGAATCTGGGATGATGGAGCAGTTGATGTATCAAGTAATGATTTTGCAGGTCGTTTAACTATGATGGAACCTATAAATTGTAGCCCACTTTCTACACACGCAACGCACGTAGCAGGAACAATGGCTGGAAGCGGAATAAATAGTGTTTTGCATACACCTCCTGGTTTTCCTTATCAATGGTGTGGTATGGCTCCTGAAGCTAATATTTTCTCTTGGAGCATCGGTACATATGATCCTAGTCAAGGCGGATGTCAAAACGCTCCTTGGCCAACAGATGAAATGTTAAGCGGTGTAAATAATCAAAACATTGTTATTTCACAAAATGCATGGAATTATAACGCATGTAGGGATGCCTTCCCATGTGATTGTGATTGTAATTATTTTGGGGCATACGATCCTTGGGCAAGAAACGTTGATAAACTTGTTTCTGCAAATGATTTGTCAATCATTTTTTCTGCAGGAAACTATAGAGGGTCTGGAGAAGATAATTGTTGTGGGTTGACAGCAAACAATGGTGGTTACAAGTCGATGACTTCACCAGCTACAGCTAAAAATATTATCGCTGTTGGAGCAATTGACAAGCTTGACCAAATGACATCTTTTAGTTCATGGGGGCCTACTACTGATGGTCGTTTAAAGCCAGATGTAGTCGCTGTGGGTAAAGATGTACTATCTACTTATTATCCTGTCCAGTCTCTTCCTCTATATTATCTTAAATTAGATGGCACTTCGATGTCAGCTCCTGCAGTTTCAGGAGCCGTTGCCTTGTTAATAGAGAGATTTCAAAGTCCTCCACTTGGAATTACACCAAAGCCAGCCCTGCTGAAATCAATTTTACTCAACACCGCTATAGATTTAGAGAATATAGGACCAGACTTTAAAACAGGGTATGGAAAAATTGATGTATTACGAGCGATTGAAATAATTGATCAAGGGAATTATTTGACAAATACTATAGCTAATTTAGGAGTTAATAATCAAACAATTAACCTACCTACTACATATACACAAGTAAAAATTATGCTTGTGTACTCTGATAAAGAAGTATTTAATCTTGCAGGCAGTCCTCTTATTAATAATTTAGATATTGAATTAATAGACCCGCTTGGTAATACACATTTACCCTTGACTCTTGACCCACTGAACCCAGCTAATGTTGCTGTAGAGGCTGTGAATACCAAAGATAATGTAGAACAGGTGGTTCTAAATAATCCTATTTGTGGAATTTGGACAATTAGAGTAAAAGGAACAAATGTCCCTGATGGCCCTCAAGAATATTCTATAACGTGGGATCTTATAGACCCTGTTTTTCCTCTGAATAGTTTCATTTATTCTCCAGCAAATCCATGTATATCAATTCCAGTCCAATTCAACGATCAACTTTGTAGTGCTACATCTTGGTTTTGGGATTTTGGTGACGGGAACACATCTACTTTACAACACCCAACTCATATTTATTCTTCTCCAGGCTCTTATATAGTTTCTTTTACCGCTGGGGTAAATACTACAACGCAGGCAGTAAATATTGCTTCTGATTGCTGCGCTTTTGGGTCACTAATTACTTATGACGATGTTGCAGCTCCTTCAGACATACCATTTGGAACAACATTGTTTTGGGACACTCAATATAAGAGAATAAACAAAACTATTACTGTGCGCGCAAATGCAACATTAATTATTCCAGCTAGCTTTACTCTTGAATTTGGTCCTTTTGGAAAAATTGTTGTAGAACAGGCTGTACCACCTTTGCCGGGTATACCTGGTGGTGAGCTAATTCTTGGAGGGAAACTAACTTCTATATCCAATTCATTCTCAGCGTGCCCTGTTATGTGGCAGGGGATAGAAGTGTTAGGCATAAGTACTAACGGCAGTTCCAAGGCAGCTGGTCAAGGAAAAATTACGCTGCTTGCCGGCTCTGCAATTGAAAATGCTCATATTGGAGTATTGTTAGGGAAACTAAGCGGTTGTATTTCCACTCCGCTAATCAAATGCCCATTTTGGGATTTGAACGCAGGTGGAGGAATTATTGATGCAGATGGTGCAACATTTAGTAATAATGGTACCGCTATTCAGTTTGTGTATTATGATAAAAGTAATTCTAGTAAAATAAAAAACAGTGTTTTAACGGGAGGCATTTTGCTTGATCCAGGGTATAAATCGAATAATTCATATACATATCCAAATTCGGCAAATCCTCATTTTGCAAAAGCAGTGAATCTGACTGGAATTGCTCCTCGATTAGCTTACCTATTAGGAGTAAGAAATGTTACATTTCAAGATAACGCATTCCAAACAGCAGACATAGGAATTCAAGAATATAATTCAAGATCTTTAATAATAGGAACCACTAGTGTAGGTAACTTATTTAGTAATCTAGAATCCTTTGCATTAGTTGCTCATTATTATAGCTCTTCAAATATTTTATTTGGGAATCTTATAGACGGGAATACTTTTAATAATCCAGGCCCTTTACTTTATTCCTCTAGTCCTAGAACCATTTGGATTGAAGGTGGGAAAGGCGATAAGATTCAAAATAATATATTTGGTAATCAATTTTTCCCTCCTGCGCAGCAAAACAATAGTTTTGGAATATACATGTATAATTCTTCAGCCTATTCAATATTAGATAATGATTTTTATCGAAATCTTAATGCAATTACTCTATATACTGGAACTTTCCCTAATACTTCTCCGGCAAGTTTGATTGGCAATATACAGGGAGGAAAAGGAAATAATTTTACCCGATGTAAACGGGCGCTGAATGTATTGCTTGATGAAAGTCCAGTTCTTGTTCGGTGCAATACTACAGATAATACAGATTTAAATGATTATAATTTCAGTAATGGTGCTACAAACTGGGCTATAGGAGTTTCGTTGGGTCAACAAGGAAAGTTCTCTTTAAATAATCGTACGAAACCTGCTGGAAATAGATTCGACTTGACTGCCCAAGCAGAACGACAAATACAAGGTAATCCTGGCAGCTTGTTATACTATGGCCATAGTTCCCCTGATGAGTTCAGGCCGATTGATCCTAGCGGAATTTTAACCCCATCCATTGATAATAATTCCATTAGCTGCCCTATTTTTGCAGATTGTTGTCCGATAGATCCATGCTTAGGGAACAATCCTCCTTTATCTTGCTTTACCAACAGTGGTCGCATTGCAGACATTAATCAGGTCGTTAGTGATTTTCAACAAGAGTTTATTTCAACTTTCGTCAATCTTGATAAAAATCAAACCGCTCAACTTCTTGCCGCAATCAATGGCAATACCCCTAATGGAAAGCTGAAGAAGATACTTTTGGAAAATTCTTTTCTTAGTGATGAGGTACTGACCGCATTCATTAATCTAAATAGCACCCCTCCAGGGCATTTTAAGGAAGTACTAATCCCAAATTCTCCAGTTTCTGAAGAGATATCGTCTTTGTTAAATGCTAAATTACAAACTCTGCCTATAGGCATTGCATCACAAATACGCAAAGCGCAAACAAGTGTTGATTTCCGTACGCTTACTGCAATTGCTCGAGATATTGCTTCAGCAAATAATCAAAGAAGTATAATTGTTAATGAACAAATTGCATTTTTAGTTGACAATGATAGTTTAGATCAGGCAGCTCTTTTTCTTGAACAAGAAAATTCAGTTTCAGCAGATCAAACATTGCTTGCAACTTATATTGCGAGCAATGATTTAGTTGCTGCGCAACAGAAAATAGCAAGTATGTCCTCTTCAAATTTGGATCAACAATCATATATTGATTTACAAGATGTTCTTCTTAACCTTGCTTTACAGGGAAAATCAATACATGAAATGGATGTCAATCAAGAGGCTGTAGTGAGAAATATTTCAGGACTTATACCTCGCAATCTTGCTGCAAGCAACGCTTGTGCGATACTTAACCTAGTATTTGGAGAGACCTGTCCGTTTTCTGAGCAAATTATTAGAAAGCAAAATGAAATAGTTCAATTCTCTCGTATGGAGCAAAGCACGCAATTCCTTGGGGAGAACATTCCAAACCCATTTACACATACCACATCTATTCCATATATTTTACCTAAGGGTGTATTAAATGGATACATAAATATATATGACATAACAGGGAAGCAGATTAAACGATTAGAGGTGAATCATACGGATAACGCGTTATTAATTTCAGCTAACGAATTTGAGAATGGTGTATATATTTACAAACTAGAATCAAGAGGTGAGATATTAGGAAGTAAAAAGATGATAATAATCAAATGAATTTATGAATAGGGTTTTTGTTTTAATATTAACAATCATATTTTTATTCGCTAAAATTAGTGATGCTCAGCAGTGGTATTCTCTTCCTAATCCTGCAATTGCAGCTTATATGCTTCCTGTAGGTGTAGGTGGTGGACAGGTCGATTTTTTAAAAACAATTAATAATAAACTTTATATATGTGGCGGATTTGGAGGTAGCCCTATAGGAATTGATTTGCCTTTTGGTAACGGAGTTGCAAGTTTTGATGGAATAAATTGGGATTCACTTGGAAGAGGGTTAGGTTCAGGAGGAGTTCCACAATCTATTGAGTATTATAATGGGGAATTTTATGTAGGAGGAGCGTTTAAAGCTGCCTGGTCAGGTAACTCATGGCCCAATGTAGACGTGCCAAATACTCAGTATTTAGCCAAATGGAATGGAGGTTCAACATTCTTGGCTGTTACTTCATTTCCACCAGATCGTAAAATACTTTCACTAAAATATAAGGGAGATTTATACATTGGTGGATATACGGCATTTTCTTCTGTTGCTGGTATTTCATGTAAACATATTGTTTGTTACAATGGATCAACATGGGATAATATGCTTGGTGGTTTGGATTTTGGTGGTTTTACTGAAGCAAGAACTATGATAGAATACAATGGCGATCTTTATGTTGGAGGATCTTTTGGTGTTGCTGGTAGTATTCCATGTAATAATGTTGCAAGATGGGATGGAACCCAATGGGATTCTTTGGGTAGAGGTGTCAATGGATCGATATGGTCGATGACTGTTGATACAGCTAATGGTTATCTGTATGTGGGAGGCAACTTTGATACAGCAGGAACTACAACTGCTATTAAAGTTGCTCGATGGGATGGCAGTCAATGGTCAGCGGTAGGAAAAATTCCTTCTGCAGGGAATGTAACCGCATTAAAATACTTTGACAATCAACTTTTTGCAGCTTCAGTAGATTACACCCCCCGAGATAGTGTTCTATACAAATGGAATGGGACTAACTGGCAGGTCGTATATGGTCCACAGGCAACGATAGTAACTCTTGAAGTATATAAGGGTAATTTATATGTAGGTGGTAACATTGACAAAATAGACACCACAACTGTTAATTATATAGCGTGCTATGGAGATAGTTGTCCTGGTACACCTATTACCCTTACGCTACCCTATGGAGTTAATGAATTAAAAAATAATTTAAAGTTTAAGGTTTATCCTAATCCTGCTCAGAACAATATTACAGTAGAGATAGACATGGCTTCCGGGTGGCCAGGAACAAACAATAATTTTATTGTACGGATCATCAACCTGCTCGGACAACAAGTGTTTGAACATAAATTTCAAAAGAAAATAGAGATTGATGTTTCGACCTTCGGCAAAGGATTATTGCAGGTGGAGGTTTGTGAAGTAGGAAGAAAATATTGCCATGCAGAAAAGATTTTAATAGAATAATTGGAACAGTGTCTGAAACCTTCCTAGAACCCCGCCCTAAAAAACCCGATTGGCTTCGTGTAAAACTTCCTATAGGAGAGAACTACTTACACGTTCGTAAGTTAGTAGATACACATAAGCTTCATACCATCTGTGAAAGTGGCAACTGCCCTAATATGGGCGAATGTTGGGGAGCAGGTACTGCTACATTTATGATCCTCGGAAACGTTTGTACTCGTTCATGTGGATTTTGTGCAGTTGCTACGGGAAGGCCTTCTGCCGTTGATATGAATGAGCCAGATCGAGTAGCAAACTCTGTGAAGTTGATGAATGTGAAGCATTGTGTAATCACATCGGTTGATAGAGATGATCTGAAAGATGGTGGTTCTGCTATTTGGGTTGAAACAATTCGGGCAGTCAGAAATATTTCTCCTCAAACAAAATTTGAAACATTGATTCCAGATTTTCAGGGATTTTCGGAAAATATGGATCGCGTGTTTAACGAGAAGCCGGATATACTTTCACACAACCTTGAAACGGTTCGAAGATTAACAAAACAAGTTAGAGTACAGGCAAAGTTTGATAGAAGTTTAGAAGTCCTTAAGCGCGCTAAGTCATTTGGCTTACGCACAAAATCCGGCATCATGCTAGGGTTGGGAGAGGCGGACGAAGAAATTATTGAAACCATGCAGGAGTTAAGAGCAGCTCAGGTTGATGTATTAACGTTGGGGCAATACTTGCAGCCAACCAAAAAACATTTACCGGTAGCTGAATTTGTTCATCCCGATCGATTTGCTAAATACAAAAAGTTGGGCCTTGAAATGGGATTTCTATTTGTGGAAAGTGGCCCGCTAGTTCGTTCTTCGTATCATGCAGAGAAGCATGTATTATAATTTTTACAGTAGGTAAATAGTAAACACTCACTTATTCTTAAAAAAATAAAACAGTTTTATGATAATTGATATTCATACCCATATAAATAACTATCATGAAGACAAAGTAGTCTCTTTATATGACTGCCTTAATTTACTTACGGACACCATGAAGGAAATTAAGGTTGATTATTCCTTAGTGCTTACCTCGTATAAGGTAAATGAAAATAGACCAAGCACCATGCAAGTGGTAGAAGCAATTCAAGGAAGAGACAATTTAGGCGTAGTAGCTGGCATAAGTTATTTGAATTATGATTACAAAGATTTGAGAGAGATTAGTAAGTACCTAGAGGAGGGGCTTATCAAAGGACTAAAATTATACCCGGGATATGAGCCATTTTTTCCACAAGATAACCGCTTAAAAGTGGTTTACGATATGGCGGTAGATTTTAATGTTCCAGTCATGTTTCGTTCTGGAGATACATACTCTCCAACTGGAAGAATAAAATATTCTCATCCAATCAATTTGGATGATGTTGCGGTTGATTTCCCCAAATTGAAAATAGTAATCTGTCATGTTGGAAATCCGTGGATTAAAGATTGCATGGAGGTGGTTTATAAAAATAAAAATGTTTTTGCAGATTTTCGGGACTTGTGTTAGGAGATTTTTCCGATAAATTTGAACGGTACATGAAAAAAGAAATTGAGGAGATGATTACTTATGCAGGAGATCCTAAATATTTGTTATACGGAACCGACTGGCCAATATCTAGTATGAAATCCTATTTAAAATTTATGGATCAACTAGATCTGCCTCAAGAAAAAAAGGATCTTATTCTTTGGCGTAATGCAGCCGAGCTGTTTAATATTGATACATCGAAGTTTGAAGGCAAAGTGTAAGGAGGCTCGTTTTTTTTCTGATTTTAAAAACACTCCAATATTGATACAGGATTGAGTAGCATCTTTACAGTTTATTATTCTCTTTACCCAACCATAGAGCACAAAAGGTCATCTAATTAATATACTAAAGGCATTGGAAACGCTTCAAGAAGAAATAAAAGGCTCGCTCGCAGGTAATGCGATGGCGCAACGAATGTTGTATAGGCGTTTAGCTGGTAAAATGTTATTGGTTTGTATGAGGTATATGAAAAATAAAACTGAAGCAGAAGACGTACTACAGGAAGGTTTTATGCTCGTATTTCAAAAACTTGATCAATACAATGGTTCTGGATCTTTTGAAGGATGGATTAGAAAAATTATGGTCAATAAATCATTGGAACATTTGAGGAAATCTGTATACCTATATCCGATGAAGGATCTTTCTGGAATCAATGATTATGCTATCAGTACGGAAGATGTTTTTGGAAACATAGCGTCCAAGGATTTATTAAGAATGATTCAAGAGCTTCCTCCAGCATACCGTACTATCTTTAATCTGTATGTGTTTGAAGGATTGAAACACAAGGAAATAGCCGAAATGTTGGGCATTTCAGAGGGAACATCTAAATCAAACTTATCGGATGCGCGCAAACTATTGAAAAAAAGAATTCAACCTGTTACTAAACAATCGTTGGTTGTCAATGGATAAAAAAAGGATAAATATTGGTGAGTCTGGAATAGATCAGGTATTTAGAGATGGACTTGATCATTTTGAAGTGGAGCCTTCAGATTCCTTTTGGTCTCGGTCGGAATCATTCATTACGAATCAGGAAAATGCTCGTATCAGGAAAAGGTTAGTAAAATGGCAAGTGATAGCAGGGGCGACTTTTGTGTTAGCAGTCGCAACCACATCATTTATTCTATACACAGGAATGTTATCAGAACCTGCCCCCAAGCAGGATATGGCAATTAACTACCCAGCAGAGCCTAAGGTGCTTTCGATGCCTGAGGCTGGTCTCACCCCAGAAGTTCAACTGCCAACTGTAGATACAGATCAAAAGCAAATGGGTGGATTGGTAAGTAAGATTATTCTAAACCATCCACAACCGAAAATGGCAGATTTGCAGGAGCATCTTAACTTGCCCAACAAAGTTTCAGTAAACAAGAATAGATCTAAAGAAGAGATAGTAGAAAATGAATCTATAAATGAGTCAGAAGTTCTAGCCGAAGCAATTCAACCTTATTCTCGAGTGTACTCAGAGAAGCAAGAAGAAACTGCAGAAGTTCAGCCTTTGATAGGAGTAGATAATGACAGCGCTACAACATCAGAATCTATAGTTAATGAAATGCCTTTCGAGATAGTTCAAGAGGAAGTGGCAGAGAAGCCATTGGATGGTGATCAGCAAGTAAGAGTTACATCGCGTTGGTATGTTTCAGGTAAATTCAGCCCTTTACTTTCTGGGGTGCTTCGAAGTGATAACAAACAAAATGTTGACTTTAGTGAAGATGATCTTGGCGATGACGGAGAAGATAATATTGGCTATCAGGCAGGAGCTCAAGTAGGTTATGAAATAACAGATAAATGGTCACTCCAAACCGGACTGTTTTTCAAAACTTCAACGCTTAGTTTGCTGCCCAAGACCTTGTATGCACAACCCGGACTAGGTGGTGAACCTGTCTATTCGTTAGTTACAAGCTTGGGTACGGTACACATAGCAGCTGATGCATCAACACCTATAGGCGATTCATTAATAGTTTTAAGCAATTCTAATCAAAAGTTAGGTTTTATTGTAATTCCTTTTGAGCTTAAGTATGTTATGTTATCAAAGCGACTGGAAATTTATTCTTTTGCTGGTGCAACGGTGAACTATCTAATTAAGAGTGCGACACAGGTTCATCTAGACGATGAAGAATTTGAAGATGGCAGTAGGTCGGAGTCATTTAAGACTATTGAAGGAGTTAGAAAAATGCACATCGGTTACAATTTTGGATTAGGGGTAAGCATTAAGGTTTCAAAACATTTGGGAGTGCTTACTGAACCATCTTATTCCGGGTCTTTCTCATCAATAAACAAAAATTCTCCATTTCAAAGCAGGCTTCACGCCTGGGGATTAGCCTTAGGAGCAATATATCATTTTTAATATTTACCAAGCACCCAACCATTACCCATTAATTTTTATCCTACTAATAAACCACTAATTTAAATAACATGAAAAAATTAATTTATTTCTCTGCCATTGTCATTTTCTTTTCTTCCTGCGAAAAGTTAAACTTTGATTTTCTTAAAAAAGATAAACCATGCCCAACGCTAAGTGAGGATGCTGTACCTGCTACTGTAGTGGCAGCTTTTCAAACAAGGCATGCAGGAGTTGTAGTAGAGAAATGGTTTGATAAGGACGGTAAATCTGTTGTAGCAGCTTTTGAGCTAAACGGAAAGGATGCGCTTGATTTTTTTGATAATAACGGAAATTTTCAGAAGGAAGAAGTTGATCAGGATCAACAGGGAAATCATCAGGATAACGATGATAAAGGTTGCGACTGTGAAGTTGAAGATTAATTTTTTAAGCGAGAAATATTATACGAATAAAGCCTAGCCTGATGTTCTAATTAAAATAGGATATCAGGCTTTCTTTTTATTTTTCAATGTAAAGAAATTGTTACTTTTAATAAATCAAAATTATGAATAGAATATACCCTTTAGCAGTGCTGCAATTTATTGGAGTCTCTATGGCTTTCTCTCAGTGGAATTCAAATTCAACAATCAATACCCCCGTTTGCGTACGGCCCTACAACCAGCGAGAAGTACGACTGGAAAGCGACAGCAAGGGAGGGGCTATTATGTCCTGGGTAGATTTTAGAAATGATGCAAGTGGTGTGTTGGGAGATATATTTATTCAACGTCTAAATAAGTCAGGACTGCCTATGTGGGCAGCAAATGGAGTTTCTGTATGTACTGATGCAGGAGATCAAGCATCCCCTAGTATGGCAGATCTTGGTAATGGATCAGTCATTGTAGCTTGGAACGATTGGAGAAACGGAATCAGGGATATTTATGCACAAAAAATTGATTCAATGGGTGCAGTTAAATGGGCAGTTAATGGGATTTCTGTTATTACGAAAATTAATGAACAGCAAGATGCAAAAGTTATTTCTGATGGTGCGGGTGGTGGAATATTTATTTGGCAAGATTTTTCCAGTGGAGCCTGGGATGTTTATGCTCAACGAGTTGATGCTTCTGGCAATTTACTTTGGGCTACAGCCGGAGTTCCTATTTGCTCTGCTATAGAATCTCAAATTAATCCTCGCGTAGAAATTGATGGAGCCGGTGGTGCTATTTTTGTTTGGCAAGATAAACGTAATGGATTGGATTATGATATTTACATGCAACATATAAATGGGGCTGGCCTTGTGCAGTGGTCTGCTAATGGAGTTGTTATTTGTAATGCAGTAAGCACTCAATCAAATCCCAAAATTGAACCCGATGGAGCAGGGGGAGCTTTTGTAGCTTGGCAAGATAAACGTAATGGGGTTGATTATGATGTATATGCGCAACGAGTAAATGCTGCTGGTGCAGTACAATGGACTGCCAATGGAGTGGGAGTATGTAAAGCTACGGGCTCTCAAAGTGCTGTCGATATGACTTCGCAAGGAGGAGTTAACGGGGCAATAGTCACTTGGAAAGATATTAGAAATGGTAATTATGATATATATGCTCAAAAGATTGATCCAAGTGGAGTGATTCAATGGGCAACAAATGGAATTCCTATCTGTGTTACAGCCGGATCTCAACTTAACCCCAATATTGTTGGTGACGGTGCTGGCGGAGGAATTATTGTTTGGCAAGATTCTAGTGCCGGTACCTCGGATATAAAAAGTCAGCGAGTAAACGGAGCCGGAATAGTGCAATGGACTGCCGGTGGAGAGTTTGTAGGAAATGCTTCCAATGATCAGATAGAGCCTAAGAATATTACTGACGGATCTGGAGGATGTATTTATGCCTTTAGCGATAAGCGAAACAATACAGATTATGATATTTATGCACATCATTTGTATGCCAATGGATCTGCAGTTAGCGGTATTCATGAAACAATTGTATTGTTGCCAAGTAAATGCTTTCCTTCGCCATTCAGTTCAGATGCTGTAATTGAAATAAATGGAATGAATGAAAGTGTAGGGCGAGTAAACCTAGTAGTATATGGTATCTTTGGGGAGCAGGTAAGTGTACCTTATGAAACTTTAAAAAATAAAATCCATATCTCTAGAGGAAACTTAGTAAGCGGAATATATTTTTACGATATTACATTAGGTGGGAAACAGATTTCCAAAGGGAAAATAATTTTGATAGACTAAAAAATACATTATGAATAAATATATTATTTCAGTAGCTTTATTTTTATTTACAGTTATGCTTCTTGTTTCGTGTAAAAAAGGAGCAGGAGAAGGTGGAAGAGCCAATATTAAAGGGAAGGTGTATACTGTAAATTATAATTCTGCCATGACGGTAGCCCAAGATTCCGGCTATTTAGGAGGTCAGAAGGTTTATATTGTGTATGGTGATGAAAATTTTGTTGGTGACAACCAAGATACGGACGTAAATGGAGCATTTGAGTTTATCTATTTAAGAAAAGGGAAATATAAAGTGTATGTTTATTCTAAAATAGCACAAAATAAATTAGACTCTGCCGTAGTGCAAACTGTTGAAATAACAGATCGAAAAGGAATTATTGAACTCCCTGATTTTAAAATTAAAACCAATAAGAATTAATTGTATGAAGTATCTGTTTTATATATTTTGCTTTTTGTATTCTATTTCAACTTTTGGTCAAAGTAAAAAGGAAAAAAAAGACATAAAAGCCAATAAAATCAAATCAGTCACTGAAAATGTAACTGAATTTGAAAATGGTAAAGAAGTAACTCGTAAGGATTCCTATACTTCGTACGACAAGGATGCAAATATTTTGCTGAACGAAGAATTTAAAAAAGACGGCACTTTAAAGCACAAAGAGGCATATGTTTACGACTCAAAAGGAAATAAGCTGGAAGTGACTTTTTTTGATGCAGCCGATGCACAACCCAAAGCTGAAAAAAATTATAAACTGGTAAGTAAGTACGATATTGATAATAATAAAACCGAAGAACTAGAATACAGTGCGCAAGGTAAGCAGATAAGTAAGACCCAATATTCCTACAATACCAAAGGATATAAAGTATTGGAGGTGATTTTTGATACTGCGGGAAAACTTACTAAAAAAACAGTATACACCTACGATTCAAAAGGACTTAGGGGAGAAAAGAAAGAATATAATGGTGCAAACACCTTGTTGAACACCCGTAAATATACCTATCAGTATTAATGAAAGATGCACTTCAAAAAGTAGTAGCTGACTTTGAACCTATTTCGTTGGAGGAGATGGAAGGCGTGAAGCTAATGGAGCGCATTGATTCTAAATATGTTTTTCCTGCTTCTCAATTACCAGATATATTAAAAGGAATGCAGTCTTCCTATCGACTATTGGAAATAGATTCTATTCGAAGTCACCGTTATGAATCTTTGTATTATGATACTAAAGATTTTCAACTTTTTAAACGTCACCAGCTTGGAAGATTAAACCGTTGGAAGCTGCGATTTAGAAAATACGTGGACTCGGGAGGGCTTACTTTTTTTGAAATAAAATTTAAAAACAGCAAACAGCGCACTATCAAGAATAGAGTGAAGATGAAAGAAGTGCTTAATGTAATAGAGGGGAAAGCAGATGCTTTTTTAAAAGAAATAACTCCCTTTGTTTCTGAATCTTTTGAACCTAAAATGTGGGTGAACTATTCCCGCATGACCTTTGTAAATAAGTTTATGCAGGAGCGGCTTACCATTGATACGGATTTGCATTTTGTAAAGGCTTTTCCAGATGGTAAAAAAATGGAAGCTAAATTTCCGGATATGGTTATAGCGGAGGCGAAACGTGGAAAAGCATCCTCTGTTTCGGAATTTATCAGAATGGTGCGTTTAAATGCCATACGAGAATCAGGAATCAGCAAGTATTGCTTTGGAGTTTACAATTTATTTAATGACCTTAAAAAAAATAATTTTAAACCCAGAGTGAGATTTATACATAAAATGGCTAAAATGCCATTTGAGCAAATCTAAAAATAATTTTTAATTAAACATAACCCTATGATATTATTACAAGACATTCAAGATCTAATTACTACTACTTGGTCGCTTTTTGATAAACTTTCTGCTAAATTTTTTATCAGAATGTTAATTGACTTGGTAACGGTATTTATTTTAATTCGTTTTATTTATTATCCTAATTATAGAACTAAAGAATTCTTTTTCACTTTTTTTATTTTTAATACCGTTATTTTCTTGATTACATACATGATGAACAAAGTTGAAATGTCCATGGGTGCCGCCTTTGGATTGTTTGCTGTATTTAGCATTATGCGTTATCGTTCAGAAGATATATCCATCAAAGACTTAACTTATCTGTTTTTAGTAATTGCTATTGGTTTAATTACTGCAGTTTCTAAAGGAGGCTGGGATGAATTATCACTTATTAATGCAATCATTTTAGTAGTTACATTATTATTGGAAACAAATCTGTTAATGAAGAGGGAGCTAGGTAAATCAGTTGCCTATGAAAATATTGAGATGATAAAACCTGAGAATCATGAAAAATTACTGGAAGATCTGAGGACAAGAACTGGATTAAACATTCACCGTTTCAGCATCACGAAGGTTGATTTTTTACGTGACATGGCAACGATACGTGTTTATTATTACGACACACGCAGTAAAATTTCTATTTGATATTTTTTAAATGAAAAAGGTTGTCGGCTTTATATTTTTTTCTTATTCGCTAATTTCATTTACTACGTGTATTGCACAGGTCTACCCCGATGCAGGCTCCTGGAATACATTTAATTTGGAAGTTAAAATAAATAAACGTTTATCTGCACAGTTTACCGAAGAGCTGCGTTTCAAAGAAAACTTTTCTCGTCTTAATCTTTTATATACCAACGCTGGCCTAGAATATAGAGTGTTGAAGAATTTAAAAGCTGCATTTGTTTATCGCTTCATAAATAAATATCAAGATGAGAATTATTTTAGCTTACGTCATCGATTAATGTTGGATGTGTCAGCAAAAAAGAAGTATAAAAAAGTAGATTTTGCATACAGATTCAGATTACAAGCCGAAGAGCAGGATATGTATTCCAGTGTTAATGGAAGAATTCCAGAATGGTATTGGAGAAATAAGCTAACAGCAAAATATGATCTTGATAAGCCTTACACTCCGTATGCTTCTGTAGAATTTAGGTATCAAATACGTGACGTGCAAAATATTGAAAGCGATCATACTTGGCACCGTACCCGTTGGGTAGCAGGAGTGGATTACAAGAAAAATGATTATAGCACATTTGGAATATATTATCTCATACAGCATGAGTATAATGTAAAATCCCCGCAGGCCCAATACATTATAGGTTTAGAGTATTCGCTTACCCTTTAAATTCTAGTCTTATTCTTGTTTTTCCTAGTATATAACGGGAATACATTTTGTATTTTAGCGAAGCGTATTTATTACTCATATTTTGAGATGTTTGGCTTATGAATTTTGAAGTAACAGAAGAATTTATTGATCAGGTTTCAGTTGCTATTCGCTCCAACGATATAAAGTGGCTGGACAAGCAATTAAAAAAATTGCATGCAGCAGATATTGCCGAAATTCTAAATGAAATAAATCTTGAAGAAGGAAAGAGGCTCTATTACTTTTTAGACGAAAAAATTGCTGCTGATGCGCTTATTGAAATGGAAGAAGATAAGCGCGAGGACTTTCTTGCGCTCTTAACTTCGGAGCAAATTGCTGATCAGATAGACCACCTGCCATCTGATGAGGCGGCTGATATGATTTCTGAACTACCTGCTAAAATTCAGGATGAAGTACTGCGAGAAATTGAAAAAGATGATGCTGCCCAAGCCAGCGATATCGTAGATCTTTTAAAATACGATGAGAATACGGCTGGTGGAATCATGCAAAAAGAGTTGGTGCGTGTTCGTTCCGACCGTAACATGATTGACTGCGTACGTGAACTGCGTAAACATGCTGATCGTATCGAAGATGTATTTGCTATTTATGTGGTGGATGAAGGCGACCGGCTGGTTGGTTTAATTCCACTCAAAAGAATATTGACCGTATCTCTTAAAACTCCCATTACCGAAGTTTATGACCCGGAAGTGTTTTCTGTAAAAACAAACATGGATGCCGAAGAAGTTGCTAAGGTTATGGAAAAATACAATTTGGTTTTCGTATCAGTAGTAGATGGTTTGGGTAGGCTGGTTGGAAGAATCACCATCGATGACGTAGTAGATGTAATACGTGCTGAGGAAACGGAAGACGTACAAAAGATGGCGGCAGTAGGTGTGCTGGATGATTCGTACATGAGCAGTTCTGTTTTTGAAATCATAAAAAAACGTTCGGGCTGGTTGATGATACTTTTTGTAGGAGAAAGCTTTACGGCAACTGCCATGAGTTTTTTTGAAGATCAAATTGCAAAAGCAGTAGTGCTTGCTTTGTTTGTTCCGCTAATTATTTCAAGCGGTGGAAATACGGGTTCTCAAGCGAGTACACTTATTATACGATCGCTGGCACTGGGTGAAGTCACCGTTCGCGACTGGTGGGAGATATTTAGAAAAGAAATAAAAGTTGGATTGATACTTGGATTAATATTAGGGACGTTTGGATTTTTACGTGTTGCTGTTTGGAGCTCCTTCGTAGATGTATATGGGCCACATTGGTTGCCTGTTGCTTACACCGTTGGGTTTTCTTTGATGGGAGTGGTATTGTGGGGGAACTTAATGGGTACTGTTTTTCCGTTTATTTTAAAGCGATCAGGGCTAGACCCTGCTGTTTCCTCTGCGCCCTTTGTAGCAACGATGGTAGATATAACAGGGCTTCTAATTTATTTTACCATTGCAACTATTATGCTAACTGGAGTATTGCTTTAATATGAAAATATTATTTCTCGACTCTGCACATCTTTTTTTAAAACAGGAATTAGAAAGGCAAGGACATGTTTGCGAGGAAGATTTTTTTTCTTCCAAAGCTGAGATAGAAGCCAAACTTTCAAATTACGATGGAGTAGTGCTGCGTAGCCGAATTATTATTGATAAAATATTTATTGATAGATTAGTATCTATTCCCTCCCCAATAGGGAGGGTAAGGG